>NZ_JBCNLB010000010.1:0-177542 GCF_039595735.1 Duganella sp.
GACCGCAGAAATTACCCACGGCTGCCTGGATCAACCCGCCGACCATGGAGAAAAAGGCTGCCTGAAAACCGAGATTTAGACACTCACCAATTCAACAAGGTGTTTCAAATTCATTGACACGCTCCGGACAACGAAGATATCGCAAACGTAACTGCTGAGCTTCTTAGTATCTACGGATTCACTGTACAGGCGGCGGTGTCTGGCCAAACGGGTATAGCAACCGCCATTAGTTTTCGTCCTGATGTCGTTTTATTAGATTTGAGTATGCTAGACACTAGCGGTACTGATGTCGCAAATGCTCTACGTGTTCGTTTGCTCGATGAATTGACCCACTCAGTTTGACCCGCCTTCCACTGCCTGGCAAACGCTGCCACGCGGTCATACGATCCCTCATAACCGAGTTCTGTCAGGTCCGCGTGGATCTGTTTCAAACTGCGGCGCTGCTTGCGCGGCTTGCCTGCTTCGGCCTTGAGCCATCCTGATAATTGCAGAGAGTATTTGTCTAGCCCGCTCGCTATACGCCGCTCGGCATAGCTGGGCTCTGTCATTTCCGATCGTAGATAACGTCGGACTGTATTGCGCGAGATGCCGAGTCGTCGAGCAATCTCCTGGTCGACACGTGTGCTCTGTCTGCTCCGTACGAGTAGATCTAAGTATTTGCTTCAGGAGACTCTGGGCGGCTAACGCTAAGTGTTTTTCCTCGCGACCAGAGAGCGACCAGAAACAAAAAAGCCCACGAACCGAAATTCGTGGGCTTTCTTGATGAATCTTGGTAGGCCGTGCGGGATTCGAACCTGCGACCAACGGATTAAAAGTCCGCTGCTCTACCAGCTGAGCTAACGACCCTTAGGTATGACACCTAGGCACTTTCGGAATGGTAGGCCGTGCGGGATTCGAACCTGCGACCAACGGATTAAAAGTCCGCTGCTCTACCAGCTGAGCTAACGACCCCCGAAAGAAGCGAGATTATAGGGGACACCCGCCCAGCTGTCAAATACCCAGCGGTAATTATTTGCCGCCCAGGCGCTCCTTGGCGGTGGCCGCCGCCGGCGAATCCGGGTACTGCTTGATCAGGTCTTGCAGTGTCTTTTTGGCAGCCTTGTCTTTCAGCTCAGTCTGGCAGCTGGCGATGTTCAGCATGGCGTCCGGCGCTTTCGGGCTGTCGCTGTAGTTCTTCAATACCACCAGCTGAGCGGCGATGGCGGCCTTGCAGTCGCGCTGGGCGTAGTAGGCGTTGCCGAGCCAGTATTGGGCGTTGGAGGCGTAGCTGGAACCCGGATAGCGCTGCACGAATTCCTGCAGGGCGGTGCCGGCCGCCTTGTAGTCGCCGGCCTTGAACAGCTGCATCGCCGCGTCGTAGTTGCGCTGTTCGCTCGGATCGACCTGCGCGGTCTTGCCGTCGATGGTCACTTCGCGCGGCTCCAGCTTGCGCAGGCGCGCGTCGAGGTCGACGTAGAAGTCTTTCTGGCGTTTTTGCGTGTTGGAGATGTCGTTGGCCAGCACTTCGATCTGGCCGCGCAGCTTGGCGATTTCCTGCAGCAGGTTTTCATTCTGGGTCACCAGGTCCAGGGTGCTGGATTTGTCGGACTTGGTGTCGATGCGCGCCTGCAGGTCGGCGCGCATGGCTTCGACCTTGGCGCGCAGGTCGAGCAGGGCTTTGCGGGCTTCGTCGTCGTCGAACAGGCCGGCATGGGCTTGCAGCGGCAGCCAGACGGTCGCGGCCAGCAGGGCGGCGCTCAGGCCGGATTTGGAGAATTTCATCATGTCGGGCGCTTTCTACACAAATCAAAAAAAGAAACGGGGCGGGACGCGGATAACACCGCGCGCCGCCCCGTATTATGCCTGTGACCCGGCAAAAAGGTAGTGCTTTTGATTACTTGTAGACGATGTCAGCACGACGGTTTTGCGCCCATGCTTCTTCGTTCGAGCCGGTGGCTTTTGGTTTTTCCTTGCCCAGCGAAACGGCTTCGATCTGCGATTCCGGCACGCCCAGGGTGGTCATGGCCTTGCGCACGGCTTCCGCACGCTTCTGGCCCAGGGCCAGGTTGTACTCGGCGCCGCCGCGTTCGTCGGTGTTGCCTTGCACCAGGATCGAACGGTTTTTGTTCTTCACCAGGTAGGCCGAGTGGTTTTCCACCACTGGCTTGCCATCGGCGCGCACCACGTAGCTGTCGAAGTCGAAGTACACGCTGCGGTTAGCCAGCACGCCTTTTGGATCGTCCAGCGGGTCCAGCGATTTGGTTTCCACTGGCGCCACGGTGCGGGTGTCGGCTTGCGGGGTCACTGCTTTTTCTACTGGACGCTCAACCACTGGTGCCGGCTCCGACACTTTGACTGGGGTCGAGCAAGCCGACAGGATGGCGGCGGTGGTAACGGCAAAAGCCAGACTGCTGAGTTTACGCATAATGATTCTCCTAGTAGTGAAACGTCATAATTTACTGCATGAACGGACCCCAGGTGGGCTCCTTGATGTTGCCCGCCTGAGTGGTCAGGCGTTGTTTTACACGTCCATCCACCGACACCACGGCCAGCGACTTGCGGCCGCCTGCGCGGGTGGCGTACATGATGTATTTGCCGTTAGGGGCGAAACTTGGCGATTCGTCGTCGGTGGTGTCGGACAGGCGCTGCTCCTGGCCGCTGGTCAGGTCCAGCACGAACAGCTGGAAGTTGCCGTCGCGGCGCGAGATGTAGGCCAGGGTCTTGCCGTCGGCCGAGATGCGCGGGCTGATGTTGTAGCTGCCGCCAAAGGTCACGCGCTTGACGTCGCTGCCGTCCGGGTTCATGCGGTAGATTTGCGGGCCGCCGCTGCGGTCGCTGGTGAAGTAGATGCTGCTGCCGTCGGCCGACCATTGCGGTTCGGTGTCGATGCCGCTGCTGTTGGTGGCGCGCTGCAGGTTGCTGCCGTCGGCGTTGACGGTGTAGATCTGGGTGTTGCCGCTCTTGGACAGGGCCACCGCCAGCTTGTTGCCGCTTGGCGCCCAGGCCGGCGCCGAGTTGCTGCCTTTTTCATTGGCCACCACGGTGCGCGCGCGGGTGATCAGGTTTTGCACGTACACCACCGGTTTTTTCTGTTCAAACGACACGTACGCCACCTTGGTGCCGTCCGGCGACCACGATGGCGAAATGATTGGCTCGTTCGAGCGCAGCGCCAGCTGTTCGTTTTCGCCGTCGGCGTCGGCCACCATCAGCTGGTAGTTGCGGCCTTCCTGCTTGACATAGGAGATGCGGGTGGAGAAGGCGCCGCGGATGCCGGTCAGCTTGAAGAACACGTCGTCGGCGATCAGGTGGGCCGACAGGCGGGTGAACTGGGCGGTGACGGCCTTGTCCAGGTTGGAGATCTTGGCTTGCTTGACGGTGTCCAGCAGCTTGTAGCGCACGTCATAGCGGCCGTCGGCCAGGGCGTCGACGGTGCCGACCACCAGCGCGTCGGCGCCCTTGGCTTTCCAGCCGCTGTAGTCGATGTTGTTGACGTCGGTGACCACGCCGGCGTCAATGATCTTGAAGGCGCCGCTGCGTTCCAGGTCGGCCTTGATGATTTCCGAAATCTTCTGCGGCGAGACGTTTTCGTTGGCGAAGCCGGCGATCGCCACCGGGATCTGATTGCTGCCGACGCCGGAAATTTCAATCCGCATCTGGGCGTGCGCGCTGCTCATGGTGGCGGCGATGACCAGACCGGTGTAGAGCATGTTCAGTTTTTTCATATCAGTGCATTTCCTTCAGTTTGAAGACGAGTTCCAGGTCACGCTCAACCGTACCATCTTTTTTCTTGGGTAGTGGGGACGATTTGGTGATCGCGTTTTCGATCGCGTTATCGTAAGCGAGCGAGCCGCTGCTTTTCACCTTGCGCACGCCGATCACTTCGCCCGACGGCAGCTGGGTGATCACATAGGTTGCGCTCAGGCTGTCGTCCTGCTCGCCGTAGACCAGATTGCTCTTGATCTTGGCGCGGATGGCTGCCGCGTAGCCGCCGTCGGCGCGGCCGCCGGTCGACTGGGCCGCGGTGCCGGTGCTGCCCTTGGCGGCATTGCCGGTGATGCGGCTCATCTCGGCGGCAAACGCTTTTTCGCGCGCGGCCTTGTCGGCTTTTTCCTTGGCCAGTTTTTCGGCGGCGGCTTTTTTCTTCTCTTTTTCAGCGGCCAGGGCTTTTTCCTTCTCTTCCTGCTCGGCTTTTTCCTTGTCTTCCCTGGCCTTCTGCTCGGCCTTCTTCTTGGCTTCCAGCTTGGCCAGCTTCTCGTCTTCGATTTTCTTCAGGCGCGCCTGTTCCAGCTTTTCAGCTTTCTCTTCTTCCAGCTTTTTCTTCTTGATGCGCTGCAGGGCGATTTCCGGATCTTCCTTCGGCTCCGGCGGCGCTTCCACCTTGGGCGGCGGCGGTGGCGTCTTCACCACTTCCGGCTCCGGCTCGGGCTGCGGGGCCGGCTCCGGCGTGGGCGCTGCCGGGGCGGCGTCCTGCACCTTGATGTCCCAGATTTCGGCCTGGACTTCGGTGGGTTCATTGTTTTGCCAGCTCACGCCCACCCACAGGAACAGCAACAACACGGCGTGCATCGCCACCGCCAGCGTGATCGAACGCCAGCTGTCGTGTTGTCGCGGAACCTTGTACGGACCGCCTGCGGTTGCGGGTTTCATCGTTTGCATTTACTTGGTCGACAGGCCCACGCGCGTGATGCCCAGTTTCTTCGCTTCCGAGATCAGTTGGATGACGTCGTCGTACTTGCTGTCCTTGTCGCCGGCAATCAGCACCGGATAGTCCGGATGCGCCGCGTGGATGGTGCGCAGCTTGCGCACCAGGGCGTCGCGGTTGGGCGCGGTTTCCGGCGCGTCCTCATCCTTGCCTTTGATGCCGATCGACAGCGCGCCGTTCGGCTTGAGCACGATCTGCACATAGTCGCTGGGCGGCTTGGTGGATTTTTCCGCGCGCGGCAGGTCGACCACGCTCGGGTCGTTGGCCGACGGCATCACCATGAAAATGATCAGCAACACCAGCATCACGTCGATGTAGGGCACGACGTTGATCTCGGACTTGAGCTTGCGGCCGCGGCCGCCACGCATGCTGCTGGAGAATGAAGAAGCCATAGTGATTAACGCGATTGACGCTGCAGGATGTTGGAGAACTCTTCCACAAAGCTCTCAAAACGGATCGCCAGGCGGTCCACGTCGTACGAGAAACGGTTGTAGGCGACAAACGCCGGAATCGCCGCGAACAGGCCGATGGCGGTGGCGATCAGCGCTTCGGCAATGCCGGGCGCGACGGCGGCCAGGGTGGCCTGCTGCACATTGGCCAGGCCGCGGAAGGCGTTCATGATGCCCCACACCGTGCCCAGCAGGCCGATGTACGGCGACACCGAGCCGACCGAGGCCAGGAAGGCCAGGTGCGATTCCAGCGCATCCATCTCGCGCTGGAAGGCGGCGCGCATGGCGCGGCGGGCGCTGTCCAGCACGGCGCCGGCATCCATGTTGTCGCGGCTGGCGGTGTAAGCGGCTTTCGACTTGATGAACTCGCCCATGCCGGCTTCGAAGATGCGCGCCAGCGGGCCGCTGTTGGCGCGGTCCTTGCCGGCGTTCTGGTACAGGGCGTGCAGGTTGCCGCCGGCCCAGAAGGTCTTTTCAAATTCCACCGTCAGGCGGCGCGCCGATTTGATGGCAAACAGCTTGCTGAAGATGTAGGTCCAGCTGGTCAGCGAGATGATGAACAGCAGCGCCATGATCAACTGCACGATCAGGTGCGCATTGGTGATGAGGGACAGGAAAGAAAGGTCTTGGGTGACGTTCATTGTTTATCAGTCTGTTTTGGTGGTGTGACGCATTTTGTCGGCGACGATCGCAGGAACGGCGCGCGGACGCAGGGCAGAATCGACGCAACCTACCTTGACCCGCGCCGTGTTCAGCAATGTTTCGCCGCGCCACGCTTCCTGCTGGAAAACGATGGAGGCGCGGCCGATTTTTTCGATACTAACCGTTAATTTTAGTTCATCATCGAGCTTTGCGGGCGCATGATATTCCGCGCTCACGCTTTTGACGACGAACAGGGTGTCGTGCTCGGCCAGCAGGTTGTGCTGGTTGACATGCAAGGCGCGCAGCCATTCAGTGCGCGCGCGCTCGAAGAATTTCAGATAGTTTGCGTAATAGACGATACCGCCGGCGTCGGTGTCTTCGTAGTAGACCCGGACGTTCCAGATGAAATCTGCAGACATGTTGTTTTGACTACTAGTGTAATTGAGCAAGATTCTACGCGATATTGTTGTTTTGGTTGAACTTTATCAACTGGCGCGCAAAAGTGCCCCGCTCGGAAGTAAAGCGGTTTCCTTCCCATTTGCCAAGCTTTGTAACAATGGCTTACGAATTCGGGTCATTCCGGCGGCGGCCGGCATCCATGTTGAGCCAGCGTTCTATGGATTCCGGCCTGCGCCGGCATGAGGTCAGGTGCTGCGTTTGACGTTCAGGGCGCCGTAGCCCTGGCAGGTCGGCATCATGTCGATACGGTTGATGTTGACATGCGGCGGGAGGGTGGCGATCCAGTAAGCGGTGTTGGCGATGTCCTCGGCGGTCAGCGGCGTGGTGCCTTCATAGACTTTGGCTGCTGCAGCGTCATCCTTCAGGCGCACGTTGGAGAATTCGGTGCCGCCGCACAGGCCGGGGGCCAGGTTGGTGCAGCGCACGCCGGTGCCGGCCAGGTCGGCGCGCAGGTTTTGCGTGAACTGGTTGACGAAGGCCTTGGTGGCGCCGTACACATTGCCGCCCGGATAAGGCGTGGAGCCGGCGATCGAGCCGATGTTGATCACGGTCCCGCTATTGCGCTCCACCATGCCCGGCAGGATGGCGCGGGTCATCGCCACCAGGCCGCTGACGTTGGTGGCGATCATGGTGTCCCAGTCGTCCAGCGAGGAAGTGTGGGCCGGCGTGACGCCCAGCGCCAGACCGGCGTTGTTGATCAGGACATCGATATGGCGCCACTCCGCCGGCAAGCCGTCCAGCGCGGCCTTGATCGAGTCGCGGTCGGTCACGTCCAGCACGATCGGGCGGACGGCGTCGCCCAGTTCGGCCGACAGGGTTTGCAGGCGGTCTTCGCGGCGGCCGCTGATCAGCACTTGGTGGCCGTTTTTGGCGAAGATGCGGGCCATGGCGGCGCCGAAGCCGGCAGTGGCGCCGGTGATGAAGACGATCATGATCAGTCCTTGGGATGAGTGGAAAGGTGGACAAAATTGTAGCCGCAAACCGCGCCATCGGTTGTCTTGCTTTGAATGCAACTCATTTTCTTGCTCAAATCTGGCGCATCAAATACAATTTGGCTTCCATTACGTCTCACGTAACTGGCGAAAAGCTGGAGTGATCTGCAAAAATGCCCCACAATGGTGCGTTTTGGTCAGTCCGCGAAAGGTGGGCATCCACCGGGAAACGTGAGATTTCAACAGCCGTTCGCCTGGGCAGCCCTCGATGGAAAGCACGAAGAGGCTGCCGGTCCGCTATGGCTTCTCTCTTTCGATCCAACTGCCAGAAACAAGTTACTCATTCGATTGGAGTTTTTTCATGTTCGCAAAAGATCACACCCTCGCCAGCGTTGACCCGGAACTGTTCGGCGCCATCCAGAACGAAAACACCCGCCAGCACGATCACATCGAGCTGATCGCGTCGGAAAACTACACCTCGCCAGCCGTGATGGAAGCGCAAGGTTCGCAACTGACCAATAAATACGCCGAAGGCTACCCAGGCAAGCGCTACTACGGCGGCTGCGAGTACGTCGACGTGGTCGAGCAACTGGCCATCGACCGCGTGAAAAAGCTGTTCGGCGCGGAAGCGGCCAACGTGCAGCCGAACTCGGGCTCGCAAGCCAACCAGGGCGTGTTCTTCGCCGTGCTGAAACCAGGCGACACCATCATGGGCATGTCGCTGGCGGAAGGCGGCCACCTGACCCACGGCATGCCGCTGAATATGTCCGGCAAATGGTTCAACGTGGTGTCCTATGGCCTGACCGCCGAGGAAGACATCGACTACGCCGCCATGGAAGCGCTGGCCAAGGAACACAAGCCGAAGCTGATCATCGCCGGCGCCTCGGCGTTCTCGAAAAAAATCGACTTCGAGCGTTTCGCTGCCGTTGCCAAATCGGTGGGCGCGTACTTCATGGTTGACATGGCCCACTACGCCGGCCTGATCGCCGCCGGCCTGTATCCTAACCCGGTACCGCACGCTGACTTCGTCACCTCGACCACCCACAAGTCGCTGCGCGGCCCGCGCGGCGGCATCATCCTGATGAAGGCCGAGCACGAGAAAGCCATCAACTCGGCAATCTTCCCTGGCATCCAGGGCGGCCCGCTGATGCACGTGATCGCCGGCAAGGCCGTGGCCTTCCAGGAAGCGCTGCAGCCATCGTTCAAAGAGTACCAGCAGCAAGTGGTGAAAAACGCCGACGTGCTGGCCAAGACCCTGATCAAGCGCGGCCTGCGCATTGTGTCGGGCGGCACCGAGTCGCACGTGATGCTGGTGGACCTGCGTCCGAAGAACCTGACCGGCAAGGAAGCGGAAGCGATCCTGGGTTCGGCCCACATCACCTGCAACAAGAATGGCATCCCTAACGATCCGCAGAAGCCATTCGTGACTTCGGGCATTCGTCTGGGTTCGCCAGCGATGACCACCCGCGGCTTCAAGGAAGCGGAAGCGGAACAAGTCGGCAACCTGATCGCAGACGTGCTGGACAACCCGCACGACGCGGCCACCATCGAGCGCGTGAAAGCGGCGGTGAAGGTTCTGGCTGACAACTTCCCTGTCTACGCCAAGTAATACCACAGCGCGTCGTCCCGGCTTTTGCCGGGACGACGCTAACCAAAGCGCCTCTATGAAATGTCCGTTCTGCCAGCATGAAGATACCCAGGTCCTCGATACACGCGTATCGGAGGAGGGGGATGCGATACGCCGGCGCCGGCGCTGCGGAAAATGTGATAAACGGTTTACCACGTATGAGCGCATCGAGCTGATGATGCCGTATGTGGTGAAGAAAAATGGCAGCCGCACCGAGTACACCTCGGCCAAGCTGCGCGGCAGTCTGGAACTGGCCCTGCGCAAGCGGCCGGTTGCCGCGCCGGCGGTGGACGCCGCCATCGCTTCCATCGAAGAAAAGCTGCTGACCAGCGGCAAGCGCGAAGTCGAAACCGGCTACATCGGCGAGCTGGTGATGCAGGAGTTGAAGCGCCTCGACAACGTCGCTTACATCCGCTTTGCCTCCGTCTACAAAAACTTCGAAGACCTGGTGGAATTCCAGAACGCGATTGCCGAAGTGGGCCAGGAACGCAAAACCCCGCGCAAGAACTAGCCTGCTGCTGGCGCACTTTTGATACACCTCATACTCTCTGCTGTAAGCGCTGCTAACTTCTGACGAGTCTCCCCGACTTGCGGAGGTGTGCCATGCGCGCACGCGGCTATACCCTGTTGGAAATCCTGATTGCGGTGGTGCTGCTGGCGCTGGGCATCATGGGCGGTGTGGCGCTGCAAATGGCGGCGCTGCGGGCGCGTCACCAGGCCGTGCTGTTGTCGCAGGCCACGCAACTGGCCACCGCGCTGGCCGAACGCATGCGCGCCAATCCGGCGCAGACCGATCTCTACCTGACGCTCAATTACGACGCCCATGCCGAGCCGTCGCCAGCGCCGCCGCCAGCCTTGTGCCACGGCGATACCTGCGCCAGCGCGCACTTGGCGCTGGCCGACATGTATGACGCCAAGCTGCAGGTACGACAGGTCATGCCGGCCGGGCGCGTGGTGATTTGCCGCGATGCCGCTTTGTGGAGCGGCGGCGCGCTGCACTGGGCCTGCGTGGGCGGCGCGTCGGCGCCGCTGGTGGTCAAGGTCGGCTGGCGCGGCAAGAATCCGGACGGTACGCCGCTGGTGGATGCCGCCGGTGAAAGCGTGCCCGGCGTGGCGCTGGCGGTGGGAGCGGCGCCATGAAAGCGGCGTGCCGCGGCTGGGGCATGGTGGAGTTCCTGATCGCCATTGCGCTGGGTTTGCTGGTGACGTTGCTCGGCAGCGGATTGCTGATCGCGTCCGGCAGCAATTTCCGCAATCACAGCGACAACGCCTGGCTGGGCGATGGCGGACGCTATGCCTTGCAGGTGATGGCGCAGGCCATACGGCAGGGCGCTTACAGCAACTGGGACAGCGAGCTGGCGCCGCCGGCATTCACGCCGTCGGTGGATGGCCTGGATGCGGCCAGCATCAGCCGCAGTACCGACGGGATCAGCAAGCCGCTGCCGCCGGTGGCCAATGGCAGTGATGTGCTGGCCTTGCGCTTCTCTGGGTCTGGAGTGGGCGCCAATGGCGACGGCTCCGTGGTCAACTGCGGCGGCTTTGGCGTGGCCGGCGAGGCGCGCGGCTGGAGCATTTTTTATGTGGGGGCCGATGCGGGCGGCGAGCCGGAGTTGCGCTGCAAATACCGCAGCGCTTCCGGCTGGGGCGGGGATGCGATCGTGCGTGGCGTGGATTCATTTCAGGTGCTGTACGGCATTGATACCGATACGCCTGCGGATGGCGTGCCGAATACTTATCTGAACGCGACGGCTGTGCGCGCGCTGGATGCCTGGGCGCGCGTATGCAGCGTCAAGCTGGCCTTGTTGCTGCATGGCGAGCGCAACACGCGGGCGGATACGGTGGACATGCGGTTTGATTTATTTGGCGCCGCTTATTCGGAAGCGCATGGCGGCGACCAGGGCGTGCGGGTGGTGGAGGGGAGTTTGCCGCCGGCGCAGCGCTTGCGCGCGCGGCGCATGTTCAGCATGACGGTGGCGCTGCGGAATCGGGATGGCTGAATCATGGACCGGCAACGGGGAATCGTGCTGTTGGTCAGCCTGATGCTGCTGATCATGGTGATGCTGTTGGGCGTGTCGGCGGCGCAGTTGGCTTTGCAGAGCGAAAAAGCGGCGCGTGGCGAGCGTGATCGGGACGTGGCGTTTCTGGCGGCGGAGGATGCCTTGAAAGATGCGGAGCGGGATGTGCAGGCAAGCGGACCGTTTGCTGCGGACTGCGCTGCCGGGCGGCATGAGTATGCGTCCGCCAAGCCGGTGTGGCAGACGGTTGATCTGGCTGGCGGCGCTTGCACGCTGCCCTATGGCGCGCGCACCGCAGCGACGATGCCGACCGGCGAGGGCTTTCTGCCGTTTAAGAAGCCGCAGTACATCGTGGAGCGGATGGTGTGCCATCGCGCAGGAGACGATGCATCTGCCGCTGCGGCGCCGACTTATTGCTATCGCGTGACGGCAATTGGCTTTGGCGCCAGGCCGGAGACGGAAGTGGTGTTGCAAAGCGTGTTCAGCAAACCGGAGGAGTCGCCATGAGAGCGGATCGTCTGACTTTGTTTGTGGTGCTGGCGGTCTGCGTCGGCGCTGTCTCGCGTGCCGGCGCACCTGTGCTGGAAATCGATAGCTGGCCGGTCGCCGCCAGCTGCGCGCCAGCAGCGGGTACGGCGCGTGGCGCCATGCTGGTGCGTGCTGCGCCATTGTCCTCGGCCAGCGGTGGCGATCTGTATGAGGCCACGACGGATCTTGCCGATTGGGGCGGGCATTTTTCCCGCTATCGGTTGCAGGCCGGCGCGGGCGGCCCCTCCACGCTGGCCTGGGATGCCGGCGCCATTCTGAGCGGTAGCGCCGGCGCTGCTCCTGCGCCGGCGCCGGAGCAGCGCCAGATCTACACCTCGGTCGTGCAGGCGGATGGCGCGCTGTCGGTGATTCCCTTCGTCTGGTCGGCGTTGTCGGCGCAGCAGCAGGCGTTGCTGGATCTGGACGATCATGCCGGCGAGCAGCGCCTGGCCTATCTGCGTGGCGATCGAGCGCTGGAGGCCGGGCCGTTCCGCCGTCGTGGCAGCATCCTTGGCGACACCGTCCACAGCACGCCGGTGTACTACCGCGATGTGGTCTATCTTGGCGCCAACGACGGCATGCTGCATGCGTTCGACGCCGCCACCGGCGCAGAACGCTTTGCCTACGTGCCGGACGCCTTGATCGCGCAATTGCATCATCTCACCAGTCCGGCTTACGTTCATCGCGCGTTTGTGGACGGTCCCGCCAGCGCCGGCGAGGCCGGTGGCAAATCCGTGCTGGTATCCGCCATGGGCGGAGGCGCCAAAGGGGTGTTTGCGCTGGATATCTCCGACCCTGCCGATTTCGCTGGCGCGTTGTGGGAATTCACCGACCGCGATGATCCGCTGATGGGCAATGTCACCACCGTGCCGCAAATTGCCAGGGTGCGGGTGCGGCCGGGCGTGCATCGCCATTTTGCGATCGTCGGCAGCGGCATCAATAATGGCGATGACGGCAAGGGGGCCTTGTTCCTGCTGGCGCTCGATAAGCCGCGCAATGAGGGCTGGCTGCGCAACAGCAATTACTATCGCATCATCACGCCGATATCGGACCTCACGCAAGCCAACGCGCTGAGCGCTCCGGTGCTGTTGAATGATCGTGACGGCACGCTGCGCTATGCGTACGCAGGCGATTTGCAGGGCAATCTGTGGCGGTTTGATTTCAGCGGCAGCGCGCCGTGGGCGAAGGCGCCTGGCAAGCCGCTGTTCGTGGCGCGCGACGCCGATCGCCGCCGCCAGCCGATTACCCAGACGCCCTTGCTGGCCTTTGCCGCCACACGCGGTTACATGGTCATGTTTGGCACCGGGCGGCTGATCGAGCGCTCCGATCGGCGTGATGTGGCGACGCAGTCTTACTATGCCGTCATCGATAGTCTGCAATCACCGCCGGAGTCGGTTGCTGGCCGCCACCAGTTGACCCAGCGTTTTCTTGATGGCACGGATCTGCGCATGGAGCCGGGCAGCAAAGGCTGGTACATCGATTTCTTCCAGCCTGGCGAGCGCAGCATCAACACTGGCATGTTGGCGGATGGCGCGGTGCTGTTCAATACCGTGCTGCCAGGCGCTGATGCCTGCAGCGTCAATCGCAGCCGCAGCTTTGTGCTGAATGTCGTCAATGGCCTGCCGGACGAGGGCGGTGTGGTTGCGAGCCCACCGAAGCTGCTGCCGGATTATGTGCCCACGCCATCGCTGTTGCCGCAGACGGTCACGCGCGGCGTGCCTGATGCGATCGGGCGTATCCAGCAGGAGAGGGCTTACGCTGTCGTGCAAGCGGTTGGCGCGGGAGAGGTGAGGGAGAGTGGTGGCATGACTTCCACGCATCGCGTTGGCCGGTTGAGCTGGCGGGAGATCGTCAACTGGCGTGAACTGCATGAGGCCGCCAAATGAAGCGCGCGGGATTCAGCCTGATGGAATTGCTGGTGGCGTTGGTGATCGCGGCGGTGTTGGCGGCGTACGTGATGCCGGCTTACCAGCAGCATATTGTGCGTACGCGGCGTGGCGAGGCGCAATCCGCGTTGTTGAAGCTGATGATGCAGCAGGAGCGCTTTCACTCGCAGCACAACAGCTATATCGCGTTCTCCGCCGGCGCGGCGGACGCCGAGGCGCGCCACTTCCAGTGGTGGAGTGGCGCCAGTGCGCCGGCCAGTGCCTATGAAATAGAAGGCAAAGCCTGCGATGGCGAGCTGATTTCGCAGTGCGTGCAACTGATCGCGCGGCCCGGCACGGCGATGGTCGACAGCCGCTTCCGCGACGACGACTGCCTTACGCTGACGCTCACCAGCAGCGGCCTGCGCCTCGCCAGCGGTCCCGCCGCAGGATGCTGGCCATGAGCGCCCACACCCGCGCCGCCCATGCCGCCGCTGCCGCCGCCGGCGCCCGGACCGCGCGCGTCGGCGCCGCTCACGCCGTCCATGGCGCAGATGACGCCCGGACCGCCCACGCGCCCCAGGCTGGCTTGACGCTGATCGAGTTGCTGGTGGTGCTGACGCTCGCCCTCATCCTGCTCGGTGCTGCCGCGCCGGCCTTTCAGCAATCGCTGCAGCGCCTGCGCTTGCAGGCGGCCACCAACGACCTGCTGGCCGCCATCGACCTGACCCGCTCACTAGCCATGGCACGCGGCAGCAAAGTCCTGATGGCGCCCTTGGACCCATCCGGCGCCAACTGGCAAAGCGGCTGGATCATTTTCCAGGACCGCAACGGCAACCGCCGCCCGGACCCCGACGAACCGCCGCTTTACCGCCACGAGGCGCTGCGCCCCGACATTACCATCACGTCCCGCTTCACCTCGGGCGGCACGCCCACCTACATCGCCTACAACGCCGCCGGCCGCACCTGCCGTGCCGACAACGCCCTGACCGCGCGCTGGGGCACACTCACCCTCGCACAAGGCAAGCTCACCCGCAACGTCATCATCAATATGCTGGGACGCGTGCGCGCCTGCGACCCGGACGCCGATCCCTCCCACTGCACCAGCGCCGCGCTGTGAACTAGCCTATATAATGACGCGATATCAGACTCCGCAGGAACGACGTGAACATCAGCAACGATTTGGAAGGCATGACACTGGCGCTGGCGTGGGCGGCCAAGGGCTTGTACACCACTGCGCCCAATCCGCACATCGGTTGCGTTATCGTGCGCGATGGCGTGGTGATCGGTGCCGGTGTCACGCAAAAGGCCGGTAGCGACCATGCTGAAATCCAGGCGCTCAAGGACGCGCAGGCGCGCGGCCACGATGTGCGCGGCGCCACCGCCTACGTCACACTGGAGCCGTGCAATCACCACGGCCGCACGCCGCCATGTTCGGACGCGCTGGTGCGCGCCGGCCTGGGCCGCGTGGTGGCAGCGATGGAGGATCCGAATCCGCTGGTGGCCGGGCAGGGCATGGCCAAGCTGGCGACCAATGGCATCGAGACCAGCGTCGGGTTGCTGGCCGAGCAGGCGTATGAGCTGAATATCGGCTTTTTCTCGCGCATGACGCGCGGCCAGCCATGGGTACGCATGAAAACCGCCGCCAGCCTGGACGGCATGACGGCCCTGCACAATGGCGTCAGTCAGTGGATTACCGGGCCGGAGGCGCGCGCGGATGGTCATCACTGGCGCGCGCGTGCCTGCGCCATTCTGACCGGCATCGGCACCGTCAAGGCCGACGATCCGCAGCTGAATGTGCGTGCGGTGGACACGCCGCGCCAGCCGCGCCGCATCGTGGTCGACAGCAGACTTGAGATTGACCTTTCCGCCAAAATATTGGCAGGGGGCGGGACGTGGATTGCCGCCGCTACCAGCAACCCCGGGAAAGAAGCGGCGCTGGCCGCAGCCGGCCACGAGGTCATCATGCTGCCCAACGCCACCGGCAAGGTCGATCTGCCCGAATTGATGCGCGAGCTGGGCCGCCGTCAGATCAACGAACTGCACGTGGAGGCGGGCGGCAAGCTGAATGGCTCGCTGATCCGCGAAGGCTGCGTCGACGAGTTGCTGGTGTACCTGGCGCCGACCCTGATCGGCGACGCGCAAGGCATGTTCGCCTTGCCGGCGCTGACCGACCTGTCCCACAAAAAAAACCTGGCATTCCACGAGGTTAAGCAGATCGGCCAAGATTTGCGTATCCTTGCACGATTCACTCATTAGGCATTAGGAAGAAATATGTTCACTGGTATCGTCGCCGCTGTCGGCAAAATTGAATCGGTCCAACCGCTGGAAGGCGGCTCGTTCGCGGGCGTGCGCCTCGACATCAACGCCGGCGGCCTGCCGCTGGCGGATGTGGCGCTGGGCGACTCCATCGCCATCAACGGCGCCTGCATGACGGTGGTGGAAAAAGACGCCACCAACTTCCGCGTCGATGTCTCGCGCGAAAGCCTGAACAAGACCGTCGGCCTCGACACGCTGACCGAAGTCAATCTGGAAAAAGCGCTGACGCTGAATGAGCGCCTCGGCGGCCACCTGGTGTCCGGCCACGTCGATGGCCTGGGCGTGGTGCGCAAGTTCGAGCCGGTGGGCGAGTCGTGGGAACTGGTGGTGGAAGCGCCGCACGATCTGGCCAAGTTCCTGGCCTACAAGGGCTCGATCGTGGTCAACGGCGTATCGCTGACCGTCAACCGCGTGACCGACATCGGCACCGGCGCCGACCTGGTGTGCCAGTTCTCAATCAACCTGATCCCGCACACCATCGCTGTCACCACGCTCAAGCACCTGACCGTGGGCGCCAAGGTCAACCTCGAAATCGACCTGATCGCCCGCTACGTCGAGCGCATGGTGTCGGTGTGCGGCGCGACCGGCCCCAGATAGCGGATTAGCCGGCCGCGGCCACTCATTGCAGTAGTTGTGGCGCCGCGCCCGTCCCGGCGACTTCCTGCGGCAGCAGTTTGAAGACGGCCACCGCCTGCACCAGCTGCAGTGCGCGCGCCTTGAGGTCTTCTGCGGCGGTGGTATTCTGGGCCACCAGTGTCGTGTTGTGCTGCGTGGCGCGGTCGATCTGATTGACCGCTTCGCCCATCTGCTGCACGCCATGGCTCTGCTCCGCGCTGGACGCGGTGATGTCGGCAACGATGTCGCGCACGCGCTGGATCGCCCCCACAATCTCGTCCATGCTGCCGCCCGCCTGGTGGACCAGCACGGCGCCTTCCCCGACCTGTTCGACGCTGCGCCCGATCAGGTGTTTGACATCCTTCGCGGCGGTGGCGGTGCGTTGCGCCAGATTGCGCACCTCGGATGCGACCACGGCGAAGCCGCGCCCCTGCTCTCCGGCGCGGGCCGCTTCCACTGCCGCGTTCAAGGCCAGGATATTGGTCTGGAAAGCAATCGCGTCGATCACGCTGATGATGTCGCCGATCTTGCGGCTGCTGTCGTTGATGCCTTGCATGGTAGTGACCACCCTGGCCACCACTTCGCCGCCTTGCACCGCCAGCGCGGCGGCGTCCTGGGCCAAGTGGTTGGCCTGCTTGGCGTTGTCGGCGTTATTGTGTACGGTGGCGCCAAACTGTTGCATCGAACTGGCGGTCTGCTGCAGCGCGCGGGCCTGCGTTTCGTTGCGGTCCGACAGATCCTGGTTGCCCCGCGCGATCTGGACGCTGGCGCTGGCCACGCTTTCGGAATGCTGGCGCACTTTGGCCACCACGCCGGCCAGACTTTGCTGCATTACGGCCAGCGCCGCCAGCACCGAGGATTGGCCGTTGCCGGCGACCTTCAGCCTGGCCGTCAGGTCGCCGTTCGAGAGGGCGTTGACTGCCCTGCGCAGGTCGGCCGGATCAGCGCCCAAGTCGCGCCACACCGAACGCAGGGTGGCTGCCGAGACGATCACCAGGGCAATCAGCACCGCCGCACCGGTGCCGATGCTTGCCCACAGGTGGTGGCTTTCGCTTTCCATCGCGCCTTGGCCGCGCGCGTCGATATTGCGCAGGCCCTCGTTGATACCTTGGGTTAGTTTCTTGTCCAGTTCCGCCGACGCCGCCTGCATCTGGCCTGCAGTCTCGCCCAGGTCGCTTTGCGCTATCATGGCCCGCCCCACCTTCAGCGCCGCCGCCGTGTAGACCGCCGAGGTCTTGCTGATGTCGTTCTGGTCGGCGCCCAGGGTGCGCAGTGCGCTGACCGCGTTCGCGAGTTCGGCGGCCATGCGTTCGGCCTCATCAAGTTTGCCTGCATCGGCTTCCGTGACGGCCGCCTTGACGGTGTCGCGGAAGCGCAATGTCGCGATATTGGCGCGTATCATGGCGGCCAGGGCGGGTGTTTCGACTTTTTGCAGATGGTGGATTTGCGAGAAGGCGCGTTGCCCCACGATGTAGCTGATCACGCCCCCCACCATGATGATCAGACTGGCCACTATGGGGAGTAGCAGGATCTTGGTCTTGAAGTTCATTTTTTGCATTTCTTAATGGGGGACATGGAAAAGAATGTCGCCGCCTATTTGACGAGTACTTTCACGCTGGCGTCCACTGCGGTGGCGTTGATATAGCCGATGGCCGCCTTATTGGCCGCCACCGCGGCCTTGACCTCGGCGTCGCCGTCCACCACCTTGGGCGGTGTGGCCTTGCCGGCGAACATCAGGTTGGCCCATGCCGCCTTGATGCTGCCGGTGGATTTGCCCAGCATGGACGCGAAACTGCTTTTTGCCGCGTTATCCGCCTGGTCCAGCGCAACGATCGGCGTGCCGTCGGCCCAGGACAGCTGGGCTCCGGTAAAGATCTTGCTCACCAGTGCCAGGTCGCCGGTGTGGGTGTTGGCCTTGTTGACGATGACCACCATGTCGCCGCAGCGGCCGGCGCCAGCCAGGCCGGTCCAAAGCATCAGCGCCAGAGAGACGCGTTTGAAATTGTGCATGTTGAGATTCCGTGGCGTGTTAGAAAATGAAATTGACGCTGGCGCCCAGCATGTTCCAGTGTGAATGGGCAGGTTGCGCATCGGGATCCGGCGTGCCGCCGGGGCTGGATGCCAGCCATTGGCTGTAAGCCAGGGCGTAGCCGGCGTTGCGGTGCCCCTCCAGGCGCAGCGCGACGTTGTCGTTGACCTTGTAGGTCAGGCCCAGGGTGAGGGTGGTTTGTCGGCTCCTGTCGCCTGGCGCGTCGCCGATGCGGATGGTATCGTAGCGAACGAAAGGTTTGATGGCGTCGTTGACCGCATATGCCACTTGCGCATAGGCGGTGCGGCTTTTCTGGCCGTTGAAGCTGGAGCGGCCAGCTTCCGCCTTGAGGTCCCAGTGTTCGTTGACGTAGTCCGCCGATAGCAGGCGGACTGCATTCACACCCTTGCCGAACACCGGCAGGTTGCTGTCGCTTTCTTCCACGCGGCTGCGGAAACCCGATGCCATCAGCCGCAAGCCCTCGACCGGCGTGTATGTCACGTTAGCCCCCGTCAGATTGTGATAAACCGTGGTCGGAGGCGTCTCAGGTGACGGCGCAACCTCGCCGGTGTAGGCGGTCAGCACGATGCTGCCCGTGCCCAGAGCCTGGGTCAGGCTGGCGTTGACGCCACGCATGTTTTCATAAGTGAAGCTGCTGCCGTCCTGATACATCAGCGGCGGGAGCGTGCTTTGCTGCAGGAAGCGGGCGTCAATGATCTCGTTGTACAGGCCGATCGGCAGCTTGATCTGGCCGCCGCGCAGGGTCAGCGCCGCGTTGACGCGGTAATCCACATAGGCCCAGTCGAGATGGCTGACGCTGGCGGTGTTGTGCAACTGTACCCATACCCGGGTGCGGTCGGCTACTTCAGCCGTAAACAAGAGCGAAACCAGGCTGTCATCCCAGCTGCCGCTGCCATCCTCGCGGAAGTAGCTGGTATGACCGTAGCCGTGCACGGCGATGTCGCCTACGTCGACCGCCATCGCCGGCGCGACGGACAGCGCGGCGACCAGGGCGAGGGACAGGCGCAGCGGTGAGCGCTGCCGTGCGTGGATGGGATGGGCTTGACGGGACACGGGATGCATGGATTTTCTCGCTGTGAAAGTCGTGGGCTGCGGGCGGGTTGGGACGGATGCCCACTCTAGCGCCTCAGCTGAACGGCAACTATCGGCGCATTCTGAAATTTCCGTAGGGAAATCCCGATGTATCTTGTTGGAAATGCCTTGCGCCAGAGGGGGCGATGGATAAAAGCGGACTTTTGCGGTAGGGTTGACGTAAATCCTTTAAAATAGCGGGTTAATGCAATACGCTTGCTCAGCCTTGAAGGATTAAAAATGTCAATTTCCAGCACCGAAGAAATCGTCGCCGAGTTGCGCGCTGGCCGCATGGTGATCCTGGTCGATGAAGAAGACCGGGAAAACGAGGGTGACCTGGTGCTCGCGGCGGACTTCGTCACGCCGGAAGCCATCAACTTTATGGTCAAGTACGCGCGCGGCCTGGTGTGCCTGACGCTGACCGAGGAACGCTGCGACCAGCTTGAACTGTCGATGATGTCGACCAGGAACGGTACGGCCTTCGGCACCAACTTCACGGTGTCGATCGAGGCGGCCGAGGGCGTGACCACCGGCATCTCGGCGGCCGACCGCGCCAAGACCATTCAGGTGGCGGTCGCCAAAGACGCGCAGCCGTCGGACATCGTCCAGCCAGGCCACATCTTCCCGCTGAAAGCGCAAAAGGGCGGCGTGCTGATGCGCGCGGGCCATACCGAAGCCGGTTGCGACCTGACCGCCATGGCCGGCCTGACGCCAGCCTCCGTGATCTGCGAAATCATGAAGGACGACGGCACCATGGCGCGCCTGCCGGACCTGCTGGAATTCGCCAGGGAACACAATCTGAAGATCGGCACCATTGCCGACCTGATCCACTACCGCAGCCGCAACGAGTCGCTGGTGGAAAAAGCCGGCGAGCGCACGCTGAAGACCGCCCACGGCGATTTCCGCATGATCGCTTACCGCGACAAGCCGAGCGGTTCGGCCCACCTGGCGCTGGTGCACGGCGAAATCGTCAAGGGCAAGGAAACCCTGGTGCGCGTGCACCAGCCGGTATCCATCCTGGACATCCTGGAATCGGAAGCCACCACCCACTCGTGGAACCTGTCGTCCTCGATGGCGGCAATCAAGGCCGCCGACAGCGGCGTGATCGTGCTGCTGAACTGCGAAGAAACTGCCGAGCAGTTCTTCAACCAGTTCGAGGCGCTGTGCAAGCCGGAAGAATCCAAGCCGAAAGGCCGCGCGGCCAGCATGGACCTGCGCAGCTATGGCATCGGCGCGCAAATCCTGCGTGAAGTCGGCGTCTGCAAGATGCAGCTGCTGGCCAGCCCGCGCAAGATGCCGTCGATGACCGGCTTCAACCTGGAAGTGACCGGCTACGTCGCCAAACCCAACTAATTCAACCAACATACAAGAGGCCATCATGACCGTAGGAAGCTACGAAACCAACCTGAACGGCGAAGACCTGCGCATCGGCGTGGTACAAGCCCGTTTTAACGAAGACATCTGCCACGGCCTGCTGTCGGCTTGCCTGGCCGAGCTGAAGCATCTGGGCGTGGCCGATGAAGACATCCTGCACGTGACCGTGCCGGGCGCGCTGGAAGTGCCGCTGGTGCTGCAGAAGATGGCCGAGTCGCAGCAGTTCGACGCGCTGATCGCGCTGGGCGCGGTGATCCGCGGTGAAACCTACCACTTCGAGCTGGTGTCGAACGAATCGGGCGCCGGCATCACCCGTATCGGCCTGGATTATGGTATTCCTATCGCTAACGCCATCCTGACCACCGAAACCGACGAGCAAGCCGAAGTGCGCATGGCGGTCAAGGGCGCCGACGCCGCCCGCGTGGCCGTGGAAATGGCCAACCTGACCATCGCCCTGGAAGAGCTGAGCCAGGATCAGGGCGACGACGAGTAATCAAGAATAAAGGTAGAACCACAATGACTGAGAAGACTTTGCACGCCAACCCCAGCAAGAACCGCACGCCGCGTCACCGCGCGCGCGAGTTCGCGCTGCAAGGGTTGTACCAGTGGCTGCTGAATAACGAATCCGCCTCCACGGTGGTCAACCACATCCGCGGCGCGCACGGCTTCGACAAGGCCGATGCCGAGCATTTCACCGTGCTGCTGAACGGCGCCATCGCGTCGTCGGTGGAGCTGCGCGCGATCTTTGCGCCGCTGGTCGACCGCGGCATTTCCGAGCTGTCGCCGATCGAGCACGCGGTGCTGCTGATCGGCACCTACGAGCTGAAGAACAATCTGGAAATTCCTTACCGCGTGGTGATCAACGAGGCGGTGGAACTGACCAAGTCGTTCGGCGGCATCGACGGCCATAAATACGTCAATGGCGTGCTGGACAAGCTGGCGGCCCAGCTGCGTCCGGAAGAAGTGGCGGCGGACAAGAAGCGCTAAGCGGTTCCGGTATCGTTAAAAGCCACCCACGGTAGCGTGCGGTGGCTTTTTTTATTTGGGCGTTGACCGGCCAGGGCGGGGCTGGCGAGAATTGCTTTTCAGCTAATTCTGGAGCCGTATCATCGAATTGCAGACACCAGGCTGGCGCCGGCGCGGCTGGCTGGCGCTGGTCGCCGGCGCCCACCTGCTGGCGTTCATGGCGTGGAAGGCGCCTGAGCGGCCGCTGGCGGCCCCTCTCCGGCCGTACGAGCCCATCACCTACATCCTGACCCCGTTTAAACGGCCAGAGCCGCGTGCGACGCCGCCCGCGCCGGCAACTGCCGCGCGTTCGCCTGAACGGCAGCGGCCGGCGCCGTCGATCTCAGCGCCGCCACGGGTCGAGCCGCAGGCCATTACGCTGCCGGCACCGGCGCCGGTGGTGGAGGCGCCGCCCGCTCCGGCGGCGCCAGATCCGTTTGCCCTGCCAGCCAAGCCGCAGGAAGACCTCAAGCAGCGCGCCATCGGCGGCGCCGGCGAGATCGATCGTCAGCTGCGCAAGGAAGCATGGACTCAGCGCGACCGTAAATATGTCAACGACCAAACCGCATTGGCGGCAGCCATCGGCAAGGCGCACAAAGGCGAAAGTGGCGCGATCGGGGAGTTTGTTGCGTCGGACGGCAGCAGGGTGACCAAATGGCGGCTGCCAGGCGGTTCGGTGGTGTGCTACTACAAGGAGTCGAACAATTTCGGTGGCGGCCGGGATCCGTTCAAGGATTCCGGCCGCGTCACTGTGAGGTCCTGCCCGTGATTACAGGCCGGCGATCTGGGTGCCGCTGACCGATTTCTCGGCGGCAGCCACTGGCGGGGTTGCCTGCTTGGCCGGTGCGGCCGCAACTTGCTGCGGTGGGGTGATGGTTGGCACTTTCTTGCCCGCCGAGACTTGCTTCAGGCGGTTGTACTCGGCCAGAACGCGCGAACCATAACCATCGTCGGTTTCAAACGCGGCGGCGCCGACGTAGCTCTTCAGGCCGGCTTCCACCGAACCGCCACGGGTCACGTAATCCTTCAGGATCAGCGAGCCGACGCGGATATTGGCCACTGGATTCAGCGCGGCCTGCAGGCCGCCCATGTCCTGGAACTTCTCATGGTGCACCTTGGACATCACTTGCATCAGGCCTTGCGCGCCCATCGGGCTTTCCGCGAACGGGTTCAGGCCGGATTCGATCGACATCACTGCCAGGATCAGCAGCGGATCGAGTTTGATCTCGCGTGCCGTCAGGTAAGCGGTGGAGACCAGCATGTTGGCGGCGTCGCCAGCCACGCGGTAGCGCTTGGACAGCCAGTTGGTGACCCATTTCTGCTGCTTTTCAGTGCCCAGCAGGGCTTTTTCCTCGGCCGTCAGCGGTTCGCTGGCAGCGGCTGCGGTGGCGGCGGCTGGCGCTTCCATCAGAGCGTCCAGCGGTGGCGCGGTGACGGCTACGGCTTCAACCTGTTGCGTGCGGTTCAGGCTGTCGCTGAGGGCCTTGGCCAGGTCAGGACGGACAAACAGTACTGCCATTACTACTAAAGCGGTGACACCGACAATGGTCAAGGTGTGCTGGGCGGTGGTCAACACGCCCTTTGCCGAAATGCCTGACGTGGAGAACCACGCGGCTGGCTGGCGAGCCATGGATCGGGCAAGCGTAGCTGCACCGGTATTGCTATTAATCATAGAGTTCCCCTGAAATGTCCGTAAAAGCGATCCCCCGCCAGCGTCATACGCAGCTAAACAGGTGCTAATGCCGTGCATCAGAAATATCTCGTTCGTCGCCGCTGCGGAAGCGCGCGAGCCGAACGCCATCATTGCTTGCTTGTTGCTGATCTCTCCAGATGGAGTCAACCAGATGCAATACAACTACTACCGGGGAGGAAGGCAGACGCCTTGTGAAAACACTCCTTAAAATGTCATGTGGAGCCCCGACTCCGTGAATGTATGAGTGGCCTCAAAGGGCGGTACTCATCAAGTAGGGTGGATTGTAGAAGCCGTTTTATATCAAGTCAATACTAACGCGAACCGTCTTTATAACTTTTAAATCTAGAATTTTGCCTTGCATCCGGCGGAAAACCAATAAAATCAATCACTTGACCTGTATTTTTAAACAGTGCGCTTTAATGTAAGAAAATATTAAAAAACCGATGAAATATTCCGATCTACGAGATTTTATTTCTCAACTGCAACGGATGGGCGAACTTAAGCCCATTTTAACGCCCGTTTCGCCGCATTTAGAGATGACCGAGGTGTGCGACCGCACCCTGCGCGCCGGTGGCCCGGCCCTGCTGTTCCAGCATCCGACCGGACACAGCATGCCGGTGCTGGGCAATCTGTTCGGTACGCAGCGCCGCGTGGCGCTGGGCATGGGCGCAGAGAGCGTGAGCGAGCTGCGCAAGATCGGCCATGTGCTGTCGCGCCTGAAGGAACCGGAGCCGCCGAAGGACTTCAAGGATCTGATGGGCCTGGGCTCGCTGGTGAAGGCGGTGTGGGACATGGCGCCGAAAGAGCTGCGCGGCGCGCCGTGCCAGGAGATCGTGTGGGAAGGCGCGGATGTCGATTTGTCGAAGTTGCCGATCCAGCACTGCTGGCCGGGCGACGTGGCGCCGCTGATTACCTGGGGCCTGGTAATTACCAAGGGGCCTAATAAGAAGCGCCAGAATCTGGGCATCTATCGCCAGCAGGTGCTGGGGCCGAACAAGGTCATCATGCGCTGGCTGGCGCATCGCGGCGGCGCGCTGGACTTCCGCGAACATGCCATCCAGAGCAAAGGGAAGCCATATCCTGTCTGCGTCGCTTTGGGCGCGGACCCCGCTACTATATTAGGTGCGGTGACGCCGGTGCCGGATGCCTTGTCGGAATATCAGTTTGCTGGCCTGCTGCGCGGCAGCCGCACCGAGCTGGTCAAGGCCATCGGCAGCGAGCTGCGCGTGCCGGCTTCGGCCGAGATTGTGCTGGAAGGGCATATTTATCCGGACGAGAATCACCCGTCCGGCTACGAGCATGCGCTGGAAGGACCGTATGGCGACCACACGGGTTATTACAATGAGCAGGACTGGTTCCCGGTGTTCACCATCGACCGCATCACCATGCGCCGCGACCCGATTTATCACTCGACCTACACCGGCAAACCGCCAGATGAGCCGGCCATTCTGGGCCTGGCGCTCAATGAAGTGTTCGTGCCGCTGCTGCAAAAGCAGTTCAGCGAGATCACCGATTTCCACTTGCCGTCGGAAGGTTGCAGTTATCGCATGGCGGTGGTGCAGATCAAGAAGCAGTACGCCGGCCACGCCAAGCGTGTGATGTTTGGAGTGTGGAGTTTCCTGCGCCAGTTCATGTACACCAAGTTCATCGTGGTGGTGGATGAGGATGTGAATATCCGCGACTGGAATGAGGTGATCTGGGCCATTACCACCCGGGTTGACCCGACCCGCGACACCACGCTGGTCGACAATACGCCGATTGATTATCTGGACTTTGCCTCGCCGATCAGCGGCCTGGGCAGCAAGATGGGGATTGATGCCACCAACAAATGGCCGGGCGAAACCACGCGCGAGTGGGGCACGGTGATCACCATGTCGCCGGAAGTGAAAACACGGGTGGACCAGATTTGGCAGGAGCTCGGGCTGTAAGGTATAATGATGTCTGGCGGGCCCCTGCGCATTGTGGCATGGTCAACCTGGTCAGGTCGGGAACGAAGCAGCCACAGCCGTTCACCATAAGTGCCGCAGATCAGGCTCGCCTCCTTATTCATGAAAAAGCCGCCCTCGGGCGGCTTTTTGTTTATTCCGATTCCAGTTCGGCTTCAAACGGCCGTTCGGACGCCACCATCAGCGGATTTTCTTTCAGCAGGGCTGTTTCCGGCTTCAACCGGATCTGGTTCCTGGCGTCGGTGTTGTAGACCGCGTTGCCGACTTTCAGCTGGGCCGGGTGGTGGAACTTGAAGATCACCACTTTCGCGCTGGGCGCGAACATGCTGAGTGCCCCGGCCATTTTCTTGATGGCCTGATTCATCTGGCCGACGCTGCTCATCACCGGCGCGTAATTCCATTGCAGGCCGTCCGGCAACGGTGTCAGGGCTTCATAGCCGACTTTGGATTTTTCCTCTTTGGGCAGGCTGGTCATGATCCTGGCGTCGTCGGTCATCCATTTCGGATTGGGCACCAGCGGCAGGCGGAAGTCGGGCGACAGCGCCGGCAGCGGCTGGCGCTCGTTGCCGCTCACCACGGTCAACACCACGTCGGACGGCTTGTAGTTCTTGTTGAGCGGCTTGACGGTCAGGTAGAGGTTGATCTTGTCGCGCTCTGCGGCTGGCAGGGCGTAGAACTTGTCGAAGCGCAGGTCTTCCACCAGTTTTTTATAGGGGTGCCATTCGCGTTCATCAGCGTGGGCGGCGAGGGACAGCAACAGCAGCGGCGTCAGGGCAAGTTTTTTCATTTTAGGCATGTTAAAAGAAAAACAAATTGTAGGGCGAAATGGCAGACTTACCTAATCCAGTCGCGACTTGTTACAATTGCCGCTTTGGCACCCGCGATACGGTAAAATCCCAGCATGTCCTATCAAGTCCTCGCCCGTAAATACCGCCCTCGAAACTTCGAAACGCTCGTCGGCCAGGAGCACGTGGTTCGCGCACTGACGCATGCTTTGCATAGCGGCCGGCTGCACCACGCCTATTTGTTCACCGGTACCCGCGGTGTGGGTAAAACCACCTTGTCGCGGATTCTGGCCAAGTCGCTCAATTGCGTCGGGCCGGATGGCACCGGCGGCATCACGGCCACGCCATGCGGCGTGTGCGAGGCTTGCGCGGCGATCGATGCGGGCCGCTTTGTTGATTACATCGAGATGGATGCGGCATCCAACCGCGGCGTCGACGAGATGGCGCAGTTGCTGGAGCAGGCGGTGTACGCGCCGACCAATGCCCGCTTCAAGGTCTATATGATCGACGAGGTGCACATGCTGACCAACCACGCCTTCAACGCGATGCTGAAGACGCTGGAGGAGCCGCCGGAGCACGTCAAGTTCATTCTCGCGACCACCGATCCGCAGAAGATTCCGGTGACGGTGTTGTCGCGCTGCCTGCAATTCAATCTGAAGCAGATGCCGCCGGGGCACATCATCGGCCACCTGGAAAATATTCTGGGGCAGGAGGGCATCACCTTTGAGCAGCCGGCCTTGCGCCTGCTGGCGACCGGTGCGCATGGTTCGATGCGCGATGCCTTGTCGCTGACCGATCAGGCGATTGCGTATGCCGCCGGCGCGGTGACGCTGGATGCGGTGCAGGGCATGCTGGGGGCGCTGGATCAGTCGTACCTGATTCGCCTGCTGGATGCGCTGGCGGCGCAGGACGGTGCCGATCTGCTGGCGGTGGCCGATGAGATGGCCACGCGCAGCCTGTCGTACAACGGCGCTTTGCAGGATCTGGGGACTTTGCTGCACCGGATCGCACTGGCGCAGACCGTGCCGGCGGCGTTGCCCGAGGATTTGCCGGAATACGCGGATATCGTGCGCCTGGCCGGTTTGTTTGATGCGGAAGAGGTGCAGCTGTATTACCAGATTGCTGTGCATGGCCGCAACGAGCTGGGCCTGGCGCCGGATGAATATGCCGGTTTCTCGATGACCCTGCTGCGGATGCTGGCCTTTCGCCCCGGCGTAGGCGGGGCGGAGGGACAACCAGCGGCGGCACCGGCGGTATCGCGCCAGGCGGCGATGGCTTCGGCCCGTGCTGCGGCCGGCGCTACACCGGCACGCGCTGCCGCCAACGTACAGGCGAGCCATGCCAGCGTGGTGCCGCCGTCGGTCATCGCCGGCGCTGCCGCGATGGCGCGCAACGAGGCTGCACCGTCGCCAGCCGCCGCCGCGCTGGCCGCCGCTCAAGCGCCAGCCGCACCAGCGCCGGGCGCCGCAATGGCCGCTCAACCGCCGGCCGCTCAACCGCCAGCCACTGCCGCGCTGGCCGCCGCCCAAGCGCCGGCAGCGCAGTCGCCGGCCGCTGCTGCACAGCCATCGGCCGCTGTACCATTGCCGGCGTCGGCGGCTGCTCCCGCGGCGAGCGCGCCGCCGCCAGCGGCCGCCGCGCCAATCAGCACTGCGCGCGCTGCGATCAACGCTGCCTTGGAAGCCGCGCGCGCCGCATCGCGTCCGGGCGGCGCACGTCCGGCAGCGAGCGCACCGGCCGCAGCGCCAGCGCCCGCTGCACCGCCGTCGCCTCCCAGCGTAAGCGCCGCCTCGACGGCGCCTGCACCATTCGCGCCGCAGAATGCCGCACCACAAGGCGCCGCGTCGCAGACCGTCGCACCGCAAGCTGCCGCGTCTGCCTCATCCGCCCCGCAGACCGCTGCGCCGCAGGCCTTCGCACCGCAAGCCGCTGCGCCTGCTTCATCCGCGCCGCGCACCGTTGCGCCGCAAGGGCCGGGCGCTGCTTATACGCCGCCATCGCCGGCCAGCGCCCATGGCGGCGCGCCGTCGCGTCCGGCGCCGTGGGAAGACATGCCGCCAGCCGATGACGGTGGCGCCGCTGTGATGGAAGCGCCGGCCCGCGTCGCGCCGCCTGCGGCCGCACCGCAGTACGTGGCGCCGGCCCCCCAAGCCAAAGCCAAACCCGCCGTTGCCGAAGAGGACGACCTGCCACCGTGGGTCACCGAATTCTCCGACGACTCCGCCATGCCGGCCCAGGGCGCCGCGCATCCGTACGCCCCCGAGCCGGCCACACCGGCCCTGCAGGCCAACGATCCGCACGCCATTGCCATGCCGGCCCGCGCCGCGCCGGCGCCCGCCAAGGCGCCTTACGAATACGTCATCACGCCGGTCCCTGAACTGAACTGGGACGGCAACTGGCCCGCCGTGGCGGCCGCACTGCCACTGCGCGGCACCGCCCAGCAACTGGCGATGCAAGCCGAAATGGTGAGGTGCTACTTCGAAGGCAATGCCGCCGTATTCGCCCTGCGCGTGCCGATCGAAACCTGGCGCACGCCCGGCAACGTGGAAAAACTGACTACCGCCCTGGCCGAACGCTTTGGCCGTACCGTGCGCGTGGATACCGAACTGGGCGCCGTCTGGTACACCGCCAGCGCCGAGGCGCAAGCCTACCGCGAAGCCTGCCAGCGCGCTGCCGAAGAAACTGTCGCCAACGATCCTTTTGTGAACAGCATGATCCGCGAACTGGACGCCTGGGTGGTCCCTGGCTCCATCGTGCCGCCGCAAACCAGCGCGGCAGCGGCTGCCTGATCGCTTCCCTCAACAATTTACCGCAACACGGAGAACTCCACCATGATGAAGAACCAACTGGCCGGCCTGATGAAACAAGCCCAGGCAATGCAAGAGAACATGAAAAAGGCCCAGGAATCGCTGGCCCTGATCGAAGTGGAAGGCCAGTCGGGTGCCGGCCTGGTCAAGGTTGTGATGACCTGCAAGAACGACGTCAAGCGTGTCTCGATCGACCCGTCGCTGCTGGCGGACGACAAAGACATGCTGGAAGACCTGGTGGCCGCCGCCTTCAACGACGCCGTGCGCAAGGCCGAAGCCACCGCCGCCGAGAAAATGGGCGGCCTGACCGCCGGCATGAACCTGCCGGCCGGCTTCAAGATGCCGTTCTAAGGCCCCATGTCCAAGTCGCTGGAATTCCTGACTGAAGCCCTGCGCCGCTTGCCTGGCGTGGGACCGAAGTCGGCGCAGCGCATGGCGTTCCACCTGCTGCAGCATGACCGCGAAGGCGCGGACATGCTGTCGCGCGCTTTGCATCAGGCAGTCAACGCCGTGCACCACTGCGCGCTCTGCAATACCTTCACCGAAGAAGACGTCTGCGACACCTGCAACGACGATTCGCGCGACCGCCGCCTGCTGTGCGTGGTCGAGACGCCTGCCGATCAACTGATGATCGAGCAGACCCTGACCTACAAGGGCCTGTACTTCGTGCTGATGGGCCGGCTGTCGCCGCTGGACGGCATCGGCCCGAAAGACATCCACCTTGAAAAACTGGTGGCGCGTGCCGCCGACGGCCTGGTCACCGAAGTGGTGCTGGCCACCAATTTCACCAACGAAGGCGAAGCCACCGCCCACTACATTTCCGAGCTGCTGAAGGCGCGCGGCCTGCGCGTGAGCCGGCTGGCGCGCGGCGTGCCGGTCGGCGGCGAGCTGGAATACGTGGACGCCGGCACCATCGCCCGCGCCATGCTGGATCGAAGGACGACATGAGCAAGAACACTTCCGGCCCGCTGGCCGGCATTAAAGTACTGGAACTGGGCACGCTGATCGCGGGCCCTTTTTGTGCGCGCATGCTGGCCGAGTTTGGCGCGGAAGTGATCAAGATTGAATCGCCCGACGGCGGCGACCCGATCCGCAAATGGCGGGTGCTGAAGGATGGCACCTCACTGTGGTGGTCGGTGCAGTCGCGCAACAAGAAATCCCTCACGCTGAACATGAAGCATGCGCAGGGCCGCGAGATCGCGCGCAAGCTGGCGCTGGAGGCCGACATCATCATCGAGAACTACCGTCCCGGCGTGCTGGAGAAATGGGAGCTCGGTTACGAACAATTGAAGGCGGTCGATCCGTCAACCATCATGGTGCGCCTGTCCGGCTTCGGCCAGACCGGACCGATGAAGGATTTGCCGGGCTTTGGCGCCATCGGGGAGTCGATGGGCGGCCTGCGCTATGTGTCCGGCCATGCCGACCGTCCGCCGGTGCGGGTGGGCGTGTCGATCGGTGATTCGGTGGCGGCGCTGCACGGCGTGATCGGCGCCATGATGGCCCTGCGTCACCGCGACGCCACCGGCGGCAAACACAAAGGCGAAGGCCAGATGGTGGACGTGGCCTTGTACGAATCCGTGTTCAACCTGATGGAATCGCTGGTGCCGGAATTCGACCACGCCGGCGTGGTGCGCGAGCGTACCGGCGGCTCGCTGCCGGGCATCGTGCCGTCGAATACCTACACCACCAGGGATGGCGAGAACATCGTCATCGCCGGCAATGGCGACGCCATCTTCAAGCGGCTGGTGCTGGCCATGGGCCGCATCGACCTGGCCGGCAATCCGGAACTGGAGCGCAACGATGGCCGCGTCAAGCACACGCAAATGATCGATGACGCCATCCAGGCCTGGTGCGACACCCAAACCATCGACAGCGCGCTGGAAGTGCTGAAAGCGGCTGACGTCCCGGCCGGCAAAATCTACTCCGTGCGCGACATGATGACCGACCCGCAATTCCTGGCGCGCGAGATGTTCGAACAGCACCAGTTTGCCGACGGCACGCCAGTCAAGCTGCCGGCCATTTCGCCCAAGCTGTCGGCCACGCCGGGCCACACCAAATGGCTGGGGCCGACGCTGGGCCAGCACAACGACGAAGTCCTGCTATCGCTTGGCTACAGCGCTGACGCCATCGCCGCGATGAAGCAGGATGGGGTGCTGTGAGCGCCGCAGCAGTTGCGTGAGCTTAAACCGCGCGGCGAGATCGATGAGCGCCTCATGTTGATCCCATTCCAGCGGAACAATATCTGCGGAGGTCTCATCTGCCGTCAGAACAGCAAAGTCTAGTGCCATCATTGTCTCCTATGGCAGTCACGGAAACATGTTTACCAGATCGCCGTTAAGTCGGGTAATTACGGTAACCACCGAAGTAGCTTTTTTGCTGCGTCTGTCCATGCCGATGTTATGCCCAGCATCAAAAGTGCGCACTATGTGCTGGCGCATGGTTTTGGCCGGGGCGAACTGCGAAGCTTGGTAAATTAACTTGACCAAGTCCTTGCCTGCATTGAATTTACTCTTGTTTGCATGCGTTGGCGATTGCGTGGCGGTATGGTATTTGGCGATGTGGTTCCAGCCCCGTCTGGTGATGTTGATCATGTCATGACGGGCGTGCATTGGTTGGCCAGCATGCGATGGATGGTGTCGGGCGGGGAGGGATGGCCGAGGTAGTAGCCCTGGACCATGTCGCAGCCGTATTGTTCCAGCAGCACCAGTTGCGCATCCGTCTCCACGCCTTCGGCCACCACCGCCATCTTCAGGCCGTGCGCCATGGCGATGATGGCGCGCGTGATGGCGGCGTTTTCCGAATCCAGCGGCAGGCCGCTGATGAAGCTTTTGTCGATCTTGAGCGCGCGCACGTCAAAGCGCTTCAGGTAATTCATCGATGAGTAGCCGGTGCCGAAGTCGTCGATCGACAGGTAGACGCCGATGGCGCGCAGCTGCTCCAGCGTGGACATGGTGGCGCGGGCGTCGTCCATCAACGTACCTTCGGTCAGCTCCAGTTCCAGCAGCTCGGGCGGCAAACCAGTGTCGTGCAGCGCGGAGATCACGCTCTGCGTCAGGTTTTCGTCCTTGAACTGCTTGGCCGACAGGTTGACCGCCACCCGCACCGGCGGCTTGCCCTGCAGTTGCCACGCCATCGCCTGCTGGCAGGCGTTGCGCAACACCCATTCACCGATCGGCACGATCAGCCCGGTCTCCTCGGCCAGCGGGATGAATTCGGTCGGTGAGATGACGCCGCGCTCGGGATGGCGCCAGCGCACCAGCGCTTCAAAGCCGACGATGCGCGAACTGGCAACGTCGATCTGCGGCTGGTACAGCAGATACAGCTCATCGTTCTGCAAGGCCTTGCGCAGGCCGACTTCCAGCTTGACGTGGCTCATGATCTGCATGGTCAGCGAGGAACTGTACAGTTTGGCGTTGTTCTTGCCGCAGTTCTTGGCGTGGTACATGGCGGTGTCGGCGTATTTGAGCAGCGAGTTGCAGTCCTCGCCATCCTCCGGATACAAGGAGATGCCGATGCTGGCGGTGACGAAGATTTCGTGCGCATCCAGCAGGAAGGGGCGGCGCATGGCTTCCTTCACGCGGTGCGCGACGTTCAGCGCGTTCTCCACCCGCTCCAGGTCGGGAATCAGAATGGTGAATTCGTCGCCGCCCAGTCGTGCCAGGTTGGTGGCGCCTTCGTTGCGCGAGACCAGGTCGCCCGGCCGCGTGGTCTCGCGCAGGCGTTCGGAGACGGCTTTCAGCAGGTGGTCGCCAACGTCGTGGCCCAGTGTGTCGTTGATGCGCTTGAAGGCGTCCAGGTCCATGAACAGCACCGCGAACTTTTTATTGGCCTTGCGCGAGCGCACCAGCTCGGCCTCCAGGGTTTCCAGGAAGGCCTGGCGGTTGGGGATGCCGGTCAGCGAATCACAATAGGCCAGGCGGCGGATCTGCTCCTCGCTGCGCTTGCGCTCGCTGATGTCGCGCACCAGCCCCAGCACCTCGTCCGGCCCGGTGGCCACCAGCCGTGCTTCAAAGTGGCGCACCGGCAGCGGTGCCGGATGCTCGCCCTGCCGCGCGCGCGGCGCCGGACCAGGCAGAGGCAACTGGTAATCCAGCGAGCGGATATGCTGGGTGTCGAGCACGGTATGCACTTGCTCCAGCATGTGCCCGGCGATATCGGGCGGCAGCACCTGGCTCAGGTGCCGGCCCACGCACAGGTCGGTGGAGAAGACGTTGCTGGCTTCGTGGCCCTGCTCGTAGTCGAGGTAGTAGCCGTCCTTGTTCATGCGGAAGAAGGTGTCGGGGATGGCGGCCAGCACTGCGCGGTGCTGGGCGTCGGCAATGCGCAGGCGGCTGATGGCGTCGCTGGCACGCAGCACGTACAGCACGCGGTGGCCGAGGATGGGCCAGTTGATCGGCTTGGAGACGAAATCGGTGGCGCCGGCCTCGTAGGCACGGGTCACTGATTCCAGTTCGTCGCCGCCGGTGACCATGATGATCGGCACGGCGGCCTGCGCTTCCAGCCGGCGGATTTCGCGGCACACGCTGAAGCCGTCCATGCCGGGCATGTCGACATCCAGCAGCACCAGGTCAGGCGTGACGCTCTGGAAGCTGGCCAGCGCTTGCACGCCGTCCTCGGCTTCGATGGCGTCGAGGCCGACCTGGGCCAGCATTTCCAGCATCAGCAGACGCATGGTGGGATCGTCGTCTGCGACCAGTACCAGGCCGCGCTTGGGGGAAGTTGCCATGATCAGGTTTCCTTTTCCAGGAGAGCTCCCAACGCCTGCCGCGCGGCCTGGAAAGAGTGTTCCATGTCAGCCAGCAGTGCTGCGGCGCCGGCGGTGGTGTTATTGCGTCCGAGTTGTTCAAGTTCCTTGCTGTGCCGCGCCAGTGCGTCGGCGCCGACATTGGCGCTGCTGGACTTGAGGCTGTGCGCGGCCTTGCGCAGCTGACCGGCATCGCCGGCGCTGATTGCTTGCTGGATGGTATGCAGGTGCTGCGGGGTGTCGCGCAGGAAGGCTTGCAGTACGCGCTCCAGCAGGGCGTCGCCGTTGGCGGGGCTGAGGGCACGGATGTTGTCCAGGGCTTGGCGGTTGATGGTGTCGTCCTGCGCGCTGGGCGCCTCGGCCGGCGCCGGCGCCGTGCGCGGCAGGCTGATCCAGCGCGACAGGGTCTGCCCCAGCGCCTGTTGGGTGAAGGGCTTGCTCAGATAGTCGTCCATGCCGGCTGCCAGGCAGGATTCGCGGTCGCCTTGCAGCGCGTTGGCGGTGATGGCGATGATGGGCATGCTGCGGGCGCGGCCGCGCTGCTGCTCGTGGCGGCGGATTTCGCTGGTGGCGGCAAAGCCGTCCATCACCGGCATCTGGCAATCCATGAGAATGAGGTCGAAGTCATCGGCTTGCACCGAGTGCAGCGCTTCTTCGCCGTTGCTGGCGCGGCTGACGTCCAGCCCGAGGCCTTCCAGCATGGCGCTGGCCACTTCCACATTGACCGGGTTGTCTTCGGCCAGCAGCACCTTGCGGCGCTTGCGCGGCCGGCTGCCGCTGGTGAGCGTCGTGACGGGCGGCGCGGCCGGCGCCACGGCGGCGTGCAAGAGCGCCGGCGCCGGCGCGGCGTTGGCAGCGGCCGGCCGGAGCTCGCGTCCGCGCGCCGGCGTGGTGATGGCATCGTACAGATCGCACTCGCGCGGCGGCTTGATGAGCTGGAAGGCGACGCCCGCTTCGCGCTGCTGCACGCTGTCGGCCGCGTTGCGTTCGGTGCTCAGCAACAGCAGCCGCGTGGCCGCCAGCGCGGTTTCGCTGTGGATGGCCGCCGCCAGCGCCAGGCCGCTGGTGCGCGGCTGTTCCATGTCGAGCAGCACCACATCATAGGCATGACCGCCGGCCAGCGCTTGCCGCAGTCGGGGCAGGGCGTCGTTGGCGCAGGCGCAGGCGCAGGTGATGCGCCAGGCCGCCAATTGCCGCTCCAGTGCAGCGCGGCTGGCGGGATTTTCATCGACAATCAAAGCGCGGATTCCCTGTGTTGCGGTGGATGGATCGTCGCTGTCTATGCGACGTTTATCAAAATTTACGGCAAACCAAAACACCGATCCTTGAGTTAGCGCATGGTCGACGCCTATCGCGCCGCCCATCAGCTCCACCAGTTGTTTTGAGATCGCCAGTCCCAGCCCCGTGCCGCCGTGCTTGCGTGTGGTGGAGCCGTCGGCCTGGGAGAACGAATCAAAGATGCGCGCGCGCGCCTCGGCAGAGACGCCGATGCCGGTGTCGTGCACCTCGAAGCGCAGTCCGACCGCTTGCGCATCCTCCTGCGCCACCACGACCTTGACCGTGATCTGGCCGGCGTCGGTGAACTTGATGGCATTGCCCAGCAGGTTGAACATCACCTGGCGCAGCCGGTTGGGATCGCCGCATACGCCGAGCGGAATGTTGTGCGCGATGTCCAGCTGCAGCTGCAAGCCCTTGGCCTGCGCCTGCGGGGTGAAGACATTGTCGATGTCGTCCAGCAGATCGCGGAAGTTGAAGTGGATGTATTCCACCGTCAGCTTGCCGGCCTCGATCTTGGAAAAGTCGAGGATGTCGTTGATGATTACCAGCAGGTGCTCGCCGGAGCGCTTGACCATCTCGGTGTAGTGGCGCTGCTGCTCGCTCAGGCGCGTGGCCAGCAGCAGCTCGGTCATGCCCAGCACCCCGTTCATCGGGGTGCGGATTTCGTGGCTCATGGTGGCCAGGAAGGCGCTCTTGGCCTGGCTGGCGGTTTCGGCGGCGTTCTTGGCTTTTTCCAGTTGTTCGGTACGCACGCTGACCTGGCGTTCCAGCTGGTCGCGGTACTGGGCCAGGGCGGCGTCACGGCCTTCCACCTGCGCCAGCATATCGTTAAAGCTGTCGATCAGCGCGCCCAGCTCGTCATTGCGGTGGTGGACGATGCGCGGCGTGGCCTGGCCGCGGCTGACCTGCTGGGCTGCCGCGATCAGCTTGCCGACCGGTTCGGCAATGCTGCCCTTGAAGCGGGCCGCCGTCAGCAACGCCATCATGAACGACAGCGCGGCGGCCACGGCGGCGGCGCCGAGGTTTTTCAGGATATCCAGCCACATGCGGGTGAGGCTGCCTTCGACCATGACTACGCCGCTGGCCTCGTCGCCTTCGCGCACGATGCGGTAGACGCGCATGGCGGGCGCCCAGGGGAGGCCGCTGCGTTCGGTGTACAGGTCGGCAGCCGCGCCCGTAGCGGTCAGCGCCTCGGGCCCGCTCTGCCCGGGCGGCAGGTGCGGCGACAGGTAGCGCGCCAGCAGCGTGCCCTCGCTGTCGTACAGGGCCGCTTGCAGGATATCGTCTTCCATCGCCAGCGTCGACAGGGTCTGGGCGGCCTGGCGGCGGTCGGCGTACAGCAGCGCGGTCTTGCTGTTGTTGCCGATCACGCCCGCCAGCGAGGACAGCTGCTGGCGCGCGTCGTCACTGTGGCTGAGCACGGACGTGGCGGCAAACGCCACGAACACCAGCAGCAGCGCGCTGCCGGTGGACAGCACGGACATGATGGTCAGTTTCTGACTCAGACCGGAGCGTTCAAAGTTGAACATCGCGTGGGCCCATGCATAAATGAATGCCAATAAGAAAAATATAGGCATCAGGCAAGCTCGGCTTTGATGTACATCTAATGCGGGCACGTTTGCGCTGCCTCAAACAACGCGCGGCGCAGCGTTGCAAGCTGGGAGGATGGAACGCAAAAAAATCTTGTTGGTGGCGGAGGCGGTGACGCTGGCCCACGTGGGCCGGCCGCTGGCGCTGGCGCGCACGCTGGACCGCCAGCGCTACGAAGTGCACCTGGCTTGCGCGCCAGGTTATGAGATGTTTATCAAGGGCAGCGACGTCACCAGCTGGCCCCTGCACAGCATTGCCAGCGCGCGCTTTCTGGCGGCGCTGGCGGCCGGCAAGCCGGTGTACGATGCGCACACCCTGGGCAGGTATGTGCTGGACGATATGCGCCTGTTGCAGGCGCTGCGGCCGGATGTGGTGATCGGCGACTTCCGCCTGTCGCTGTCGGTCAGCGCGCGCCTGGCTGAGGTGCCGTATGTGAGCGTGATCAACGCCTACTGGAGTCCCTACGTGCAGCAGCGCTACCGGGTGCCGGCGCTGCCGCTGGCGCGCCTGTTGCCGATTCCGCTGGCTGAGCGCGTCTTCGCGCTGGTGCGGCCGCTGGCGTTTGCGCTGCACAGCCGCCCGCTCAACCGCGTGCGCCGCGCCTACCATCTGCCATCGCTGGGACATGATTTGCGGCGCATTTACACCGATGCCGACCACGTGCTGTATGCCGACATTCCGGAAATATTCCCGGCGCACGATTTGCCGATGACGCATTCCTACCTGGGGCCGGTGACCTGGTCGCCGCCCACCGAGGCGCCGCCGTGGTGGGATGCCTTGCCGGGCGGGCGCGACCTCGTCTACGTCACGCTGGGCAGTTCCGGGCAGGGCGCCTTGTTGCCGAAAGTGCTGCAGGCGCTGGCGCCGCTGCCGCTGACGGTGATCGCCGCCACCGCCGGCACCATCACGCCCGGCCTGCTGCCGGACAATGCGCGGGTGGCCACCTACCTGCCGGGCGAGCAGGCCGCGCGGCGCGCGCGGCTGGTAATCTGCAACGGCGGCAGCCCGACCAGCCAGCAGGCGCTGGCGGCCGGCGTGCCGGTGCTGGGCGTGGCCGGCAATCTGGATCAATACCTGAATATGGACGGGGTGGTGCGGGCCGGCGCCGGCGCGCTGCTGCGCTCGGACCGGCTGGCGGAGGAGCAACTGCGCGCCACGGCGTTGCGGCTGCTGGAACAGCCGGAGCCGCGCGCGGCGGCGCAGCGGGTGGCGCAGCAATTCCAGCGTTACGATGCCGGCGCGCGGCTGGACGCGCTGTTGTCACACATCTTGCAGCAATAAAAAAGCGGATCGGGCGGGAGAGACCGATCCGCTGTAAAAGACCGCTGCTGCGGTCACGACTGCACTTTGCGGCGCGTGCCCAGCGCGAGTCCCGCGAAGCCCAGTCCGATCAGTGCCAGGGTGGCCGGCTCCGGAATGGTGGCAAAGCTTTGCGACGAGTCCACCTTGAGGAAGGGCACTGTGGTGGGCGTGGAACCGTCCCACATCATGGTTGGGGTGAAGAACGACGGCACGTTGGTGGTGCCGGTGAATTTGTCGACAAAGATGGAGCCGGTGACGGCATCCAGGTAGTTGGGGTCGACATAGTCGATCATGAAGCGCGAGTCGAACGAGCCGGTGCCGACTGCGCCGGAGGCGCTGAAGCTGGCCTCGTTGAACACGAGGTGGCCGGACATGATCATGATGCCGTCGCCATCGCCGCCGCCACCGCCGCAACCGGCGGAGGTGACGCCTTCGCCGTAGCAGCGCACGGTGTTGCCGCCGTTACCGGGCACGGCTTTGCTGCCGTCGGTGATGTTATCGAGGAAGATGGCGAGGTTTTGCACGCCGGGACGCAGCGGGTCGACGTCCATGGCGGCCGATTGCGAGGCCGGCATGCCGAAGTTGACGGTGGTGGCGGTTTGCGCGGTGACCAGTTCCTGGAAGCGCACCACTTTGCTGATTTCAAAGTTGCTGTTCAGCCCGGCCGGCGTGACGATGGCGGGGATGTTGCTGTTGGACATAGTACCGACCACCATTTGCGAGCGCAGTTCGGTCAGGTAGGGCGCGTTGGCGCCCGGGCCGACGATGCGGCCGGGAACGAAACCGGTGGCCAGACCGGTGTCGGTGACGTTGGTCCACAGATCGGCAAAGGTGGTGTAGGTGCCGGTGCCGGTGGGATCAAGGCCGAGGGTGGGGCCGGCGCTGGCGGTCAGCGGCGCCGCCAGTGCGGCTGCCAGCATGGCGCCGGCCAGCGCGGGTTGGTAGGTTTTCATGGATGCTCCTCGAAGTAGGGCCACGGGAATCGAAGCCGTGACGATCAAAGAGCAAAAGCCTTGCCAGTACTGGTGTTCCTTGTGAAATCAGGGACTTGCGCACGGCGTGCCGGCGTTTCGGCCGCGCGGTGTAAAAAAATCCGTCACGGCGCGGCCTTGATGCGGCGGGCCGGAATGCCGCCCCAGATTTCGCCGGCGCCGATCCGGGTATCCTTGGTGACCACCGCGCCGGTCGAGACGATGGCGTTGTCACCGATGTGCACGCCGGCCATCACCACCGCCTTGGCGCCGATGGTGACGGTATTGCCGATGTGGACCGCCTTCAACTCCAGCCGCGCGCCCTCGATCACGTGGGCAAACACCACGGCGTCATGGCCGATGATGGTATTGCTGCCGATGCGCGTGAGCGGCGGATCGAGCAGGGCGCCGGCGCTGTAGGTGTTGGCGCCCAGCTCGGCGCCCAGCGCCAGGTAAATCAGGCGCTGCAACGGCACCGGAATGAAGTGGGTGCGGATCAGCGAGTTGAACAGCAGCAGGTAGAACAGGATGTTGACGTTGGCCGCCAGTTCCTGGCGCGAGTGTTCCGCCACCTCGCCCTCGCGCAGCGGCAGCGCCAGCAGGAAGCAGCGGTAGACCAGGAAGGCATACAGGTACACCAGCAGCAGCGCCAGCATCACCAGCGTGACGCCGCGGAAATCGCCCAGCGGCAGCTGGCCGAACAGCAGCGCGGTGGTAGCGATGGCCAGCAGCAGGATCAGCGTCAGCAGGCCGAGGAATACCGCGATCTGGCCCGGCTTGATGGCGCGCATCATGCACTCCCGGGGGCCACCAGCAGGTCGCGCAGCGGCCGCCGCAGCGAGCGCGAGCGCGCCGCCTGGCCGGCGCCAATGCGGCCCATGAATACGGCCGCGTGCCAGTCCTGCTGGCCGACCAGCGCTTCGCCCCGGCGCGACACCTGCAGCGCTTGCTCCTGCATGCCGGAGGTGGCGGAAAACACGCGGCCTTCGCGCACGTAGCGGGTGAAGATCAGCGGCGTCATTTCGGGCTGCAGCTGCAAGCCCAGCGCGGTGGCGGTCAGCCAGAAGCGCTGCATGGCGCGGCCGGCGGCAATGTAATCGTCGATGCGGTGCGGAGCGTGATCAGCCACCAGCAGGAAGTGGGCGGCGCAGGCCAGGCTGGGAATCAGGTCCATCTGCAGGCTGGGCGGCAGTGTGCCGGCCAGCCAGGTGTTGAAGAAGTGAACCCGGCGCCAGTCCTGCAGCACCCAGCGCATCAGCCGGGTGGTCATGGCGTCCGCGCCCAGCGCCTGGTCGGGGATGCGGTCCTCGCTGTAGCGGGCGTTCCATTCGATGACGGATTGGTGCACGCGATGCGCTTCGGGCATGGTCAGGCGCAGCCTGGCGTTGCGGAACATCAGGCGCGCGGCGGCCAGCCGTTGCGGACCCTCCAGCCAGCGCACGCGGTAGCCGGCCGGCAGCGCCAGATTCAGCGCCGATTTTTCGGCGGGCGTCAGCGGCCGGCGGCTCAGTGCGCGCCGCTGCACGCTGCGCGCCTGGATGGCGTCCGCCAGCGGATCGGGCGCCATGCCGGGCGAAGGCAGGAATTCGATGCTGAAAGTGGGGCGGGTGTCCGGGGTGTCGGTATGACGGATGGCGCGCATTTCCAGTGCGCAGGTGCTGGCGGCAATCGCCATGGTTTCCAGCAGCGCGCCGAGCGACATCTGACTGGGGTGGCCGTCCAGATCGTAGACACAGTGGTCGCGCGTGTCGTGGCCGTGCACCACCAGCCGGTGCGCGTCAAGGATTTCAAAGCGCCACGGCTGGGTGTTGTCGCCGCTGGGCGCCCAGCGCGCCAGTTCGAGGATGTGCTCCATCGTGTTCATGTCTTATCTCCGGGCCGTCGTCGCCGCGCCAGCATCATGGCCAGACGTTGCAAGGGATTGCGGTTGCCGCCGGGACGCCAGGTGCGCACCAGCTTGTTGCGATAGGCGTCGAACTGGTAAGCCCACGGGGCTGGCCGCGCCCCGCCGCGTTGCAGCAGTATCTTCAGCGCTTCGGTGGCCGCCGCGCCGGCGCACAGTTCGCAACCCATGATGGTAGACGGGCCGCGCTGCTCTTTCAAGTTGATGGTCGAGGGATCGACCAGGTAACCGCCATGCAAGCCGGCCGGCGCCAGCCCGACCAGGAAGCGCAGGGCTTTTTCCATGTCCGGCCGGTCGCCCCAGTCAAAGTATTCCTCGAACGTCATGTGGCCGGGCAGGAAATTCAGCACCGCCGTGCCCATGCCCAGCGGCGCCGCCGTCACGGCCGGGATGCCGAGCCGGGCGCAGGCGGCAAAGGTGGCTTGCCGGGCACCGAAGGCAAAGAAATCCAGGCCATCGACGTACAAGTCTACACCTTCAAAGAAGGTGGCCAGATTGTCCTGGCTGACGCCGGCAGGAAAGCGCGCCAGCTTGAGCTCGGGGTTGATGTCCAGCGCCATGGCGGCCAGCACGTCCACCTTGGGCTGGCCCAGCGAGGAGATGGTGGCGCCGACTTGCCGGTTGAAGTTGGCGATGTCGAACGTGTCGAAGTCGGCAATGTGGAAAGCGCCGATACCCAGCCGCGCCAGCGTCAGCAGATGCACGCCGCCGACGCCGCCCATGCCGGCAATCGCCACGCGCTTGTGGCGCAGCGCGGCCTGCTCGGCCGGGGTAACCCAGCCGATATTGCGCGCGTATGCCTGTTGGTAAATGTAAGCCATCTTGCTTGGATGGCAGGGCACGCTGAAAGTTCCGTCGAGGACGGAAAAAAATGTCATGCCGGCTGGCGCCGGCATGACGCCGGCTCAGCAGCAACCGCCGCGCTTGCCTGCGCCGCCGTAGCGGGCCTCCTGCCGTTCGCGGAAGAATTCCTCGTACGTCATATAAGGCTCGCCCGGGTGCGTGGTTTCGCGGTGGGTGACATACACATCGTAATCAGGCAGACCCATCATCAGGCGCACGCTTTGCCCGAGATAACGGCCGGCCTTGGCAATCTCGCCCAGCATCATTGCACCTTGGCGCTCGACAGGACCATCGGGCTTTCGTTGACGGTCGGCTTGCTGTTGGCGCGCGCCGCCAGCACGGTGCGGGCACCGAAGATCAGCACGCTCAGCACGACAATCACGAAGAAGCCGGCCAGCGAAGCGTCGAGGTAATCGTTGAAAATCACCTGCTGCATCTGCGCCACCGACTTGGCCGGCGCCAGGATCTTGCCCTCATCCAGCGCGGCCTGGTACTTGGCGGCGTGCGCCAGGAAGCCGACTTTCGGATTGGCGTCGAAAATCTTCTGCCAGCCGGCGGTCAGCGTGCACAGCAGCAGCCAGATGGTCGGCACGATGGTGACCCAGGCGTACTGGCCGCGCTTCATCTTGAACAGCACGCAGGTGCCGAGGATCAGCGCGATGGCCGCCAGCATCTGGTTGGCGATGCCGAACAGCGGCCACAGGGTGTTGATGCCGCCCAGCGGATCGACCACGCCCTGGTACAGGAAGTAGCCCCAGGCCGCCACGCACAGGCCGGTCGCGACCAGGTTGGCAAAGGTGTTCTCGGTCTTCTTCATCGAGGGCGCAAACGTGCCCAGCAGATCCTGCAGCATGAAGCGGCCGGCGCGGGTGCCGGCATCGACGGCGGTCAGGATGAACAGCGCTTCAAACAGGATGGCGAAGTGGTACCAGAACGCCATCATTTCACGGCCGCCCAGCACGCCGGACAGGATATGGGCCATGCCCACCGCCAGCGTCGGCGCACCGCCGGCGCGCGAAATGATGCTGTGCTCGCCGACGTCCTTGGCGGTCTGCAGCAGCATGTCCGGGGTGATGTAGAAGCCCATCTGCGACACCGCCTGAGCGGCGGACTCGGCGGTGGTGCCGAGCAGCGCGGCCGGCGCGTTCATGGCGAAGTACACGCCCGGATCGATGGTCGAGGCCGCCACCAGCGCCATGATGGCAACAAAGGATTCCATCAGCATGGCGCCGTAGCCAATGAAGCGGGCGTGGGTTTCGTTCTCGATCATCTTGGGCGTGGTGCCGGACGAGATCAGCGCGTGGAAGCCGGACACGGCGCCGCAGGCGATGGTAATGAACAGGAACGGGAACAGCGAGCCGGCCCAGACCGGCCCGGTGCCATCAACAAACTTGGTCAGCGCCGGCATTTGCAGGTGCGGGGCGACAATAATGATGCCCAGCGCCAGGCCGACAATGGTGCCGATCTTCAGGAAGGTCGACAGATAATCGCGCGGCGCCAGCAGCAGCCACACCGGCAGCACCGAGGCGACGAAGCCGTAACCGATCAGCATCCAGGTCAGCTCGGTGCCGGTGAAGGTGAACATCGGCGCCAGCGCCGGGTTTTCCTGCACCCACTGGCCGCCGAAAATCGCCGCCATCAGCAGGATGAAGCCGATGACCGACACTTCGCCGACACGGCCGACGCGGATGTAACGCGAATACACGCCCATGAACAGCGCGATCGGAATGGTGGCCATCACCGTGAAGCTGCCCCAGGGCGAGCCGGTCAGCGCTTTCACCACGATCAGGGCCAGCACCGCCAGGATGATGACCATGATCATGAACGTGCCGAGCAGGGCGATATTGCCCGGAATCGGCCCCAGCTCCGACTTGATCAGATCGCCCAGCGAGCGGCCATCGCGGCGCATGGAAATGAACAGCACGATGAAGTCCTGCACCGCGCCGGCAAACACCACGCCGGCCAGAATCCACAGCATGCCGGGCAGGTAGCCCATCTGCGCGGCCAGCACCGGGCCGACCAGCGGGCCGGCGCCGGCAATGGCGGCAAAGTGGTGGCCGAACAGCACGTTCTTATTGGTCGGCACATAGTCGAGGCCGTCGTTCATGCGGGCGGCCGGGGTCAGGCGGCGGCTATCCAGGCCCAGCACCTTGTCGGCGATGTACAGGCTGTAGAAACGGTAGGCGATCAGGTAGACGCAGACCGCGGCGATGACGATCCAGATGGCGCTGATCGATTCGCCCCGGTGCAGGGCCACCACGCCCAGCGCCGAGGCACCGGCCAGCGCCAGCGCGGCCCAGCCCAGCTTGCTGGCCAGGGTAATCGGTAGAGTGTTCATGTTTCCTCCAAGGTTGTCTCCACTCCGGGGTCAGGTCCGCCATTTCTACACGGCCTCTGCCGTAGCGCTGCTACGGCAGAGGCCGTGTAGAAATGGCGGACCTGACCCCGGAGTTTGCTTATGACCAGTATTCATCAAGGTGATATCAGCCCGCAAGCGCAGCATTACGCAAGGCCGCTGCGTATAACTACGTAGCTTGTGCGGCAGCCACAGGGGTAGAATCGCGGCTACCAGAAGACGAGGAGCCACCGCATGAAATTGCGGCAAAAAGTGATATTCCTGGCGATTACGCCGCTGATCCTGGCCTTGTGCGCCATTGCGCTGGCGGTGCGCCATCAGTCGGTGCTGCTGGCCGAGCAGCAGCGCACCACCATTCAGCAGGCTTACCTGAGCAGCAAGGAGGCCGAACTCAAGCACTATGTGGCGCTGGCCTCGCATTCGATCGCCCATCTGTACGACTCCGGTCGCGATGACGAGGCCACCCGCAACGAGGCCAAGCGCATTCTGTCATCGCTCAGCTATGGCGACGACGGTTATTTCTTCCTGTATGACATGCAGGGCAACACCCTGATGCACCCGCGCCAGCCGGAGCTGGTGGGGCAAAACCTGTACGGCCTGCGCGATGAAAATGGTCAGCTGACCATCCAGAATCTGCTGCAGCGCGCCAAGGCCGGCGGCGGGCTGGAGCGCTACATGTGGGTCAAGCCATCCACCCATAAGCCGGTCGCCAAGCTCGGCTATGTGATCGCCATGCCCAAGTGGGGCTGGATGATGGGCACCGGGATTTATCTGGATGACGTCGATCAGGCGCTGGCCAAGGTCGATGTCCAGCAGTCGCGCAATATCCACAACACCATGCTGTGGATCGCCGGGATTGCGATTGCCGCTGCCGTGGCGGTGGCCAGCTCGGGGCTGGCGCTGAATATCAGCGAATTGCGCGTGGCTGACGCCAAACTCAAGGTGCTGGCGCAGCGGGTGGTGGAATCGCAGGAAGAGGAGCGGGCGCGGCTGTCGCGCGATCTGCATGACGGCATCAGCCAGTGGCTGGTGTCGATCAAGCTGCAGATCGAGGCCGGCATGATACGGCTGGCCTCGCCCAAGCCCGAGCAGCAAAAAGCCGCGCAAGCCGTGTTTGAGCACGCCGCCGACCAGCTCAGCAATGTGATGGCCGAGGTGCGCCGCATTTCGCACAATCTGCGTCCGGCCATCCTGGATGACCTGGGCCTGGCCGCGGCGCTGCAGCACCTGGCCAAGGAGTACACCCTCAGCAGCGGAACCCCGGTACACTTTGAGGCGTCCGGCTGTACCGATGGGCTGCCGGACGTGGCCAATACCGTGCTGTTCCGCCTGGCGCAGGAGGCGCTGACCAATATCGAGCGCCATGCCGGCGCCAGCCGGGTCGACATCGCGCTGGCCGGCGACGAGCGCCATGTAACGCTGCAGATCCGCGACAACGGCCACGGCTTCGATGCCGAGGGCATCGCCCTGCATCCCAAGCGCGGCATTGGATTACGCAATATGATGGAGCGCATGGACGCCATCGGCGGCCATTTTGAAATCGCGTCGTCCGCCGAGGGCACGCTGGTCACGGCGCAAGCCCCTAACCAAACCTGAATCAACGATGACGAATACGATCAAAATCCTGCTGGTAGACGACCACCCCCTGGTGCGCGATGGCCTGCGCGCGCGGCTGGAAGCCATGCCGCAGTTTGAGGTGGTGGCCGAGGCCGGCGGCGCCAGCGAGGCGCTGGAACAGGCCGGCCGCCATGCGGTCGACCTGGTGCTGATGGACATTAATATGCGTGGCACCAATGGCATTGAAGCCACCGCGCTGTTCAAGCAAGCGTTCCCGCGCATTGCCGTGCTGATCCTGTCCATGCATGACAAGGTGGAATATGTGTCGCAAGCCATCCAGGCCGGTGCGCGCGGCTATGTGCTCAAGGATGCGCCCGGCAAGGACATCGTGGTGGCGATCGAGACCGTGATGTCGGGCGGCATCTACTACAGCGCCGCACTGGCCCGCCAGCTGGCTCAGCCGCAGAACCAGGACAACCAGCTGACGTCGCGCGAACACGAGGTGCTGCGCCACATCGCCAATGGCGAATCCAACAAGCAGATCGCCCGCGCGCTGGACCTGAGCGTGCGCACGGTGGAAACCCACCGCCTCAACATCAAGCGCAAGCTGGGCATCGAAGGGCAGGCTGAGCTGATCCGCTTTGCCGTGCAAAATGCGCAATAAAATCAATGACATCGCTACCATGTGGCGAAAATACCGACGCTCACTTCTAATACCGTTAAGCAATTTCTAACAGTACGTGTTTCTCCGGCAATATCTGCTATATTCCAGCTCCGGCCGCAAATTATTGCAATTGTGCAAAATAAAACCGTTCCGCACGCGGCCGAGTGGTCTTATACTGGTAATATTGCTAATTACATTACACTCTGTATGGTATTTGATTGCCTTAAGTCAAGTGTTGGTCTAAGATGGCGCGGATAACCTCGATGAGATATTGATGTCTGCGCCTGAAATCAGCCCGTTTCCACTGGTGGAATTACAAGCAGTATCCAACGCTCATAACGAGTGGGTGGCACTGACGTTTGAGCTATCGCCCGACGCCGGCGATGCTTTCCAGGCGGCCTTGACGCTGTTGAAAACGCCTGACGCGTTTGCCGCGCTGGCGCCCATGGATTGCATCCTTCCGGTTCCGCATCCGCAATTGCTGGAGCTGTCTCAACTGCAGACACTGCCGGCCAACAGCATCATCCTGCGCATCCCGGCGGCCGCCTGCGCCGACGCGGCCATTCACAAGAAACTGTCTTCGTATGCCGACGCCGGCTACCGCCTCATGCTCGATGGCGTGGCCGAAGGTTCCGCGGCCACCATGTGCGGCGCCCGTTCGCTGAGGGTGGACGCAGCGCAGACGTTGCCGCCGGTGCTGGCGCTGGTGGCCCAGCCGGGGCCGCATCTGGCCGTGGGCATGCACAGCGAAGCCCGGATTGCCGAATGCGCCAAGGCCGGCTTCAGCTGGTTTGCCGGCGACTTCGCGCTGCATCCCGAGCAGGACAACAACCAGGGCGACGGCACCTCGCGCAAGCGCCTGCTGGCGCTGCTGGGCTTGCTGGCGCGCGACGCCGATTCGCGCGAGCTGGAAGTGCTGCTCAAGCAAGACCCGGCGCTGGCCTACCACTTGTTGAAACTGGTGAACTCGGCCGCGTTCGCGCTGAGCTCCCCGATCCACAGCTTCGGCCAGGCCATCAACGTGCTCGGCCGCCGTCAGCTGCAGCGCTGGCTGCAACTGCTGCTGTACGCGCGTCAGCAGGACGACGGCCTGGCCAATCCGCTGCTGCCGCTGGCGGCGGTGCGCGCCTCCATGATGGAAGGACTGGCCAAGTCGCTGGGCTGGGACCGCGACCAGCAGGACATGGCTTTCGTGGCCGGCGTGTTCTCGCTGCTGGACGTGCTGCTGGCCATGCCGATGACCGAAATCGTCGCCGCCCTCAGCCTCGACCTGGACGTGGTGATGGCGCTGCTGGACCGCGCCGGCCCGCTGGGCGACCTGCTCAAGCTGGTCGAACACAAGGACGCCGCCAGCCTGGCGCAGGCCGGCATTTCGCACGAAGCTTATTGGGAAGCCCAGCTGCAGGCCTACCACTGGGCGATTCAGGTGAGCAGGAATATCTGACCATGCTCGCGCAACCCGTCACCGACTTCCTGAGCAACAGCGCCGCCTTATGCGACGCGGTGCTGCGCCTGCGCGGCGCGGCGCTCACGGAGGAGTTGGGACGCATCGTGCGCGCCGTGCTGAACAGCCCGTTGGGCGAATACATCCCGGCCGACTCGCTGTCGATGCTGCTGCATCCGCCGGTGGAGCCGGTGGTGGCGGCCAACGATGACGCCGTGCCGTCGCTGAGCCAGGACATCGCGTTTGACGACCACCTGTTCGGCCGTTTCGTGGTCTCCGGCCGCGCCCACTACAGCGAGCAGGATCGTCAGCACCTGGCCAGCCTGGCCAGCCTGGCCGCCAGCGTGCTGCAAGTGCATGCGGTGGCGCAGCGCACCACCCACGCCTATGTGCAGGTGGAAGCCAAGCTGCAGCATCAGGCGCAAATCCTGGATCACATTCACGAGTCCGTGCTGACCATGGACATGAACGGCTTCATCATCAGCTGGAACAAAGGCGCGGAGCGCCTGTTCGGCTACACCGCGGTGGAAGCGGTGGGGCGCAACATCCTGTTCCTCTACGATGACGAAGACATCGGCTTCCACGACGCCTTCCTCGAACACGGCGGGCGCCTGATGGAAGTGCGGCGCAAAAAGAAAAACGGCGAAGTATTCTGGGCCAGCCTGTCGCTCTCGCCGCTGTGCGACATCAACGACCGCTCGATCGGCCTGATCGCCTACCTGACCGACATCACCGAGCGCAAGATGGCGGAGGAGCGCATCCACCACCTGGCGTATTACGACGCGCTGACCAACCTGCCCAACCGCACCCTGCTGACCAAGCTGGTGGATCAGGCCTTGATGGTGGCGCAACGCAACAAGGCACACGGCTGCGTGCTGTTCATCGACCTCAACCGCTTCAAACTGATCAATGACACCCTGGGCCGCAAGATCGGCGACGAATTGCTGGTGGAAGTGGCGCGCCGCTTCCGCAGCGTGCTGCGCGACCAGGACCTGGTGGCACGGCTGGGCGGTGACGAATTCGCCGTCGGCCTGTTCGACATCGGCCAGCACTTCGAAGCCAGCATGGTGGCGCAAAAACTGCTGGCCACCCTGACTGAGCCGATCTACATCAACGGCCATGATTTGCGGGTGGGCGGCAGCATCGGCATCAGCGTCTATCCGCAGGATGGCAACGATGCGGAAACCCTGCTGCGCCTGGCCGACATCGCCATGTACCGCGCCAAGCAGGAGGGCGGGGCGGATGGCGACCACATCGCCTTCTACAGCCAGGACATGAACCAGGGCATGCAGGAGCGCATGCGCATCGAAACCGGCCTGCGCAACGCGCTCGGCAACGGCGAACTGCTGCTGCACTACCAGCCCAAGTACTCCATTCCGGATGGCAAGATCATCGGTGCTGAAGCGCTGGTGCGCTGGCGTCATCCGCAGCGCGGTTTGGTGCCGCCATCCGAATTCATTCCGCTGGCCGAGGCCACCGGGCTGGTGGTGCAGGTGGGCGAATGGGTGCTGGAAACCGCGTGCGCGCAGGCGCAGGCGTGGAAAGACGCCGGCCTGCCGCCGATCCGCCTGGCGGTAAACGTGTCCGCGCGCGAATTCACGGCAGCCTTGCCGGGGCGGGTGGCGGATACCCTGAAGCGTTATGGCCTGGAACCGTCGTGGCTGGAGCTGGAAATCACCGAAAGCACGCTGATGCACAACATCGACCGCGTGATCGGCATCATGGACCGCATCACCGCCATGGGCGTGACCTTGTCGCTGGATGATTTCGGGACGGGCTATTCATCGCTGTCCTACCTCAAGCGCTTCCCGATTGACACCCTGAAGATTGACCGTTCGTTCACCATCGGCATCCCGGGCGACACCAACGACTGCGCGATTGCCAACACCATCATCAGCATCGCCCAGCAGCTCAAGCACAAAGTGATTGCGGAGGGAGTGGAAACGGTAGAACAGCTGGCCTTCCTGAAAAATTCCGGTTGCAACGAAGTGCAGGGTTACCTCTTTTCCAAGCCGCTGGAAGCGGACGCGTTCGAGCGGGCGTTGCGTGAGAATTGGGCGCCCGGGAGGGCGAGCCGGGCGGCGTGAGCAGGAATGGGTGGTTTTAGGGCCAGAAATCTGTATAATGTCGCACACTTAGGAAGCGTGGCCGAGTGGTTGAAGGCAGCAGTCTTGAAAACTGCCGACGGTGAGAGCCGTTCGTGAGTTCGAATCTCACCGCTTCCGCCAAGAAACAAAATAACCGCCCATAAGGCGGTTTTTTGTTTCTTGGCGGAAGCGAGCAAGGCCCCTGCGGGCCTTGCGTGTGAGATTCGAAGGGCATGGCCCTGCAGGGCCATCCCGCTCCGAATCGCCCAATTGCTGCCGCTGCGCGGCAGCCTCGCGCGCCGAGGGCGCGCGTTCCACACCTAATCATCCGTCAACGGCTCAGCCCGTGTAGAAATGGCGGACCTGGCCCCGACTTGCTCCTAATCATCCGTCAACGGCTCAGCCCGTGTAGAAATGGCGGACCTGACCCCGACTTGCTGCGTTGGTAGCGGCATATCGCCGTATTCTTTCAACAAATTGAAATACTCCCGCTTGCCCGCAGAGCCGAGCCAGGTCCACATTTTTTCGACTTGTCCCGGATGTGCTGCATAGTAGCTTGCACTGGCCGCTATCCAGATGTGATCGGTGAACAGGGGCTGCGGCAGTCTGATGATGGCGCCTTTGTATTTCTGGGCGACGTAGGCGTCCATGTCGCCTGGCGATGTCACGGAGACGGCAAATCCATCGATACGGCTCAACTTCAGCTTCTCAAGATTGCGTGCGATATCGACCGCGCCACTATCGATTTTCATCCCCAGACCCTGGATGCGCGCCCGATAGGTAGCGCCCAAGGTCACGCCAAGCAGCCGGTCCCGGAAATACTTTGCCGGCTCAGTCGCCGGCGGTATGTGGTCCGCGCTGCGGACGAACACGACGATGTTGATCGGCACCGCGCGCCCGTAGTCCAGTTGGTTGTTTTTGTCACGGGGGAAGGCGAGGTCAGCGATATCCTTGCTGCTGGAGTCCAGCGGCGCGAAGTCCAGCAGGCCGGCGGCGAGGGAGGGAATGATGCGATTGACCGGAAGCCGTCTCAAGCTGGCATCACATCCCGCGCTGGCGGCAAAACGCTGAAAAAGCTCCGCAGATGCACCAGGCTTGGCGGGGATGTCCGATCCGGCTCCCAGGTAGTAGGGCGGCCGCTCCTGGTTGACATAGCCGATGCGTATGGGCTCGCAGACTGCCGCAGCATAGTCCGTGCGGGTGACGACCGCCATAACGATGATGATGGTGCGGAAATTCATTGAACCTTCCGTGCGCCAGCGATATGTGTGCCCCTATTATGCTAGTAGTAATTGCCAGGTGGATCAAGAAATGCAGTGACTGTGGTGGACCGGCCTCATATGCCAGCCCACCCCCAGGCGCCGCGCGGGTTAGATCTGTTGCAGCCCGCCGTCCACAAACAACTCGGCGCCGGTGACAAAACTTGCATCGTCGGAAGCCAGGAACACCGCCGCTTTCGCAATCTCATCCGGATCGCCCACCCGGCCCATCGGAATCTGCGAGGCCAGATGGTCGAGGAAGCCTTGCTGCTGTCCGGCATCCGTGCCGACCAGTTCCACCAGGCCCGGCGTCTTGATCGGGCCGGGGCTCAGGGTGTTGACGCGGATATCGCGGCCTTTCAGATCCAGGATCCAGTTGCGGGCGAAGGCGCGCACCGCCGCCTTGGATGCCGCGTAGACGCTGAACCCTTCCGTGCCGCTGCTGCCCGCGGTTGACCCGGTCAGAATCACCGACGCGCCTTTGCCCAGCAGCGGCAGCGCGCTCTGCACGGTAAACAATGTGCCTTTGACGTTGCGCGCGAAGGTGTCGTCGAAGTGCTCCTCGGTGATTTTCCCCAGCGGCAGCAGTGAACCGCCGCCAGCGTTGGCAACCAGCACATCGAGCTTGCCGTGTTTGGCTTTGATGCGATCAAACAAAGCCTGCAGTTGCCCGATGTCAGTCGAATCGACGCTGGCGCCTTCAGCGCTGCCGCCGGCTGCCCGAACGGCCTCAACCGCCTTGTCCAGTTCGGCCTGACGGCGGCCGGTGATGTGGACGTGAGCGCCTTCGCGGGCGAAACGTTTGGCGATGGCCAGGCCGATGCCGGTGGTGCCGCCGGTGACGACGGCTACTTTTTCTGCGAGTTTCATGATGCTCCTTCACTAAGCTGTTTGGTGAGTTAGGTAGTGATGCGGGATGCAGTGTGCGCTCCGGACGCCCCCGCGATAAGACAGGCGGGACACATATCAGTTATGCTCTGGTTGCATGAATTGATTTGCGAGCTTCGGAAAATGGATAAATTGCTGTGGATGCGCTGCCTGGTGCGCGCGATTGAGACGGGGAGCTTTTCGGCCGTGGCCCGGGAACTGGGCATCGGCCAGCCCAACGTCAGCCGGCATATCGCGTCCCTTGAAAAGGCGCTGGGCACGCGGTTGCTGCATCGTTCGACGCGGCAACTGGTCGCCACCGCCGAAGGGCAGCGCTACTACGCGCAAGCCCGTCAGGCGCTGGAGCTGATCGCCCAGGCCGAGTCTGACGCGCGCGGCCAGCAAAAGCCGCAGGGCCTGCTGCGGGTGGCGTGCGCGCCCACGCTGGGCACGGAGAAGATCATCACCGCGCTGCCGGCGTTCCTCGCGCGCTATCCAGATGTCGAGGTCGAACTGCGGCTCAGCGATAGTTATATCGACCTGATCGCGGAGGGCGTTGATATCGCGGTCCGGGGCGGCGTGCTCAAGGATAGTTCCTTGCGCGCGCGCCGGGTCGGCACGTCCGAACGCATTTGTGTGGCGAGTGCGGGTTATCTGGACCGGCATGGCACGCCTGAGCAGCCAGCCGATCTGCTGCAGCATCAGTGCCTGATCTACACCCTGATGGCGGGCGGCGGCGGCTGGCCGTTCAAGGACGGCGCGGTGCATGTGCAGGGCCGGGTACGCCTGAATAGTCTGGACGGCATCCGCAAGGCCGTCATGCAGGACCTGGGCATCGCGTATCTGCCGTCATGGACGATCGCGGAGCAGTTGCGTAGTGGCGAGCTGCGTCCGCTGCTGACCGCTTACTCGGCCGGGCGCTCACCGCTGAATGCGGTGTATGCCGCTGAGCGGCTTTTGCCCCAGCGCGCAGCGGTGTTTATCGACTTTATCAGCGCCGTCTTTGCCGCGACGCCCGGCCTTGATGGCCGTTCCATTGTTCCCTAATGTTTGTAGATGTCAGGCCGGTTGATCTGCCAGAACAAATCGGGATTGGCTGGTTTGCTGAAGCCCAGCTTTTCGTACAGCCAGGCGGCCGTGGTGGTTGCCAGCAGCAGCCGGCGATAGCGTTCGATGCCGGGGTAGCTCAGCATGCATTCGACCAGCCAGCGCCCGAGGCCCTTGCCGCGATACTGGTCCATCACAAAGACGTCCGCCATGTAAGCAAAGGTGGCGTGGTCGGTGATGAAGCGGGCATAGCCGATCTGGCGGCCGTCGTCGTACAGGCCGAAGTTGAGGCTGTTCGCGACAGCCTTGCGCACGGTCGCTTCGTCGATGCCCTCCGCCCAGGTGCTGCGCGTGAGGTTGGCATGGATGACATCGAGCTGCAGTAGGGCGTTGTCGGTCGATACCCGATAGTTCTCTTTGGTCCAATTCATCAAGTAGCCCAGATCGTAAGCAGGTTTGCGATGGACGTGATTGTATCGTCATTACTGCAGCATGCCGCTGGCGGGATGCCCAGCAGTATGTTCCGCCGCAAGGACATCCCCAGTGACGTCCCGAAGTAGATCGACGGATTTGCTTCGGGGATCGCGTGGCGCAGGGCCGCAACCGTCAAGGTTCAGCTCGTGTAGAAATGGCGGACCTGACCCCGGATTTATGACCCCGGATTTATGCCTGCTGCCGGCGCCTGGCCGTGATGCTCAGGGATATGGCGGACACCAGGAAGTAGAACGCGCCGAAGCCCGCGTAGCCGGCCACGGTGGCGATGGATGGTACGACCGGCGCCTGCGCCTGGTAGACGAAGACGGCACCGGCCAGTGCGGATTGCGCGCCACTCAGCATCATCGCCCACTGGGCGCCGTATTGCTTGCGGCGGCGCAGGCCGGCGCCCAGTTGCAATACCCCGGACAAGATGGCCCAGAAACCGAACACGCCAAGCACGTGGTTCATGTTAGGCAGGACAACGAATATTCCCGCTGCAATCGCTACGCTGACAACAACGTTGAACGCCTGCGGCCGGTTCGCTGCGAGGCCGCCGCTGCGGTTGGCGTCGACCAGATTGGCAAGCGCATCCCAGAGGGGATAGCACACCAGCAGGATGGCGGCGATGCCGCTTGAACGCGCTGCCACGCTGAGCGCTGCAACAAGCCAGGCGAAGGAAACGACGGCACGGGTGAAGTAGTACTTCTTCAGCCAGCTTTCGTTGGTGGTTTGATCGTTTGTCATATCATGCCTTTAAAATATCTACCTACTAATTGGTAGGTTGCAGGATTAAAAAAAACGCCTCAGCTTTTGGCCGAGAGGCGCTGCAGTTGCGGCGTCATGATGACGCCAAAGATTTCAGCATTGCCGTACGCGCGTGCGGACAGCATGGCGCCATGAACGGTGGCCATGAACGCTTCCGCCTCGACCCGTGGCGTATCGCGCAAGCAGATGACGCCTTGCTGCGCAGCGCGCTCCAATACGGAAGTCAGCCATCCCGACAGGAATGTGAAGTAGGTGCGGATTTCCGTCGCCACTTCCGCCGGCAGGATGGGCAGTTCGCTGGCCAGCAGGGCGCATACGCAGAAGGGGGCGCTGGCGTCGGTAATGCACGTTTCCCAGTATTGAAGGTAAGCGCGTAGCTGGTCGAGCGGATTGGCAATGCCATGCTCAAGGTTTTTGATGCCGTTCTCGGCCGATTCCCGATAACGGCTGACCAGCACCTTCGCCAGATCGACTTTGCTGGGGAAGTGGTGATGGATGCTGGCCTTGCGGATGCCGACGACATCAGCAATGTCAGCATAGCTGAAGCCGTTGTAGCCGCCCGCCAGAATAAGCTGGTGCGCGCAGGCCAGGATGTCGTCAGCAGTGGTCGATGATTTTGCCATTTGCGTAGCCTACCTTCTGATAGGTAGAATGTCAAACATTTTCTCGCATGGATTCATGCTTCTGATCAATGTATGATGTGGATTCAACACTTTGAGAGGGCATGATGGCAAACGATTGGGATTGGAATCCGGAGAAGCAAAAAAGCATCGTGGTGCAGCAGGTTGATGCGATTGCAATCTATACCAATGTGCGCGGCGAGATTGTGATTCGCCAGCAGGGCTTTGGCGGCGAGGAAGATGCCATTGTCGCTTTCCCGAAGACCTATGCCGAAACCATCATCGCCGCGCTTCAGGCGGAATCGAACAAGTCGTAATTAGAGCGAGGGAGCCAGGGGCGCCGGCGGATCACGGCTGGCAATTTGGCATTGATGCAGTGTTTTTCGATTGGCGCGTCCATCGTTGGATGGCCGGCTCGCCCCCTCGCGGCTGTCAATCATATTTCGTAAAGGAGTGCCATGACATGCGCTCAGCAACGGCGCCGAATTTGAGGTATGATGTAATTAATTAGGACTCCTATTTTATGGTGATTTATGAACTGTATCGCGCTTTATCATGTTGGGTTTGAGGATCTGGGGACGTTTGCCGCGCCGCTGGAGGCGCGCGGATATCGGATCAGTTATCAGCATGCCGGTATGCCGCTGACCGAGGCGCAATGGCGTGAGACGGACCTGATTGTCGTGCTGGGCGGGCCCATCGGCGTGAATGATATCGGCCTGTATCCGTGGCTGGCCGATGAAATTGCCGGCATCAGGCTGCGCCTGCAGTTGAAGAAGCCCACGCTGGGCATCTGTCTCGGTGCGCAGTTGATGGCGGTGGCGCTGGGCGGCGAAGTCGGCAGTCGGGCGGCCGGCAAGGAGATCGGCTGGGCGCCGGTGGATGTGTGCCAGCACGCCGGGCCGCTGTCGCATCTGCGTGGTGTGCCGGTGTTGCACTGGCATGGCGACAATATCCGTCTGCCGGAAGGCGTGCCGTCGATTGCGTGGACCACGGGGACCCCGTGCCAGGCTTTCCTGGTGGGCGATCATGCGCTGGGCATTCAGTTCCATGCCGAGTTTGATCCGGCCGCGCTGGAGCAGTGGCTGACGGGACATGCGGTGGAATTGCAGCATGCCGGTGTGGATCTGCACCAGCTGCGCGAGGATACGCAGCGTTACGGCGCCGGGCTGGCGCGCGCTGGCCGCGCGATGATCGATGCGTGGTTGAAATGAGCGTGATCGAGACGCTGTTCGCCGGCAAGGCACAGCCGCTGTTGCGCGATGGGCATGCGGCGGTGTCGAGCGGCATCGTCAAGATGCCGCAGCAGGGCAAGGTGTGGCTGTCGTTCAATGGCTTGCTGGGCGACGAGCAAGGCGACCGCGTCTATCACGGCGGACCGGAAAAGGCCTTGCACCATTATGCTGCCGAGAATTACGCGCACTGGCAGCCGCTCACGCCAGGTACGTTTGGCGAGAATATTTCCACCTTCGGCATGACGGAGCAGAACGTCCACATCGGGGATATTTATCAGGTGGGATCGGCGGTGGTGCAAGTGTCGCAGGGACGCCAGCCGTGCTGGCGATTGAACCGCCGCTTGCAGCGCGAGGATGCCGCGCTGAAGATGCAAACCTCGGGCGCCACCGGCTGGTACTACCGCGTGTTGTGCGAAGGCTGGATCGCGCCCGGCAATCAGTTTGAACTGATCCAGCGGCCGCAGCCAGACTGGCCAATGCGGCGCCTGATTACAGCGCTATTCTCGACACGTCTTTTGCGGGATGAGTGGCAGCAAGCCGCGCAGATTGGTCAATTATCATCCAGCTGGCGCACCACCTTTGCCCGCCGCCTGCAATCGGGCCAGATAGAAGACTGGACGCGCCGCTTGCGCGAGAGTTGAGCGGCGCTGCCTCCTTGCGCGACAAATTCAGGAGTAAAACCGAGGTCACCGTCACGGATATGGCAGTCAATGCGGCCATGCTGCCAACAGAACAGCTTTGGTCAATCGTGTTTAACCTAAAGCCGCATCGCATTTACTATTGGTCCAAACCCAACGGTTGGAGGATGCGACGAGATGAATGATCTTTGCGACGTTAGTCTTTCCCGGCGTAATTTGCTGATTGCAGGCGCGCTGTCCGCGACGTCCACGGCCGTGCCGCTGACGGCCGAGGCGCAGCCTGCCACGCCGCCGCCCAGCTCGGCCAAATTCTCGCTGCAGGTCAATGGCAAGCAACAGACGCTGGAAGTGGATACGCGCACTACCTTGCTGGATGCCCTGCGTGAACATTTGCATCTCACCGGCACCAAGAAGGGCTGCGATCACGGCCAGTGCGGCGCCTGCACAGTAATCGTGAACGGCCGTCGCATCAATTCCTGCCTGTCGCTTGCGGTCATGCACGATGGCGACAAGGTCACCACCATTGAAGGCCTCGGCACGCCGGACAAGCTGCATCCGATGCAAGCCGCCTTCATCAAGCACGACGGCTATCAGTGCGGTTACTGTACCCCCGGTCAGATCTGTTCCGCGGTGGCCGTGCTGGATGAAATCAAGCAAGGCATTCCCAGCCACGTCACTGCCGATCTCAACGCCAAACCGCTGCTCAATGCAGCCGAGCTGCGCGAGCGCATGAGCGGCAATATCTGCCGCTGCGGCGCCTATTCCAACATCATCGACGCCATGACCGAGGTGGGAGCATGAGGGCCTTCACCTATCAGCGCGCGCAATCGCCGGCCGAGGCGGCCGCTGCCGCCGCCCGCACCCCCGGCGCCCGTTTCATCGCCGGCGGCACCAATCTGCTGGACCTGATGAAGCTGGAGATTGAAAGCCCCCAGCATCTGATCGACGTCAACGGTCTCGCGCTCGACAAGATCGAGGCCACGCCCGGCGGCGGTCTGCGCATCGGCGCACTGGTGCGCAATACCGATCTGGCTGCCGACGCGCGCGTGCGCAGGGACTACACCGTGCTGTCGCGGGCCTTGCTGGCCGGCGCCTCGGCGCAGCTGCGCAACAAGGCCACCACCGCCGGCAATCTGCTGCAACGCACGCGCTGCCCGTACTTCTACGATACCAACCAGCCCTGCAACAAGCGCGAGCCCGGCAGCGGCTGTTCTGCGATCGGCGGCTACAGCCGCAATCACGCGATTCTGGGCGCCAGCGATGCCTGCATCGCCACCCACCCCAGCGATATGGCGGTGGCCATGGCCTTGCTCGACGCCACCGTGGAAACCGTCAGGCCGGACGGCGCCACGCGCACCATTCCGATTGCCGACTTCCACCGGTTGCCCGGCACTACGCCGCACATCGAGCATGCGTTGACGCCGGGTGAGTTGATCACCGGCGTAACGTTGCCCAAGCCCGCCGGCGGCGTGCACATCTATCGCAAGGTGCGTGACCGCGCCTCATATGCGTTTGCGCTGATTTCGGTGGCCGCGATCGTGCTGCCGGACGGCACTGGCCGCGTGGCTCTGGGCGGCGTGGCGCACAAACCGTGGCGCCGGCCTGCGGCGGACGCCAGCATGCGGCAAGGCGCGCAAGCGGTGGCCGAACGTCTGCTGGATGGCGCCAAGCCAAGCGCGGAAAGCGCGTACAAGGTGCCGCTGGTGCAGCGCACGCTGGCGGCCGCGCTGGCCGATGCAAAGAAAGGCGGCTGACATGAAATTCCTCACTCCCGCTACCACCAATCCCATCGATCAGCTGAAGATCATCGGCCACCCCACGGACCGCATCGACGGCCCCTATAAAACCACCGGCACCGCACCGTACGCGTATGAGCGCGAAGCGGCGTATGGCTATGTGGTCGGGGCCGGCATCGCCAAGGGCCGCATCACGTCCATCGATGTGAGCGAGGCGCGGCGCGCGCCGGGCGTGCTGGCGGTCGTCACCGCCGATAGCGCGGGCAAGCTGGGCAAGGGCAAGTTCAACACCGCCAGGCTGCTGGGCGGGCCGGAGATCCAGCATTATCACCAGGCGATTGCGCTGGTGGTGGCGGAGACCTTCGAGCAGGCCCGGGCAGCGGCCCAGTTGGTCAAGGTCAGGTACAGCAAGCAGCCGGGCGCCTACGATCTGGCCAAGGCCAGGGATGGCGCCAAACAGCACGAGGACAAGGAAAACCAGGACAAGAAGGTGGGCGACTTCAACACGGCATTCAACGCCGCGCCGGTGCGGCTGGACGCCACCTACACCACGCCCGATCAGTCGCACGCGATGATGGAGCCGCATGCCTCGGTGGCGTCATGGCAGGGTGACAAGCTGACGCTGTGGACTGCCAACCAGATGATCAACTGGGGCAAAGGCGACATGGCCAGGACGCTGGGCATCCCGGAAGACAACGTACGGCTGATTTCGCCGTACATCGGCGGCGGTTTCGGCGGCAAGCTGTTCCTGCGCGCGGAGTCGGTGCTGGCCGCGCTGGGCGCCAAGGCGGCGGGCCGGCCGGTGAAGGTGGCCCTGCAGCGGCCGCTGATGATGAACAACACCACGCACCGTCCCGCCACCATCCAGCGCATCCGTATCGGCGCCACGCGCGAGGGCAAGATCAGCGCCATCGCGCATGAAAGCTGGTCGGGCGATCTGCCGGACGGCAAGCCCGAAACCGCCGTGCAACAAACGCAGCTGCTGTATGCCGGCCCCAACCGGCTGACCAAAATGCGCCTGGCCGTGCTCGATCTGCCGGAGGGCAACGCCATGCGCGCACCCGGCGAGGCGCCCGGCATGATGGCGCTGGAAATCGCCATCGATGAAATGGCGGAAAAGCTGAAAATGGACCCGATCACCTTCCGCATCATCAACGACACCACGGTCGATCCGGCCAAGCGCGATCGCAAGTTTTCGACGCGCCGTTTTGTCGATTGCCTGCGCCTGGGCGCGCAGCGTTTCGGCTGGGACAAGCGCAATCCGCAGCCGGGCAAGATGCGCGATGGCCGCTGGCTGGTCGGCATCGGCATGGCTTCGGCGTTTCGCAACAATCTGGTGCAGAAATCGGCCGCGCGCGTGCGCCTGGCCAGCAACGGCACGGTGACGGTGGAAACCGACATGACCGATATCGGCACCGGCAGCTACACCATCATCGCGCAGACGGCGGCCGAGATGATGGGCGTGCCGCTGAAGCAGGTGGTGGTCAAGCTGGGCGATTCGGACTTTCCTGTTTCCGCCGGCTCGGGCGGACAGTGGGGCGGCAACAGCTCGACGGCGGGCGTGTATGCGGCCTGCGTCAAGCTGCGCGAGCTGGCGGCGCAAAAGCTGGGTCTGGATCCGACATTGGCCGAGTTCGTGCACGGCGAGGTGCGGGCCGACGGCCGCTCGTTCCCGCTGATCCAGGCCGCTGCCAACGGCGAGCTGGTGGGCGAGGACGCCATGGAATATGGCGACCTCGACAAGAAGTTCCAGCAATCGACCTTTGGCGCCCATTTTGTCGAGGTGGGGGTGGATGCGGCCACCGGCGAAACGCGGGTGCGGCGCATGCTGGCCGTGTGCGCGGCCGGGCGTATCCTGAATCCCAAGTCGGCGCGCAGCCAGGTGATAGGCGCCATGACCATGGGCGTGGGGGCGGCGCTGATGGAGCATCTGGTGATCGACCATCGGGCCGGGTTCTTCGTCAACCACGACCTGGCCGGTTATGAAGTGCCGGTGCATGCCGACATTCCACACCAGGAAGTGATTTTCCTGGATGAAACCGATCCAGTGTCTTCACCGATGAAAGCCAAGGGCGTGGGCGAGCTGGGCATTTGTGGCGTGGGCGCGGCGGTAGCCAACGCCATCTACAACGCCACCGGCGTGCGGGTGCGCGACTATCCGGTCACGCTCGATAAGCTGATCGCGAAAATGCCGGAGATATGAGTTAGTGCTATCCTAGGAACACGCTTTGAACAAGGAGGATATATGCCTGCCTCTCACGATACCTACACGCGCAGCCAGGGTTTGAAAAAAACCTACGATGTGGAATACACGGCGCTGCGCTACAAGATCTCTCTCGGCAATAAAGTGCTCAAGGAAATCCAGCTTGGGCTGCAATCGGCACCGGTCTACGATCCGGAAATCGCCTGGCGGCACGCGGTGGCCGATATCGAAAACTTGCGCGGCATGACCGAGCAGTAGCCGGCTCAGCGGCCGCATCCGGCGCTGAGCACCGGATGGGTGCGTGCCTGCGCCGTCATCAGCTCGGGCCTGTCGTAGGGGATGTAATTCATCCAGAACCATGGCAGGCAGGTCTTGCCGTAGACATACTCCACGGCGGGCAGGAACATGGCTTGCGCATTCGAGCTGTTGCTGAGCAGGACGATGCCGTTGCGCTGGCGCGTGAAGCCCAGCGCGAAGTTGTTGGTGCCGTCGTCATTGCCTTCCTTGAAGAACGCCGGCCCCAGCGGCGATTGGTAGAGCGGCCAGCCCAGGCCGATCGACAGGTCGATGCTGCGCCACAGATCCGTGTCGCCCGGCCAGTGCGAGGGGAATTGCTGCAGCGAGACGATGGCCATCTGCGGCGACAGCATTTCGCGGTAGGCCGCGGGCGATAAGCCTTCGCCGCGCAGCACACCGGCCATGAAGGCGGCGTAATCGCTGATGGTGGTGTCCATCGAACCGGCCGCGCGCGCATCGCTGCGGCGCTTGTGGGGAATGACGGCGCCGTCCTTGGCGTAATGCGTGGTTTCGCGGCCGTCCCACTCCTTGCGCCAGACCATGCTGCTGTCGCGCATGCCAAAGCGGTCGAACACGCGCTGCTGCATCAGCGTTTGCAAGGGCAGGCCGGTGCGCTCCTCAACCACCACCTGCAGGATGTTCAGACCTTCGCCGGAATACACATAGCGGGTGCCGGGCGGGTATTTGAAGTCGAGCTTGTTGTTTTCGTTGATGAAGCGCCAGTTGAGCAGGCCGCTGGTGTGGGACAGCAGCATGCGCGGCGTCAGTTGTTGCCAGCGCGGATCGTCTTTCAGATCGGCATACTTGGGATAGTCTGGCAGCGGCTTGTTCAGCAGTGCGGGCAGGGGCGTATCCAGCGCGAGCACGCCTTCGTCCACCAGTTGCATCACCATGTAGGCGAAGGCTGCCTTGGTCAGCGAGGCGCCGTACATGATGGTGTCGGTGCGCAAGGGCTGCCGCTTTTCCAGGTTGGCGTAGCCGTAGGCGCGGCTTTGCGTGACCTGGCCGTTCTCGATGATGGCCACGGCAAAACCGGGAACGTGGGCCGCGGCCATCAGACGCTGCATTTCCGTATCCAGCCGGGCCGGCGGCGGCCAGGCGCATCCTCCAAGCATCACGGCGGCGATCAGTGCGGCGCGGCGGAGCAGGGAGGCGGGCATCGCTCAGTTCCTTCTGGTTTGCGCCGCGAACCACGGCTTCATGCGGCGGATGGCTTCTTCGATCTCCGCCGTCGAGACGGCAAAGCTGAAGCGGATGAAATGCTTGCCGTCGACCGGATCGAAGTCGATGCCGGGCGCGCTGGCGATGCCGGTGTCTTGCAGCAGGCGCTTGCAGAAGCCCAGACTGTCGTCGGTCAGATGGGCAATGCTGGCGTAGATGTAGAACGCGCCATCGGGCGGCGCCACCGTGGTCAGGCCCAGTTCCGGCAGTGCGGCCAGCAGCAGGCGGCGGTTCTCGCGGTACGCATTCAGGTGGCCGTCCAGTTCCTCCAGCGCGTCAAAGGCGGCCAGGCCGGCATGCTGGCTCAGCGATGGTGCGGTCAGGAACAGATTGCCGCAATAGGCTTGCGCACGCTCGACATGATCCGGCGGCGCCAGCAGCCAGCCGAGACGCCATCCTGCCATGCTGAAATACTTGGAGAAGCTGCTGACCACCTGCGCCTGCGGTTCATAGGCGAGGATGGTTTGGGCCGGCGCCACGTAGCTCAGGCCGTGGTAGATCTCGTCCGAAATGATGCGGATGCCGCGCTCGCGGCACACGGTCACGATGGCTTGCAATTCATCAGCCTTGATCAGGGTGCCGGTTGGATTGGCCGGGCTGGCGATGATCACGCCCTGCGGCGCTGGTTCCACCGCGGCCAGGGCGGCGGCGGTCAGCTGGAAGCCGACGTCGGCGCCGCAGGCGATTTCCACCGGCGTCATGTGCAGCGCCTTCAGCGTATTGCGGTAAGCGACGTAGCCGGGCCGCGCCATGGCGATGCGGTCGCCCGGTGCGAACATTGAGCTCAATGCCAGCACCAGCGCCGGCGAAGCGCCGCAGGTCAGCACGAACTGGTCGGCCGACACCTGCACGCCATAGCGCTCCGCGTAGAACTGCGCCAGCCGCTGCTTCAACGGCGCGCTTTCCCAATAACCCATGCTTTCCGCGTCCAGCACGGCATGCGCCTTGGCGATGGCGGTTTTCGGCGCGCCGGTGGCGGGCTGGCCAAATTCCATGTGGATGATCGATCGGCCCTGGGCTTTCAGGGCATGCGCCAGCTTGCTGATGGCAATGGCGTGGAAGGGTTCAAGTTGCGCATTCATCCTTCGATTATACTGTTGCCTGTAACATAAAAAAAGCAAAGGTTGGCTGGGTATGACGATACGATGGAAGCGGTGGGCGATCGGCGCGGCAAGCGCGGTCGGGGTGTATGCGGTGGCGGGCTTCTGGCTGGTGCCGAGTGTCATCAAGAGCCAGCTTCCGAAGTACGCCGCGACTGAGCTGGAGCGCAAGGCCAGCATCGGCGGACTCACGTTCAATCCGTTCACGCTGCGGCTGGAGGCGCAGGATGTGCGCCTGACCGAGGCCAACGACGCGCCGCTGTTGGCGGTAGGTGGGCTGGCGGTGGAGATGCAGTGGCGTTCGCTGTTCCGCCGCGCGTACAGCTTTGCCGACATTCGCATCACCGAGCCGTCGGTGCAGCTGGCGATTGCCAAGGATGGCAAGTTCAATATCGCGGAATTTCTGGCCACGCTCGATAAGCATAAGAAGGACGAACCGGACAGCGGCATGCCGCGCCTGGTGATCGAGCACTTTGCACTGGATGGCGGCAAGGTGGCGATGCAGGATCAGCATGCCGGCTATAACGAGACCTTCGCCCCGATCACGTTTGCGCTGAATAATCTGAGCACGCTGCCGGATGAGAACGGCGATTACACCCTGAGCGCGGATGCCGGCCTCGGCGGCAAGTTGCGCTGGAAGGGCGTGGCGGCGGTCAATCCGATCAGCGGCAGCGGTTTGCTGACCCTGGAGAATGTCGCGTTGCCGGGCATGGCGGCGTATCTGAAGTCGTTCTCGCGGATTGTGGTGGGCGATGGCAAGTTGTCGGCGCAACTGCCGTACAAGTTCGCTTACAACGATGGGCGGCTGGATGCGAGCCTGGCTGGCGCCGGCCTGAGCTTGACCGATTTGTCGCTCAAGCGCGGGATTGATGCGCCGTTTGTGAAGTTCAGGCAGTTGGCGGTCACGGATGTAGGCGTGGATTTGCTGAAGCGTTCGGTTCAGGTGGGCGGCTTGCAACTGAACGGCGGCGCCTTGGCAGTGCGGCGCGATGCACGCGGCGAGCTGGACGTGGCCGGTCTGATGCTGCCGACGCCGCCTGCCGCCGCGGCCAAACCGGCGCCGGCGCCGGCCGCGAAGGAGGATGGCTGGAAAGTGCAGTTCAAGCAGATCGGCCTGGCGTCGGTGGCGCTGAGTTATGTCGATGAGACGGTTAGCCCGGTGCTCAAGGTCAGCGCCGACAAGGCGCAGTTGAAGCTGGGCTTGCTGCTCGATGGCTCGAAGCTGACCCTGGATGGCGGCGCGTTCTCGATGGAAAATGTGTCGATGAACAGCGGATCGCTGGTGCCGCTCAGGTTGTCGCGCATAGGCTTTGATGAGGCGTCGCTCGATCTGGCGGCGCGCAAAGCCAGCGTCGGGCGCTTGTATGCGGACGGCGGCCAGCTGGATCTGTCGCGCGATGCCAAGGGACAGTTCCTGTTCCTGTCGGCCTTGCCCGGGGCGGGCAGCGGCAAGCCAGCCGCGCCGGCCGCTCCGGCGCCGCGCGAAGCGGCCTGGGTTGCGGAGGTGAAGTCGGTCGAGCTGAACAAGTTCGGCGCGCGCTATGACGACGCCAGCACCGGCATCAAGGTCAACCTGCAAGACGTCAACCTGAAAGTTCGCGACGCCGGCACCGATCTGCAAAAGCCACTGGCTTTCGATGGCAGCGTTGCGCTGCGTGAAGGCGGTCAACTGGTCGCCAAGGGCAAAGTCGTGCCATCCACCGGCGCTGTCGATACGGATCTGAAACTGAGCAAGCTGGCGCTGGCGCCAGTGCAGCCGCTGCTGGCCAAATACGTCAAGCTGAAAATTGCCGATGGCGCCATCAACGCGCAGGGCCGCCTGCGCACCGGTGCCGGCGGCAGCAAGGCCGATCCCGTCTTGCGCTATGACGGTTCGTTTGAGGTGGCCGAACTGTCGCTCAACGAAGAGGACAATGACCGCTTCGCCCACTGGAAATCGGTGCGTGCCGATACCCTGGCGCTCAGCCTCAAGCCAGACCTGCTGGACGTGGCCGAGCTGCGCGTGGTGGAACCCAATGCGATCCTGATCATCGAGAACGACCGCAGCTTCAATGCGCAACGCCTGCTGGTGCAGCAGCAGGCGCCGGCGGCTGCACCAGCGGCAGCGCCGGCCGCGGCCAGCGAACCGTTCCCGATCCGCATGCGCCGCGTGCGCGTGCAAAACGCCAAGCTGGATTTCACCGACCTGAGCCTGCGCCCGCAATTCGCCGCCAAGATTTATGAGCTGAATGGCGTCATCACCGGCCTGTCGTCCAGGCGCGATGCGCGCAGTCAGATCGAACTGGATGGCCGCGTGGACGACTACGGCATGGCGCGCGTGCGCGGCCAGCTGAATCCTTTCATCCCGGCCGACAACACCGATCTCAGCGTGATCTTCAAGAACGTCGATATGGTATCGGCATCGCCATACAGCATGAAGTTTGCCGGCTACAAGATCGCGGAAGGCAAGATCTCGCTGGACCTGCAATACAAGGTGCGCAACAACCAGCTGGAGGGCAACAACCAGGTGGTGCTGGACAACCTGACGCTGGGTGAACGCATCGACAGTCCGGACGCGCTCAAGCTGCCGCTGGAACTGGCGCTGGCCATCCTCAAGGACAGCAATGGCCGCATTGATCTGGGCATTCCGGTCTCGGGCAATATGAACGACCCCAGCTTCAGCTATGGCGCGGTGGTGTGGAAAGCGCTGGGCAACATCATGAGCAAGATTGTGACCTCGCCGTTCCGCGCGCTGGGCAAGCTGTTTGGCGTCAGCGGCGACAAGCTGGAAGCGGTGGACTTCGACGCCGGCAGCGATGTGGTGCTGCCGCCGGAACGCGAGAAGCTGCAGCAGGTGGCCAAGATCCTGGCCAGGAAGCCGGAATTGAAGCTGTCCGTGCCAGGCATCTACAACGAGGCCAGCGACAGCGCCGCCTTGCGCGCCCAGGCGCTGCGCCGCGCGGTGCTGGCGCGTGCCGGCATCAAGCTGGGTGCGGACGAGCAACCGGGGCCGCTGGACATCGGCCAGCGCAAGGTGCGCACCGCGCTGCGCGACCTGTATGCGGAACGTTTTGGTGCCGCCGAACTGGACAAGCAGAAGAAGGCCGCAGAGGGCGCCGGCGGCGCCGAGGCCGCCGAATCGAAGAAGAAACTGCCGGTGCTGCAGCGCCTCGGCAAGATGGTGCAGGGTGAGCCGCAAGTGGCGGATGCGAGCGAGTTCTATGACAAGCTGCAGGAGCGCCTTGAACAAAACCAGCCGCTGGCCAAGGATGCCTTGCCGCAGCTGGGCACGCGCCGCGCGGCCGCCATCATGGCGGTGCTGAAAGAGGCCGGCGTCAGTCCCGCAGCCGCCACGGCCGCGGCGCCCGCCAGCACCACTGGCGACGCCGGCAAGCAGGTGGCGCTGAAGCTGGAACTGTCGGCGAAATAGCATGGGCCAGGAACAGCTGCCGGCCGCCGGCAATCCCTGGCTGGCCGGCCTGGCGCTGCTGTGCAGCCAGCTGTCGCTCAATGTGGGCGCGGCGATCGCCAAGCATCTGTTTCCCAAGGTCGGCGTCGAGGGCGTGACGGCTTACCGCGTCGGCATCTCGGCGCTGGTGATGCTGCTGATGTTCCGTCCCTGGCGCACGCCGCTGACGTGGAAGCAGGCCGCCAACGTGGCCATCTACGGCTCCGTGATCGGCTTGATGAATCTGCTGATTTACCGCGCCTTCAGCCGCATCCCGATGGGCATTGCGGTGGCGATCGAGGTGGCGGGGCCGCTGACGGTGGCGGTGCTGGCCTCGCACCGGCCGCGTGATTTCGTGGCGGTGTGCCTGGCGGTGGTGGGCTTGTATTTCCTGCTGCCGATTCACGGCCATGTGGATCAGCTTGACCCGGCGGGCGTGGCGTATGCAGCCGGCGCGGCGGTGTGCTGGGCCTTGTACATCGTGTACGGAAAACGGGTGTCGGCCATGTCGGGCGGGCGGTCGGTGGCGTGGGGCATGCTGGCGGCGTCGCTGTTTATTGTGCCGATCGGCGTGCGGCATAGCGGGGAGGCCTTGCTGACGCCGGCTTACCTGATGGTCGGCGCGGCGATTGCGATCATGTCGAGCGCGTTGCCGTACACGCTGGAGATGCTGTCGATGCGCACCTTGTCAGCGCGCACCTTCAGCATGTTCAGCAGCGCCGCGCCGGCGCTCAGCGCACTGGCTGGCATGGTGGTGCTGGGCGAGCATCTGACGCTGACGCAGTGGGCGGCGATCACGGCCATCGTGCTGGCCTCCGCGCTCACCTCCTTGCGCTAGATCAAATCTGCTCAGCTTGCCTGAACCGGCTGTGGCGGCCTACGATGAATCTACGATGGATATCGATGCCTTGTTGATTTTGTAAGCAGATCGTGGCAGCATAGCCTCTTCATTAGAGGAGAAGCCATGCAAGTCGATCGCGCCCAACAACCCATTGCCGCCGCCGCTGTGACGCTGGTGTTGTGGATACTGGCCGTCGCGTCCTTCCTGCCGCCGCTGTTCAAGTACACCAGCCAGTCCGTACTGCTGATTATCGCCGCCGGCATCGCCATTTTCGTGTGCCTGGTGCTGCACCTGATCTTCATCGGCATCGCCGCCAAGCGCCTGGGCCGCTCGCCGGTACTGTGGGTGATCATGACCCTGTGCACCATGCCGCTGTTGTCCATCATCGGCCTGATCCTGTTCGAGTGGTTCAGCGAACACGACAAACCGGCCGCGGTGTAAAGCACTTGCCAGACATGGACGGGATCGTCTAGTATCGATCCCGATGCAATCTGCATCGACGTCGCTCGGACGGATCCGGGCGCTTACGTGGACAATTCATGACTGACACTTCAACGCCGCGCAGCTTTGCGCGCATCGATCGCTTACCCCCTTACGTTTTCAATGTCACCGCCGAGCTCAAGCTGGCGGCACGCCGTCGCGGCGAGGATATCATCGACATGTCGATGGGCAATCCGGATGGCGCGACGCCGCCGCACATCGTCAGCAAGCTGGTCGACACCGTGCAGCGGCCTGACACGCACGGCTACTCGGCCTCCAAAGGCATTCCGCGCCTGCGCCGCGCCATCGCCAAGTGGTACAAGACGCGCTACGAGGTCGACTTCGATCCGGACTCGGAAGCCATCGTCACCATCGGCTCCAAGGAAGGCCTGGCGCACCTGATGCTGGCGACGCTGGATCAGGGCGACACCGTGCTGGTGCCGAACCCCAGCTACCCGATCCACATCTGGGGCGCGGTGATCGCCGGCGCCAATATCCGCTCGGTGCGCATGACGCCCGGCGTCGATTTCTTCGACGAACTGGAACGCGCGGTGCGCGAAAGCTATCCGAAACCGAAGATGATGATCCTCGGCTTCCCTTCGAATCCGACCGCGCAATGCGTGGAGCTGGAGTTCTTCGAGCGCGTGGTGGCGCTGGCCAGACAGCACAACATCCTGGTGGTGCACGACCTGGCCTACGCCGACATTGTGTTCGACGGCTGGAAAGCGCCGTCCATCATGCAGGTGCCAGGCGCGCGCGAAGTGGCGGTGGAATTCTTCACCCTGTCCAAGAGCTACAACATGGCGGGCTGGCGGGTCGGCTTCATGGTCGGCAACAAGGAACTGGTGGCGGCGCTGGCGCGCATCAAGAGTTACCACGATTACGGCAGCTTCACGCCGGTGCAGGTGGCGGCGATCGCGGCGCTGGAGGGCGATCAGCGCTGCGTGAGCGAGATCTGCGCGCAGTACCAGAGCCGGCGCGACGTGCTGCACAAAGGCTTGTGCGAGGCGGGCTGGCCGGTCGACAAGCCGAAGGCCTCGATGTACATCTGGGCGCGCATCCCGGCAGCGTACCGCCATCTCGGTTCGCTGGAGTTTTCCAAGCTGCTGCTGGCCGAGGCCAAGGTTTGCGTTTCCCCCGGCATTGGCTTCGGAGAGTACGGTGACGAGTACGTGCGCTTCGCGCTGATCGAGAACGAAGCCCGTATCCGCCAGGGCCTGCGCGGCATCAAAGCCATGCTGCGCAAGACTTCCGCGTAAAATCCGCACGAAGTTTAAGCCGCATCAAACCGTGTGTTTGATGCGGCGGCTACCGTAGCTCTCTGGATCTATCCACGGAGCTGACATCATGTCCCACTTCTCTACCGGAGCCAGCGCGCGGCGTCTGGTTGCCGCTGTCCAAAAACTCGAACGTAACCTGACCACGGCCGGACTGCCGCGTTTCATGGCGCGCCTGCCGGTGTGGTGGCTGTGCTGGCACTACTGCCGCCTGCTGGATCAGAAAATCATTACGATGCGCCGCATCGCCGGCAAGTTTGAGCGGTGGGGGCCGGCCATCCGTGAGGCGTCGCCGGTGGCGCATGAAAAACTGGAGATGCTGGATCTGGATCACAGCATGCGCACCGATATCGAGTTCACCAAGAGTTCCATGATGGACCTGCGCGATTACTGCGCCGATATCGGCCGCATGTTTGATGATCTGGGCTACCAGTCGGCTGGCCTGAAGCGCCGGCAGGCGGCGCTGATCCAGGTGCTGGAGGATTCCTGCGCCGCGGCCGGCCGCATGCAGGATGCCCTGACGCGCCATGACGACGCGGTGCTGGCGCGGCTGCGGGCGGAAGCGGATGCCGCCGCCGCCGCAGCGGCCAGAGCCTAGTTAAAAGCCTTCCAGGACGATCTTGCCCTTGGCCGTGTTGCTCTCGATCAGGGCGTGCGCGCGCTTGAGGTTGGCGGCATTGATCTTGCCGTAGCGCTCGGCCAGCGTGGTTTTCACCGCGCCGGACTCCACCAGCCTGGCCACATCGTTCAGCAACTGGTGCTGCTTCTGGATGTCGGCGGTCTGAAACATCGAGCGGGTGTACATGAACTCCCAGTGCAGCGACACGCTCTTGCGTTTCAGCGTGCGCACGTCAATGGCGGCCGGGTCGTCGATCAGCGCGACCTTGCCTTGCGGCGCCACCAGCTCGCTGATGGCAGCCCAGTGGTGGTCGGTCTGGTTCAGCGCGGCGACGTAAGTCACCGGCGGCAGGCCGAGGCGGGTGATCTCTTCGTTCAGCGGCTTGCTGTGGTCAATCACATGGTGCGCGCCCAGTTGCTTGATCCACTCGCCGGTTTCCGGACGCGAGGCGGTGCCGATGATGGTCAGGCCGGTTAGTTGACGCGCCAGCTGCACCAGGATGGAACCCACGCCGCCGGCCGCGCCGATCACCAGCAGCGACTTGCCGTGGGTGGCGCCGGCGTCGCGGCTCACCTCCAGTCGGTCAAACAACAATTCCCAGGCGGTGATGGTGGTCAGCGGCAGCGCGGCGGCCTGTGCGAAGTCGATATTCTTAGGCTTGTGGCCGACGATGCGTTCGTCCACCAGATGCAGCTCGCTGTTGGTGCCGGCGCGGGTCAGGTCGCCGGCATACCAGACTTCGTCGCCCGGTTTGAACAGGGTGACGTCCGGACCGACCGCTTTCACCACGCCGGCGGCGTCCCAGCCGATCACCTTGGCCTGGCCTTCGGCCGGAGCGACATTGCGGCGGATCTTGGTGTCCACCGGATTGACCGAAATGGCGCGCACTTCGACCAGCAGGTCACGGCCGGTGGCTTGCGGGGTGGGCAGTTCGAGGTCGATCAGCGCGTCGGCATGGTCGATCGGGAGGGACTGGCGATAAGCGATGGCTTTCATTCAAATTCTCCGAAAAAGTGAGGATGGGCGTATCATCATTTATTTCGTGGCGCTGAAAAAGTGGCGGTGCGCCGAAACACTTTCAAAAAATTGAAGAAAATGCTGCGTCTGGATGATTTGACCGTCTTTGTCCGTACCGCCGACCGGGGCAGCCTGTCGGCCGCGGCGCGCGAACTGGAGATTTCGCCGGCGCTGGCCAGTGCCGCCGTCAAGCGGCTGGAAGGGGAATTGAAGCTGCGCCTGTTCGTCCGCACCACCCGTTCGCTGCGCCTGACGGAGGAGGGCGTAACCTATCTGCGCCACGCGCGCGAGGCACTGCGGCTGCTGCAGGAAGGGCATGACGCCTTGAAGCAGGGGCAGGAAGCGCTGGGCGGCACGCTGAAGATCTCCATGCCGTCCGACCTCGGGCGCAATATGGTGGTGGGCTGGCTGGACGAATTCCAGGCCCTGTATCCCAAGGTCAGTTTCCAGCTTACCATCAGCGACCGCGTGTCGGATATGTACCGGCAGCCGGTCGACATCGCCATCCGCTACGGTGTGCAGGAAGACTCCAGCCTGATTGCCTTTCCGCTGGCGCCGGAAAACCGCCGCGTGCTGGTGGCGTCGCCGGAGTACATCAAGCAGCACGGCAAGCTGAGCGCACTGGAAGACCTGTCGCGTCACAACTGTCTGCGTTTCATGCTGGACGACGTGATCCACGACCGCTGGAGTTTTTACCGCGATGCCGAGGCCGAGCCGGAAATCATCCACGTCAACGGCAACCGCAGTGTGGACGATGCCGACGTGGTGCGGCGCTGGGCGGTGGCAGGCCTGGGTATCGCCTACAAATCGCGGCTGGACCTGAGCGCAGACATCCGCGCCGGGCGGCTGCAAGTGCTGTTGCCCGACGTGCTGGGTGAACGCACCGCGCTCAATATGCTGTGCATGCACCGCTCGCAGGTCACGCCGACCGTGCTGCAACTGCGTGATTTCCTGCGCGCCCAGTGTGAAAAAGCTTAAGGACGCCTGAAATCCCTCTTTGGTGTGGTGGCGCTGCCACGAAATGCGCTTACCATAGCGGCAATAAGAACCTTCGGGAGAGAGCAATGACCGAAACCCAGCGCGACTTGTTGAGCGCCGGCTTTTCGCTGACGCTGATTGCACTGGCCGCCTTCGTCACGCACCGTTTCTTCCTGCCGCTGATCTGGGCCGGGATTTTGTGCGTGGCCACCTGGCCGTTGTATGTGCGCATGCGCCAGCGCTTTGGCCGGCATGACCTCATCGCCGCGGCGGTGTTGACCTTGCTGATGGCGGCGGTGTTTATCGTGCCGGTGCTGCTGGGCGTGACGCAGGCTGCGCAGCAGGCGCCGGAACTGGCCAATTACGTGGTGACCGCCAATACCGACGGCATACCCGTGCCCGTTTTCATTCACCATCTGCCGGTGATTGGCGAGGCCATCACCGACTGGTGGCAAGCCACGCTGAGCCAGCCCCATGGCCTGGCGCACCTGATGTCCGAACGCCAGATCAACGGCTTCCATTCAGCCAGCGACATGCTCAAGGTGGCCGGCGTTGGCTTCATGCACCGGCTGGTGGATTTCGGCCTGGCCTTCCTGTGCCTGTTCTTCTTCTACAAGGATGGCGAAGTGCTGAACCGCCAGATCAGCGCCCTCGGCAGCCACTGGCTTAGCCCCCAGCGCTGGCAGCACTATGCGGAAAAGATTCCAACCGCGATACGCGCCACCGTCAACGGGCTGGTGCTGGTCGGCCTGGCGGAAGGCGTGTTGATCGGCATCGGCTACGCGCTGGCCGGCTTGTCTTCGCCGGCGCTGTGGGCTGCCGCAACCGGCATTCTGGCCATCATTCCTTTCGGGGCGCCGCTGGCGTTCCTGAGCGCGGCCGGCGTGCTGGCCTTCAACGGCGCGCTGCCCGCGGCGATTGCGGTGGTGGTGTGGGGCAGCATCGTGCTATTCGTTGCGGATCACTTTGTACGGCCAGGCATCATTGGCAATGCCACGCGGCTGCCATTCCTGGCCGTACTGTTCGGCATACTTGGCGGCGTTGAAACGCTGGGCCTGGTGGGACTGTTTATCGGTCCGGTGGTGATGGTTCTGTTTGTAACGCTGTGGCATGAGGCGCATCCGGCGAACACGCAGGATGTCGGCTCGCCAGTTGCCAAACCCAGGTGAGGAGCGCTAGCGAGGCAGCGGCGTTGGCCGGCCTGTCATGCGACTGGGTAGGGCAACTGGCACCGGCAACCATTAGTGAGCCTTCGATTTCGACAGGATCAGCAGCCAGCGGCGGAACAGCAGCACTTCAAGGTGGCCTGCCTGTACGCCGGTGTCGCATTCCATGATCGGGTTCACTGCGTAGAAACGCTTGCGGAAGTCACGGCACACCATCATTTCGCGTTTGCCCATGCGAACCATGAAAGAGGTAGGCAGGTATTCCAGACCGAAGCGGGAACCATAGCTGCTGTTCAGAGTGCTCATGTGAATTCCTTTTTGTTGGTGATGTGTTTAACGAGGAGTTCAGAATAGCACAACTACTGTATGAATAAACAGGTACTGTGCAAATAAACAGTAAATTCGTTGTTTCGTGGTTTTTACGCCAACTTCATCGGCTGACCAAGCGGGAGGACCAAATTTCTAACAAATTGCTTAGTTTCGTGGAGGCAAGACTGTCTCCGGGCGGCGAATTCGGCCTGCACCTGACGGTCGGTATGGCATTGCTGCTGGCGTCGGGCTATGTGTTTCATGAACTGGCCGAGGCGGTGATGGGGCAGCAAGCCATTACCGTCCTCGACCAGCAGGTGGCGCACTGGTTCAACGCCCATGCGTTTGAGCCGCTGACCGGCTTCATGATCGGGATTTCGCTGGCGCACTCGGTGGCCGGCATGACGCTGCTGTTTGGCGTGTTTGCCTGGCATTTGTGGCGGGCGCAGGCGCGCTACTGGCTGCTGGCGCTGGCGTTCGCGGTGCCGGGCGGGATGCTGCTGAATGTCGCCCTCAAACATGTGTTCCAGCGCGCGCGGCCGGTATTCGAGGAACCGCTGGTGACGCTGGCCACCTACAGCTTCCCCAGCGGCCACACCACGGCGGCCACCTGCTTCTATGGCTTGCTGGTCAGCTATCTGGTGCTTGCCCGTCCGGCATGGAATGTGCGCTTGGGAACGGTGGCGTTCTGCCTGGCGATGATATTGTTGGTGGCATTGAGCCGCGTCTATCTGGGCGCGCATTATGTCAGCGATGTGCTGGCCGCCATGGCGGGAAGCGTGGCGTGGCTGGCCGTCTGCATCACCGCCATTTCCACGCTGCGGCGCCGGCGTGAAGCAAAAACAAGCTAAACCGTATGGATAATATCGTCGTCATTGTGAATGCGGGTGCGGGTCTGGGCTACTGCGGAGGCTGGACTGCCGCGCTGGCCGAAAAGTTCCGCGCGCAGGGTGTGGAGGCGGATATCACGCTGGCGAAAAGCGGCGCGGAAATGATCGCGCGGGCCAGGCGCGCGCTGGAAGAAGGCGCTGCGGTGGTGGTGGCCGGCGGCGGCGACGGCACCATCAATGCCGTGGCCTCGGTGCTGGCCGGCACGCAGACGCGGCTGGGCGTGCTGCCGCTCGGCACACTGAATCACTTCGCCAAGGATTTGAAGATTCCGCTGGATCTGGATGAGGCAGTGGCCAATGCCGTGCATGGCGTCGCCAGCAAAGTGGATGTGGGCGAAGTCAACGGCCGCATTTTCCTCAACAACTCCAGCCTCGGCATCTATCCCGACATCGTGCGCGACCGCGAGCAGCAGCAACGCCATCTGGGCCGCGGCAAATGGCCGGCGTTTGGCTGGGCGCTGTTTGCCGCGTTGCGGCGCTTTCCTTTCCTCAGCGTGCGGCTCAAGATCAATGGCGAGGAGCATCTGCGGCGCACGCCCTTTGTCTTCATCGGTAATAACGAATACCTGCAAGGCTTGACGCTGGGCGCGCGCGAGCGGCTGGACAGCGGCAAGCTGTGCCTGTACGTGGCGCAGAAGCCGACCCGGCTGGGCCTGCTGCGCTACGCCTTGCACGCGTTGTTTGGCAAGCTGCAGGAGGCGCGCGATTTTGACGTCCTGTCGTCGCAGGAGCTGACGATCGAGACCCGCCACCAGCGCCTGCGCGTGGCCACCGATGGCGAGGTTACGCTGATGAGCCCGCCATTGTGCTATCGTTCCAGGGCATCGGCGCTGCACGTGATCGTGCCGGCCGCCTAGGAGGGGAGCATGCGCACCATCGTCCATTTATCCGATCTGCATTTTGGCCGCGTCGATCAGGACTTGCTGCGGCCCTTGCAGGCACTGGTGACCAGGCTGGCGCCGGACGTGGTGGTGGTGTCGGGCGATCTGACTCAGCGCGCCAAAACCGAAGAATTCAAGGCCGCGCGTGCGTGGCTGGATACCTTGCCGGGACCGCAGATCGTGGTGCCCGGCAATCACGACATCCCGCTGTACAACGTCGCCAGCCGCTTTCTGACGCCGCTGCGCAAATACACACGTTATGTCACGCTGGATCTGGCGCCGGAGTATGTGGACGAGGAGATCGCGGTCCTCGGCATCAACACCGCGCGTTCGCTGACCTTCAAAGACGGCCGCGTCAACAAGGAACAGTTGGCGCAGATGCGCCAGCGCATGCAGGCGGTGGGGCCGGATCACACACGCATCATCGTCACCCATCATCCGTTTGATTTGCCGGATAACTTCGACAACGATGATCTGGTCGACCGCGCGCCCATGGCAATGCAGGCGTTTGCCGAGTGTGGCGTGGATCTGCTGCTGGCCGGCCATCTGCATTCCAGCCACGCGGGCAACAGCGCGCATCGCTACAAGATCAGCGGCTACGCGGCGCTGGTGGTGCAGGCCGGCACCGCCACCTCCACCCGCGGGCGCGGCGAGTCCAACTCCTTCAACGTGCTGCGCATCGATCCGGATGATGTGCAGGTTGATCGCTACAGCTGGATTGAAGGCACGGCCAGCTTTGAGCCGGTCCACACCGAATGCTTCCGCCGCAGCGGCGATGTGTGGTCGCTGGCGGCGGAGGCGTGATCCGCCGGTCAGAGCCAGTAATTCATAAAGCGCGCCGCCCATTCCTTCATGCGGTTGACCAGCGGCCGGTCGCGCCATTGTTCCAGCGTGATGACGTTGGAATCCTTGATGTCTTCCTGGAACGCCTTCTCCATCTCCATCCCGAACGCCTCGCCCATGACGATGACGTTGATTTCGCTGTTGTGCAGGAAGCTGCGGGTGTCGATATTGGTCGAGCCGACGGTCGACCAGGCGCCATCGATGACGGCGGTCTTGGCGTGCAGCACGGCCAGCTTGAGCTGGTAGATCTTCACGCCGGCCGACAGCAGATCGTCATAGAAGGCATGGCCGGCATAGAACACCAGCCCGCTGTCGGATACGCCGGGCAGTACGATCTTGACGTCCACGCCGCGCCTGGCTGCCGCAATCAGCGCATCCACGGTCTGGCGGTCCGGCACGAAGTATGCTGAAGTGATGTGGATGGACTTCCGGGCTTCCTGAATCGCCAGCGCGTAGGCCTTGTAGATTTCAAACTTGCCGCCCGGCTCGCTGCCCAGCACGCGCACCACCTTGTCGCCGGCAATCACCGGCTTGGGGAAGTAGTCGGCGTCGGGCAAATCATCCTTGTCCTGCGACGCCCACTGGCGCACGAACAGCCACTGGAAAGCCTGCACCGCCGGTCCTTCCACCTTGATATGGGTATCGCGCCAGCCCACCTGCGACTTGTCGGTCGGCTTGGAAGCCGAGCGGAACAGCGAGCTCTTGGCATAGGTGGCGCTGATATTGATGCCGCCGGTGAACGCCACCTTGCCATCGACGATCAGCACCTTGCGGTGGTCGCGGTTGTTGATCTTCCAGCCTTCGCCGCTGACCTTGGCCGGATTCACCGGATTGAATTCGATCAAATGGATGCCGGCCTTGCGCATGCGCGCGAAAAACTCGGCCGGCACGCCAATGGTGCCGACGCTGTCGTACAAAATATTCACCGTCACGCCTTGCTGCTGCTTCTCGATCAGCGCATCGGCAAACTTCAGGCCCAGCTCGTCCTGATCGAAGATATAGGTTTCCAGGTTGATGTGGTTGCGGGCGGCGGCAATCGCCTTCAGCATTTCCGACATGGTCTGCGGGCCGTCGAACAGCAGCGTGCACTTGTTGCCGGCGATGAGGGGCACGCCGGTGGCGGCTTCTTCCAGCGCCGCCTGCTGCTGCAAGTCCAGCGTGCCCCTGGACCAGCGCTTTGCCAGCAGCGCCTTGGTGCGCGCATCGCTCAATTCGCCGTTCGGTCCCTTGACGGTGGGCGCGGCCGGCGGATCGATTTTTTCGTTGAGCCCGGTCACATTCGGCAAGGAGGCACAGGCGCCCAGCAAACCCCAGCACATCAAGACGACAGGGAGCCAGAAGCGCATGTGCAGCGGTTTCATTTTTCGACCTTTTCGATGAGTTGATGATCTTCTTTCGGGCCAAAGAAGAAGGTGATCGGCCCTTGCCGGAACTGGCGGCCCAGCGCCTTCAGCAGCAGCCAGCCATGCTTGAAGTGCACATTGCGCGAACGCAGCGCCACCCACAGGGCGAGGCCAAAGCTGACCAGCAGATTCACTGTCCCAATGGAAAGGAAACCTGCCACGGAAGTCACAACCAGTTCCCAGCTGACATTGTGATCGAGTCCAACAATTGCTGTCGCAAAGTTGGCCGACGAGAACGTCACGTGCCGGATGTCCAGCGGAATGCCCAGCACGAAGCCGATAAACGGCATCACGCCCAGCAGGATGCCGAAGAAGAAGTTCCCCATCAGGCCGCCCAGATTGTTTTCCAGGTAGACGCCCAGGCGGTCCAGCCGTTCCTGGCCCAGCAGCCAGCGCAGACCGCGCAGCTGCGCGATGCGTTGCGCCCAGCGCGTGTACAGCGCCTTGTTGTCGTAGTAGCCCGAGATCAGGCCGGCCACGAACAGGCAGACCCCGGCAATCGCCGCATAGATCAGCGTCGGCGCGTGGATCGGGTCAATGTCGTGCAGCAGGTGCATGGCTTTTTCCGGCGACACCAGATGGTGGCCGGTCAGCAGCGGCCACGCCATGGCAATCGCATACGCGGTCGGGATGGCCACCGCCAGATTGCCCAGCACCGCCATGTTTTGCGTGCGGATCACCTTGGCGCACAGTTCGGCCATGCTGTCGATGTCGATGTTGCGGCCGTCGCGCGAATGCAGGCCGGCGGCGATGCGCGAGGCGGTCATGGCCGGCTGCTTGGTGGCCACCGTAAAGTGCAGCAGGTGGATGAACATGAAGCCCAGCGAGTAGTTCATGCTGAACAGGAAGGCTTCCACCAGTGGTGCCGCGCGCAGGTAGGACACCAGGATCTTGAACAGCGCCATGAAGCCGATCACCAGCCCGGCGCCGGCCGAGGACACGAACATGCTGCGCAGTTCCTTGCGGCTGTCGGCCACGTAGTGCTCGCCGGTGTGGCTGGCGTTTTCGGTGACGTTGCGCGCCAGCAGGTCGACATTGTCGCGCAGCAGGTCGCGCACCATGTACTTGTTGTTGTGCGCCTCCACCAGCTCCAGGCCCAGCGCCACGGCGGCGCCGCGGCGGTCGCTGTCTTGCTCGCGGTCGACCAGGAACAGCAGCTTGCGCATGCGGGCCAGGCTTTGCGTCAGCGACACCAGCAGGTAGGTCAGGGCGATGCTGGTGCCCTGGCTCAGCGCTTTCTTGCGGATTTTGGCGATCACGCTGTCGCACTGATCCAGCATCACCAGCAGATGACGGCTGTCTTCCAGCGCGATGTCTTCGCCGGCCAGCTTGCGCTGGTAAGTGTCGAGATAGGCGTTGACCTCGAAGTTCTGCACCATGAACGGCGACTCGTAGGTTTCCATCTCGGTGTGGAAATTGGTCAGACGCGGCTCCAGGCCGATGGCGCACACGCGGTAGGACAGGGTGCGGATGGCGTCCAGCAGGCCGGGCAGCATCAGGTTGGCCTCGCGCGGCGCATCGGCGCGCTGCTCGGCATTGCAGATCACGTCAAACAGGGCCAGCCAGTCCTCGGCCGGCACCGCGCCCATCCAGATGTAATCGGTGCGCTTGTAGATGATCTGGTCCAGCGCTTCGCTCAGGTAGTCGTTGCCCAGGGCGGGCGGCAGGATGCGGTAGGCAATCCGCGTGCGCAGCTCGGAGAAGAAGCCGTCGTTCGACAGCACGCCGATTTCGGTGTACAGGCTGGGATGGCGGCGCGCGGCAATCAGCGTGCGCGCGTAGCTGCGCAGCGCCACCGCGTGGGCCGGATTGCCTTTCAACAGCTGGCACAAGGTGCGGACGTTGGCGGTGGCGCGCGCGCCATCACTGGCGCGTTGGGGGCGGAGGGTGTCGAACAGCGCGACCATCAGGCCGATATCGCTGCTTTCCGCATCGATTTTTTCCAGGATTTCTAGCATGCGGCCAGTATAGCCAGCACCACCTGCCTTGTATGTACGCTGGCGAACATAGATTTCTGCGATGCAATCTCGCACGAGCGTGATCATGCGCACAGAATGAGCAGTGGCGGCGGCCTACACTGAAGCCATCATGAAAACCGCACTCGTCACCCTTGCCCTGATTGCACCCCTGGCTGCGATAGCGCAGACCGAGGTGTACCGTGCACTCGATCCCAAGGCGCAGGACAGCCAGCCGCTGGATCGCCAGACGCTGGACATGCTCGACAGCCCGTTCGGCATGGTGACCACCGGGCGGCAATACAACCTGGTGGACGACAGCCAGGTCGGTTTCAACAAGCGCTACGACAGCTCCCTCAAGTTCAAGTCGCCGCGCTCGCGCAGCGGCTTCGTGGGGGCGATGACGTACAGCGTGGGCGAGGCGCCGTTCAACAACTGGGTCAACCGCGCCTACAGCGCCACGCTCGGTTATGAAAAGGGCCGCGTCAGTCTCAGCATCACCCACCAACGCAAGGAAAACATGCTGGACGCCACCGGCACCACGCCGCCGGTCGATCAGTCGGCGCGCAACTCGCTGGTGGCGGCCAATGTCGACTTCGGCCGCTTTGTCGGTTACGCCGCCTACGGCCACAGCCGGGGTGACGCCGGCATGCAGTGGGATGAGAGCAATCCGTATGGCGCTGTGGCGCTGCGCTATCCGTCCACCAACAGCCGCGACGTGCTGTTCGGCGTGGCGGTGCCGATGGGCGCCACCACTTTCCTGGCTTCCTACATCAAGAAAGATGACCGCGGCCTGGCTGACCGTGACGCCAACCAGTTCGCGCTGGGCGCCAGCTATGCCTTCTCGCGCCGCACCAATGTCTACGCCTCGTTTGCCACCATCCAGCATCGCGCCGGCCCCATGGGCGGCGGCAGTGATCGCGCCCTCAACGTCGGCTTCAAGCACGCTTTCTGATTACTTCGGCCTGGCCGGGCAGCTGTCGCTCAGCCAGCGTCCGGTCGATTCCACCGTGGCGTTTTGCGGGCCGGCGCCGCTGTGGTTGGTGACGTTCATGGTCATGGTGTAGGCCTTGTCGCCGTTGAAGCGGATCTGGCCGCTGCCGCTGGAGGCCGGGTCGGTGCAGGTGAAGGAGACGTTGATGCCGCCCGCCACCGGTTCCTGGGTCGAGCTGCACTTGCCTTGCTGATTGAGCGGCAGTTCCTTGCGCGCCGCCATTTCGGGCGTGACGCAGGCGGTCAGCGTGAGGCCGCCGTCGCCGGCCGCCTTGGGCATGGAAATGCCGTTCTGCGCCATCATCGCTTCCATCTGCGCGCGCTGGGCCGGCGGCAGTGCCGCCAGTTGCGCCAGCGCCGCGGTCACGGCCTGGTCGGTCTGGGCATTGCCGGTCTTGACCTTGTTATTCAATTCCCACAAGCCCGGCTTGACGGACTGCTGGGCCGAAGCATGCGTGGCCGCCAGCACGGCCAGTGTCAGCAAAAGACGTTTCATAAGTCCAGTTCTCCCGAAAACAATCAGCATAAACGAAAACGGCGCCGGGAAATCCAGGCGCCGTTTTTCCGGAGGCGGGGAAGGCTACACGCCGCGTCCGCTAATCAGGCGCAGCAGCACCATGATGATGGCGACCACCAGCAGGATGTGGATGAAGCCGCCGATGGTGTACGAAGTTACCAGGCCCAGCAGCCACAGGACGAGCAGCACTACAGCGATGGTGTAAAGCATGATTTATCTCCTCGGGTTGTGTTGGAATCATTATCTATGCTTGCCGGCGTGAATTCTGTACGCTGCCGTACCTTGGCCCTCAGTCCAGCGGACGCAGCTGGCCTTTCACCACGCGCACCGGGTCACCCGAGCGCCACGATGGCTGCGACGACTGGTGGAAGGTGCGCTTGTTGCCGTTATCCATGCGCACCACGATATCCCAGGTGTGGGTGGTTTTCATATTGCCTTCGATCTGGTTGCCGGCCACCGCGCCGCCGACCGCGCCCGCCACCGTGGCCAGCTGGCGGCCATGGCCGCTGCCGACCTGGTTGCCGAGCAGGCCGCCCAGCACCGCGCCGCCGACCGCGCCGACGCCGCTGCCTTGCGGACGGTGCTCGATCGCGCGCACCGATTCCACCACGCCGCAGTTGGCGCACGGCGCCTGGCGGCCCTCCTGTTCAGCTTGCTGGCCCGGGCCTTGCTGGGCCAGCGCCTGGGCTGGCGGCGGGGCGGTATCGGCCAAGGCGGTTTTCGGCGCCTGTTCCGGCGCTGGTGGCATGCCGCTGACTTTTTCCGGCACGCTGGCATTCGAGGTCGGCAGCCAGCCCAGGATGGCGGCGCTGCCGACGCCGCAGAACAGCACCACCGCCACGGCGGCAATCACCATGACCGGGTGGGTGGCGGGTTTGTTTGGGGTGTCCATGTGGGTGTCCTTTGTTATTTATCGAAACGGATATTTTCCTGCAGGACATGCAAGTCTTCCGTGCGTCACCGTACATACAGAGCAAATAATTGCCTTTACGCTGTTTCCATGCATACCACGACTTCCACCTCCACCGACGCCGACCGCGTGCAGCCGCGGCTGGCCAATAACCGTCTGCTGGCCAGCCTGCCGGACGACGACCAGTTGCAGCTGGCGGAACGGTGCGAGACGGTGCGGGTGGAAAATGGGCAGCTGTTATCCGAGCCCGGCAAGGAGATGCGCTATGTGTATTTCCCGATCGATTGCCTGATCTCGCTGCTGGGCGTGGCCGAGGGCCGCATGACCTTGGAGGTCGGTTCGCTGGGACGCGAGGGCATGCTGGGCGCCTCGGTGGTGCTGGGCCATGAACAGGCACAGGTGCGGGCAGTGGTGCAGCGTTCCGGCCGCGTGTACCGCATGGCGGCCGGCGATTTCGTCACCGAGTTCCACCGCATGGAGTCGCTGCAGCGTCTGCTGCACCGGTATACCGACACCATGCTGGCGCAGGCCATCCAGATTGCCGTGTGCAGCCGCTTCCACGTGCTGGAAGCGCGGTTGGCGCGTTCGCTGCTGATCACGCGCGACCGCCTGCAGTCGGACAAATTCCATTTGACCCACGAGTTCCTGGCCCATGCGCTGGGCGTGCGCCGCGTCGGCGTCACCAAGGCAGCCAGCGCGCTGCAGCAGCAGAAGCTGATCACCTACAGCCGCGGCAATATCGAGATCCTGGACGCTGCCGGCCTGGAATCCGTTTCCTGCCATTGCTACGATTTGTTCAAGGAGAAGTAAAAAAAAAGTCATTCCGGCGCAGGCCGGAATCCATACAACGCCGGCACGCTGGCGCGGCATGGATTCCGGCTTGCGCCGGAATGAGGTGGCAAGGGTGGGGGAATTAACGCGGTGGCTTTTGCACCTGGTTGCCGATCACGCCGCCCACGGCTGCGCCGCCGACCGTGCCGACTGCGCTGCCGCCGGTCAGGACCGAACCGGCCACGGCGCCCACGCCGGCGCCAATCGCGGTGTTCTTATCCTGGCCCGACATGTTGGCGCATGCGCTCAGACCCAGGGTGGCCGCCAGCACGGCGGCAGTTGCTGCGAGTCGCTTGATGTTGTTCATGATATTCTCCTCTGGCAGGCAAGGCGCGGTATGCGCCTTCACCGATGCCTCCAGCTTAGCCAAAGCGCACTTGCGCTTCCGTTCGGCACCACACACTGGCGCCAATCAGGGCGGCGGCGGGGCGCTGGCCTTGCCGCCGCCCTGCGCCATCAGGGCCTGGCAGCCGCTGGTCTCGCCGGGACCGGTGCTGACCAGCGGCACGATGGCCGCCACCGGCGCCACCACCGCCAGCGCCAGGGCACCGCCGGCGCGCAGGGCCAGCGTGCCCTTGTCGACGCTGATGTCGGGTTGCTTGAAGGTGCCGCGCACATAAATCGGCGCGCGCAGCGAGATCACGCGCATGCTCTTGGCGTCCGGGCGCAGGGTCAGGTCCAGCTTCTCGTTGCCGAGGTTGACGGTGCCGCCGATGTCGATGCGGGCGTCGGAAGTATCCACCACAAACAGGCGCGACTTCATCAGGCCATTGGTGACGGCAAAATCGGTCACCATGCAGTTGAGCCTGACCTGCTTGTCACCCACCAGCTTGGTCAGCACCACGCTGCCGATGTTCAGGCCCATGGCCTCCAGCAGCAGCTTGCTGACGCTGCCTTCGTTGACCACGCCCTTGAGTTCGCCATTGGACGAGCCCAGCAGGCTGGCCACGGAATTGCCGGTGGCCGACAGCGACACGTCGGCGTTGACCTCGCCCACGGTGGCCTGCATGCCCTCGATCGACGGGAACAGCTGCTTGAGCTGCAGGTGGCGGGCGCCGGCCTTCAGCTCGGCGCGGATGGCGTGCGGATTGATCTTGCCGCTGCCGTCCAGCATCACGGTGGAGTTGAAGTTGCCGCCGGCAATGTCGAAGTTGAGCGGCGTCAGCGCCAGCACACCATCTTTCATGTGGATTTGCGTGTCCAGGTTGTGGATCGGCAGGTCCTGGTTGCGCGTGATGCGCGCGGCCTTGAAGTTGACGTCGGCATCGATGGCAGTCCAGCGTTCGGTGCGGAAGGTTTCCACCGGCAGCACCTTGTTGCCGGGCTGGACTGTCTCGGCGCCGCGCGCTTCCTTGCTGGCGCTGGAGTCGGCGCCGATCAGCGGCCCCAGGTCGGACACCTGCAGCAGTCTCGATTGCACATTGCCGCTCAGCAGCGGGCGCGGCTGGCCGGTCTTGAATTCCAGCTTGCCGCCGATATCGCTCTGGCCGACCTTGCCGGTGAACTGATCATAAGTCCAGTGGCTGCTGTCGGCGCCCAGCTTGCCGCTCAGGTGGCCCTCGGTGGCAAACGGCGGCGTTTCCGGCAGCAGCACGCCGGTCAGGCCGTACAGGCGCGCCATGCTGGGGCCGGACAGCTTGAGGCGCACGTCCAGCGCCGCCAGCGCGGCCGGCTTGGTCAGCGCGCCTTCAAAGCTGATGCTGGTACCGCCGACGTTGAGGCTGGCCGCCAGCGGATAGGGCGCGGTCTGCTGCTGCAGCGACAGCACGGCGCCGGCCTTGCCGCTGCCGCTCACCTCCTGCTGATTCCACTTGCCGCGCAATTGCCAGGCCACGCCGTAGCGCGGGTCGGCTATGGTGTCGATCTGCGCGCTGGCGTCAACGTGGGTCATGGCGTCGATGTAGCGCACCGTGCCTTTGGAGAACACCACGCGCTGCACCTCCAGCGTCCAGGCCGAGGGCTGGTCATCGCGCTTGAAGGTCCAGTTGTTGCTGCCGTCGGCCTCGCGCTGCAGCAGCAGGGCCGGGTTGTCGAAACGCAGTTCGGGGATGGTGATGCGCTGGCGCAGCAGCGGCAGCAGTTCGATGGCAAACGCGAACTGGTCGACGCTGACCATCTCGGCCGGCGCATGCATGCCGCGCGGATGACCGACATGCACGTCTTGCGCCACCAGGTGCGGCAGCGGCAGCCAGCGGCCTTGCTGGCGCCACGCCAGCGCCACCGCGCCGCGGATGGCAAACGGACGGTCGATGGCCGCGCTGATCTTGTCGTTGAGCCACGGCCGCGCCCGGTTCCAGTCGTAATTGGCCAGCGCCACGGCGGCAACAACCGGCACGGCCAGCGCGGCGGCGCTGACGGCAAGGGCAAGACGGGCACGGCGGGGCAGGGACATGAGGCGCGCAATGGTATGTGAACAGTTGCATCATTCTACACATTCCGTTTTTGTGCGTCACCGTACTGATGCCGGATGAGCGGCGGCTTATAAATACGGTCATCCCAGACATTTTTTGAGGAGAACAATAATGATGACCATGAATACTCAATGGCAGATGTTGTGCGGCATGGCCGTGCTGTTTACCCTGGGCGGCTGCGCCAGCGACAAAGCCCCGGCCACCGCCGATGTGGCGGTCTCGCGCGCCGCCGTGGCGTCCGCCACCAGCGCCGGCGCCGCCGACCTGGCGCCAGCTGAAATGCAGTCGGCCCGTGAAAAACTGATGCGCGCCAACCAGGCGCTGGCCGCGCGTGATTACAAGACCGCGCAGGATCTGGCCACCCAGGCCTCGGCCGACGCCCAACTGGCACAAAGCAAGGCCAACTCGGCCAAGGCGACCACCGCCGCCGATGAGCTGCAACAAAACATCCGCCTGCTGCGCGAAGAGCTGCAGCGCGCCAACGCCACCAGCCAACAATAAGATCGACGGAGCCCATCATGAAAAAACTCATCCTGCTGCCAACCGCGTTTGCCGTGTCGGTGATGTTCGCTGCCTGCAGCACCACGCCCACCACCACCAGCCAGCTGGACCAGGCGCGCAGCGACTTCATCGCCGCCCAGGGCAACCCTTCGGTGGCGGCCAACGCGCCGCTGGAATTCAAGGCCGCTGCCGATGCACTGGACCGCGCCAATGCCGCCGCCGCCAAGAAGGAAAGCCTGAACGAGATCGACAAGCTGGCCTATATCGCCAAGCAGAAGATCGCCACCGCGCAGGAGGTGGCCAAAGCCAAGCAGGCTGAGGCCGATGTGGCCAACGCCGCCCGCCAGCGCGACGAGATCCGCCTGCAGGCGCGCACCGCCGAGGCCAACCAGGCCCGCGTGAGCGCTGAACGCGCCAAGTCGCAGGCCGAACAGGCCAAGGCCGATGCCGACGCCGCCCGCGCGCAAGCGGAAGCGGCCGCCAATTCGGCGCGCGATGAAGCGGCCAAGAACGCCGCCCTGCAACAGCAGCTGGCCGACCTGCAAGCCAAGCAGACCGAGCGCGGCATTGTGATCACCCTGAGCGACGTGCTGTTCAATGTCGACCGCGCCGAACTGAGCGCCGAGGGCATGCGCACCGCGCAAAAGGTGGCTGACGTGCTGATGCAGGAACCCCAAAGCGTGGTGCTGGTCGAAGGCTTTACCGACAGTACCGGCACCGCTTCGCACAACCTGGAACTGTCGCAGCGCCGCGCGGAATCGGTGCGCAGCGCCCTGATCGGCCTGGGTGTGCCACCCGGCAAGATCGGCACGCGCGGCTACGGTGAAGCGTATCCGGTGGCCAGCAATGCCGACGCCGGCAGCCGCCAGTTGAACCGCCGGGTGGAGATCGTGCTGTCGCAAAACGGCGCGCCGATCGCCAACCGCCGCTAATTTTCATCAACAAGGAAGGAATACCCCATGGCTGAATCTACCCCCACCGGCATTGATGTCGAAGCCATCCGCGCCGCCGCCCGCAACCTGGAAGACGGGCCGGTGACGGCCGGCTACCAGGGCGACCGGCGCGCCGTGCTGCAAATGCTGAACGAAGCGCTGGCCACCGAGCTGGTCTGCATCATGCGCTACAAGCGGCACTATTACACCGTGTCCGGGCGCGAGAACGCCGGCATCAAGGCCGAGTTCCTGGAGCATGCGCAGGAAGAACAGGAACACGCCGACTGGCTGGCCGAGCGCATCGTCCAGCTGAACGGCGATCCCGATTTCAATCCGGCAACATTGCTCGCACGCAGCCATGCCGAGTATGATGCGTCAGAAGACGTACAATCGATGGTGCGCGCCAACCTGATTGCCGAGCGCGTGGCCATTGAGTCGTACCGGCAAATGATCGCCAAAATTGGCGACACCGATCCGACCACGCGCCAACTTTTGATCAAGATCATGGCGGTGGAAGAAGAACACGCCGACGATATGCGTGATCTGCTTGACGAACACGGAAAGGCAGCTTGACGCCATTTGCTGTACAGTTTTCACATCAACAACCACAACAGGAGCTTCATCATGCTGGAACAAAACATCAGTACCGTGAATAACGACGTGAAAACTCTGGTTAAAGATGCCCAGGCATTGTTCACCGCCGCCACCGCCCTGACCGGTGAAAAGGCGGAAGAGCTGCGCGGCCGCGGTATGCGCGCGCTGGACACCGCCCTGGCCAAGGCCCACGAAGCCCAGGTCAGCGCGGTGGCAGCCACCAAGGAAGCCGCCAAGCACGCCGACGAATACGTCAAGGAAAACCCTTGGCGTTCGATCGCACTGGCAGCCGGCGTCGGCCTGCTGGTCGGCGTCATCATCGGCCGCAAGTAAGCCGCCGTGACGCACGAGGAAGGTAATCGCCCGCCGGGCCTGATCGCGTCGCTGGGCCTGGTGGCCCGGAACGCGATCGGCCTGCTGCTCAACCGGCTGGAACTGGCCGCGCTGGAGCTGGCGGGGGTACGCGACCACCTGCTCAAGCTGGTGCTGGTGTTTGCGCTGGCCGTGCTGCTGGGCGGCTTTGCGCTGGTATATGCCACGGTCACCGTGGTCTACCTGGCGTGGGCCGCGATCGGCTGGCTGATCCTGCCCATCATCACCGCGGTGTTCCTGCTGGTGGCGATCGGCCTGATCCTGTATGCGCGCGCCATGCTGAAGAGCGGGCAGTTGTCGCTGCCGGCCACCATGGCCGAGCTCAAGTCCGACCGCGACATGTTGGTGTAAGGAGAGGCCATGAGCAAGCAGGAAGACGCGGCCGCGCTGGCGGCCGAAAAGCAAAGACTGATACGCGAAGGCGAGCTGTACCGCATCAAGGTGGTGCATTCCAAGGCGCTGGTGGTACAGGCCCTGCATCCGGACGCCTTGCTGCACGGCGCGGTCGACCACGCGGTCGGCCTGGCGCAGGCACGCCTGGGCGGCTTGCTGCAGCCGGGCGGCCTGAGCGGCTTGAACTTCAAATCGCTGATGCCGTATGCGCTGACAGTCGGTTCGTTCATCGCGCGCAAGCGCCTGATCAAGCCGGCATTGGCGCTGGCTGTGGTGGCCGGGGCCGGGGTAGCCTGGCTATTACGGCGCAAGAGCGCGCCGCTGCAGGGCGAGTAAAAAGAAGGCCGCTGACAAAGCGGCCTTGTTGTTTATTGGGCTGGTGCAGTGGTCTGCGGGCTCTGCGCCAGCAGTTGCGGCAGATTGGCCATGTCGTGCTGGTAGGTGGCCTGGGCGTCCTTCAGGCAGGCGCTGCGCTCGTTGGCCGGGCCCTTGTGGCAGGCCTGCCGGGCTTCCGCCAGGGCGGCGCCGATTTCCTTGCGCAGCGTGCGTGCGCGCGCGGCCGGGGTGCTGTCGGGCTGCGACCAGCGGGCCGGCTCGCCCTTGGCGATTTCCTGCTGTTGTTGCTGGACGTTTTGCGGCGGCGTGGTGTCCTGCGCGTGCGCGGCCAGGGTCGCGCACGCCATCATCACGCCAGTGACGATGTGACGAAGCATGATGTTCTCCTTGTTGTTATAGCCTGCCAGTGAGCAGCATAATCAGCAGTATGACGACGATCAGACCGGTGATGCCGCTTGGCGCATAGCCCCAGTTGCGGCTGTGCGGCCAGGTCGGCAGCGCCCCGATCAGGGCCAGAACCAAGATGATCAGAATTATGGTGCCCATGGCTTTCTCCTTTGTTGGTAGTTGTTAGTAGCGGTACAGACGGCCGTCAATCAGGCGCACGCGGTTGCCCACGCGCAGGTCGTAAATGCTGTCTTGCTGGACGATGCGGTAGTCGCCGTTGTCCATGCGTACACTGATCTGGTATTCCTGCTTGCCGGCGTTGCGGTTGTTCTCGACATTGTTGCCGACCACGGCGCCGCCCACCGCGCCGGCCACGGTGGCTGCGGTGCGGCCGCCGCCGGAGCCGACCTGGTTGCCCAGCAGGCCGCCGATCAGGCCGCCAGTGATGGCGCCGGCGCCGGAGCTGCCGCGCGCCTGCATCACCTGGATGGAATCGATGGTGCCGTAAGTGGAAGAGTCATTGCTGATATAGCCGATCTGTTGCGGCTGCTGGCTGGTGCTGGCGCAGCCGCTCAAGACGGCCACGCCGGCGAAGAGGGCGGCGGCAAGCGTAGTTGAGCGTTTCATATTGTCCTCCTGGAAAAGTGTGATGCCAGCATAGACAGTCCGTGCGGCAGGGTCTGTGCGATTACGCACGATGTGGCGCGTGGCGATTTTTGTTCGCTACCGAACAGAGAAGCGCGGAGAAGCAGCGTTTAATGGCGACATCGGTAGCGCAGAGACGCAAGACGTCCCGCTGGCTGACAAACTCATTGTTTCCATTACTCCAAGGAGAATCGCCATGAAAATCGCACATAAAATCGCTACTGCCCTGTTCACGGTGTCGCTGCTGGGCGCCATGACCGGCTGCGCATCGACCTCGACCAAGGAAGGCACCGGCGAATATGTCGACGATTCCGTCATCACCACCAAGGTCAAAGCCAGCATCTTCAATGAGCCTAGCCTGAAGTCGACCGAAATCAACGTCGAGACCTTCAAGGGCACGGTGCAACTGAGCGGCTTCGTGGCCCAGCCTGAAGACATCGCCAAGGCCGGTGAAATTGCCCGCGGCGTGAAAGGCGTGACTGCCGTCAAGAACGACATCCACGTCAAGTAATCAAGTAATCGATCTTCCCCGCAGCCCCGCCGGCGCACCTGGACGCGCCGGCAATTCTTGTGAGCCATCATGAACCAGCCCGCAGAGGATCTGGACGCTCCTCGTATTCCCTTGCATGTCCACGCGCGCGGTCTGGCGCTGGGCGTGATTGCCACGGTAGCCTTCCTGTACGCGCTGCAGTGGTCACGCAATTTCCTGGTGCCGCTGGTGCTGGGCATCCTCATCACTTACACCCTGAGTCCGCTGGTGTGCTGGCTGGAACGCCTGCGCATCCCGCGCCTGGTCGGCGCCACGCTGGTGACGGCCGCCATTCTGGGCGGTTCGGTGCTGGTGATCGATAAAGTGCAGGGTGAATTCCAATCGATTGTCGACGAATTGCCGACCGCCGGCCACAAGCTGTCGCGCCTGCTGTCGGAACGCCTGCACAGCGGCGGCCCCAGCGCCCTGCAGCGCATCCAGGACGTGGCGGCCGAGCTGCAGCAGGCCACTGCCGGCGCCCAGGAACGGCGTGCCGCGCGCCGCACGGCGCCGCCGCCGTCGGAAGCGTTCCCGGTGATGAACTGGATCTGGGCCGGCTCGATGGGCGTGGTGGGCTTTCTCAGCCAGGCCACCATGGTGATCTTCCTGGTGTTTTTCCTGCTGCTGTCGGGCGATACCTTCAAGCGCAAGCTGGTCAAGCTGACCGGGCCGTCGCTGACCAAGAAGCGCATCACCGTGCACATACTGGAAGACATCAACAGCTCAATCCAGAAATACATGCTGATGCTGCTGGTCACCAATGCCGCGCTGGCGCTGCTGATGTGGATTGCGCTGCGCTGGGTCGGGCTGGAGAATGCCGGCGCCTGGGCCATCGTGGCCGGCCTGCTGCACCTGATGCCGTACTTCGGCCCGCTGCTGATCATGGTGGCCACCGGCGTGGTGGCCTTCCTGCAATTCGAGTCCCTGCAAATGAGCTTGCTGGTGATGGGCGCCTCGCTGGCGATCGCCACCCTGATCGGCACCGTGGTGGCGACCTGGATGACCGGCCGCTTTGCCCGCATGAACGCGGCGGCGGTGTTTGTCAGCCTGCTGTTCTGGGGCTGGCTGTGGGGCGTGTGGGGCTTGCTGCTGGGCGTGCCCCTGATCGTGATCGTCAAGGTGGTGGCCGAGCGGGTCGAAGGAATGGAAGTGGTGGCCGAGTTACTTGGCGAGTGAGCCCAGCTGCAAGGCATACTGGCGCGCGAACTCAGCGCCGAGGAAGAAGATCTGCGCCGAGTAATACACCCACAGCAGCAGGGCGATCAGCGAGCCGGCCGCGCCAAAACTGCTGGCCACGCCGCTGTTGCCGATGTAGGCGCCAATCGCATATTTCCCCAGCGTGAACAGGGCGGCGGTGCCGAGCGCGCCGATGGTGACGTCATGCCAGGACAGCTTCACGCGCGGCAGCATTTTAAAGATCACGCCAAACAGGGCGGCAATCACGAAAAAGCTGATCACGGCGTTGATCACGGTCAGCACCAGGCTGGCCTCGCCCCAGATGCTGCCCCAGTATTTTTCCAACACCGTCAGCGCCGCGCTGACCACCAGCGAGACCATCAGCAGGAAAGCCAGCACCAGGATCATGCCGAACGACAGCAGACGGGTGCGCAGCACGTCCCAGAAAGTGCCGTGGGTGAGGGGCGGGACTTGCCAGATGGCGTCGAGACTATCCTTGAGTTCGGCAAACACGGTGGTGGCGCCAAACAGCAGAAGGCCGCCGGCGATCCATGTCGCCAGGCGGCCTTCTTCCTTGTTGCGTGCGCCGGCCAGCACCAGCTGGATGGCTTCCGCGCCCTGCGGACCGACCAGGCTGCGCAGCTGGGCGAACAATTCGCCCTGCGCCGCCTGCGGCCCGTAGAACCAGCCGGCAATCGCCAGCACCAATACCAGGATCGGCGCCAGCGAGAACAGGGTATAAAACGCCAGCGCCGCCCCCATGCTGCCGCCGCGGTGCTCGAACCATTCAGAGACCGTGCATTTCAGCACCGGGAACATGGCTGGCGTCCTTGCTTACTGCACCCGGCGTTCGATGGTGATCTGCTCCACCTCGACGCGGCGGTTCGGCTCCAGGCACTTGATCAGGTCGGCGCGTTTCTTGTCGTTGCACTCGACCACCGGATTCGCTTCGCCCTTGCCTTCGGCGCGCAGACGGCTGGCCGCCACGCCTTTGCTGACCAGGTAATCCTTGACCGCGTTGGCGCGGCGTTCGGACAGTTTCTGGTTGTACTTCTCGCTGCCCAGGCGGTCGGCGTAGCCGCTGATGACCACGTCATTGATGCCGGTGTTGTTGTTCAGCACGTTGGCGATGTCATCCAGCTTGGGCTGGTTCGGATTCAGCTTGGCGCTGTCAAACGAGAACAGCTCGGTGGCCGACATGGTCACTTTCTCGAAGCGCGCTGGCGGTGGCGGCGGCGGCGCTGGCGGTGCTGGTGGTGGTGGCGGCGGTTCGGCAACCGGTGGTGCTGGCGGTGGTGCCGGTGGCGCCGGGCGTGGTGGCGCGTTGAACGCGATGTTCAGGCCCACGGTTGCGTAGTAGTTATTGCTCTTGCTGTTAGGGAATTCATCGCCACGGATGAAGCCGTGCACATTGCGGATGTCGGCCTGCAACGCCACGCGTTCGCTCAGGTCGGCCTGGAAGCCGATACCGGCGCTGACATACGGCGAGGTTTTCTTGCGTTCCACATTGCCGAGCAGGTTGGCCTTGTCGCGCTCGGCGCCGATGCCCAGCAGGATGAACGGACGGAAGCTCTTGCGCGAGAACAGATACAGACCGTCCACGCCCAGCGTTTCCTGCTGGTAGCGCTGGTTGTTTTCACGCGAGCGGGCATAGGTGTAGCCGGTCTGGATATCCCAGTTTTCGTTGACGGCTTTGCCGAACTTCAGGCCGGCGCCATAGCCGCGCTTGTCCACGCCAAAGTCAGAGTCAGGCTTGACGCCGTTGACGCTGGGCTGGATGTACCACGATGGATTGATGACCGGATCTTGGGCCATGGCGGAGAACGACGCACACAGGGCTGCGGCGGCGAGGGCAATCTTCTTGGATTTATTCACAGGTGAGCTCCCGATTATTAATGAAATGTTTCATTGCCAGCAATGTTGTTGCATCGCTGTTGGACCGAAGATTAGGGAAGTTGGTGCGGGCTCACCGTTCGCTACCGCACCTAACTTTGCGCTGTATCAAATTGGTCACATTTCCTGAAACTTAATCGCAGGGCGTTTGTCCCAGCATAAAGCCATAGATGCCCCAATAATGTTCGTTGCCGCACAGACTGGGGCGGGGCAAACAGGCATTCTTGGGCCTAACGCACACCATATCAGGCATCAATTTAAGGAGTGATCCCATGCACGCAGTCAGCAAACAACAAACCATGGTCCAGAACGAGATGAAAGCCTCGCCGGAAATGCAAGCCACCACGGCCCGCTTGACGCTGATGGACCGTTCGACCCCGGCGCCCCTGGACCGCAAGCCCGGTTTGTCGATGGCGTCGATCGAGCGCGTGCGTTCCACCTCGGCCACCCTGCGCCGCATTGAAAACATGCAAAAGCTGATCGCCGAGCTGACCCAGCACGAAATGCTGGCCGATGAAATCGCCTGGTTCCTGAAGTTTTCGCCGTCCGGCGCCCGCAAATACATCCGCGACCTGCGCGAAGCCGGTGTGATCGAACTGGCGCGCTACGTCGAGGGCACCGCCACCTATCTGGGCAAGGCGGTGTACCAGCTGACGCCCGACCCGGAGCGCATTGCCGCCTTCCTGGCCGCCATCGCCCAGCCGAAGCGCGAAGGCGCGCCGCCACGCAAGGAACGCCCAGGCCTGCGCGAGCAAGCCATGGCAGGCAGCGGCCGCCACTTCCACATTCTGGCCGACGACACCCATTACGCGATCCGCGTCAACCGCGGCCCGGTGATGCGCGACCCGCTGGTGGCCGCCCTGTTTGGCAGCCCGGAGTCGCAGCAAAAAGCCGAATAAGCCGTCGCGCCGCCGGGGTATGATGTTTGCGTATTGAAATGCAAACATGCAACCCCAACTATTCCGTCAACACATGACACGGACGGCGGCACATGGAAGCTTTGATCTGGATAAGCCTGACGGCGCTGCTGATTGCAGCGCCTTTTCTGTATCCGCGCTGGCGCTTGCGGCGCGTGCTGGCCCGGCCCTTGCCGCCGGCGGCGGAAGCCATCCTGCAACGGAATATCCCCGTCTACAAACGCATGAGCCCGGACCTGCAGCAGCAGTTGCGGCGCATGGTGGTGCAGTTCCTGCACCAGAAGAAATTCATCGGCTGCGAAGGGCTGGAAGTGAGCGACGAAATGGCGCTCACCATCGCCGGCCAGGCCTGTCTGCTGCTGCTCAACCGTCCCAGCAAGGTGTATCCGGCCCTGCACACCATCCTGGTCTATCCGAGCGAATTCGTGGCGCAGCGCGCCGAGGTGGGACCGGGCGGCGTGGTCACGCCGGGCCGCCAGAGCATGCTGGGCGAATCGTGGGACGATGGCCGCGTGGTGCTGGCGTGGGATAACGTGCGGCGCGGCGCGGCCGACTGGACCGACGGCCACAATGTGGTGCTGCACGAGTTTGCCCACCAGCTGGACAGCGAATCGGGCCGCGCCAACGGCGCACCCTACCTGGGCAACCCGGCCAGCTACCGCGAGTGGTCGGAAGTGCTGTCGCGCGACTACCAGAACCTGCGGATGCACGCCATGTACCGCCAGCACACGGTGATGGACCCGTACGGCGCCACCAATCCGGCCGAATTCTTTGCCGTGGCCACCGAGACTTTCTTTGAGAAGCCGTACCAGATGGCCGAGCATCATGCCGAGCTGTACGCGGAATTCCTCAAGTATTACCGGGTCGACCCGCGCGACTGGATGGCGCCGCCGCCACCGCCGCCGGAGCCGCCGTCCTACGCCTACGCGGCCGGCTGGTAAGCGTGCACAGCGGGCGCTGCATCAGGGCAAACTAGGGCATAATCGGTGCAGCAGCCACTGCGAGGCTATCGACATGCAATTCGAAGAGTTCGATTCTCTGTCCGCCGACAGCGCCGGCGCGGCGTCCACGCCGGCCACGGCCAATGCCGCGTCGCCCCTGGTGCGCCTGCAGTACCTGGTCGACAACACCCCCGCCATCATCTATTGCACCGTGCCCAGCGGCGACTTCAAGATGACCTTTGTCAGCAACAATGCCTACAACGTGCTGGGCTACCGGCCCGAGCAGATGGTGGCCGACCCCAACTTCTGGTTCGACCACATCCACCCCGAGGATGCGCCGAACATCTTTTCCAGCCTGGCGCTGGTGTTCACCGAGGGCCAGCGCGCCTATGAATACCGCTTCCGCATCCATGACGGTAGCTATCTGTGGATGCACGACACGCTGCGCCTGATCCGCGACGAGCATGGCGCGCCGCTGGAGGTGATCGGCTCGCTGACCGACATCACCGCGCGCAAGCAGATGGAGGAGGCGCTGCAGGCCAAGGGCGAGGAACAGCAAAAGCTGATCGGCGAACTGCGCAACGCCCACGAGCAGCTGCTGCAATCGGAAAAGATGGCCTCGATCGGCCAGCTGGCGGCCGGCATCGCGCACGAGATCAACAACCCGGTCGGCTTCGTCAATTCCAACATGGGCGCGCTGCAAAAGTATGTCGGCACGCTGCTGGGCGTGATCGAGCAGTACGAGCAGGCGGCCGCGCCGCACCCGCCGCTGGCGGCGCAGCTGGCGGCGCTGCGCCAGCAGGCCGACCTGGAATTCCTCAAGGAAGATGTGACCGACCTGGTGCGCGAGTCGATGGACGGCCTCAAGCGCGTCAAGGACATTGTGCAGGCGCTCAAGGATTTCTCGCACGTGGGCGAGACCGAATGGCAGGTGGCCGACCTGCACCGCGGGCTGGACAGCACCCTCAACATCGTCAGCAACGAGATCAAATACAAGGCCCGGGTCGACAAGCAGTATGGCGTGCTGCCGCCGGTGACCTGCCTGGCGTCGCAGCTGAACCAGGTGTTCATGAACCTGCTGGTAAACGCGGCCCATGCGCTGCGCGAGCAGGGCGTGATCACCATCCGCACCGGCCTGGAGGCCGGTCCCGGCGGTCCGCGCGACCATTGGGTGTGGGTGGAAATCGGCGACAACGGCGTCGGCATCGCGCCGGAAAACCTGAACCGCATCTTCGAGCCATTTTTCACCACCAAGCCGGTCGGCAGCGGCACCGGCCTGGGGTTGTCGCTGTCGTACGGCATCGTCAACCGCCATGGCGGCCGCATCGAGGTGGCCTCGGTGGTGGGGCAGGGCACGCGCTTTACCGTGCACCTGCCGGTGCTGCCGCCGGGCGCCGGCCAGCCGGCCTAAAGGATGACCGAGCCGTCGGCGTCGCGCCGCACCTGCAACAGGCCAGGTTCCTCCGCCTCCAGCCGCTGGGCTTCCTGTTCCTGCGGCGTCACCAGGGTGGCGCGCAGGGCCAGCGCCTGGCGCACATTGTCTTCCAGCTCGGCGGCGTCCCAGGGCTTGCTCATGAAGCGGAACGCCGCCGCCTGGTTGATGGCGCTGACCACCGTGCCATACTCGGTGGACGCGCTCAGCATGATGCGCACGGTGCGCGGCGCCACGTCCTTGAGCACCTGCAGCAGTTCGCCGCCGGACATTTGCGGCATCATGTAATCGCAGATCACCAGGTCGAACTCGTGGGCACAGATGCGCTCCAGCGCCTTGAACGGATCGGTGTAGCCCTCGATCTGGGGCGCCTCGCCGCGGAAGATCTGCAGCAGCGCGCGCTGCAGCGCCGCCAGCACGTGGGCGTCGTCGTCGATCAGCAGGATGTGGTTCATGCGCCCTCCCTGGGATTGCGCACCCAGATCGCCAGCCGGCCGCCGCTCTTGGTTTCAAAGTCCTGCACCTGCTGGATCATGCGCGCGTCCAGCACGTGGTCGACCGCCAGCAGCATCAGGCCGTCGCGGCTGATCAGGTCGCGCGCCAGCACCATGCCGGGCAGCAGTTCGCCGGACAGCATTTCGACCCCGGCGCCGCTGTCGATGGCGTGGCCGTCGATCACCTGGCGGAACGCCGCCACTACGTTGGGGTCGTAGCGCTTGCCGCCGGCGTCCAGGATCAGCGACTTGGCCTCGTCGGCGCGCAGGTGGCGCTGCACCATGGCGCCTTGTTGCAGGTTGTAGTAATCGGCGGCCAGCGCCAGGATGCGCGCGCCCAGCGGAATGGCCAGCCCGGCCAGCCCGTCCGGGAAGCCGTTGCCGTCAAAGCGCTCCAGCTGGCTGCGCAGGATGGCGGCGCTGCCGCGCATGTCTTCCAGCGGCATCAGCAGTTCCTCGGCGCGCAGCGGGTGCTTGCGGAACTGCGCCAGGGCGTCGCCGCGCAGCATGGTGAGCGGCGTCATCAGCAGCTCGTCGCTGAAGCCGATCTTGCCGATGTCGTGCAGCAGGGCGGCAATGAACACGTCCTGCGCCTCGCGCCCCTCCAGTCCGAGGCGGGCGGCCAGCTTGCGCGCCAGCTCGGCCACCAGGCGCGCGTGGCCCGGCTGGTTGTGGGCGCGCAGCTCGATCATGCTGGAGAAAATCTTGATGGTGGTGACGAAGTTTTGTTTGAGCTTGGCGTTGGCGGCCACGGTGGCTTCGTGCTCGGTCTTGAGCTGGCGCGTGCGCGCCTCGACCTTGGCTTCCAGCGACTGGTTCAGGGCCTTGAGCTCGGCGTTCTGGCGCTGGGTCAGCGCTTCCAGCCGCTGCTTGTCCTGTTCCAACTGGCGCCGTTCCAGCGCGTGGCGCACCACCAGCAGGATGTCGCCGTCTTCCCACGGCTTGGTGATGTAGCGGTAAATTTCGCCGCAGTTGATGGCGTCCTGGATCGACTGGATGTCGGAGTAGCCGGTCAGCAGCAGGCGCACGGTGTCGGGCCAGCGTTGGCGCACCTGGGCCAGGAACTGGGCGCCGTTCATTTCCGGCATGCGCATGTCGGAAATCACCAGGTCGACCGGCTCGCGCGCCAGCACTTCCAGCCCGGCGGCGCCGCTCTCGGCCAGCAGCACCCGGTAGCCGGCCGGGCGGAACAGGCGGCGCAACGCGCTCAGGATGTTGGGCTCGTCGTCCACGCACAGCACGGTGGCAGTGGCGGCCGGGACGGCGGCCAGCGAGGGATCCAGCGCGGTATTCATGGGGCCTCCGGAGCGGGGGTATCGGGCTGGTGGACCGGCAGGTAGACGCGGAAGCGGCTGCCGACGCCGGGCGTGCTGTCGACCTCGATGCGGCCGCCATGCTTGCGCACGATGCCGTAGGCCAGCGACAGGCCCAGGCCGGTGCCCTGGCCGACCGCCTTGGTGGTGAAGAAGGGGTCGAAGATGCGCGCCAGCGTGTCGGGCGCGATGCCGCAGCCGTTGTCGGCCACCTCCAGCCAGACCTGGTCGGCGCCCTGGCAGCCGGTGCGCACGGTGATGCGGCCGCGCTGCGCGCCGATGGCGTGGGCGGCGTTCACCACCAGATTCATCACCACCTGGTTGATCTGCAGCGGCAGGCACTGGATGTCGGGCAGCTGGCCATATTCCTTGACCACGTCGGCCTTGTACTTGACCTCGTTGCTGACGATGTTGAGCGTGGAGTCGATGCCGCGGTGCAGATTGGCCCACACCCATTCCTGGTTGCTGTCGACCCGGGAAAAATCCTTCAGGTCCTGGACGATGTGGCGCACCCGCACGATGCCTTCGCGCGATTCGGCCATCAGCGCCGGCACGTCCTGGCGCAGGAAGTCGAGGTCGATCTGTTGGCGTTGCGCGCGCAGCGCGGCGGCGGCGGCCGGCGCCAGCATGGGCTCGGCCTGCTGGTAGGCGTCCAGCATCTCGAACAGCTGCTCCAGGTAGCCCTGCAAGGTGCTGAAGTTGGAAAAGATGTAGCCGACCGGGTTGTTGATTTCATGCGCCACGCCGGCCGCCAGCTGGCCGATCGAGGCCAGCTTGTCGGCCTGTACCAGTTGTTGCTGGGCGCGCGAGAGCTTGTCGTTGAGGTCGGTCAGTTCAAGGTTGCTGCGGCGCAGTTCGGCCTCGGCCTGGTGACGCTGGCGGATATCTTCCTGCAGCTGCTGGTTCATCTCGGCCAGCTGGGCGGTGCGTTTCTCGATCACCTGCTCCAGGTTGTCGTAGGCGCGGCGCAGGGCGTTTTCCGCCACCCGCCGCTCGGTGACATCGCGCAGGGTTTCAATCGCCCCCACCAGGCGACCGCGGCTGTCGCGCAGCGGTGCGGCGGTGAAGTGCAGCCAGTGGCCGCTGGCGCCCAGGTTGGGGAAGAAGTCCTCGGCCTCGTAGGCGCCGGGAATCAGCGCGCACGGGCGGTACTTGTCGCCGTAGTGCAGGCCCAGCTGGTCGATCTGGCCGGTGACGATCAGGTCGGCCAGCAGCGGCCGCGGGCGCGGGTAGAACGCCTGCCAGTGCTGGTCGGTGCCGATCATCTCTTCCTTGCTCCAGCCCAGCAGGTGCTCGCAGGCGCGGTTCCAGTGGGTCACCACGTGCTGGGCGTCGATGGCAAAGGTGGCCACCGGGTGGCCGTCGAAAAACTCGGACAGCGCCACTTCGCTGTGGAACGGGACGGAGGCGGAGGTGGCAGTCATGGCGTCAGCATCTGGCACATATCGTTGTAGAGTTGCTCGGTGTCATGGAACACGCGCGTGCAGGCCACGGTGCTCAGGTCCAGCGCCTGCCACGCGTCCAGCGACAGCGGCGGCGCCTGATCGTCTTCCTGCCCGGTCAGGTCCAGTGCATGCGCCAGTGCGTTGGCCAGGTGGATCAGCGTGGCCAGCGGCAGCGGCGTGCCGGGCGGGGCCGGCGGCGGCAGTTCATGGTGCCCGGCCACGGCGGTCTGGATCGCCACCGGGAATTTCCAGTGCGCGGCCAGCGCGCTGCCGACCGCCGCGTGGTCGGTGCCGAACACGGCGCGCTGGGCAATCACGCTCAGGCAGTCGTGCTGGCGCTGGTAGTCGACCACTTCGCGGTACTGCAGCGGGAAGCGGGTGGCCAGCACCAGCGTGCCGAGGTCGTGCAGCAGGCCGGCGGTGAAGGCGGTGTCCGGATTGAGACGGCAGTAGGGCGCCAGCACGCGCGCGCAGACGGCGCTGGCCACGGCATGGCGCCAGAACGCCGGAAAGTCCAGCCCGCTGGCCGGGGCGGCCGGAAAGCTGCCCGTCACCGCGCAGGCCGTGACCAGGGTGCGGATGCTGTGGAAGCCCAGCACCGACACGGCCTGGTGGATGGTGTTGACCTTGGACGGCATGCCATAGAACGAGGAATTGGCCAGCCGCAGGGTCTTGGCGGTGAGCGCCTGGTCGAGCGTGATCTTGTTGGCCAGCGCGTGGCTGTCAAGGTCTTCCTGGTCGATGCTGGCCAGCAGCTCGCTGACCACGGCCGGCAGCGAGGGCAGGTCGCGCACCGCCTTGATGACGTCGTCGGCGGTCATGGCTGCTCCTGGCGGTAGGTGCGCAGTTGGGCCAGCAGGGCCTGGCTGCCGGGCAGGTCGGCGCAGTGGCGGAACAGGTGCTCCAGCCGCTGCAGCCGCAGGGCGCGCTGGCGCGCCAGTTGTTCCGGATCGGGGGCCTCTTCCTCGGCCCACACGACGCAGCGGTCGATGCCGCGCCGGCGCAGCGCCGCCAGCACCGAGGCGGTCAGCGCCGCATCCTGCGGCAGCAGGACGCTGCCATTGGTGTCCAGCAGGGCAGTAGCCAGGGTCATGCCTTCGGCCGCCTGTTCCAGTCCGATTTCGCTGGTCTTGCCCGCGCTATGCATGGTGGGTCTCCAGGTTGCTGAGGGTAATCAGGCTGCCGCGTGAGCTTGATGCTTCGCCCATCGGGTGGCAATGCACGGCGTAGCGCTGCGGTCCGATCTGCACCACGTGCAGCCCGGACGGCGGCGTGCCATCGGCGGTAAACAGTTCCGGCAGCACGCTGCCGGCCTCGCTGCCGAGCAGGCTGCCGTGCTCGCGGAACAGGGCGGCAGCGGCGGCGTTGATGAAGGCAATCATGCCGGCGTCGTCGAGGCCGATCACCGGCAGCGGCAGGTGCTGCAGGATTTCGCGCGCCACATTCAGGCTGATCTCGTCGCGGCTGATCTGGCGCTGCTTTTCCCGCAGCAGCTGCTCCATGCGGCGGTTGGCGGCGGCCAGCTCCTGGTTGGCGGTGCGCACCTCCAGGTGCAGGCGCTGGTTGTCGTCGGCGCTTTCCTTGACGCGGAAGGCTTCGGCGATGTGGCCGCGCAACTGCTCGTCGTCCCACGGCTTGGTGAGGAATTTGTAGATGGCGCCCTCGTTGACGGCATCGGTCACCGACTGCAGCTCGGTGTAGCCGGACAGCATGATGCGGATCGAGTCCGGCGCCAGCTCGCGCGCCTTGCGCAGGAAGTCGGCGCCCAGCATGCCCGGCATGCGCTGGTCGGAGACGATCACGTCCACCGGCTGGCGCGCCAGCACCTCCAGCCCCTGCGGACCGTCGTTGGCGGTGTAGATCTGGTACTGCTCGCTGCGCAGCAGGCGCTTGAGCGCGGCCACGATGTTGGGCTCGTCGTCCACCAGCAGCAGCCGGCGCGGCGGCCGGTGCATGCGCAGCAGGTGCGGCGGCAGCGCCGGGGCGTCGGCCAGCCAGTGTTGCAGGGCGGCCGCGGCCATCGGCGGCGCAAAGAAATAGCCCTGGATCTGGTCGCACATATTGCGCCGCAGGAAGTCGCATTGGCCTTCGGTTTCCACGCCCTCGGCCACCACTTTCATGCCCAGGTGGTGCGCCATGTCGATGATGCTGCGCGACATGGAGGCGTCGCTGGTGCTGCTGACCACGTCGCGGATGAAGCTGGGATCGATCTTGATGGCGTCGAATGGATAGCGCTTCAGGCTGCTGAGCGAGGCGTGGCCGGTGCCAAAGTCGTCCAGCGTCAGGCACAGGCCGCGCTGCTTGAAACCGGCCAGCAGCGGGTCGCAGCGCGCGCCGGCGCAGGTCAGGGCGGTCTCGGTGATCTCCAGGCTGAGCGCGTCCGGCGCGATGGCGTACTCGTCCAACGTGGCCGCCACCTCGGCGCCGAAGTCGGGATCGAGGAACTGGCTGGTGTCGACATTGATGGCCACCTTGAGATGCGGGCGGCCGCTCTGGCGCCAGCTGTGCAGGTCGCCGCAGGCGCGGCGCAGCACCCAATCGCCAATGGCGGCGGTGTGGCCGGCCGCCTGCGGCATGAAGTCGTGCGCGGTCAGCAGCCCGCGCTCCGGATGTTGCCAGCGCACCAACGCTTCCAGGCTGACCACCGCGCCGCTTTGCAAGTCCACCAGCGGCTGATACTGGAGTTGCAATTGGTCATGCGCCAGCGCCAGCGCGAGGCCGGCCTCGCATTGCAAGCCGGTCAGTGGCGGTTGCATCTCGGGCTGCTCTGGCATGGGGTTCATCGGCGCTCCTATCAAGAGACTAGCGACTGGCGGACAACGCGGCAAGCTAGACCGATTATAGAGCCGCGGGCGGTTGACTGGCACACCAATCAACATCGGACCGTCGTGCGTGAGCGCACGGAAAGCGCACGTGCAGAGGGAGATACTGGGATTTAATTCACGACAGGAGAAGACCATGAGCACGATTATTGCGGGCCATTTCCAGTTGCAAGATGAAATCGCCGACGCGCGCCTGGCCTTGCTGGACGCCGGTTTTGCCGCCACGCGCATCAGTTCGTTTTACGTCAATCCGCCCGGTCAGCACGATGTGTATGAGCTGGGCGGCGATCACGACAAATCCCCCGGTGCGAAGGAAAGCGACGAGGGCGTGGTCAAGGGCGGCGCCACCGGGGCGGTGGCCGGCGCGGTGGTGGGCGCGGCCACCATCCCGATCAGCGGGCCGGTGGGGCCGGTGGTGGGGGCGCTGGTCGGGGCCCACGTCGGTTCCCTGTACAGCCTGCACAAAATGAAGGAGGCCGGAGAGCCGGACAAGGATGGCAGCAACCAGCAGGCGCCGCGCAAGTCCGGCATGCTGATTGCCGTGGCGGTGGACGATGCGGCGCAGGAGCAGCGCGCGCTGGAGGTGCTGCGCCTGCGCGGCGCGCGCGACATCGAACGGGCCGAGGGCAGCATCAGCGGCGGCGACTGGCGCGATTTCGATCCCAATTCGCTGCCGGTGTTGCTGTAGGCCGAGGCAAGAGTGTCGGTCAGGCGTCCCCCTGATGGATGGCGCTGTTGCGTAACGGCGACGATGGCTGCGCAGCGGGCAATTTTCGGTATGATAGTCGCCAGACACCCTACAGCGGGAGGCGGCAATGACACAGGCATGGCTGGTGCTCACGCGTCCGGACGGACGCGACGTGAGCGCGCCGTCCGAGGCGCAGATGGCGGCCGCGCTGGCGGACGTGTATGGCGGCAAGGTGCTGGGCGCCGACGGCGTCCCCGGCAGCGCCGTGCTGCGGTTTGGCTATGACGACGGCCTGATGTACGAGATGGAAGTGTCCAGCGGCGGCGCGGTGCGCTTTGCCGAATGGTCGGACCGCGATTGCGAGATCGCGCTGGCCGCGCCGCGCACCATGACCGTGGCGCGCCAGGCCGACGCCCTGCAGCTGTGGCGCCTGATGGCGCAGCGCCAGGTGGCCAAGATCCGCAGCCAGCCGTGGCGCGATGACTGAGCGCGGCCGCTAACGCCGGCGCTGCTCCAGCCGCGTCTGGCAATTGATGCAGAAGCGCGCTTCCGGACGCGCGTCCAGCCGCGAGTAGCCGATGGCGCCGCCGCAGCTTTCACACAATCCATAACGCTGATCGTCAAACTTGGCCAGCGCGTGGCGCACGATGTCGAGCTGGCGCGCCGTGTGCGCGGCGGCCTCGTGCACGGCGGTGTGCAGGGTGCGCTGGCTGGCGTTGTCGGCTGGCGAGGCTTCCGCCACGTGCGGCAGCGGCTGGCGCAGATCGGTGCTGCGGTCGAGATCGTCGGCCAGCTGGCTGAGCAGGGCGGCGCGCGCCGCCTGCAGGCGCGCCTGCAGCTGCCGCCATTGTGGGTCGTCCAGTCCGTTCATGCCGTGCTCTCCTTACGGCATTGGACCGTGGCGGCGCGGATTCGTTCTACAGCGCGTCCAGATGGTGCTTGAGTTTTTCCAGCGGCGCCAGCAGCTTGTCCGGCTTGCCGGTGGCCACCGCCGCGCCCAGCGTCAGCAGTTCGGCGGCCAGGTCGACCAGGTCCTTGATGTGGTCGATGCGCTCGATTTTTTCCTGCGCCCGCGCGGTGAGTTCCAGCAACTGCTGCTGATGCGCGCCGAGGCCGCTGGCCGCCAGCACGGCGGCGTCGAGGTAGAGGCCGTTGGCGCGCTGGCGCAGCGCCACCTCGTTTTCAAACAGCGCCTGCGCCACCGCGTGCGCAATGCCGGGGATGCCGCCGTCCGCCGCCGGCTTGCGGATGGCGCGCATCAGGCGCTGGTGGAGTGCGTCGGCGCAGGCCGACAGCTGATCGGCCAGCGTTTCCAGCGCGGCTTGTTTCTTGAGATCGGTCATGGCTGCTCCTTACGGTTGGGCGGGGATTTGCGCCACCAGCGCGCGGTGCTGCTGCTCGATCGCATCCAGATTCTTGCGCGCCAGCGTGTAGCGCAGGCCGATCAGGCGGAACTCGGCCTGTTTTTGCTGTTGCTGCGATCTGGCCAGGGCCAGCAGCAGCCGGTCGCGCTTGGGATCGAGGAAGGGGATCTCGCTTTCCAGCATGCCGATGACGGTTTTCTGTTCGTTGTCGCTGGTCTTATCGTACAGGCGCAACAGGGTGCGCATGGCGTCCAGCACCTCCTGCACCGGCTGCTGGCCGTCGCGCAGGATGTCGTTGACGGCGTTTTCCTGCAGCTGGCGCGTCAGGCCGCGCGAGATCAGCCGCGTCAGGCCGGCAAAGGCGTTGACGTGGCGGTCGTCGAGGCCGGAATCGGGCCAGGCCTTGATGCCGCCGCTGACATTTTTCACCTGGTCTTCCAGATCGTACTGATTATCGCCGGCCAGCTTGCCGAGGGTGTGCATATATGCCTGCAAGCCGTACTGCAGCTTGACGAAATCGTCGCAGGCTTGCTGGCGGCGGGCGTTGAGCTGCTGCTCGCGGGCGTCAGCCTCGGGCGACAGGAAAGGCTGCTCGCGCTGGTACGTGTTGCGGTAGCGTTCGGTGAGCTCGTGGTAAGCGCCCAGCTTGGGCGCCTCGGCGGCAAAGGCGCGCACCTCGGCCATGCGCGGGGTGCTGCTGGCGCAGCCGCTGAGGATGGCCAGCAAGCCAAGAATGAAAAACAGGCGAGACAGTTTCATGGGGCACTCCACGGTTGGTAAGACGATTGTTGCCGTTGGTGAACTTTCGCGTGTTGCGCGGGCGCAGACTACGTGGTCAGCGCCTGCCGCCAGCCGAGGCCGGCGTCGGTGCCGGCGACCGGGATGTATTCGCAGCCGAGCCAGCCGTCGTAGCCGAGCTGGTCGATGAAGGCAAACAGGTGGCGGTAATTGATCTCGCCGCTGCCGGGTTCGTGCCGGCCGGGCGTGTCGGCCACCTGCATGTGCCTGATCAGCTGCAGATGGGCGCGGATGGTGTTGGACAGCTCGCCCTCCATGCGCTGCATGTGGTAGATGTCGTATTGTAGAAACAGATTGGGGCAGGCGGCCGCGCGGATCAGCTCCAGCGCCTGGCTGCTGCGGTTGAGGAAGTAGCCGGGCATGTCGTAGTGGTTGATCGGTTCGATCAGCAAGTCGATGCCGGCCGGCTGCAGTTGCTGGGCGGCGTAGCGCAGGTTGGCCAGATAGGTGGTGCGCGCCTGTTGCGGATCGAGGTCGGGCGGCACCTTGCCGGCCATGCAGTGCAAGCGCGGCACGCCCAGCGCCTGGGCGTAGCGCAAGGCGGTGGCGACGCCGGCGCGGAACTCCCCGACGCGGTCCGGCAGGCAGGCCATGCCGCGTTCGCCGGCATCCCAGTCGCCTGGCGGCAGGTTGAACAGGACCAGCTGCAGCTGATGCAGGCGCAGCTGGGCGGCGATCTGTTCGGGCGGATAAGCGTAGGGGAAGAGGAATTCGACGGCCTCAAAGCCGGCCTGGCGGGCCAGGGCGAAGCGCTCTAGAAAAGGCGCTTCGGTGTACAGCATGGACAGGTTGGCAGCGAACTTGGGCATGGAGGATAGCGGTCGGTGGTCGAGCCGCTATCCTAATCCAAAATCCGGGGTCAGGTCCGCCAATTGAACACGGCCTCGGCCGTAGTCGTGCTACGGCCGAGGCCGTGTAGAAATGGCGGACCTGACCCCGGATTAGCGGCCGCGGCCGCCGGTGCGGTGTTGCGCGGCGTTGTTGCCGCTGCGTGGCGCGCTGCCACCGCCATTGCCGCCGGCTGCGCGCGGTTTGTTGCCGTTGCCGTTGCCGCCGCCCGGCTTGCGGGCGCCGCCGCCGTTGCGGCTCGGACCGTTGCGGTGGCCAGGGCCGCCGCTGCGCAGCTGGATCGGTTGCGGGCGCGCGGTCGGATCCGGTTCGAAGCCCGGGATGACGTCACGCGGCAGGGTCTGCTTGATGAGTTTTTCGATGTCTTTCAGCATCTGGTGCTCGTCCACGCACACCAGCGATACCGCTTCGCCGGTGGCGCCGGCACGGCCGGTGCGGCCAATGCGGTGCACATAGTCTTCCGGCACGTTCGGCAGGTCGTAGTTGACCACGTGCGGCAGCTGGTCAATGTCGATGCCGCGCGCGGCGATGTCGGTGGCCACCAGCACTTGCAGCTTGTTGTCCTTGAATTCGGACAGCGCCTTGGTGCGCGCCGACTGGCTCTTGTTGCCATGGATGGCCATGGCGCCGATGCCGTCTTTTTCCAGTTGCTCGACCAGCTTGTTGGCGCCGTGCTTGGTGCGGGTGAATACCAGCACCTGGTGCCAGTTGTTGGACTTGATCAGGTGCGCCAGCATCGGGTGTTTCTTGTCGCGGTCCACCGGGTGGATTTTCTGCGCGATGATTTCCACCGTCGAGTTGCGGCGCGCCACTTCAATGGTGGCCGGCTTGTCCAGCAGGCCATCGGCCAGCGCCTTGATCTCGTCCGAGAAGGTGGCCGAGAACAGCAGGTTCTGGCGCTTCGGCGGCAGGCCGGCCAGCACTTTGCGGATGTCGCGGATGAAGCCCATGTCGAGCATGCGGTCGGCTTCGTCCAGCACCAGGATTTCAATCTTCGACAGGTCCACCGTGCCCTGGTCCATGTGGTCCAGCAGGCGGCCCGGGGTGGCGACCAGGATGTCGACGCCGTGCTTGAGCTGCTTGATCTGCGGGTTGATGCCGACGCCGCCAAAGATCACGGCCGAGTTCAGGTGGGTGTACTTGCCGTACACGCGCACGCTTTCCTCGACCTGGGCCGCCAGTTCGCGGGTCGGGGTCAGGATCAGGGCACGAATCGCGCGCGGCGTCTTGTTGCCGGTTTGCTTGACGCCGACGGCGTCAGTCGATAAGCGGTGCAGCAGCGGCAGCGTGAAGCCAGCCGTCTTGCCGGTGCCGGTTTGCGCGCCTGCCAGCAGGTCGCCGCCATTCAGCACAGCAGGGATGGCCTGCTGCTGGATCGGCGTCGGCGTGGTGTAGCCGGTTTCGCTCACTGCGCGGACGAGGGCGTCGGACAAACCGAGGGTAGAGAATGACATATTAACTTTGCAAATTCAGTCGAGTATTCTTGGTTTGCGGCATCGGACTGAGCGGTGCCGCAACTTTCAGTATAGCATCTTGTTTCAGATAGGAAACAAAAACAGCAATAAAAAAGGGAGCAAACGCTCCCTATTTTGTAACAGCGTGTTGAAACTTATGCGTATGGGGTCAGCAAACCGACCATCTGGCCGAAGATTTTCGGGCTGCCGGCGATGACGTCACCCTTGTACAGGTAGTCGGATTCGCCGTTGAACTCGCCAACGATGCCGCCGGCCTCGGTCACCAGCAGGGCGCCGCCGGCGATATCCCACGGCTTCAGGCCTTTTTCGTAGAAGCCGTCCAGACGGCCGCAGGCCACGTAAGCGAGGTCCAGCGCGGCACTGCCGGCACGGCGCACGCCCTGGCAGCGCTCGGCCATGATGCCGTACATTTCCAGGTATTCTTTCAGCGCGGCCGGGCTGCCGGTCTGGTAGCCGGTGGCCAGCAGGGCGTTGGCAATGCGGTCCAGCTTGCCGACGCGGATGCGTTTTTCATTCAGATAGGCCCCGGCGCCCTTGGTGGCGGTGAACAGGTCGTTGCGCACCGGGTCGTAGACCACGGATTGCGTGATCACGCCGCGCTGCGACAAGGCGATCGAGATCGAGTATTGCGGGAAGCCGTGCATGAAGTTGGTGGTGCCATCGATAGGATCGATGATCCAGGTGTATTCTGCCTCGTCGTGCGCATTGGCGGATGCGCCGGATTCTTCGCCCAGGAAGGCGTGGTCAGGGTAGGCCTTGGACAGTACCTCGATGATGGCTTGCTCGGCAGCCTGGTCAACGTCGGTGACGAAGTCCTTGTGGTTCTTCTCGGTGACGATCAGGCGATCGAGGTCGAAGGAAGCGCGGTTGATGACGGCGGCGGCGCGGCGCGCGGCTTTCACGGCCGTATTGATCATTGGATGCATGGGCTTTTCCGTATAAAAATGCTAACGCCCACCGGGGGAATTCCAGCCCGGCGGCACGACAGGGAGACAAAATGACAAAGAGCAGGGCGGTGCCGACAGGGTAAAATTCTGGCTGAATTTCCGTATCGATACCGCGCGATTGCGCTATTTTAAATGAACCTGCCCGAAATCAACACGAATCTTTTCAAACATCTGCGATTTATTCTGGTCGAGACCAGCCGCGCGGGCAATATCGGGGCGGTGGCGCGGGCCATGAAAACCATGGGCTACAGCGATCTGGTGCTGGTGACCCCGCGCTTTGAGAACGCGCTGCAAGACCCGGAGGCGATCGCCTTTGCCAGCGGGGCGCAGGACATTTTAAGCAGCGCGCGGGTGGTGGGCAGCATGGCCGAGGCACTGGAGGGGATCAACTTTGCCGCTGCCGTGTCGGCAAGATTGCGCGAATTTTCGCCGCCGGTGCTGTCGCCGCGCCAGCTGGCCGGGCAATTGGTGGCCCAGCCCGAACTGCGCACGGCCCTGATCTTTGGCAACGAGCGCTTCGGTCTGCCCAACGAACTGGTCGAGAAATGTAATGTTTTGATTAACATTCCCGCCAACCCGGACTATTCCTCGCTCAACCTGTCGCAGGCGGCCCAGGTGCTGGCCTACGAGTGCCGCATGGCGGTGCTGGACGGCGCCGGCGTGGCGCTGACGCCGCGCCTGCCGGTGGGCGATGCCAACCTGGTCGGCTTTCACGGCGAGGCCGCCAGCATCGAGCAGATCGATGGCATGTTCGCCCATCTGGAGCAGGCGCTGGTGGATATCGGCTTCCTCGACGCCAGCAATCCGCGCAAGCTGATGCCGCGCCTCAAGCGCCTGTTCGCGCGTGCCCAGCTGGAGAAGGAAGAGGTCAATATCCTGCGCGGCATCGCCCGCCACATGAGCGGCCGCCACGGCAAGGATGGCGCATGAACTGGGACCATCCGCAACCGCACGTGCTGGAACTGGCGCCGGCCGCCGGCGACATCGACGGGCTGGACCACACCAACAACGCCGTCTACGTGCAATGGTGCGAAAAGGCCGGCTGGGCGCACTCCGAAGCGCTGGGCCTGGGCCTGGCCGATTACCGCCGGCTGGACCGCGCCATGGCGATCCGCCGCTCGGAATACGATTACCTGCTGCCCACCACGGCCGGCGAACGGCTGCTGCTGGGCACCTGGCTGGTCGCCACCGATGGCAAGCTCAATATGGAGCGCCGCTTCCAGCTGCTGCGCGCCAGCGACGGCGCCACCGTGTTGCGCGGGCGCTGGGAACTGGTGTGCATCGAGATCAGCAGCGGCCGCGCGCGCCGCATGCCGGCTGAATTCTGCGACGTCTATCTGCCTGCCGTGGTGGCCTGAACGAAATAGACGCAGGCCTCTATTTTTGCCTGAGGGCAGGATTGCGCTTTCCATTACACTAGTCAAAACCATAAAAAATGGACGGAGACTATGCAGCAATCCCGCAGATCTTTTCTGAAGATCGGCGTGGCCGGCGCGTTAACCCTCGCTGCCGGCGGCGCCGTCTATCGCCTCGCGTATGCGCCGGGGTTCCACCGTTTTGCCCTGGAGGGCGGCGCCCAGGCGGTGCTGCTGGCCATCATCCCCGCCATGCTGGGGCCGGTCTTGCCGGCGGCGCCCGCCGCGCGCGCGGCCGCGCTGGCCGCCGCCAGCCAGCGCGTGTGCGACACGGTGCTGGGCCTGCCGCTGCCGATGCAAAAAGAGGTGCAGGATCTGTTCGGCCTGCTGGCACTGGGACCGGCGCGGCGCCTGCTGGCCGGCGTCGGCGGCAGCTGGGAGCAGGCCGATCCGCGCCAGGTGAGCGCGTTTCTGCAAAGCTGGCGCACCCACAGCCTGCACACGCTGCAAGTTGCCTACCAGGCTATGCATGACCTGATCATCGGCGCCTGGTATGCCGATCCGTCCAGCTGGGAGCGCATTGGTTATCCGGGACCGCTCAAGGAGCTGGCGGCATGAGCGTGATTCCCGACCCGATCCAGGCCGGCCTGGCCGCCGGCTGGCAAGTGACCGATTGCGCGCAACTGCAGGCCGACCAGACGCTGGAGGCCGACGTGGTGATTGTCGGCAGCGGCGCCGGCGGCGGCGTCAGCGCCGAGATCCTGGCGCTGTCCGGTCTCAAGGTGCTGATTGTGGAGGAGGGCGCGCTCAAGTCGTCCAGCGACTTCAAGATGCGCGAAGCCCAGGCCTATCCGGCGCTGTACCAGGAGGCGGCCGCGCGCAAGACCAAGGACAAGGGCATCGCCATCCTGCAGGGACGCACGGTGGGCGGCAGCACCACGGTCAACTGGACCAGCAGCTTCCGCACCCCCGACATCACGCTGCGCTACTGGCACCGGCGTTTCGGCCTGCAGGACTACACGCCGGAAGCGCTGGCGCCGTGGTTTGCCATGATGGAGGAACGTCTCCACATCACCGACTGGCCCACCCCGCCCAACGAGAACAATGACCTGCTGCGGCGTGGCGCCGCCCGGCTTGGCATACCGACCGGGCTGATCCGCCGCAACGTCAACGGTTGCTGGAACCTCGGCTACTGCGGCATGGGCTGCCCGACCAACGCCAAGCAGTCGATGCTGGTGACCACCATCCCCTCGGCGCTGCAGCACGGCGCGCGCCTGCTGACGCGGGCACGCGCGGACAAACTGATCATCAAGGGCGAGCGCGCCAGCGGCATCGAATGCGTGGCGCTGAGCGCCGATGGGCTCAGCCCGACCGGCCGCCGCCTGACCTTGCGCGCCAGGCACTTCGTGCTGTCCGGCGGCGCCATCAACACGCCGGCCCTGCTGCTGCGTTCGGCCGCGCCGGATCCGCATGGCTTGCTCGGCAAGCGCACCTTCCTGCATCCATCGGTGGCCTCGGTGGCCACCTGCCGCCAGCCGGTGGAAGCTTACGCCGGCGCGCCGCAGACGGTGTACTCCGACCACTTCCTGCACACCGAACGCATTGACGGCCCGATCGGTTACAAGCTGGAGGTGCCGCCGCTGCATCCGCTGCTGTTCTCCTCGATCATGACCGGCTTTGGCGCCCAGCACGCGGCGCTGATGCAGCAGTTCGCCCATCTGCATGTGGCGGTGGCGCTGCTGCGCGACGGCTTCCACGATGGCGCGCCGGGCGGCAGCGTGGAACTGGTGAACGGCGCGCCGGTGCTGGATTATCCGGTCGGCGATTTCGTGTGGGACGGCGCCCGCCGCGCGCTGCTGACCATGGCGGAAATCCAGTTTGCCGCCGGCGCCACCAGCGTGATGCCGGTGCATGAGCGGGCTCAGCCCTATACCAGCTGGACCCAGGCCAAAAGCGCCATCGCCGCGCTGCCGTACAAGCTGCTGCAAGCCAAGCTGGCGTCGGCGCATGTGATGGGCGGCTGCGCCATGTCGGACGACGCGCGGCAGGGCGTGACCAGCGCGCGCGGCCGCTACCATGGCCTGGCCAATCTGTCGGTGCACGACGGTTCGCTGTTCCCGACCTCGATCGGCGCCAATCCGCAGCTGTCGATTTATGGCATGGTGGCGCGCCTGGCCAGTGGTCTGGCACAGGAGCTGACCGGCCAGCCGGCGGCGCGGCCGGTACGCACGTGACGCGGCAGAAACGCGCTATCATGCGCCGATGATCAAACGACTGCTGCTCCTGCTCCTGTTGCTGCAGGCCGTGCTGGTTGGCCTGCTGGCGACCGGCCTCTACTACTGGTGGCGGCCGGCGTGGGAATCCACGCTCAGCGCGCCATCCACGGTGGCGGTGTACCTGGCGCTGGCCCTGCTGCTGGTGCTGCTGGTGCGGCTGGCCATCTCGGCCAACAACTTCTACCTGAGCTGGCGCGCCGGCAGCGTCACGCCGCCCGACCATGCGCTCAATCCGCTGCGCGCGGCGCGTCTGTTCTGGCATGAATTCCATTCCTCCATGCTGGCGTCGTCCTACTACATGCTGCGTCCGATCGGCCTGCAGCTGGTGCCGGGCGCGCGCGGCGTGCCTGTGCTGCTGATCCATGGCTATGCCTGCAACAGCGGCTACTGGCTACCGATGAGCAAGCTGCTGCGCGAGGCCGGCATCAGCCACTACGGCATCGATCTGGAACCGCCGGGCGCCTCGATCGATGATTACGTGCCGCAGGTGCAGGCGGCGGTGGAACGCTTGCGGTGCGAGACTGGCAGCCGGCAAGTCATCATTGTCGGCCACAGCATGGGCGGGCTGGTGGCGCGCGCCTATCTGCGCCAGCATGGCGGCGCCCAGCTGGCGCGCGTGATCACGCTGGGCACGCCGCACCACGGCACCGCGCTGGCCCATTTCGGCCCCGGCAGCAATGCCGCGCAAATGCGGCGCGACAGCGCCTGGCTGGCCGGGCTGGCTGCCTCTGAGGCAAATACGCAACGGACATTGATCAGTTCCATTTACTCTGTCCATGACAACATCATTGCGCCGCAAGACTCCAGCGCGCTGCCCGGCGCCCGCAATCTGGTGTTTGGCGCCATAGGCCACGTGGCGTTGGGGCGGCATCCGGAGATCCTGCGCTGCACGCTGCAGGAAATCCAGACCGCACAGTGTGATTTTGTGTGAGGATCTTCGTGCCGCCTTGCTGTATGGTTATTCCTGTACGCGTAGCAATAAGGCGAGGCGATGACGATCGATTTCGGCACCCTGATCCTGAACGAAACCCCGGATGCCGTCGTGTTGACCACACCGGACGGCGTGGTGGTGTGCTGGACCAACGGCGCACAGGCCGTGTTCGGCTACGACAGCGCCGAGGCGGTAGGCCGCCGCCTGGATGCGCTGATCGTGCCGCCGGCCTTGCAGGACGATGGCGCCGCGGTGCTGAAGCAAACCCTGGCGGACGGTGTGGCCAGCTATGAATCGATGCGCCGCGCCAAGGATGGCACGCTGGTCTACATCGACAGTTCCAGCAAGCTGGTGCGTGGCGACGATGGCCAGCCGGCGTATATTTTGTGGAGTAAAAAAGACGTCACCCAGCTCAAGGTGCTGCGCGACGCCAAGCTGGTGGCAGCGCGCTACGACGGCATCCTGGATTCCATGCCGGATGCCATCATCATGGCCAACGCGGCCGGCCGCATCGTGCTGGCCAACGGCCAGGCCGAGGCCTTGTTCGGCTATGCGCACGGCGCGCTGCGCGGCAAGCCGCTGGAGTGGCTGATGCCGGCGCGCTTCCGCGCCGGCCACCTGCAGCACCGCGCCGGCTACGCGGCGCAGCCGCAGGTGCGGCCGATGGGCAGCGGCCGCGACCTGTACGGCCTGCGCAGCGACGGCACTGAATTTCCGGTCGAGATCAGCCTGAGCCCGATCAGCACGGAAGAGGGACCGCTGGTGATGAGCGCGATCCGCGACATCAGCGAGCGCAAGCAGTTCGAGCAGACGCTGCAGGAGAAAAATGTCGAGCTGGCCAAGGCGGTGGCGGCCAAGGATCGCTTCCTGACCGGCATGTCGCATGAATTACGCACGCCGTTAAACGCGATCATCGGTTTTACGGGTACTATGCTGATGAAGTTGCCTGGACCCATTAATGATGAGCAGAACAAACAGTTGCGCATGGTGCAAAGCAGTGCGCGCCACCTGCTGTCGCTGATTAACGATTTGCTGGACCTGACCCGGATTGAATCGGGCAAGATCGAACTGGACGTGGCGCCGCTGCCGTGCCGGCCGCTGATCGGTGAAGTGCTGGATTCGTTCAAGCCGCAGGCGCGCAGCAAGGGCCTGGCGCTGGAATTCGAGGCGGCGGCGGAAGAGGTGACGGTCAGCAGCGACCGCCGGGCGGTACAGCAGATTTTGATGAACCTGGTCCACAACGCGATCAAGTTTACCAACAACGGCCGGGTGCTGGTGCGGCTGGCCAAGGGGATGGTCGGGGAGCGCCCGTGCGCCACCATCAGCGTCAGCGATACCGGCATTGGCATCGGCAGCGAGCAGCGCGACACCCTGTTCCAGGCCTTCTCGCAGCTGGACGCCGCCGCGCTGCGGCAGTTCGAGGGCACCGGCCTCGGCCTGCACCTGAGCCGCAAGCTGGCGTCCCTGCTGCAGGGGGAGATTTTATTTGATAGTGAGTACGGCGTGGGCAGTGTGTTCACGCTGGCTCTGCCGCTGGAAGAATAAGAAAAGGAGGGACCGCGTGTCAGCACGAATCCTGATTATTGAAGACAACGCCACCAACATGGAATTGATGGTGTACCTGCTGCGCGCCTTCGGCTACACGCCGCTGTCGGCCAGCGACGGCGAGGCCGGCGTGGCGGCCGCCAAACGCGAATTGCCGGACCTGATCATCTGCGACGTCCACCTGCCCAAGCTGGACGGCTACGGCGTGGTGGCCGCGCTCAAGGCCGACCCCGCGGTGCGCCACATCCCGGCGCTGGCAGTGACCGCGCTGGCCATGGTGGGCGACCGCGAAAAGCTGCTGGAAGCCGGCTTTGACGGCTACATCGGCAAGCCGATCGAACCCGACACCTTTGTCACGCAAATCGAGTCTTTTTTACAAGGGGCGATGTCGTCCCCGGCTAAAAACGACATGGCCACGATCTTGATCGTGGACGATCACGTACTCAACCGTGAATTCCTGATGACGCTGCTCAGCTACGGCGGCCATCGGCTGCTGGAAGCGTCGAATGGCGCGGAAGGCTTGAAAATGGTGCTGGCTGAAAAGCCGGACCTGGTGATCTCGGACATCCTGATGCCGAATATGGATGGCTACGAGTTCGTCACCCGCATGCACGAGCACCAGGAAACCGCCAACGTGCCGGTGATTTTCTACACCGCCACCTACCGCGAGCGCGAAGCCATGGCGGTGGCGCAGTCGTGCGGCGTGCGCTGGGTGCTGCCCAAGCCGTCCGATCCGGAAGTGATCCTGCAAACCGTGCAGGAAGCGCTGGGCCTGACCGAAAGCATGCCGCTGACCGAGGGCCTGCCGGCGTTTGCGCCGGAGCCGCCGCAGGAAGGGCGCTTCCACGACATCGACCACCAGGTGGCCGAGTATCTGGACGAACTGGAATCGAGCAGCCAGCTGATCACCCAGCTGGCCGGCGACCATGAGCAGGACTCGGCCGAGCACCTGTCGCGCATGACCCAGCGGCTGTCGCATTCGCTGTCCAGCCTGCAGGCGGTCAGCCTGCGCCTGACCGCGCTGATCGAACTGGGGATAGAACTGGGCGCCGAGCGCGATCCGGCTGCGCTGGTGGAAATCGGTTGCCGCGTGGCGCAGAATATCTGCGTCTCGAAGTACGCCTGCCTGGGCGTGCTGGAGCCGGGCGCGACCGAGCTGAGCTACTTTGCCAGCTGCGGCGCCGGCATGCCGGTGCGGCAGATTGCGCAAAGCCCGCGCGCCGGCGTGCTGCGCGGCCTGCTGGACCAGCGCCTGCCATGCCGCATCAACGACCTGAACGGCGACCCGGCCAGCGTCGGCCTGCCGCCCACCCATCCGCCGGTGCACTCCTTCCTGGGCGTGCCGATCACGTCGCGCGAGCGCACCCATGGCTGGCTGTACCTGGTCGACAAGCTGGGCGCGGACGGTTTCTCGGAAGTCGACGAACGGGTGGCCGGCACGGTGGCGGCGCAGGTGGCGGTGGCGTTTGAAAACCTGCTGCTGTACGAAGAAATCAAGCGCCACCATGCCCAGCTGACACTGGACATGAATGCCCGCATCCGCCTGGATGAAGACCTGCGCCGCTTCCGGCTGGCGATGGACGCCACCGCCGACGCCATCTTCCTGGTCGACCGCGCCGGCATGTGCTTTGTCGACGTCAACGCCACCGCCTGCCGCATGCTGGGCTTCGAGCGCGAAGACTTCCTCAAGGTCGGCCCCAACCGCTCGCTGGAAGGCGACCTGCACAAGCTGGAAGAACTGTACGACAAACTGCTGGCCGGCGACCAGAGCGGCGCCATGACCGAGCTGCTATTGCAATGCAAGGATGGCTCGGCGCTGGCGGTGGAAGTGCAGCGCCGCACCCTGCGCTCCGGCGCCAGCTGGATCCTGGTGGCGGTGGCGCGCGACATCACCGAGCGCAAGGAAGCCGAACAGCGCCTGCTCAAGCTGGCCCACTTCGACACCCTGACCGGGCTGCCCAACCGCAGCCAGTTCTACGATTCGCTGGCGCACTCGCTGCGCCAGGCGGAAGAGCACAAATGGTCGCTGGCGGTGCTGTTCCTGGACGTTGACCGCTTCAAGAACGTCAACGACACGCTGGGCCACACCATTGGCGACGAACTGCTGCGCCAGTTCTCCAGCCGCCTGGTGGATTGCCTGCGCGTGCGCGACACCATCGGCCGCTTTGGCGGCGACGAATTTGCCGCCATCCTGATGCTGCCCGAGGGGGCGCAAAACGCCATTGCCGTGGTTGACAAGATCCGCGACGCGCTGCGCCGGCCGTTCGACCTGAAGGGGCATGAAGTGACGGTCACGGCCAGCATTGGCATCGCGGTCTACCCGGATGACGGCGCCGAGCCGGACACCCTGATCCAGTACGCCGACACCGCCATGTACCGCGCCAAGGAAGCCGGGCGCGACGCCTTCCGCTTCTTCACCGCCGAAATGAACGCGCAATCGCTGGCGCGGCTGGATCTGGAAAACGCCCTGCGGCGCGCCATCGACAACCAGGAATTCGTGCTGTTCTTCCAGCCCAAGGTGCACATCGACAGCGGCCGCATCAGCGGCGCCGAGGTGCTGATCCGCTGGAAGCGGCCGGGGCACGGCATGGTTTCGCCGGCGCTGTTCATCCCGATCCTGGAAGAGACCGGTCTGATCGTGCGGGTCGGCACCTGGGTGATCCACGAAGCGTGCCGCAAAATCGCCCACTGGCACAAGACCAATGCCGGCGCGGTGCACTTGTCGGTCAACGTCTCAGGCATCCAGTTCTTTGTGGGCGGGCTGGAGGAAGAAGTGCTGAAAGCCATCCGCGAGCACGGCATCGCACCGGAACTGCTGGAGCTGGAGCTGACCGAAAGCTCACTGATGTCCAACGCCGAGGAAACCATCACCGTGCTGCAAAACCTGAAAGCACTGGGGATCCAGATCTCCATCGACGACTTCGGCACCGGCTACTCCTCGCTGGCCTACCTGAAGCGCTTCCCGATCGACAAGCTGAAAATCGACATCGCCTTCGTGCGCGAAGTAACCAGCAACCCGGACGACGCCGCCATCGTGCTGGCCATCATCAACATGGCGCACAGCCTCAAGCTGAACGTGATTGCCGAGGGGGTGGAAAAAGACGCGCAGCTGTCCTACTTGCGGCGCCACGGCTGCGACGAAATGCAGGGCTACTTCTTCAGCCGTCCGCTGCCGGAAGACGAATTTGAAGCGCTGCTGCGCGAAGGCCGGCGCATGCAGGCGCCGCCGAACGAAGACGTGGTCGACCAGCAGACCCTGTTGATCGTCGACGACGACGCCTTCATGCTGGACGTGCTGACCGATTTCCTGTCGCAGGACGGCTACCGCATCCTGACGGCGCAGACGGCGGCCGAGGGCTTCGACCTCCTGGCGCGGCACCGGGTGCAAGTGATTTTGTGCGACCAGTGCATGCCCTTAATGAGCGGCACCGAATTCATGGAGCGGGTCAAGAACCTGTGTCCCGACACCTTCCGCATCATGCTGTCGGCGTATGCCGACCTGACGCCGATCATGGCCGCCATCAACCACGGCGCCATCGACCGCTTCTACACCAAACCGTGGAAAGGCGCCGTCCTGCGCGAAAACATCCGCGAAGGCTTCCGCCTGCAAGCGCAAATGCACGGCGCCAGCTCCCCGCGCGAGGCAGCCAAAGCCGCCAACTGACGTAATTCGTAATTCGGGGTCAGCTCTGACATTCGGACACGCGCGCACAAAATTTGAGGAATCTCAAGACAGTCAGTGAATTTGTCTTGATGTATTGTCGGAGGCATGAACCTTACAGGCCGGCTACCAGGCTGGCGACGTGGCGGTGGCATTCCGGCTTGACCTGGTCGGGGTTTATTTTGCCTTTTCCCGCGGCACGGCCGCCACCATCCACGCCGAGGACAGCGCGCTGCGCGAAATGAAGCGTGATGGCAGCTTCCTGCAAATCTACCGCAAGCGGATGGCGCCCCATCCCGTCCGACGTCCCCTTGCCGCATTAGTAACCATTCTCTAGACCTGCTCGGCTAGAATAAAATATCGGCAAACAGCACGCATGGGATGGACATGGCTAAAAAGTTGAAGAAGAACGACGATCAGCAGCTGGACGCGGTCCGCATGTCGTCGCAGGAAATCTGGCAGGCTGGCCTGGCCGCTTTCGCCAAGGCGCAGGAAGATGAGGGCAAGTTCTTTTCGATGCAGCTGTTCGAGGAGCGCGTGCTGCGCGCCCTCAGCTCCATTGGCGTGCCGACCCGAGAGGAAATTGATGCGCTCAACCAGCGCATCGACGAACTGACCAAGCAGGTCGCCGCCCTGTCCGGCAAGTCCGTTGTTAAAAAAGCAGCCGCCAAGAAAGCACCGGCGAAGAAAACCCCCGCCAGGAAATCAGCCGCGAAAAAGGCTAAATAACGGCATCTTCGCGCTAAGTGCGCGCAAAAGCATGTACCGGTGTTCCTCTGTGGCGAGCATCAGTGTTATGCTTGCACCAGAAAAAACAGAGGTTTCCCCGCCATGCTACAAAAAGCCCCCCGTCGTACCCGCGAACGCATTTTAGAGCTGTCCTTGCGCTTGTTTAACGAGTTCGGCGAGCCCAATATCACCACCACGGTGATCGCCGAGGAGATGAATATCTCGCCGGGGAATCTGTACTACCATTTCCGTAACAAGGACGATATCGTCAACTCGATCTTCGTCCAGTTCGAGGCCGAAATCGAGCGCATCCTGACTGTGCCGAACGGCCGCCGCTCCAACATCGAGGACGTGTGGCTGTACCTGCACCTGATGTTTGAACTGATCTGGCGCTACCGCTTCTTCTACCGTGACCTGAATGACCTGCTGTCACGCAACCGCAAGCTGGAGCTGCACTTCAAGCAGATCCTGGCGCACAAGATCAAGGTCGCCAAGCAGCTGTGCGAAGACTTGCGCAGCGAAAAGTCGCTGGAAGCGTCCGATACCGCCATCGACGCCATGGCCACCAATATGGTGGTGGTGGCGACGTATTGGCTGTCCTACGAGTACGTGCGCAATCCGCGCAAGTACAGCGAGCAGCAGTCCATGGCCGATGCGCTGGCGCGCGGCTGTTACCAGGTGCTGTCGCAGATCGGTCCTTATCTGCGCAATGAAACCAGCCTGCTGTTCCAGAAACTGTCCGAAGAATACCTGAAGAAGTTGAAGTAGACCGGAGGCCTCATGGCGTGGACCCCTTTTCCGTATCCCGATCCTGCATACCGCTACACGCCGGAGACCTTGCAAGCCGCCTGGCCGCAGCTGCATGCCGGCGACCGTGAGCAATTCCCCACCCATCCGGCCTTGCGGCAGGCGTGGATCGCCTTCCACGCCGGCGAGTTCGAGCGCGCCGCGCGACTGGGGCTGGACGTGGGCGTCAACGGTTACGCGGTGGCGCACAAAGCCATCTGCATGCACACCAATTACCTGGAACCGAATCTGAAGAAGCGCCTGGCCACCTTTGAATGCGTGGCCGAGCGCTGCGAACGCCAGCAGCTGGAGCAGCCGGATAATCCGGCCGGCTACTACTGGCACGCCTATGCGCTGGGCCAGTACTCGCAAGGAATTTCGATTGTGAAGGCACTGGCGCAGGGACTGGGGGCGAAGGTCAAGCGCAGTCTCGATATGGCAATCAAGCTGGCGCCGCAGCGCGCCGATGCGCACACGGCAATGGGCGTGTATCACGCCGAGATTCTGGACAAGGTGGGGGCAGTGCTGGCCGGCCTGACCTACGGCGTGAAAAAGGAAGAAGCCTGGCGTCAGTTTGACGAGGCGCTCAGGCTGAATCCCGATTCGGCCATCGTCCGCATCCAGTACGCGCGCGCACTGCTGATGTTGGAAGGTAAAAAGAGGGCGGCGCAAGCCATGGAGTTGTACCAGCAAGCCGCTTGCTGCAACGTGCGCGACGCTACCGAGCGGCTGGACCAGGCGGCGGCGCAAAAAGAACTGGAAGAGGAAAAATTAGGTGGTTAAGTCGATTTGTGTGTATTGCGGCGCCAATCCCGGCGCGTCCCCGCGCTTTGCGGAAGAGGCGCGCGCACTGGCGCAGGCGCTGGTGGAGCGCAATCTGTCGCTGGTCTACGGCGGCGGCAAGGTTGGTCTGATGGGCGTGATAGCCGACGAAGTGCTGCGGCTGGGCGGTGAAGTCACCGGCGTAATTCCCACCGCGCTAGTCGAGCGTGAAGTCGGGCATACCGGTCTGACGCGCCAGTTCATTGTCAAGGACATGCACGAACGCAAAGCCATGATGGCGCAGCTGTCGGACGGCTTTATCGCCATGCCGGGCGGCCTCGGCACGCTGGAAGAATTGTTCGAGATGCTGACCTGGGCGCAACTGGGCATCCACTCCAAGCCGATCGGCCTGCTGAACGTGGACGGCTATTACGATGGCCTGGTCAGCTTCGTGCGTCATGCCACCGAGCAGGAACTGGTGCGTCCGCAGCACGCCGCGTTGATGATGGTGGAGCGCGAGGGTGAAGCGCTGCTGCGCCGCATGCTCTGAAGTTGCGCACATAAAGTGTGGCAGCGATGCTACGTATAATTTCCACCAGGCATGTCAAATTAAAAACTATTGTGTCATAAAAGCATGATTAGTGCTTTAATGCTAAGACTCAATCACACATGGGAGACACGCCTTGAAAACCTCAACAATGTTGCAGGCATCCGTCGCCGCAGCCCTGCTGTCCGCTGCCGCCGCCCACGCTGCCGTCATCGACTTCGATGCGACTTCGGTTAGCCAGCTGGCCTACGGCAGCCTGCCGTTTCCACTGAGCCTGGTGAATGTCTACCATGGCACCAGTTACACCGAAGACGGGTTCACGCTGACCAGCTCGCATGGTGGGCTGCTGAACTCCCTGTTCGTGCCGGATGCCAACAACATCCTGTATCGCCCGGCCGCCGACAGCCTGGCGATGTCGGCCACCGCGCGTGACACCATCACGCTGACCGCCGCCGGCCACAGCGCCTTCAGCGCGACTTCGATCGACCTGTCCAAATTGCTGCTGGCTGGCGGTTCGGTCACCTTCTACGGCGCCAAGGCCGACCATTCGGCCACCGTGCAGCAGACCTTCACCTACACGGGAACCTGGACCACCTTCAACTTCAATGCCGCGTTCAGCGGCCTGTCCTCGCTGACCTGGCAGCAGGGGCCGACGGTGGGCGGGAAGTTTGAATTCGACAATATCCACGTCACCGCCGTGCCGGAACCGGAAACCTATGCCATGCTCCTGGCAGGCCTGGGCATGGTTGGCTGGGCCCGCCGTCGCAAGCAGGCGCGCTAAGCTAGCTCCACAACTTACGGCCTTCGGTCTCCAGCTGGGTCAGGTAGAGACGAAGGTCGAATTCATACTGGTGATAGTTGGGCTCCATATAGGTGCACAGCTTGTAGAACGCCTTGTCGTGCTGCTTTTCCTTGATGTGCGCGAGCTCATGCACGGCAATCATGCGCAGGAATTCCAGCGGCACTTCCTTGAACAGGGTGGCCACCCGGATCTCATGCTTGGCCTTGAGCTTGCCGCCCTGTACCCGTGAAATCGACGTGTGCAGCCCCAGCGCGTGATTGATCACGTGGATCTTGCTGTCGTACTCGACCTTGTTGACCGGCTCGGCATTGCGCAGAAACTCCGCCTTCAACTCCTGCACGTACTGGTACAGCGCACGGTCGGTGCGCAGATCGTGCGGCTTGCTGTAGCGTTTGAGCAAGATCTCGCCCAGCCGGTTCTGGGCTATCAGTTGCGACACTTGCTGCTGCGTTTGCTCGTTGTAGGCGCTCAGGTACTTCAGGTGGGACATGGCGTGCGGCGGAAAAAGGCGAAGCGCGACTCTACCACAAGGCAGGCTAGGCATTGCGCTATATAATCGAGTATATTGCGGTTTTACTGAGCGGGAGTCAGCATGTTGAAAGCGGGTGCGGCACTGGTGTTGGCGGCGTGGGCCGGTATGGCGGGCGCGGCGGAGATTACGGTATCGGCGGCGGCCAGCCTGACCAATGCCTTCAAGGAGATCGGCGCGGCTTATGAGAAAGAGCACGCCGGCGACAAGGTGCAATTCAATTTTGCCGCCGCCGATCCGCTGGTACAGCAGATTGCCAAGGGCGCGCCGGTGGATGTGTTTGCTTCCGCCGACCAGGATGCGATGGACAAGGCTGACAGCCTCAAGTTGCTGGCGGCCGGTACTCGCAAGAACTTCGCCAGCAACAGCCTGGTGCTGATCGCGCCACAGGGCGGCAAGGTGCCGCTGAAAGGCGTGGCTGATGTGGCCCAGGCCGGCGTGGCGCGCATTACGATGGGCAATCCAGCCAGCGTGCCGGTCGGGCGCTACACCAGGGCCGCGCTGGAGCGTGCCAGCCTGTGGAGCGCAGTTGAACCCAAGCTGATCCTCGGCACCTCGGTGCGCCAGTGCCTGGATTACGTGGCGCGCGGCGAGGTCGACGCCGGCTTCGTCTACGCCACCGATGCCGCCATCGTGAAGGATAAGGTCCATGTGGTGGCCACTGTGCCGACCGCAACCCCGGTCACCTATCCGATCGCCGTCATCGCTGCCGGTCCGCAAGCGGCGGCTGGCCGCAAATTTGCCGGTTACGTGCAATCGCCGGCGGGGCAGGCCATCCTGGCCAAATACGGTTTCGGTCGCCCGTAAGTGGACGCCTTCGATCCAGCCTGGGTGGCGCTGCGCTTGTCGCTGAAGGTGGCCCTGTGGGCCACGCTGATCGATCTGGTGCTGGGCGTGGCGATCGGCTATCTGCTGGCGCGCAAGCGTTTCCCCGGCCGCGAGCTGCTGGATGCGCTGCTGACGCTGCCGATGGTGATGCCGCCGACGGTGCTGGGCTACTACCTGCTGGTGGTGATCGGCCGCAACGGCGTGATCGGCGGCTGGCTGCAGCAGCATTTCGGCATCAACCTGATTTTCACCTGGCAAGCGGCGGTGATTGCGGCGGCGGTAGTGGCGTTTCCGCTGGTGCTGAAAGGCGCGCGCGCCGCGTTCGAAAGCATCGACACGCAACTGGAGCAGGCGGCGCAGGTGCTGGGCCTGTCGCCGCTGGCCGTGTTTCTGCGCGTGACCTTGCCGCTGGCCTGGCGCGGCGTGCTGGGCGGCACCTTGCTGGCCTTTGCCCGCTCGATGGGCGAGTTCGGCGCCACGCTGATGGTGGCCGGCAGCATTCCCGGCAAGACGCAGACGCTGTCGATTGCCGTGTACGAGGCTGTGCAGGCCGGGCAGGATGATCACGCCAACCTGCTGGTGATCATCACCTCGGTGGTTTGCATTGCCGTGCTGGTCGCGGCCAACAAGCTGACGCCCAACCGCAACCCGCTGGTGTGACCATGCAAATCTCTCTCGATATCAGCAAGACGCTGGGCGCCGGCGAGCGCGCATTCCAGCTTGAAGCGTGCTTTGCCTCGGCCGGTCCGCGCGTGGTGGTGTATGGCCCGTCCGGCGCCGGCAAGAGCCAGATGATGAAAGCGCTCGCGGGTCTGGTGACGCCGGACCGCGGCCGCATCGAACTGGGCGGCCGTTGCCTGTATGATGGACAGGCCGGCATCAACGTGCCGGCACGGGAGCGCAACGTGGCCTATCTGTTCCAGGACTATGCGCTGTTTCCGCATTTGAATGTGCGGCAGAACATCGGCTTCGGTCTGCAGCGCGGCTGGCGCAATCCGCGCGCCGCGGTGGACGGCGAGACGATACGCTACTGGCTGCAGGCGTTTGAACTGGACCATGTGGCGCATCAGTTCCCGCATCAATTGTCCGGCGGCCAGCGGCAGCGGGTGGCCCTGGCGCGCGCGCTGGCGCCGCAGCCGTCGGCGTTGTTGCTGGACGAGCCGTTTGCCGCGCTCGATCCGGGCCTGCGCGAGCGCATGCGTGCCGAGCTCGATGCCTTGCAGCGCCGGCTGGCCATTCCCATGCTGATCATCACGCACGACCCTGAAGATGTGCGCGTGCTCGGCGGGCACGTGCTGCGCATGGAGGCCGGCCGCATCATTGAGGAGCAGCAGCCATGACCATGGAATTGCAGGGCAATGTGTGGCTGACCATCGATGGCCAGAAGCTGGGCGGGCAGGACCGCGTGGCGCTGCTGGCGGCGGTCGCTTCCGAAGGCTCGATCACGGCCGCTGCCAAGGCGGTCGGCATGAGCTACAAGGGCGCGTGGGATGCCATCGAGGCCATGAACAATCTGGCGGGCGAGCCGCTGGTCGAACGGCTGGCCGGCGGCAAGGGCGGCGGCGGCACGCGGCTGACCCGGCGCGGCGCGCAACTGGTGGACAACTTCCGCAAGGTCGACGCGGCGCACCGCGAGTTTGTCGCCCACCTGAGCGCGCAGTCGCACGCGCTGGCCGACGATTTTTTACTGCTGCAAAGGATGAAGATGAACACCAGCGCGCGCAATCAGTTCAGCGGCAAGGTGGTGGCTCTGAAACAGGGGGCGGTCAACGATGAAGTGGTGCTGGAAATCGTCGGCGGCCAGCGCATCGTGGCCACCATCACCCGTGACAGCAGCCACAGCCTCGGACTGCAGGTGGGCGTGGAGGCCTTCGCCCTGATCAAGGCATCGTCGATCATCGTCGCCACAGAGTTGGGCGACGTCAGGCTATCGGCGCGCAACCAGCTGACGGGCAAGGTTAGCCGCGTGCTGCCGGGCGCGGTCAACACGGAAGTGAGCATTGCCTTGCCGGGCGGCGGCGCGATTGCCGCCATCGTCACGCGCGATAGCGGCGAGGCGCTGGGCCTGGAAGTCGGCGCCGAGGCCAGCGCCATCTTCAAGGCTTCCAGCGTCATCATCGGCACGCCGGTTTAACCGTCGGTGGAGCGCGTCAGTGCTTCCCAGTCGTTGATGTCGTGCGCCATTTGCGCCAGCTTGTCGCGCACCAGAGCGAGCGCATCGCTGCCCAGCAGCAGGTGTGCCGGTGGTTCCGGCGTTTCCACCAGGGTCAGGATGGCTTGCGCGGCTTTGTGCGGATCGCCCGGCTGCTTGCCGCTGCGCGCGGCGCGCTTGGCGCGGATGGGATCGAACAGGGCGTCATAGTCGGCGATGCTGCGCTCCGAGCGCACCATCGAGCGGCCCGCCCAGTCGGTGCGGAATGAGCCTGGCGCGACGGCGGTAACGTGAACGCCAAACTGGCGCGTCTCCTTGCCCAAGGTTTCGGAAATGCCTTCCAGCGCGAACTTGCTGCCGGCGTAATAAGCGATGCCGGGCATTGTAATGAAGCCGCCCATGGAGGTGATGTTGATGATGTGGCCGCGCCGGCGGGTGCGGAAGCCGGGCAGGAAGGCTTTCATCATCGCCACCGCGCCGAACACGTTGACGTCGAACTGGCGGCGCATCTGGTCCAGCGGGGATTCCTCCATGATGCCTTCATGGCCGTAGCCGGCGTTGTTGACCAGTACGTCGACCGGGCCGGCCGCGGATTCGGCTGGCGCGACTACGCTGGCAATCGCGTCGAAGTCGGTCACGTCCAGCACGCAGCCATGCGCGCGTTCCGGATGCAGTTGGGCGAAAGCCGCGCGCGCCTGCTCATTGCGCACGGTGCCGATGACGGTATGGCCCGCGGCCAGCGCCGCTTCCGACAAGGCGCGGCCAAAGCCGCTGCTGACGCCGGTGATGAAAAATGTTCTGGGCATGGTAAGTCCTTTCGTAAGGACATCCATGGTAGCGATGCATGCGCTGCCCGGCCATGCCGAAAACTCTGCATCGCTTGCCTGATTATCTGTGCTTCAGGCGCCGGCGAAGTACGCTGGCTTACTGCTTGTTGCCCCCCTTTGACGATTGCTCGGAACCGACGCTGCTGCGCGTGCCGTTTTTCTCGGCCGCCGCGCGCGCGGCCGATTGCCGGCTCTCGCCCCCCTTGCGGCCAATGGCGGCCATGTGCTCGCGGTCGCGGCTGACGGCTTCGCCGCCTTTCTGGCCGGCGCGGCGCGCTTCTTCCGAATCGAATTCGTGCGCCGTGCCTTTCTGATGCGCGGCTTGCCCGCCCTTGCTGGCGATGGCGCGCTGGGTGGCTTCGTCCATGGCGGCAAAGCCGCGCTTGGCCGTGCCCTTGGGTTTGTCGCTTGCTGAGTTGTTTGCCATTTAAACCTCCGTCTGGGATTGAGAGAAGGCAGCGGGCTGGCCCGCTGCTCTGTGTGGTTAGAGCTTCAACGTTGACGGAAGTTCCACTCAGTGGCGCAGCTGGCTGCCCGGCTGGTAGCGCGCCATTTGCGCGGCCAGGGTGGCGTTGAATTGCGACGCGTTTTTGCTGGACATCAGCTGCTGCATGTGAGCGCCGCTGTCGGCCATCAGGTCGCGCCCGAGTTGCAGATTGAGTTCACTCAGTTTCTGCATGGCTTGCAGCATGCGCAGGGAGACGTCGACATAAAAGTCAATCAGGACTTCGGCGTGGGGACGGAAGGCGGGGGAAGGCAGTTGTGGGAACATAATGGGTCCTCGGCGTGTTGGCGGTATTTGCATAGACGCCGAGGTGAACGGAAGGTTCCGTTTTTTTACGGCGCGGCCACCTGCAGTACCAGCTTGCCGAAGTTCTTCCCTTCAAACAGCATGTTCAGCGCGGCAGGGAAGTTCTCGATGCCTTGCACGATGTCTTCCTTACTCTTGATCTTGCCCTCCTTGAGCCAGCCCGCCAGCGCGGCCACACCGACGTGGTAACGCTCGGCGTAATCGAACACCACGATGCCTTCCATGCGCGCGCGGTTGACCAGCAGCGACAGGTAGTTCGACGGCCCCTTCACCGGTGTGGTGTTGTTGTATTGCGAGATGGCGCCGCAGATGACGATGCGCGCTTTCAGGTTGATGCGGGTGAGCACGGTGTCGAGGATCTCGCCGCCGACGTTGTCGAAGTAGACGTCCACGCCTTGCGGGCAGTGCTGCTTGAGGCCGTCCTTGACCGACTCGTTCTTGTAGTCGATGCAGGCGTCGAAGCCCAGTTGCCTGACCACGAAGTCGCACTTGTCCTGGCCGCCGGCGATGCCGACCACCCGGCAGCCCAGCTGTCTGGCAACCTGGCCCACGGTCTGGCCGACCGCGCCGGCCGCGCCCGACACCACCACGGTTTCGCCGGCTTTCGGCTGGCCCGATTCGAGCAGGCCGAAGTAGGCGGTCATGCCCGGCATGCCCAGCGTGTTGAGGTAGGTGGTCAGCGGCGCCAGCCTGGGATCGATCTTGAAGAAGGCGCCACTCTTGTCATCCGCCGCGCCGGTCCAGTAGCGCTGCACGCCGGTGCCGCCGGAAACATGGTCACCCACCGCAAACCTCGGCGACTTCGATTCAAGCACCACGCCAACGCCGCCGGCGCGCATCACTTCACCGATGGCCACCGGCCGGATATAGGATTTGCCTTCGTTCATCCAGCCGCGCATGGCCGGATCGAGCGACAGGTACAGCACTTTGACGCGGATTTCACCATCGGCCAGCGGGCGCAGCGGTTCTTCGGCCTGTTGCCAGTCGCTGTCCTTGACCATGCCGACCGGGCGTGCGGCCAGGCGGAATTGCAGATTTGTCTCCATGTAGCCTCCTTATGTGGGGTGGGAATGACTATATCTCAATTTGCACGATCGTGCTATTTTTGTCGTCAAAGGCAAGGCATGCGACAATAGATATCTTTTTGTCCAACCTACCACGGTTTTATGAGCAATCCCGAATACATTTTGACACTGTCTTGCCTGGACCAGCGCGGAATCGTGCATCGCGTTTCGGGCTTCCTGGCTGATCACGGCTGCAACATCATCGATTCGGCCCAGTTTGGCGACAGCGAATCGAAGCTGTTCTTCATGCGCGTGCACTTCTCGCTGGAAGACAACAACATCAACGACGACCTGCTGCGCGCCGACTTCGGCCTGCTGGCGGCCGACATGCAGCTGGAATGGGAACTGCGCGATGCGCACTACAAGCCGCGCGTGATGCTGATGGTGTCGAAGATCGGCCATTGCCTCAACGACCTGCTGTTCCGCTACAAGAGCGGCCTGCTGCCGGTGGAAATTCCGGCGATCGTGTCCAACCACATGGACTTCTACCAGCTGGCGGCCAGCTACAACATTCCGTTCCACCACCTGCCGCTGGCGACCGGCGCGCCGCTGGAGGACAAGCTGGCGCAGGAAGCCAGGATCATCGAACTGATCAACAACCACAAGATCGATCTGGTGGTGCTGGCGCGCTACATGCAGATCCTGTCGCCAGGCCTGTGCACGGCGCTGAAAGGCAAGGCGATCAATATTCACCACTCGTTCCTGCCAAGCTTCAAAGGCGCCAAGCCCTATGCGCAGGCGCATCACCGCGGCGTCAAGCTGATCGGCGCGACCGCGCACTTCGTCACCGGCGATCTGGATGAAGGCCCGATCATCGAGCAGGACGTCGAGCGCGTCGACCACTCGATGGATGCCGAAACCCTGTCGGCGATCGGCCGCGACGTCGAATGCGTGGTGCTGGCGCGTGCCGTCAAGTGGTTTGTCGAACACCGCGTGCTGCAGAACGGCGCGAAAACCGTGGTATTCAAGTAAGAGATTTTTTAGATGGCCCTCAAAGCAACAATTTACAAAGCAGAACTGTCGATTGCGGACATGGACCGCAATTACTACGAGACGCATCAGCTGACCCTGGCGCGCCATCCGTCCGAGACCGACGAGCGCATGATGGTGCGCTTGATTGCCTTCGCCATCCACGCCAATGAAGCGCTGACCTTCACCAAGGGCCTGTTTGACGTCGAGGAGCCGGACCTGTGGCAGAAAGACCTGACCGGCGCCATCGAGCTGTCGATCCAGGTCGGCCAGCCGGATGAGAAGGTGATCCTGAAGGCCTGCGGCCGTTCCGGGCACGTGGTGGTGTACAGCTACGCCGCCACCAGCCACATCTGGTGGAAAGGCCTGGCCAACAAGGTCGAGCGCTGCAAGAATCTGACCGTGGTTGACCTGCCGGCCGATGCCACCGAGCAGTTGGGCAAGATGGCCCAGCGCACCATGCAGCTGCAGTGCACCATCCAGGACGGCCAGATCTGGCTGACCGACGGCACCACCACGGTGGAAGTCGGCCGCGAGGTATTGAAGTCCGAGCGTTAATCTTTCAAGGGAGGCTGCGATGAAGAAGTGCTTCACCCTGTTGGCCATGCTGGGCGCCACGGCCGCACAGGCGCACGTTACGCTGGATCAGGCGACAGCGTATGCCGGCACCTATCAGAAGCTGGCCTTCCGCGTCGGTCACGGTTGCGATGGCAAGGCCACTACCGGCCTCACCGTCACGCTGCCGGAAGGCGCGTCGCACGCCAAGCCGATGCCCAAGGCCGGCTGGAAAATCAGCGTCACCGACAGCGGTGCGCTGCGCGAAATCAGCTGGAAAGGTGGTTCGCTGCCGGATGCCTACTTTGATGAGTTCGTGGTGCAGGTCAAACTGTCGCCTGAGCCGGGCAAGCTGTACTTCCGTGTTGTGCAGGAGTGCGGCAAGGTCAGCGTGGCGTGGGATGAAATCGCTGGCGAGAAGATGAAGGCGCCGGCGCCCGTGCTGGAACTCTTGCCGGCACCGGCCGGTACGCCGCATCACGCGCACTGACTACTTCACCACTGCGCCGCCTTTCATCACCCACGGGACTTGTTCCAGTGCCTTCACATCTCTCAGCGGTTCGCCCTCCACGGCGATGAGGTCGGCGTACTTGCCGGCCTCGATGCTGCCCACCTTGTCACTCCAGCCCAGCAGGTCGGCCGCGTTGACGGTGGCGGTGCGGATCGCCTGCGCCGGCGTCATGCCCAGCTTGACCAGCACGCTGAATTCGCGCGCGTTCAGGCCGTGCGGGTAGACCGCGGCGTCGGTGCCAAACGCGATCGGCACGCCGGCCTTGATGGCCTTGCCGATGTTGACGCGCGCGGTCGGCAGCACCACCCTGGCCTTTTCCAGCAGCGGCTTGGGCAGCTTGATGGCTTCAGCATTTTCAATCAGCCAATCGCCCAGGTAGAGCGTGGGCACCAGATAGGTTTTGTGTTCCTTCATCAGCTTGATGCCTTCTTCGTCGATGTAGGAGCCGTGCTCGATTGAATCGACGCCAGCCAGTACCGACAGCTTGATGCCGTCGCCGCCATGGGCGTGGGCGGCGGTCTTGCGGCCCAGGCGGTGGGCGTCGCTGATGATGGCTTTCAATTCTTCCAGCGTGTATTGCGAGGTGCGCGGATCGTCGCCAAACGACAGCACGCCGCCGGTGGCGCAGATCTTGATCACGTCGGCGCCGTACTTGATGTTGCGGCGGGTGACTTTGAGCGCCTCGTCCTGGCCGTCGGCCACGCCCAGCGCGGTGAGCTTGTACTCGGGGGCGTGCATGGTTTCATCGCAGTGGCCGCCGGTGATGCTCAGGGGCGGGCCGGAGGCGAGGATGCGCGGGCCGGGCACGTCGCCGTCGTTGATGGCGTCGCGCAGGCCGATGTCGGTGTAGGCGTCGGCGCCGACGTCGCGGATGGTGGTGAAGCCGGCGCGCAGCGTGACCAGGGCATTGCGCGCGCCGCTGAGCGTGATGCGCGGCACCGACTTGGCGATCAGGCTGTAGCCGGCGTCTTCCGGATTGCCGGTGATGTGGGTGTGGGCATCGATCAGGCCCGGCAGCAGGGTTTTGTTGCCAAGGTCGATGACCTGGGCGCCGGCCGGGATGGCCAGCTTGCTGCCGGCGGCGGTGATGCGTTCGCCGCTGATCAGCACCACGGCGTTGTCGACCAGGGTACCGTTGCGCACATCAACCATGTGGGCGGCCTTGACGGCAATGGTGGCAGGCTCTGCCGCGCAAGCGGCGGCGCAGGCCAGCATCAGGATAGACGAGGTGATCGCTTTCAAGTAATTCTCCCGTTTAGTTGGTATCTGTTTGAGGAGAGCCAAACCAAGCTCGTTACCTAGCGTACCCGGCAACGCTAGCGAACGCTAGAATATTCTTTCATGACCGCCACCGCCGACGCCCTCTACAAGCAGTTGTTCTCCCACCCGGAAATCGTGCGCGATCTGGTGGCTGGCTTTCTGCCAGCGGAGTGGGCGCAGCAGCTGGAGGTGGGCGCGTTCGAACGCGTCAACGCCAGCTACGCCAGCGATGAAGGCAAGGCGCGCCATGAGGATGTGGTGTGGCGGGCGCGAATCGATGGCGAGTGGGTGTATGTCTACATCCTGCTGGAGTTCCAGTCGCGGCCGGACAAATGGATGGCGCTGCGCATGCAGGTGTACATTGGTTTGCTGTATCAGGATCTGGTGGCGCAGCACAAGCTGAGCAAGCACGGCAAGTTGCCGCCGGTGTTGCCAATTGTGTTTTATCACGGCCACCGCCCCTGGCGTGCCGCTACTGAGCTAGCCGAACTGATGCTGCCACCGCCTGAGGGGCTGGAGCAGTTTCAGGCCAGCCAACGCTATGTGCTGATCGACCAGCATCATGACTGGGCGCGAGGAGATATCGTGCCACTATTGTTTCGTTTGTTGCGCTCGCGCACCGAGACTGAAAGGGCAGCCGCGCTCAACATGCTCCTGGCGCGCCTTATGTTGCCAGACTTGGCACCCATACGTGCAAGCCTTCAGCACTGGCTGCTGCTCACCTTGCGTGACGCTGGGGGCAGCACTAACATTGAGTGGGAGGAGGGCTTGGTTATGAACGCCAAAAGACAACCCCGTTTCAACGAACTCATCACGGAAGACTTCATCCGGCGACTGGTGCAACCTCAAGAGGAGGCATTGCAGGAGGGCGTGCAACAGGGCATGCAGCAAGGAATGCAGCAAGGAGAGTTGCTGGCGCTGCAGGGCGTCTTGAGGGATTTGCTGGCGGGCGACGTGACTGTCGAGGCTGCAGGGAAGATCGCGCAGGCTGATGTTGGCCAGCTGCGCGCATGGATCAAGTCTTTGTTTGCTGGCGCCAGCCCCCGGCAATTGTTTGCCGAGGGCTGAACAGGCTTACACGCCCAGCAGCGATACCGCCTTGGTGTTGAGATAAGCCTCCAGCGCTTCCGGACCGCCTTCCGAACCGTAGCCGGAATCCTTGATGCCGCCAAACGGCATTTCGGCGCTCGGCGTGGCCGGCTGGTTCAGCCACAGCATCCCCACTTCGACATTGTGCATCAGTTGATGCGCATTCTTGATCGAGCGGGTGAAGGCATAGCCCGCCAGACCGAAGGGCAAACGGTTAGCCTCGGCAATCGCCTCATCCAGGCTGTCGAAACCGCGAATCGCCGCCACCGGACCGAACGGCTCGTCATTGAACACACTGGCATCCAGCGGCACGTCGGCCAGGATGGTCGGTGCGAAGAAGTTGCCCTCGGTGCCCACGCGTTCACCGCCGGTCGCGATTTTAGCGCCCTTGGCGCGCGCATCGGCCACCACACTGCTCATGGCCGCCACGCGGCGTTCGTTGGCCAGCGGCCCCAGCGTCGTGCCTTCCACCAGGCCATTGCCCAGTTGCAGACGCTCGGCATGCGCCACCAGCGCGCGCGTGAATTCATCCTTGATGCTGTTGTGAACCAGGAAGCGGGTTGGCGAAATGCACACCTGACCGGCATTGCGGAACTTGGCGCCGCCAGTTGCTTCCACGGCCAGCGTCACGTCGGCGTCATCGGCCACGATCACCGGTGCATGGCCGCCCAGCTCCATGGTGACTCGCTTCATGTGCGCGCCGGCCAGCGCGGCCAGCTGCTTGCCGACCGGGGTCGAGCCGGTGAAGGTGACCTTGCGGATGACCGGATGCGGAATCAGGTAGTTGGAAATCTCGGCCGGATTGCCGAACACCAGGCCCACCACGCCGGCCGGCACGCCAGCATCCACGAAGCACTGGAACAGCGCGGCAGGGGAGGCCGGGGTCTCTTCCGGCGCCTTGCACAGGAAAGAGCAGCCGGTGGCCAGCGCCGCTGCCAGCTTGCGAACGACTTGATTGATCGGGAAGTTCCATGGCGTGAACGCCGCCACCGGACCGACCGGCTCTTTCAGCACCAGCTGCTGCGCCGCTGGATTACGCGATGGCACGATGCGGCCATACACGCGCATGCCTTCGGCGGCAAACCAGTCGATGATGTCGGCACCGGCCAGTGCCTCGCCGCGCGCCTGCACCAGCGGCTTGCCCTGTTCCTGCGTCAGCAGGCGGCCGATCTCGTCGGCACGCTCGCGCAGCAGGCTGGCGGCGCGGCGCATGATGGCGGCGCGTTCGAACGCCGGCACCTTGCGCCAGGCTTCAAAACCTTTCTGCGCCGCAGCCAGTGCGCGGTCAAGGTCGGCAATGCTGGCGTGCGCCACCGTACCGATGGGCTTGCCGGTGGCCGGATTCAGCACGGGGATGGTCTTGCCGTCGGTGGCGTCGCTCCACTCGTTGGCGATCAGGAGGCGGGTATCTGGGTAGCTGGTGGTAGTCATGGGGCAATCTCCGTTCAGTAACATCCGCTACTTTGCCAGAAAATCGCCCATCGCGTATGGCCGGGCTCAGTTTTGCGGCGTGCCGCCGAGGCGCTTGATGCTGCCCGAACCCATGATGCTCTTGCTGACCTGCGGATCGCCGTAGTAGTTGATGTCGCCGGAACCAGCCACGCTCAGGTTGAGTGATTTCCTGGCCCACACCGTGGCCTGGCCGGAGCCGCCGATGCTGACCACGGCGTCGCGCGCCTGCAGCTGGCCGGCCTGAACCCGGCCCGAGCCGCCGATCGAAATTTGCAGGCGCTCGGTATTGCCAGCCGCCTTCAGGCTGCCGCTGCCGCCCAGCGCAATCGCTGCCGACTCGGCTTCCAGCTGGCCGATGGTGATCGAACCCGAGCCGCCAACGTCTATGGTCAGGTTTTCGCCGCTCAGCCGGTCGGCGCTGACATTGCCGGAGCCGCCGATCGACAGCTTGTCCAGCGTACGTGCCTGCACGATGATTTTCATGTTGCGGGTGTCAAGTTTGAGCTGGTTCTTGACCGGACGCACGCGCAGGGTACCGTTTTCCACCACCGTTTCAATCAGCGGCTGCAGGTTGTCATCGGTTTCCACACTCACGCCCTCGTTGTTGCCGAGGCGGATTTCAACGTCGCCGTTGACGCCCACCGTCAAGGCATGGAAATGCCCGACTTCGCGGTTTTGCCTGACGATTTTGCCGCTGCCTTGCACCCGCTCGCCACCGCTCAGCCAGCTCAGAGGGCCGGCCTGGACGGTCGTCAGCGGGGCAGTGGCGGCCAGCAGGCCAGCCGACAGGAACAGGGCGGAAACGGTGCGACGAGTGGTCATGATGCTCTCCTTGGTTATCTTGAGAGGCATCGTAAAGATTCCGCCCGCCGGCTGGAACCGCGCTGCGACGGATTGCAGCCTGCGCGGCCCAGAATGCGTTCTGCCGGGAATGGGCGGCGCATGAGGTATGATGCGTCCATGCTGACTATAACCATCAAACAGGGCAAGGAAAAACGCCTGCTGTCCGGCGATATCCTGATTTACGCCACCGCCATCGAGCGCGTCGACGGCCGCCCGCAAGAAAAGAACAAGCCCGGCGCCACCGCCATCGTCCAGACCTCGTCGCGCCAGTTTCTGGCGCGGGCGGCCTACAACCCGCACTCCGAGGTGCGGGCCCGTGTCTGGAGCTACAAGGAAGACGAACCGGTCGATCACGCCATGATGAAGCGTCGCGTGCGCGCCGCCATCGCCAAACGCGCCGCCGCCGTGCGCGCCGCCGCGCCGACCGATCTGGTGGCGGTGATCCGCGGCGACGAGGATGGCTTGCCCGGCCTGCTGGTCGACAGCTATGGCGGCACTGCCGGCTACCTGATCTGCCAGTTCCAGTCGGCCGGCGTCGATGCCTGGAAAGTGCCGATCGTGCAGGCGCTGCTGGCCGACTCCGGCTGCCCGAATGTGTATGAACGCTGCGACGAATTGCTCCGCAAGGCCGAGGGCTTGCCGGTGTTTTATCGTCCGCTGGCCGGCGAAGAGCCGCCTGAACATGTGCTGGTCACGGAAAACGGCAGCCGCTTCAGCATGGATTTGCGGACCGGCTTCAGATACCCCAAACTGCGCAGCTAAAAAGTTTCGACTCTGCAAGTTTTTCTCTTATAATCGTTCGGGACCCACCGGAGACCTGAACAGAGATGGAACACTACCAGTCGTCGCAAATCCGCACCCTCAGCTACATTGAGAACGAAGACCACCCGGTCTTCGGCACCCTTGTCGAGCAGATCCTGCACCTGCTGAACTCCAAGCTGATTTTCAGCGATATTCTCATCCATCAAAACAGTCCCCTGATGCTGCGCCAGCCGAAAGGGCTGGTGGCGGTCACTGATTCGCCCATCACGCGCGAGGAACTGCAGGAATTCTTTGAGGTGGTCGAGCCGAACTGGGCCGAGCGCATCCAGGACCGCGCCTTTGACCGCGCAGTGGATCTGCATACGGCGCGCATCCGCGCCAACTGCTTCAGCTTCCAGGGCCGCAAGCGGCTCGGTTGCGTGATCCGCCGCTTCCCGAAAGAGCCGATGCCGCTGGCCAATCTGGGCCTGGGCAAGCACGAACAGCAGTTCGCCAAGCTGACCAGCGGGCTGGTGTTGATTATTGGCGACACTTGCCAGGGCAAGTCGACCACCATCGCCTCCATGCTGGACGATATCAACAAGCATCGCTCGGGCCACATCATCACGATTGAAGATCCGGTGGAAACCCTGATTCCGCAGCGCCAGTGCGTGATCACCCAGCGCGAGGTGGGCTTCGACGGCGACGTGGAAAGTTTCTACCTCGGCGCGCTGGATGCGCTGCGCGAGCGTCCGGACGTGATCTGCATCGGTGAGATCCGCGATGCGCAAACCGCGCAGGAAGCGCTGGCGCTGGCGGAAGCCGGGCCGCTGGTGCTGGCCTCGCTGCACGCGCGCTCGACCGAGCTGGGCCTGCAAAAGATGATGCGCCTGCTGGGCAATACCGAGCCGCAGGCGCAAGCGCTGGCGCATGCCTTGCGCGGCGTGCTGTGCCAGGCGCTGCTGCCGGCGGTGAAGGGCGAGCGCTACTACCTTGCCACCGAGTGCCTGACCAATAATCCCGAAGTGACCGAAATGATTGCGGACGGCCAGATTGCCAATCTGCGCATCTGGATGGAAGACAAGCCGGGCGAAGGCTGTCACACCATGAATACCTCGCTGCACGCGCTGCTGGCCGAGGGCAAGATCTCGGTGCAGGACGCGCGCAACGCGACCACCGATCGCATCGGTTTCGTCGAACCCTGAGCCTCTAGTCCAGCGGGATCGCGCGGTAGCGATTGACGTCGGTGCCGTTTACCGGCGGCGCGTTGTTGCCCCAGGCGCTGCGCAGGTAAGACACCAGTTGCGCCACTTCCGTGTCATTCAATAGATGCCCGAACGGCGGCATGCTGTACGGGCGCGGATTGCCGGCCGTCGCCGGCGCAAAGCCGCCGTTCAGCACGATGCGGATCGGATTGACCGCGTTGTCCATGGTCAGCGACTGGTTGCCGGCCAGCGGCGGATAACCGGGCGTCATGCCGGCGCCGCTGGCGCCATGGCAATCCACACAATGCTTTTCGTACAGCCTGGCGCCGGCCGCGAGGAAGGCCACGGCTTCAGTGCTGCTGTCGCGCTCGAAGGTGGGCGGCGGCCTGTCGGGCGGCAGCGATTGCAGGTAGATGGCGATGGCCTTGATGTCGCTGTCGTTCAGGTATTGCAGGCTTTGCTGCACCACCTCGGCCATCGGGCCGAACACGGTGGCGCGCGGCGCGGTGCCGGTTTTCAACAGCGCCGTGAGGTGGTCCTGCTGCCAGTCGCCGCGCGCGTTCAGCGACGGCGCGTACCAGCCTTGCGCCTGGATCATGCCGCCCGACAGGCTTTCGCCGTCCTGCGCGCCCAGCGGATTGCGCGCGCTGTGGCAGGCGCTGCAATGGCCCAGGCCCTGCACCAGGTAGGCGCCACGATTCCATTCCACCGATTGCCTGCGGTCCGCAGCGAAGGCTTCGGGCTTGAAATACAGCACGCGCCAGGCTGCCAGGGCGATTTGCAGATTGAACGGGAAGCGCAACTGATGCGGCTGGCTGGGCTGGTGCACGGCCGGCACGGTCTGCAGGTAGGCGTACAGGGCGTCCGCATCGTCACGCGTGATGCGGGTGTAGTTGGGGTAGGGGAAGGCCGGGTAGAGCAGGCGGCCGTCACGTGATTTGCCGTGGTGCAGGGCGCGCCAGAAGTCGTCCGCGGTCCAGGCGCCGATGCCGGTCTGGCGGTCGGCGCTGATGTTGGGGGCGATTACGCTGCCAAACGGCGTCTGCAGCGCGCGGCCGCCGGCGTAGGGCTGGCCGCCACGCGTGGTGTGGCAGGCCATGCAGTCGCCGGCCTTGGCCAGGTAGGCGCCACGGGCGACGCGTTCGGCTGGCGCCAGGGCGGCGCTGGCGGCGCCCGGCGGGCCGGCATCGCTGGTCAGGAATTGTTGGGCCAGCAGTGCGCCGGCGATCAGTACGGCGGCCAGCAGGAGGGCGGTAACGGTATAAACGATTTTCTTCATTTCGCGCTTCCCGGTGTGCCGCCGGCGGCCGCGGCTGGCGCACTGCCGCAGGCGATCGGCAAGGGCGCGGGCAGGCTGGCGGCGGGGCGGGCGTTGGCGTCGGGCGGCTGCTTGCTCAGCCAGGCTGAAACGGACGCCACGTCGGCTTCGCTCAGGCGGGCGGCGATGTCGGCCATGCAGTCGGGCGCGGCGGCGCGGCGCGTCTTGTTTTTCCAGTTGCCGAACTGGGCGTTGATGTAGTCGCTGGGCAGGCCGAGCAGGCCGGGCGTGGCGGGTTCGACGCCGGTCAGCGCCGTGCCGTGGCAGGCCACGCAGGCGGGAATCTGTTTGGCCGGGTCGCCCTGGCGGACCAGCGCTTCGCCGCGCGCCAGCTGGGTGGCGTCGGCGTGGCTGCCGCTGCCGGCGGCGGCTTCAGCGTAGGGCGGGTGCTGGGCGGCGAAGTAGTCGGCAATCTCGCGCAGATACGCGTCCGGCAGATGGGCCACCATATAGGTCATCATCGGATAATGGCGGCGGCCGTCGCGGAAATTGCGCAGCTGGTTGTACAGGTAGCCGGCCGGCTTGCCGGCAATGCGCGGGAAGTAGGCGTCGCCGCGCGGTTTCACGCTGTGGCAGGCCAGGCAGGCGGCCACCCGTTGTTCCAGCGTATCCGGTGCGGCGGCAGGGGCCGCCGCCAGCGCGGCGGCGAGACTGAAAGCGGCAAAAGTCGGCATACTCCTCCTGGTTCAGGCGGCGCATGGCGGCCGCCTGACTAGGATAACCCGGTTTTGGGCGGTTTCGGCAGTTTGAACGGTTTCAGCGGCGGCAACTTGTTGCCAAGCGCGATCCAGTGGCGGTACACGCGCAGCGCCACCTGGGCGTCGTCGGCCGCGTACAGGATCTGCTTTTCGTTCAGGCGCGGCAAGGCCCAGTTGGTGGTGGAAATCTTCTTGGACTTCTGCAGCTTGAGGCCAAAGAACTTGGCCACTGCCGTCTTGGCGCCAAGGTCGTTGCGCTGGCCTGGCGCACGCAGCACCACCGACATGTCGACAATGCCGGCCGCGCGGATATCGAGCTTGGCGTGCAGGCGTTTGACGTCGTCCGACAGCCCGAAGCCGATCTTCAGCGGCAGCGGCGACTCCAGGATGGCCAGCAGCATGGCGCGGATATGCGGCTCGGTGCTGGCGCCGATCTGGAGCAGATAAGCCTTGTTGTCGGTCGAGAATTGAATCAGGTGCGGACCGGTTGAGGTCTCGCCCTTGGTGAAGGTCGGCTTGGATTCGGTATCGAAACCGATGGCGTCGCACACCCGCAGCGCGTCGCGCGCGGCGGCGGCCTGCTCAGGCGTGACCACCATCTGCACATCGGCCAGGCGGATGCCCACGTAGGGCGGCAGATCGTCGTCCGCCGCCACGGCCACCACCACTGGGCTATCCAACTCAGCCCTTTTTGGAGAACTTCGCGGCCAGCTGGTTCAGCTTGTCGGCGCGCACGCGCGCGGCTTCCTCGGCGGCCTTGGCTTCGCGCTCGGCTTTTTTGCGCTCGGCTTCTTTCTTGTAGCGTTCCTGCAGCACCTGGGTGGCGTGGGCACGGTGGGTGTCGGTCACCTCGGCGCCCGGCTTGCCGTCGAGGTCATGGCGCACCTTGGCTTTTTCCATGACTTTCAGGTAGCGCAGCGAACCGGTGTGGATACCCAGCGCGGTGCGCATGGTCTTGCGGTCCAGGTCCGGCATAACGGCCAGCAACTGCTTGTCGATGCCTATCGACAGCGGCAGGAAGTCGCGGAAGGCCGGGAATTGGGTTTGCAATTGTTTCAGCAGGCTGCGCGGGGAAAGCGCTGCCGGCGCCGGAGTGGAGGCAGCAGGGGCTGGCTCTGCGACCGGTGGCTGTGGGGTGAGGCTAGTGTTCATCGACTTCATAGGTTAAGCAACAGCCGTCAGCATATCATGCGGACCACGGGAATGCAGTGCCTTTTCGACCATTGTATCAAAATGCTCATGCTTAGGATGGACTTAGGCGCGCGCGCCGGCGTGCTTTTGCGGCCCAAAACGTGTATAATGCTCGACGCACTAACGCAATACCGTGCGATCTTCCCTGAAAAGGAAACAAGCCCGTGGCTGGAAGCGGGCTTTTTTTATTCCGCAGATAATCGTCAGCTAAATTACAACATTTCCACCCAGGCGCACCTTCGTGGTCGGCGCGGGGCGCGCTTTTTTGTAATTTTCGGCGTGTACGCATTGAGAGATTTTAATGACAAAACCGAAAACTTTAACGTTGTCCGTCAAGAAGCCTACCCGCGCCAGCGCTGCTCCGTTGGTGGTGCCAAAGACGACTCTATCTTATGTGATCGATAATGAAGAGGCAGCGAGCAAAGTTACGGTAGTCAAAAAGAAAACCCGCCTGAGCGCCGCTGCCGATGCCGCCGCCCAGGTGGATGCGCCGGCCGTGGAGGCCGCCGACGAACCGGTCAAGGCCGCCAAGGTGACGCGCAAGAGCGCGGCCGCCGCGGCCGACGGCGAAGGCGAGGCGGTGGTCAAGGCCGCGCCGAAGTCCAAGCTGGTCAAAGCCAAGGCCGAGCCGGCGCCGGTGGTCAGCGCCACCGCCGCCCCGGCCGTCAACCAGGTGACCGATGCGGCCACGCTGGCCTCGATCGATACTTCCGGCTACCAGCTGCCAGGCGTCAAGGTGCCAGGCCGCCGCGGCCGCAAGCCATCCGAGTTCACCCCGGAGAACGACGAGATCGCCGCGCTGAACGCGGTGGAGCGCGCCGAACTGAAGGCCGTGTCCAAAGCCCGCGAACGCAAGGCCAAGGGTGGCGACCTGCTGGGCATCGATCCGAAAGCCTCGGCCGAGGAGCTGGAAAAGCGCCGCGCCCAGATCAAGAACCTGATCAACATGGGCAAGGAGCGCGGCTTCCTGACTTATGCCGAGATCAACGACCAGCTGCCGGAAAACATCATCGATCCGGAAGCGATCGAAGGCATCATCGCCACCTTCAACGACATGGGCATCGCCATCTACGAGCGCGCCCCGGATGCGGAAGCGCTGCTGCTGAGCGATAACGTGGCCACCGTGACCTCAGACGACGAGGTGGAAGCGGCTGCCGCCACCGCGCTGTCGACCGTGGATTCCGACTTCGGCCGCACCACCGACCCGGTCCGCATGTACATGCGCGAAATGGGCGCCGTGGCGCTGCTGACCCGCGAAGGCGAGATCGAGATCGCCAAGCGTATCGAAGAAGGCCTGAAGGACATGATCCAGGCGATTTCCGCCTGCCCGACCACCATCGCGGAAATCATCGCGCTGGCCAAAAAGATCGAGACCGACGAGCTGAAAGTGGACGATGTGGTGGACGGCTTTGTCGACCCCAACGAAGCCGCCCCGGCGCCGGCCGTGGTCAGCGCCGCTGCGGATGACGAGGAGGAGGACGTCGAGGACGTCGAAGAAGAAGACGGCGACGTCGGCGGCGGTGCGGCCGGCTATTCGACCGAGCAACTGGCGCAGCTGAAAACCGCCGCGCTGGAAAAATTCGACTTCATCGCCACCCAGTACGAGAAAATGCGCAAGGCCAGCGGCGGTTACGCCTCCAAGGCCTATGTGGCGGCGCAGGAAGCCATTTCGGCCGAGCTGCTGGGCATTCGTTTCACCGCCAAAGTGGTCGAGAAGCTGTGCGACACCCTGCGCGGCCAGATGGAAGAAGTGCGTTCGATCGAGCGCGCCGTGCTGGACCTGTGCGTGAACCGCTGCGGCATGCCGCGCGCCCACTTCATCAAGGTGTTCCCGGGCAATGAAACCGATCTGGACTGGGTGGACGGCGAAGTGGACGCCGGCTATCCGTACAGCACCGTGCTGGGCCGTAATGTGCCGGCCGTGAAAGAGCTGCAGCGCAAGATGATCGACCTGCAGGCGCGCGTGGCGCTGCCGCTGGCCGACCTGCGCAAGATCAACAAGCAGATGGCAGCCGGCGAGAAGCGCGCCCGCCAGGCCAAGCGCGAAATGACCGTGGCCAACTTGCGTCTGGTGATTTCGATCGCCAAGAAGTACATCAACCGCGGCCTGCAATTCCTGGATCTGATCCAGGAGGGCAACATCGGTCTGCTGAAGGCGGTGGACAAGTTTGAATACCGTCGCGGCTACAAGTTCTCGACCTACGCCACCTGGTGGATTCGTCAGGCGATTACCCGTTCGATCGCGGACATGGCCCGTACCATCCGCGTGCCGGTGCACATGATCGAGACCATCAACAAGATGAACCGCATTTCGCGCCAGATCATGCAGGAAACCGGCAGCGAGCCGGATCTGGCCACGCTGGCGGTGAAGATGGAAATGCCGGAGAACAAAGTCCGCGAAATCATGAAGATTGCCAAAGAGCCGATCTCGATGGAAACGCCGATGGGCGAGGACGGCGATTCGCAGCTGGGCGACTTCATCGAAGACAACACCACGCTGGCGCCGCTGGATGCCGCGTTGCACGCCTCGATGCGCAACGTCATCAAGGAAGTGCTGGATTCGCTGACCCCGCGCGAAGCCAAGGTGCTGCGCATGCGCTACGGCGTGGAAATGTCGAACGACCACACGCTGGAAGAAGTGGGCAAGCAGTTCGACGTGACCCGCGAGCGTATCCGCCAGATCGAAGCCAAGGCAATGAGCAAGCTGCGCCAGCCATCGCGTTCGGACAAGCTGAAAACGTTCCTGACGCAGAACTAAACTCAAACAAGGAGGCCTCGGCCTCCTTTTTCTTTAGCTATATTCCAGCTTCGGATACCAGTCGGTGCCGCGCCCGCCGGGCGTGAGGTCGAGGATATTCCACAGCGGCATGGGATCGGGCGCGCCGCGCGGGTCCTGCCCGGGATCTTGTGTGCCGCCCAGCTCGCTGGCCCAGAAGTGGTGCACCTGGTCACCGTCTTTGACCCAGACATCCAGCGCCGGCCATTCGCTGCCGTCCGGCGCCAGGCCGCGGTAGTCGCGCGGAAAATCATCCCCCACACATTGGAAGAACTTCAGGTTGCGCCAGCCGCGCTCGCGGGCGAAGGCCAACTGGCGTGACACCGGCGAGCGGCCGATGACGGCCACCGCAATGCGCTGCGCCAGATCGCGCGCGGGCGCGTCGAAGGCGCCGAGGAATGCCGTGCACATGGGGCAGGGACGCTCACGCTGCGGGCCGTACATCCAGAAATACGTGACCAGCGTGCCGTGCTGGCCGAATATATCTCCCAGTTTGACGGTCTTGCCGTCCTCATCAATGAAATCGTAGTCGGGCGCGATGCCGCCCGGTGGCAGCGCGCGCCGCTGCGCTGCCACCCGTTCGATGTGGCGCCGCAGTTCGATTTCTTCCGTCAGCAAGGCGACGCGGGCCGCGCGGTATTCCGGGCTATCATTGGGATATGGATGGCTATTGCTTGCGGCCAGCTCGGCTGCCGGAGTCAGTGTGCTCATGATGTCCTCGCGGAGGGAGTCAAGGCTGCGATTACAGTCCCGCCGCGCCGTCGCGTCTATGCGCTGGCGTACATAAAACAGGGAGGAGCAGATGGAAGATTTACACGGTAGTTGCTTGTGCGGCGGCGTGCGTTATCGGGCGGCGTTGCCGGTCGCACATGCCAGCCATTGCTACTGCACCATGTGCCAGAAACAGCACGGCGCGGCGGCCGGCAGTTACGCCAATGTGGCCAGCGCCGGCCTGACGATCGAGCAGGGCGCTGATCTGATTGCCGAATACGCCTCGTCCGAACACGGCCGCAGGGACTTTTGCCGCGTGTGCGGCTCCACGCTGTTCTGGCGCAGTACCGAATCGCCGGACCGGGTTGCCATCACGCTGGGCACGCTGGAGCCGGCATACCCGGGCAAGGTGGAGCGAGAACTGTTTGTCGAGAACAAGCCGGCGTGGCTGCCGCTCAGGTAGCCACGCTGATGTGCAGGCTGCGCGGCGTGATGTGCAGCACGCCGCCGAGGGCGCCCAGGCGTTCCTGCATGGCTTGCAGCGGCAGCGCTTCTTCAGCGCTGGGCGCGCGCGCGGGGCGGTCGCTGTGGAGCACGATCGCCAGCTGCTGGCGCTGCAGGCTGAGTTCGACCAGCACGGTGTGGGCCGCGCTGCATATGTAACGCAGGCCTGAACGCACCACATGGAACAGCGCCGACGCGAACTGCGGGCTGAGCTCCGCGCTGTCATGGCGCACTACCAGCCGGCAATCCAGTCCCTGGCGTTTTTCGATCTGCTGCAGCTGCCACTCGATGGCCGCGGACAAGCCCAGTTCCAGCGTGGCCGGATGAAGTTGATTGATGATCTCGCGCACGGCAGCGATGCTGTCGTTGAGGGTGGACAGCGCTTGCGCCGCCCGCGCGTGCAGCAGCGGGTGATGTGTGCCGGTGCGCGCATGCAGCGTGGCGATGTCCAGCTTGAGCGCGGCCAGGTTTTGCGCCAGGTTGTCCTGCGCATCCAGTGCCAGCCGGCGGCGGTGGCGCTCCATGTCGCTGAACTGGTGGCCATTGATTTCGCGCGTCTGCTGCAGGGCGCTTTCCAGTTCCGCTTCCTTGCGCTTGCGTGCGGTGATGTCGGTGCAGCTGCCGATCAGCAGATAGGGCTTGCCTTCGGTGTCGTACAGCGCCCGCTTGTGGGTCAGCAGCCAGCGCGTTTCATTCAGGCTGGCGGGCGTGCAAGGCTCTTCCTCCACCACCACTTCGCCGGTCTCGAAGGCGCGGCGGTCGCGCGCCCGGTAGGCCTGCAGTTCCTCGGGCCGTACCTGGCCGCCGCAGTCGGTGCCGGCCACGTCTTCAAAGCGCACTCCCCACAGCACCTCGCAGGCCGCGTTCATCATGACGATGCGGGAATGCGCATCCTTGACGAATACCGCCTGTGGCATCGAGGCCAGTAAGTCGCTGAGATCGGGGAAATGATGGTTCATGGCACTATTTTGCCATAAAAATAACAACGCCCCGGCGAGCGGGGCGTTGCGGGGCGGCGCGGTTGACGCTTAGCCGGTGTTGCGCAGGCCGGCGGCCACACCGTTGATCGACAGGTGAATGCCGCGGTGGACGCGCTCGTCGGCCTTGCTTTCGCTCGACAGCGCGCGGTGGCGCTTGATCAGCTCGACCTGCAAGTGGTTGAGCGGGTCGAGGTAGGCAAAGCGGTTCTGGATCGAACGCGCCAGCAGCGGGTTGCCGGCCAGACGCTCGGTGGCGCCGGTGATGCTTTGCAGGATCTCCAGCGTGTTCGCGTGCTCTTCGGTGATGCGCTTGAAGATGCGCTCGCGCAGTTCCTTGTCCTGCACCAGCTCGGCGTAACGCGAAGCGATCGCCAGGTCAGTCTTGGCCAGCACCATGTCCATATTCGACAGCAGGGTGGCAAACAGCGGCCAGTGCTGGAACATGGTTTGCAGCTGCGCCAGGCGCTCGGCCTTGTCGCCGTCGGCAATCCAGCCGCCGATGGCGCTGGCGAAACCGTACCAGCCCGGCAGCAGCAGGCGGCACTGGCCCCACGAGAAGCCCCATGGAATCGCGCGCAAGTCTTCGATGCGCTTGGTCGATTTGCGCGAGGCTGGACGCGAACCGAGGTTCAGCTCAGCGATTTCGGCAATCGGGGTGGCGGTGAAGAAGTAGTCGGTGAAGCCCGGGGTCTCATAGACCAGGTTGCGGTAGGCCTTGTACGCGCGGTCCGAAATCTCCGCCATGATGGCCTCGAACTGGCGCAGCTGCTTCTGGTGCGCTTCGTCTTCCGACTGCGGCATCAGGCTGGCTTCCAGGGTGGCGGCCACCAGCAGTTCCAGGTTGCGGCGGCCGATGTCCTTGTTGGAGAACTTGGAGGCGATGATCTCGCCCTGTTCGGTCAGGCGGATCTGGCCGTTGACGGTGCCGTGCGGCTGCGCCAGGATGGCGTCGTACGACGGACCGCCGCCGCGGCCGACCGTGCCGCCGCGGCCGTGGAACAGGCGCAGCTTGACGCCGGCTTTCTCGAACACTTTGACCAGATTGGTCTCGGCCTTGTACAGCTCCCAGTTGGAGGTCAGGAAACCGCCATCCTTGTTGGAGTCCGAGTAGCCCAGCATGACTTCCTGGATCTGGCCCTGCCTGGCGATCAGTTGTTGAACGAGCGGGATGGCCATCACGGCTTCCATGATGCCGGCCGCGCGCTGCAGGTCGGGGATGGTTTCGAACAGCGGGATCACCATCAGGTCCAGCTCTTTTTCGGCGATGCGCAGCAGGCCCAGTTCTTTTTGCAGCAGCAGCACTTCCAGCAGGTCGGACACGGTCTCGGTGTGCGAGATGATGTAGTTGCGGATGGCGCGGGCGCCGTAGCGGGCGCGGATCTCGCGGGCAGCACGCAGCACGCCCAGTTCTGAGACGGTCTCGGCGGAGTAGCTCACGTAGGGCGAGTTCAGCAGGCGCGGCTGCGCCAGTTCGCTCAGCAGCAGCTTGACCTTGGCGTCCTCGTCCAGCGCGGCGTAGTCGGCCTGCACGCCGGACTTGGCGAACAGCTCGGCCAGCACGCGCTCGTGGATGTCAGACGACTGGCGCATGTCCAGCGAAGCCAGGTGGAAGCCGAAGATATCGGCGGCGCGCTTCAGGGTCGACAGGCGCGGCTGCACCAGCATGCCGCCGTGGTTGGCGTTGAGCGAGTCGATCAGCACTTGCAGGTCGGCCGAGAAGGCGGCCGCATCGGCGTACGGCTCGGCGTGGCCGACTTCCTTGCGCAGGATGTTGGTCGCGCCCAGGGTGCGCGCGGTCGAAGCCAGGCGGGCGTAGATGCCGATCAGGGCGCGGCGGTATGGCTCGTCGGCGCGGTGGTCGGAGGTGTCCGGCGACTGGTCGGCCAGGGCTTGCAGTTCCGGCGAGCAGGCGATCATCAGGGTCGAGATCGACAGTTCGGCGCCCAGCGTGTGCGCTTCTTCCAGGTAGAAGTCGAGGATGGTGGTGGCCTGGCGCGTCAGCGCGTGCGACATGGTGTTGCCGTTGACATTCGGATTGCCGTCGCGGTCGCCGCCGATCCAGCTGCCCATCTGCACGTAAGGCGCGGTGATTGGCGCGCTGTCGCCGTAGTGGTGGGCGATGTCCTGCTCGATGTCATCGTACAACCCTGGCAGTTCGCGCAGGAAGGTGATGCGGTAGTAGGACAGGGCGTTTTCAATCTCGTCGGCCACGGTCAGCTTGGAGTAGCGCAGCATGCGGGTCTGCCACAGGGTGGCGATGCGCGCGCGCAGCAGGTGCAGGTTGGCGGCCCGTTCCTTCGGCGTCAGCGGCAGGTCGCGCTCGGCCAACAGGCGCGCGATATCGTGCTCGGCATCGAGGATGGATTTGCGCTGCACCTCGGTCGGGTGGGCGGTCAGCACTGGCGAAATCAGGGCTTCCTTGAAGAAGGTCGCGACGGTGTCTTGCTGGACGCCGGCTTCTTTCAGCTTGCACAGCGCGAAATTGACGCTGCCTTGCTGCGGATGCGAGCCGGCCAGCAGGTGAGCGCGGCGGCGGCGAATGTGGTGCTGGTCTTCGGCAATATTGGCCAGGTGCGAGAAATACGAAAATGCCCGCACCACGGAAATGGTCTGTTCCTTGGTGAGGATTTTCAGCATGCCGTCCAATTCCTTGGCGGCGCCGGCGTCGGCTTCGCGGCGGAAGCGCACGGCGGTTTGCCGGATGGTTTCGACCACGGCGTACACTTCCTCGCCTTCCTGGTCGCGCAGTACGTCGCCCAGCAGGCGACCTAATAAGCGAATGTCTTCTTTGAGTGGTGCGTCCTTGTCTACGCCCGGTTGTTCAGCAGTGAGATGCGTTGCACTAGATTGGTTTGCCATGTGTTAAGCCACAAAGAGATAAATGTCGGTGCATGGGCTTGTGACCCGGTTCTGCGAGAAGGTGAGCATGCTAAAATTTGTGATCTTAAACACGCGCGTGGTACTGGCTTGCGCCGGTTAGCGTCAGCTACAGCGAAAGAACTGGTTTTGAAAACATCCGAATTGGTACAAACTCCCCCGTCCAGATTGGTGATCGCGTCGCGCGAGTCGCGGCTGGCCATGTGGCAAGCCGAACACGTGCGCGATCGCTTGGCAATATTATATCCTCAGTGTGATGTCAAAATTGTTGGAATGACGACCCGCGGCGATCAAATTCTGGATCGCACGCTGTCCAAAGTCGGTGGAAAAGGCCTGTTTGTTAAAGAACTTGAAGTGGCCATGGCCGAGGGCCGCGCCGACCTGGCCGTGCATTCGCTCAAGGATGTGCCGATGGAATTGCCGCAGGGTTTTGCGCTGGCGGCTGTACTGGAGCGGGAAGATCCGCGCGACGCGTTTGTTTCCAACGATTATGGCTCGCTGGCGGAGCTGCCGGCGGGGGCGGTGGTGGGCACCAGCAGCCTGCGCCGTCAGGCCTTGATTGCGGCGCGTTACCCGCATCTGCTTATTAAGCCGCTGCGTGGTAATCTGGATACACGTTTGGCCAAACTGGATCGTGGCGACTATGCCGCGATCATTCTGGCTGCCGCCGGTCTCAAGCGTCTGGGCCTGCCGCAACGCATCCGCGCCTTGCTGGACCCGGCCGACAGTCTGCCGGCCGCAGGGCAGGGCGCGATGGCGATCGAGATTGCCGAGCGCAATGACGGCATCGACCTGATGGCTATTTTGGCGCCGCTGAATCACCTGTCGACCGCGCAGGCGGTGACGGCGGAGCGGAAGGTGTCCAAGGTGTTTGGCGGCAGCTGCCAGGTGCCGCTGGCGGCGTTTGCCACCGTGGACGGTGCGGACCTGCATCTGCGTGCGATGGTGGCCACGCCGGACGGCCAGCGCATCGCCAGCGCTGAAGTGCGCGGCGCCGCCGCCGACGCCGAGGCGCTGGGCGCGCAGGTGGCTGAACTGCTGCGGGCGCAGGACGCCGAAGACATCCTGGCCTCCTGCCTGAGCGAAGCGGCCCAGGTGGAAGCCGACGCCCGCTCAGCCACGCTGGCCGCTGACGCCGCCGGCGCTGGCTCCCACGCCCCGACCGCCGCCGGTGCCGCTGCTCCCGCGCACGCTGGCGCCGCGCCCACCGCCGCCACGCCCGCCAAGCCAGGCGCTTGATCCGAGGATGACCGGCGCCGTCGTCATCACCCGTCCGCTGGCGCAAGCCGCATCGCTGGCGGCCCGCGTGACTGCGCTGGGCCGCGCCGTGGAAGTGCTGCCGTTGCTGGAAATTTCCGCGCTGCCAGACCAGACCGCCCTGAAAGCCGCCCTGGCGCGGCTGGACCGCTACGCACTGGTGGCCTTCGTCTCACCCAACGCCATCGACGCCGCCTTCGTCCACATTCCGCGCTGGCCGGCCGCCGTCACCGCCGCCGTGGTCGGCGCAGGCAGCCGCGCCGCGCTGGCCGCCCATGGCGTGCCGCACATCGTCAGCCCGGGCGACGCTGCCCAGAGCGACTCCGAGCACTTGCTGCAAACCCTCGATCTGTCAGCGCTGAAAGGCCGGCCCGTCCTCATCATCCGCGGTGAAAGCGGGCGCGAACTGATGGCCGACGGCCTGCGCGCGGCCGGTGCCCTGGTCGACGTGGTGCCGGCCTACCGCCGCGCCGTCCCCGCCCTGACGCCGGCACTGGCCGCCACCCTGAAACGTTTGCTGGCGCAGCAAAACGACTGGATCATCACCAGCTCCGAAGCCCTGCGCGGCCTGATCGGCCTGCTGGCCGAAATGGACTTGCGCCACCCTGACGCGATGCAGCACAATAGCGTTGTAGCGATGCAACAACAGCATCTGATTGTGCCCCATGCCCGAATTGCCGAAACGGCAAATAAATTAGGATTTTCCAAGCTGACGCTCACAGGATCAGGCGACGAACGCCTGCTGGCCGCGTTACAATCATGCCTATGAACGATTTGCCTACCTTACCTGATCCAGCGGTCTCGTCCGCGAAAGCCGCCGAGACTCCGCCGCCCGCGGCCACGCCGCCGTCGCAGCCTGAACCGAGTCTGCTCGAAACCCTGCAACAGCCGCAAATGTTGTTGGTGGGCATCGTCGTGCTGACCATTTTGCTGGCCGGCCAGACCTGGTCGTCGCACGCGCGCGTCAACAAGCTGCGCGAGGAAATGGCGCTGCGCCTGCAAAAAGGCGATGCCTCCAATGCCGAAACCGGCAACCTGGTGCGCAACGTGCAGGAGAGCACCAAGGAACTGCAGGCCAAAGTCGCGCTGTTGGAAAGCAAGCAGCAGGAAGCGCAGAGCCAGCAACTGGCGCTGGAACAGCTGTACCAGGATCTGTCCAAGAATCGCGACGAGTGGGCGCTGACCGAAATCGAGCAAGTGCTGTCGACCGCGTCGCAGCAGCTGCAATTGGCCGGCAACGTGCCGGGCGCGCTGATCGCGCTGCAAAATGCCGACCGCAGCCTGTCGCGTTCCGACAAGCCGCAATTCATCACCATCCGCCGCGCCATTGCGCGCGACACCGACAAGCTGAAAGCGCTGCCTAGCGTGGATTCGGTTGGCGTGGCGCTGCGCCTCGACAACGCCATCGCGCAAATCGACCTGCTGCCGATGCTGTCGGACGAAAAGCCGACGCTGCCGGCGCCGCCGGAAAAGAAAGCCAGGACCAAGGTCGTGCACGGCAAGGATGGCAAGCCGGTCAAGGTGGAAGAAACCACCAGCCCCTGGCTGCAGGCGCTGCAGGATGGCTGGAATGGCTGGAGCACCGAGATGTGGACCGACGTGCGTCAGTTGATCCGGGTGCGCAATGTCGACACGCCGGACGCGCTGATGCTGTCGCCAACCCAGGCTTACTTCCTGCGCGAAAACCTGAAACTGCGTCTGCTGAATGCGCGCATGGCGCTGCTGTCGCGTAACGAAGGCGCCTTCCGTGCCGACCTGATCGCGGCGCAGGAAGCGCTGGTCAAGTACTTCGACACCCGCGCCCGCTCCACCCAGACCGTGCAGGCGCTGCTGCGCCAGGTGCAGAGCAGCAACCTGGCGATCGAGATGCCGACCCTGTCCGACAGCCTGAACGCTGTGCGCAACTACAAAGCGAAGCCATAGTCATGCGTTTATTTCTCTGGTTAGTCGCCATGATGGCCGCCGCCATCGGCATTGCCGTGACGGCGCGCTTCAATCCCGGCAATGTGGTGCTGTTCTACCCGCCGCACCGCATCGATCTGTCGCTGAACTTCTTCGTGGTGCTGGAAGTGGCGCTGTTCGCCTTCCTGTACATCCTGATCCGCGCCTTCCGCGCCACCATCAAGATGCCGGGCAAGGTGGCTGCCTACCGCCAGCACAAGCGCGAGCGCGATGGCAACAAGGGTTTGCGCGAAGCCTTGAAAGCCCTGTTTGAAGGGCGCTTCGGCCATGCCGAGAAGGCAGCCTTGCGCGCTTCCGAACTGCCGGAAAATGCCGGCGTGGCCGCGCTGATCGGCGCCCGGGCCGCGCACCGCATGCGCCAGTCGCAGCGCCGCGATCAGTGGCTGAACAAGCTGGTGGGCGACAACAGCATGAAGACCGCGCGCCTGATGACCATGACCGAACTGCTGGTTGATGATCACCAGCCGGAGCAGGCGCTGGAAGCGGTGCGCGAACTGAATGCCAGCGGCACGCGCCACATCCATGCCTTGCAGATGTCCCTGAAAGCGCAGCAGCAGGCCAAGAACTGGCCGGAAGTGCTGCGCCTGGTGCGTTCGCTGGACAAGCACCGCGCGCTGCATCCGGCCTTGTCCTCGCGCCTGCGCGAACTGGCGTATGACGATTTGCTGTCGGACGCCAGCCACGATGCCGAATCGCTGCTGCGCGTCTGGTCGACCGTGCCGAATGCCGACCGCATCAAGCCGTATGTGGCCTGCCGCGCCGCGACCGCGCTGAACGCGCGCGGCCTGCACGACGAAGCGCGGGTGGTGGCGGAAGAATCGCTGAACGCCGACTGGGACGACCGCGTGGTGCGCGCTTACCGCGAAGCCGCCGCCCCGGCCGGCTCGCAAGCGCTGTTGCTGCAGATCGAGCATTGCGAGAACTGGGCCAACGCCCGCCCGACCGACGCCGAGCTGGCACTGACCCTGGGCGCGCTGTGCCTGAAACAGAAACTGTGGGGCAAAGCCCAGCGCTACCTGGAGCAAGCACTGTCGGACGCCAGCGATCCGCGCATGGTGCGCGAATCCCACCTCAAACTGGCGCAAATGCACGAAGCGCTGGGGCAGGAAGAAGAAGCCGCCAACCACTACCGCCAGTGCGCGCTGGCCACCATCCTCTAATTAACAGGCCGGTCTTCACCGGCTTGTTTTTTTTTCGGAGGATGCTTCTTGATGTAGCGCCTAAGCAGGAATATGCCCACCACAAAAGTGGTCCAATAAACGATACCGACGATCCAAACATAAATGTCCAGAGGTTTCATTATTGCCTTTGTTTTGTAATTTGCGAAATTATCAGGCCAAATGCGGTCGAGCCAACGCAGAGGGTGGCGCTGATCGTTAGGACAAACGGAACGTCAATTAGTTCCGTATTGCGCTCACTAAGAATGACGAGCGTGTACAGCACGCCGTAGCAGGTAATGAACAAAGTAGATAGCGTGTTTAATAGCATCCGTGCCGCTTGTTCGAGTGTCAGTAAGTGAAAGACTAATCCCAGCGTAACGAGATCGGAAGCGGCAAATGGATGAACCTGGTCGGCGGTGGTGGCTGCCCACATCAACAGCCGATCGAGTACAGGGATCAGGCCGACCAGCAGGGCGTTGATCAGCCATTTGTTGTTGGGGGCAATCATGAACGGCCTCGGCGCGTAGCGCTAAGGCCGCAGTGTAGGCTGTGCGCTACGCAGCGTCGTTGAGGCTGCTCAGCTTCGTGCCACGCTTGCTGTGTTTCATGCGGGGTCGGATTCGACCGGGTAGCCTTCGATTTTCCAGCGCAGCATGCCGCCGGCCAGGTTGGCGACTTTGCTGAAGCCGGCTTTGGTCAGCAGCACGCTGGCTTGCGCCGAGCGCACGCCGGAGCGGCACACGGCCACGATCGCTTGCTCTTTATCGAACTCGCCCATGCGCTCGGTCAGCTGCGACAGCGGCACCAGGGTGGCGCCCTGGATATGGCCGAGGCGGTCGATGAATTCCGGCGCCTCGCGCACGTCAACAATCTGTACTTGCTTCAGCTGCTCCAGCAGGCCCATCGGCTCGATTTCCCACACGCCGCTGAAGCGCAGGGTCAGCGGCGCCCACGATGGCGTATCGGTCGGCGCATCGCCTTCCGGTTTGCCGCAGCGCAGGTTGGCCGGCACCGCCACCGCGATCAGCTTGGGGTGCGGCAGGTTGAGGTTATTCATATGGCCGGTGAAATCGCCCACGTCCACATCGCCGCCGAGGCGCGGGTTGTAGCGCCGTTCCTCGGCCACGCTGGTGACAGTGATGCCGCGATAATCATGCGCGGGGTAGAGCAGGCACTCGGGCGGCAGGCTCAGAATCTGATCATGCACCGAGGCGAACAACTGCTGCGGACTGCCTTGCTGGAAATCGGTGCGGCCGCAGCCGCGGATCAGCAGGCTGTCGCCGGTGAAGGCCATGCTCTGATCGTCCAGCACATAGGTCAGGCAGCCGCTGGTGTGGCCCGGCGTGGCGCGCACGTGCAGGGCGCGGCCGCCAAAGCGGATCTGGTCGCCATGCCGCAGCGGGCGGTCGACGCCGGCCGCACCGGCCACTTCGGACAGCGCGATCGCACTGCCGCAACGCTGGTGCAGGCGCCACGCGCCGGTCACATGGTCGGCGTGGACGTGGGTGTCCAGCGTCGCCAGCAGCTTCAAGCCCAGCTCCTGCAGCAGCGCCAGGTCGCGCGGCACCTGTTCGTAGACCGGGTCGATCAGCACCGCTTCGCCGCCATCGCCCAGCAAATAAGTGTAGGTGGAGGAGGTGGGATCGAACAGTTGGCGGAAGATCATATTCATATTCCAAATAAGGGCAGGCCCCATCATAACAAATGTTCAAGGGTGCTGCGCCGCACAAGCGGCCTGTACTTCGCTATAATGTCGCGGTTAAACACAGCCCGCTAACTGAGGAAAATCCATGAGCTTGAACAAAGTATCTTCCGGTAAAGACCTGCCGAACGATTTCAACGTGATCATCGAAATCCCGATGAACGCCGATCCGATCAAATACGAAGTAGACAAGGAATCGGGCGCGATCTTTGTTGACCGCTTCATGGGCACCGCCATGCACTACCCATGCAACTATGGTTACGTGCCGAACACCCTGTCGCTGGACGGTGATCCGGTCGACGTGCTGGTGATCACCCCGTTCCCGCTGATCCCGGGCGTGGTGGTGCGCTGCCGTCCGATCGGCGTGCTGAAAATGACCGACGAATCTGGTGAAGACGCCAAAGTGCTGGCCGTACCGGTCGACAAAGTGCTGTCGATCTACAGCCACTGGCAGAAGCCGGAAGACCTGAACGAACTGCGCCTGCGCCAGATCCAGCACTTCTTCGAGCACTACAAAGACCTGGAAAAAGGCAAATGGGTCAAGATCGACGGCTGGTATGGTCCGGAAGAAGCCAAACAGGAAATCCTGGACGGCGTCGCCAACTACCAGAAAGAAGCATCGAAGTAATACCGAGAAAGCCCCGCCAGGGGCTTTTTACTCCGGGGTCAGGTCCGCCATTTCTACACGACCTCAGCCGTAGCGTCGCTACGGCTGAGGTCGTGTAGAAATGGCGGACCTGACCCCGGAGTTTTTCATGCGACGCGGGGTTCGCCGGACGCCAGTTCGGCTTCGCGGCGCAGGCGCGACATGTATTGCGGCGTGATGCCGAGGTAGGACGCAATCGCGCGCTGCGAGATGCGCGCTTCCAGCCCCGGATATTCTTCACGGAATGCCGCCAGCCGCTCTTGCGCCGAAGTCTCGCCACTGCTGTAGGCGCGCTGCGCCAGCGCTTGCAGGCCATGCATGGCGATGCTCAGGTGATATTGCTGCATGCCTTCATCCTTTGCACGCAGTTCCGATGCCAGCTTCCAGTCCAGCGTGAAGCCGTGGATCGGCGTTTCCGCAATCAGGAACTGCACCGCCGGTTGGCCGGTCTCGCCGTTGATCAGGTCGGTCAGGGTGGTGGCCGATTCGCCCTCGCGGTAGAAGCGCAGCGTCACTTCCAGGCCTTCCCGGTTGAAGAAGCCACTGCGCGCCACGCCGCTGGCCAGCCAGTGCACCTGCGTGGCCGGCACGCCGGCGCGTTGCAGGTATTCGCCCTTGCGCACGTGGAAGGGCTTGGCGATGGTGGCCAGGATATTGGTGACGTTGTTGTAAGACTCTTCGCTCACATCGATCCGCTTCATCGTGGCGGATTTGAAACGGTTACGCTGTTTTATAAAATCTGCATTCATGCTGTTTTGCCACGTTACTAAGGAAACTTCCCTATTGTAACCCCATACGGGTTTCCCTTATTAATTTTTGAATGGAATATGCTCAGCCAATTCGTCGATATAGTCGTCCATCGCGGCGGTTTCTTGCGCTAAAAAGTCTGCAATGGCGTCGGCAAAGCGTGGATCGGCAACCCAGTGGGCGGACCAGGTCGGCGTCGGCACCAGGCCGCGCGACATTTTGTGTACCCCTTGCGCGCCGCCCTCAAAACGGGCGATGCCGTGGCGGATGCAGTAATCAATCGACTGCACGTAGCAGGTCTCGAAATGCAGGCCGGAGATGAATTCGCGCGTGCCCCAGTAGCGGCCGTACATGATGTTGCCCCCCACCAGATTCAGCGCCACCGCCACCGGCGCGTCGCCGCGCCTGGCCAGCACGATCATCAGGCTGTCCGGCGTCTCGGCCAGCAGGCGCTGGAAGAAGGCCAGCGACAGATACGGCCGGGAGTAGTGCGCTTCGTAGGTCGAGACGTAGCATTGGTAGAAGAAACGCAGTACCTCGTCGGTGATCGCGCTGCCAGCCAGATGCTCGAAATGAATGCCGGCTTCCTGCACGCGCTTGCGGTCCTGGCGCAGCTTCTTGCGCTTTTCCATCTTCATGCTGGCGAGGAAGGCGTCGAAATCCGCGTAATCCTGGTTCTCCCAGTGGAATTGCACGCCTTCGCGCAGCATGTAGCCGGCATCGACCAGCGCCTGCTTGTCTTGCGCTTCGGGGAACAGGATGTGCAGCGAGGACGTGCCCAGCTGCTGCGCCACCTGCAGGGCGGCTTGCGCCAGCAGGGCGCGGTCGCCGGCATTGCGCGCCAGCAGGCGGCTGCCGGTCACCGGCGTGAACGGCACCGCCGACAGCAGCTTGGGATAGTAGGGAATGCCGTTGCGGTGAAACGCGTCGGCCCATGCATGGTCAAACACATACTCGCCGCGGCTGTGGTCTTTCAGGTAGAGCGGCATGGCCGCCTGCAGCACGCCGTCCCGGTGCAGCACCAGATAGCGCGGCGACCAGCCGGTGCGCGGCGCGGCGCACGCGGTTTCATGCAGCGCGTGCAGGAAGCTGTAGCTGAGCGTGGGATTGTCGCCGGCCAGCGCCTGCCACTGCGCCGGGTCGATGTCCGCCAATGAGTCGATGATCGATAACTCTGCTTCTGCCACACTGCCTCCTACGTAAAGTTGTGCCAGTCTAGCGCATGCGGGCGCGCTTTGCCCGTGCGATAATTTGATTTTGCATGCCCGAAAGAGCTGACATGGCTTCGAATTTCTTCAATCTGTACACCCATGACTTCGCCCGCGTGGCCATTGCCGCGCCGGTGTGCCGCATTGCCGATCCGGCCTACAACGCCGAGCAGACCATCTTGCTGGCCGAACAGGCCGCCGCCCAGGGCGCGGCGCTGGTGGCGTTTCCCGAGCTGGGCCTGTCGGCCTACACCTGCGACGACCTGTTCCATCAGCGTGCCTTGCTGGACGGCGTGCTGGACGGCCTGGCCGCGATTCTTGACGCCTCGCTGCAATGGAAGATGGCGCTCGTGGTCGGGGCGCCGCTGCGCGTGGATCATCAGTTGTACAACTGCGCGGTGGTGATCGCCAATGGCCAGATCCAGGGCGTGGTGCCGAAGAGTTATCTGCCGAATTACGGCGAGTTCTACGAAGCGCGCCAGTTCAGCAGCGGCGATTACGCCATCGCCACCGAAATCGATCTGCTTGGCGAGCGCGTGCAATTCGGTTCGGGCCTGCTGTTCGAAGTGGGCGATATGCCGCTGTTCAAATTCCACGTCGAGATTTGCGAAGACGTGTGGGTGCCGATTCCGCCGTCCTCGTATGCGGCGCTGGCCGGCGCCACGGTGCTGGTCAATCTGTCGGCCTCAAACGCGCTGGTGGGCAAGGCCAATTACCGCAACCAGCTGGTGGGCCAGCAATCGGCGCGCTGCATCGCCGCCTATCTGTACACCTCGGCCGGCGGCGGCGAGTCCAGCACCGACATGGCGTGGGACGGCCAGGGCGTGATTTACGAAAACGGCGAGCTGCTGGCCGAGCCCAAGCGCTTCATCGACGAGCCGACCCTGACCTTTGCCGATATCGACCTGGAGCGCCTGTCGCGCGAGCGCATGCGCATGAACACCTTCGCGCAATCGGTGCAGCGTCACGCGGCCGAAGTGGGCAAGTTCCGCACCGTGTTCTTCCACCTTGAAATCGGGCGCGACCAGCCGCTGGCGCTGAAACGCTGCATCGAACGCTTCCCTTACGTGCCGGCCGATGCGCGCCGCCGCGACGACCGCTGCAACGAGGTGTACAACATCCAGGTGCAGGCGCTGGCGCAGCGCCTGACCAACAGCGGCCTGAAGAAAGTGGTGATCGGCGTGTCCGGCGGCCTGGATTCGACCCATGCGCTGCTGGTGTGCGCGCGCGTGATGGACAAGCTCAAGCTGCCGCGCACCAATATCCTGGCCTACACCATGCCGGGCTTCGCCACCAGCGGGCGCACCCTCAAGCAAGCGCACGCTTTGATGAAGCTGGTCGGCTGCAGCGCGCAGGAAATCGATATCCGCCCAAGCTGCCTCCAGATGCTGAAAGACCTCGGCCACCCGTATGCGGAAGGCCAGGCGCAATACGACATCACGTTTGAAAACGTGCAGGCCGGCGAGCGCACCAATCATCTGTTCCGCCTGGCGAACCACCACGGCGCGCTGGTGGTGGGCACCGGCGATCTGAGCGAACTGGCGCTGGGCTGGTGCACCTACGGCGTCGGCGATCACATGTCGCACTACAACGTCAACGCCAGCGTGCCGAAGACGCTGATCTCGCACCTGGTGCGCTGGGTGGCCGAGTCCGGCGTGATCGGCCGCAGCGATGCGCAGGTGCTGCTGGATATTCTCGGCACCGAGATCAGCCCCGAGCTGGTGCCCGGCATGGCCGATGGCCAGCCGGAGCAGCGCACCGAAAGCACCATCGGCCCGTACGAGCTGCAGGACTTTAATCTGTACTACGTGCTGCGCTTCGGCTTCAACCCGTCGAAAGTGGCGTTCCTGTCGCACACCGCCTGGAAGGACAGGGAGCAGGGCCGCTGGCCGGATGGCGACCACGTCACGCGCAATCAGTATGACCTGAAGGCGATCAAGAAAAACCTCGGCATCTTCCTTGACCGCTTCTTCCGCACCAGCCAGTTCAAGCGCAGTTGCGTGCCGAACGCGCCCAAGGTGGGCAGCGGCGGTTCGCTGTCGCCGCGCGGCGACTGGCGTGCACCGAGCGACGCCCAAAGCGTTGTATGGATGGAGGAATTGCGATCGATTCCGGTGCAAGAGTAAAGAATAAGCTTATGCGGATGGACAGGCCGCGCCTAACGATTACAATAAACCTTTAGATAAGGAGAAGTCATGAAACAGATTACCGCTGTGATCAAGCCGTTCAAGCTGGACGAAGTGCGTGAAGCACTGGCAGAAGTCAACGTCACTGGCCTGACCGTTACCGAAGTTAAAGGCTTCGGCCGCCAGAAAGGCCATACCGAGCTGTATCGCGGCGCTGAATACGTCGTCGACTTCCTGCCGAAAGTCAAAGTGGAAGTGGTGGTGGATGACGGCGTGGCCGAGCAAGTGGTGGACGCCATCATCAAGGCCGCGCGCACCGGCAAGATCGGCGACGGCAAAATCTTCGTGCAGAACGTCGAGCAGGTGATCCGTATCCGCACCGGCGAGACCGGCGCCGACGCGGTGTAAGCAGCTTCAGCCTTATTCGGAATGCCGGCCTCGCCGGCATTTTTTTTGTCCGCCAGCGATTAAGGCATTTTTTGCATATTCTTGATTGCTTATATTAGTTCGGTCTTTCTGGGTGGATTAGTAATATAGACGTATTGTCTATCTCCAAGAGCCCGCTTCATGACCAAACATACTTATAACATCGTCGCACTGTCCCTGCTGTCCGTCGCCGCCAGTCTGAGCGCTGCGCCCAGCGTTTATCCTACCGGCGTCACCCGTTACGACACCGCCACTGCCTACAACAGCTACGTCATCTTCAGCGGGCAGGACAAGAAAACCCATTTGATCGACATGAACGGCAATGAGGTGCACAGCTGGAATGCCGAAGGCTTCCCGCCGGTACTGATCGATCCGGCCTTGACCGGCGGCCAGCGCGGCAATGTGCTGGTGCAGCTGGCCAGCGCGCCGGGCACGTCCAACGAAGGCAATGGCCTGCGCAATCAGGCGATTGGTGAACTGGACTGGAACGGCAATGTGCTGTGGCAGTGGGGCGCGGCGGCCAGCGCGCAGGATGCCTATGCCGCACCGGTGGAAGGCAAGGCCCATGCGCAGGTGCCTGGCGGCAGCGCCAAGCAGCATCACGACTGGCGCCGTCTGCCGAACGGCAATACGCTGGTGCTGGCCAACCTGGTGCATCCGGTGCAAGGCTTTGCCGCGCCACAGGTGCTGGACGATGTGATTTATGAGGTTAACAAGCAGGGCGACGTGGTGTGGAAATGGGTGGCGTCCGAGCACCTGAACGAATTCGGCTTTACGCCGGCCTCGCTCAAGCTGGTGAAGGCGGGCTTGTCGCCGCGCGGCAAGAACGTGCCGTTCGACTATCTGCACGTGAATAACATGTCGGTGCTGGGACCGAACAAGTGGTTCGATGCCGGCGACCAGCGCTTCAACCCGGACAACATCCTGATCGATTCGCGCGAGGCCAACTTCATCGTCATCATCGATAAGCAGACCGGCAAGGTGGTGTGGAATCTGGGACCGGACTATCCGGCACAGGTGCGCGGCCCGCGTGTGCTGCCGCGTCCGGTGGATCAGATCATCGGCCAGCACGACGCGCACCTGATTGAGCCAGGCCTGCCGGGCGCCGGCAATCTGCTGGTGTTCGATAACCAGGGCGAAGCGGGCTATCCGCGCGTCAGCGTCGGTGTGCAGCCGCGTTCGCGCGTGCTGGAAATCGATCCGGTCAAAAAACAGATCGTGTGGGAATACACCGGCGGCGATTCGAATGGCCCGGACTGGGGCTTCTACAGCTCCTTCATCAGCAGTGCGCGCCGCCTGCCGAACGGGAATACCCTGATCGATGAAGGCATGAACGGCCGCATCTTCCAGGTCACCAACAAGGGCGACATCGCCTGGGAATACATCAGCCCTTACTTTGCACCGACGCCGGTGGCCGGCGCCGGCAAGCCCGTGCTGAGCAACTGGTTGTATCGCGCCCAACCGGTGCCGTACAACTGGGTGCCTGAAGGCACGCCACGCTCCGAGAACGCGGTGATCCCGCCGGAACCGGGCAAGTTCCGCGTAGCCACGAACTAAATTACACCGCCTGAAACCACAACACGCGCCGGCCGCCATGCCGGCGTGTGGGATCTCTTACACTTTTTTCGGACCAATCATGCAACAGAAAAAACTGGCCGTGGCCATTGCCGCGGCTTATGGACTCGCCTTGGCTCACGCGCCGTCTGCCCAGGCGCAAAACGCTGCCGCGCTGGCCGTCGCAGCGATCTCGGATACTGCCGTGTCGGCCAGCGCCGCGGCGCCGGCTGTCGCCGTGGCCAGTGTGGCGGCAGCCGGCGACGCGGCGGAGGCTGCGCAAGAGGGGGCAGGCTCGGCCGCTGCGGGCGCGGATCTCGCGCAAGTCATTGCCAGCGTCACTGTTTCGACCCGCCGCCGCAACGAGACGTCGCAAACTGTGCCGACCAGCATGAGCGTGCTGGACGATAAAGCGCTGGAAAACAACCGCGTTTACCGCGTGCAGGATCTGCAGCAACTGCTGCCCAGCACCACCGTCAACTTCGTGCACGCGCGTCAGCTGAGTTTTGCCGTGCGCGGCCTCGGCAACAACACCGCCAGCGACGGCCTGGAAGGCAGTGTCGGCCTGTATCTGGACAATGTCTACCTGGCCCGCCCCGGCATGGCGGCGTTCGATGCGCTGGACGTGCAGCAACTGGAACTGCTGCGCGGCCCGCAAGGTACGCTGTTCGGAAAGAACACCACCGCCGGCGTGCTGAACATCACCACCAAACAGCCAACCTTCCGCAGCGAGAACACGGCTTCGCTCTCGGCCGGGCAGGACAAATACGCGCAGGGCAAAGCCAGCATTTCCGGCGCGTTCTCGGACACCCTGGCTGGCCGCCTGTCAGTCTACCAAACGCATGAAGGCGGCTACATCAAGAACATCTACAACGGCAAGGAGGTGCAGGGCGGCGACCGCCGGGGCGTGCGCGCGCAACTGCTGTGGGAGCCGGACAACAAGTTCAGCGCCCGCCTGATCGCTGACTACAACGAGGAAGATTCCAACAACGGCACCATGGTGTTCTTCAGTGCCGGTCCGAGCGGCCGCTGGCTGACCCAGGCCGCCGCCGTTGGCGGGCATCCGGTCACCAACCCCGCAGCCTATCAGGTGAATCTGGACAGCGGCTCGCACGTCAGCGTGCATCAGGGCGGGCTGTCGGCGGAAGCCAATTGGAAGCTGGACAACGACTACAAGTTCACTTCGATCAGCGCTTTCCGCTTCTGGAACTTCACCCCGCGCAATGACGACGGGCTTGATGTGCCGATCACGCTGAACGTCGGCGCGCTGGCGCGCCACCGCCAGTTCACGCAAGAGTTGCGGCTGGCCACGCCGCAAGGCCGCGAGGTGGAATCGGTGGTTGGGGCGTATTACTACTACCAGAATCTCGACAACACCAACTTCACCGTCAACGGCCCGCTGGCCGACAAGTTCAACGGCACGCCAGCCGGCGCCTGGTCCAACCTGACCAGCTTTGCCGACGGCCACTTGCGCGTCAACAGCTACGCGCTGTTCGGCCAGTCGATCTGGCACATCGATCCGAAGTGGGACCTGACCGCCGGCCTGCGCGCCACCTATGAGGACAAGCGTGCCTTTGAAATCCGCTACGCCCCGACCGGCGGCGCGGCGGTGACCGGGGCGGCGCTGGCATCGCGCAACGCCCGTTATGGCGCGTTCAATTCGGGCGAGATCACGCTGAACAACCTGAGCCCGTCCGGCCTGCTGACGCTGGCCTACAAGATCGACACCGACGTGCTTGGTTATGCCACGCTGTCGCACGGCGAAAAATCGGGCGGCATCAACCTCGCCGTGCCAGGTGCGGCCGGCATCGCCTCGCTGAAGATCGATAACGAGAAGGCCAACAACGCCGAGCTTGGCATCAAGAGCAACTTCTGGGAGCGCCGCGCCCAGGTCAACGCCAGCGTGTTTGCCAACATCGTGCGCGGCTACCAGAACAATGCCTATGATCCATCGACACTGTCGTCCTACATCACCAACGCCGGCGATGTGCGCAGCCGTGGCGCCGAGCTGGAAACGACCTTCCTGGTCGCGCGCGGCTTCACGCTGGGCGCCAACGCCGCCTTCAATGACGTGAAATACCTGAAGTACACCAATGCGCCATGCCCGCCTGAAATCACGGCGACCTCGTGCAACCTGTCCGGCCGCGCCGCGCTGGTCAATGCGCCACGCTGGACCAGCAGTCTGAATGCGCAGTTCGCGCACGCCGTGGCGGAAGGTGTGGAAGGCTACTTGAATGCCAACACCTCGTACCGCACCGAAGTGTTTGGCACGCTGGACGCGTCGCAATACGCCAGGATTCCGGCCTACGCCCTGACCAACTTGTCGGCCGGCGTGCGTTTCAAGGCTGGCGGCGCCAGGTGGGACGTGTCGCTGTGGGCCAAGAACGCCTTCGACAAGCTGTACTACACCAGCTTGTGGAACACCAGCTTTGGCGCCTACAACGCGGTACTGGGCACGCCGCGCACACTGGGGCTGACCGCCCGCGCAGATTTCTAAACAGGAGATAAAGCATGACCAATCACACTCGCCGCCGCATTCTGCAGTCGCTTCCCGCGCTGGCGCTGGCCAACTATCTGCCGCCCGCGCTGGCGGCCGGCAAGGAGCAGCCGAACATCATCTTCATTCTGGCCGATGACCTGGGCCACGCCGACCTCGGCGTGTACGGCCAGACCGACTTCAAAACGCCGCACCTGGACAAGCTGGCGGCCGACGGCATCCGCTTCAACCAGGCTTACGCCAACTCGGCGGTGTGCTCGGCCACGCGCTTTGCGCTGATCACGGGGCGTTACCAGTACCGTCTGCGCGGCGGGCTGGAGGAACCGATTGCCGGCGCTTCCGACACCATCGGCCTGCCGCCGTCGCATCCGACCCTGCCGTCGCTGCTGAAAAAGCAGGGGTATGGCACGGCGCTGATCGGCAAGTGGCACCTGGGCTACCTGCCGACGTTTGGCCCGCTGAAAAGCGGCTACGACAGCTTCTTTGGCAACTATGGCGGCGCCATCGATTACTTCACCCATAAGCCGGGGGTAGGCCCGAACGTGAAGGAAGACCTGTACGAAGGCGAGGTGCCGGTGCAGCAGATCGGCTACTACACCGATCTGCTGGGCGCGCGCGCGGTCGATTTCGTCAACAGGCAGCAAGCCGGCAAGCCCTTCCTGCTGTCGCTGCACTACACTGCGCCGCACTGGCCGTGGGAAGGGCCGGGCGACGAGGAAATCTCGCGCAACATCGACAACATCTTCCACTACGATGGCGGCGACCTGGCCACCTACGGCCGCATGGTCGAATCGCTGGATGCGTCGATCGGCCGCGTGCTGGCGGCGCTGGAGAAAAAGGGCCTGGCGGAAAACACCATCGTCATCTTCACCAGTGACAACGGCGGCGAGCGCTTCTCGAAAACCTGGCCGCTGAGCGGTCAGAAAACCGAGCTGCTGGAAGGCGGCATCCGCGTGCCGGCCATCGTGCGCTGGCCAGCCCGGGTGAAGGCGGGGCAGGTGAGCGATCAGGTGGCGATTTCGATGGACTGGCTGCCGACCCTGCTGGCCGCGGCCGGCGGCGCGCCCGATCCGAAGTATCCGACCGACGGCCAGAACCTGCTGCCCATCCTCACTGGCCAGGCGCAGAACAATGAGCGCACGCTGCTGTGGCGCTACAAGGCCAACGCCCAGCGCGCCATCCGCTCGGGCAACTGGAAATACCTGAAGATCGGCAAGAACGAATTCCTGTTCGATGTGGTGAAGGATCAGCGCGAACGCGCCAACCTGGCCAGGCGCCATCCGGACGTGTTCGCCAGGCTGAAGGCGCAGTGGGAGACCTGGGACAAGGAGATGCTGCCGATCACCGCCGACGTCCGTACTCACGGCGTCAGCGGCGCGGTGCAGGCGGATCGCTACGGCGTTCCGGCCGCCGGCACCGTGGCTGATTAAACCATCCGGGAGCAATCATTTGGTTGCTCTTTTCTGGCAACCAAATCAGGATTAAACCACCGCGGCGTAGAACGTGTCGGGCCGCCGCGCAAGCAGATGAGACAGCCGCTGGAGGCCGGCCTGCAAGCGTCCGCGGTCCTTGATGCTGCCCAGGGAGATCCGAATCGCATTCACGGCCCCGCCGCCAGTTGCGAATGCCTCCGCCGGCGTGACCGCGACGCCCTCGCTGTCGGCCGCACGCGCAAGCTGCGAGGGGTTCCAATAGGCGGGGAGCTCAAGCCATACATGCAGGCCGTCGCCGGCGCCGCTGTAGCGGCCCGCCAGGATATCGCGCGCCATGCGGTGGCGCAGGCGCGCCTCGTTGCGCACGCCTTCCAGCAATAGGTCAGCCGAACCGTCGAGTATCCATTGCGTGGCCAGTGCGGCCATCAGCGGCGCGGTCATCAGCGCAAAGGATCTTAGCGCGGCCAGGAAGCGCTCGCGTTGGTCGGCGTCGTGCATCAGCACGAAGGCGACACGCAAACCGGGCGTCAGGCATTTCGACAGGGTGGAGATGTAGTACACCTGTTCCGGCGCAAAGGTGGCGATCGGCGGCGGCGGGGCTTCGGCCAGCAGCCAGTAGGGATCGTCCTCGATGATGCGCACATTGCAGCGCCGCGCGATGCTGGCGAGTTCCCTGCGCCGGTGTTCCGGCATGGTGATGGCGGTGGGATTCTGCAAGGTCGGATTGAGGTAGACCAGCCCGGGCTTGTGCTGGCGGCACGCCTGCTCAAGCATATCGGGCAGCATTCCGTGCTGGTCGGCCTGGACGGCAATGATGGGCCGGCCGAATTGGGCCGCCGCCGCGCGCAAGCCGGGATAAGTGGTTGGCTCTGCCAGGATAATGTCGCCGGGCTCCGTCAGCGCAAGGATCAACGCGGCGATCGCTGCTTGCGCCCCCGGACAGACCACTACCTGCCGGGAGTCCGGATGCCCCAGCATCGGTTGCAGCCAGCGGGCGCCCGCCTTGCGGCCGGAGTCGCTTCCTCCGGCCAGGTGGTAGGTCATCAGCAATTCATTGTCTGCCCGCATCAGCACTTGAGACAAGCCCTGTTTCAACAGATCGTCGAAATCGACGCCATGCGGCGGCGGCGGGGTGTTCATGCTCAGGTCGAGGAGCGCGGTCAATTCGACCTTTGGCGCCGCGACGTAGGTGCCGCGGGCGCCGCGTCCTTCCAGCAAGTTGCGGCGCCTGGCTTCGTCATAGGCGCGGGTGATGGTGGTCAGGTCGACATCCAGCTGTGTTGCCAGCAGGCGCTGGGGAGGCAGGCGATCGCCCGGCTTGAGCGAACCGTCTGCCACCGCTGTCTGCAGGGCATCGGCAATCTGCAAAAAACGCGGCCCGCCCTGCGCGGCCAGTCGCGGCAACCAGTGCAGCGTATCTTGTATGGTTTTTAACTGGGACATTTTGTCTCAATGTATGGAAATTGCTTTTAGGTAGTATGCCTGATAACGATTAAGTCTGGTCAGCCTGGAAGGACGCAAAACGATGGAATGGATCCCTGTAATCTTCGTCACATTCAAGTTTCTCGTGCTCGGCACGGGCATGTTCTTTGCCGTCAAATGGCATTACGACCAAGGGAAGAAAGGGAGGGAGAGGCGCATGGTGCTGCGCGCGGGCGGCAAGATAGCCGCATTTTTCATGCTATCGCTCCTGGGACTGGGGATCGTCACGTTCATCCTGATCCGGATGCTCGGCATGGACCTGACTTTCCCGTGATTTGTCAGTAGAAGCGCACTCCCGGCCTGAGCAACAGCTGGAATAGGAGAAGCAAACCCAGGGCCGCCACGATTGGCCATGCGAGGGAGCCAACAACCGCATCGCCGCCTCTCGTCTTGCTGCTGGAGCGCCAGGCGCCAGCCTGGATCCACGCCACCCCGACGAAGCTGACTACTACCGGCACCAGGAGCACTTCGATCCACTCGCGTGGTATCCGGAACAAGGCGATCAGCGGCAATGCCAACAAGGCGGGCACGGTGGCAGACCCGAGTACAAAATGCTGCCGCCCTTGCGCGCTCGCGGACAGGGCCGGGCCGCCCAACTGGCCAATCAGCAAGCTGCCTAGCCAGGCGGCGGCCAGCGGAATGAGCGCCAGCGCGGTCAGGGCTGCAAGCGTTTTGCTGGTTGCGCCAAGATCGAAATACGCCATGGCCATGCCGATATCGCTTTGGCCGCTGAGGGCGCCAATCACGATCTGCGGCAGCGCCATGAATATACCGCTGTAAGCCATCCAGAATAACAACAGGCGGTGCGTTACGGATCGGCCAACGCCGCGCCCAAGCAGGATTGCGCAAATGCAGCCGCTCAGAAGCGTCGCCAGCGCACCTGTCCCCTGGAACAAGCTGGCCAGCGGGCTTGAGCCATCCCAGCTGTGATTGTTGTGAAACAGCGTAGGCCGCAGCCCTGGTGTAAAGGCCTTGGGCAAGACGAGGAACAGTTCCTGAATGAAGAACGTCAGATTGAAAGCGAGCACGTATATCAGCGCCGACATCACCGTCAGTTTCCAGTTCCACGCCATGATCCGTCCTGGGGCGGCGGCTGCAAGCAGCAGGGGACCGGCGAAAACGATCAGGATCACGGCAATGGCTATCACGGCGGCGGTCATATGTTCAGGCCTAATGGTGGCTGCGCAGGTGGAGTTCGAACTTCCAGGTCACCAGGCGGATGATGGTGATGAAGGCGGCGCTGGTCCAAAGGGCGGTGTCGTCGGAGACGTCGGTGTATTGCAGGCCGATGTAGAGCCAGGCGCCGAAGAAGGCGCAGATGGCGTACGGTTTGCCGTCGCGGAAGACCATCGGTACTTCGTTGCAGACGATGTCGCGCAGCACGCCGCCAAAAATACCGGTGATGACGCCCATCATGGAGGCAATGAAGATCGGCATGTGCGCCGCCTGCGCCTGCGCCACCCCGGCCACCGTGAACAGCCCGAGGCCGACCGCGTCGGCAATCACGATCACCCGGTCCGAGATAATCTGTTTGACGGTGCGCATCAACGGCGTCGCCAGCAGCGCCAGGATGAAGATCAGGATGGCGTAGCCCTGGTGGTCGACCCAGAACAGCGGTCGCTTGTCGAGCAGGATGTCGCGCAGCGTGCCGCCGCCAAAGGCGGTGATGAAGGCCACGGTGAACACCCCCACGATGTCCATGCGTTTGCGGCGCGCTTCCACGAAACCGGACAACGCTCCCACCAGGATCGCCACGATTTCAATGATGGTGATCAGGGAGACGTGTACGGGAACAGGCTTCATGTGAGCGCATAGACAAGGTTGCAATGCGCATAGGCTAACATGTCAGCCTGACTACGGGTAGGGGGGGCGAGCGGCTTAGCGCGAGGGTTGCAGGGCGGCGCGCAGCAGCACGATCAGGGCGCCTTCGCCGCCTTCGTTGTTGCGGGCCTGGCAGAAGGCGACCACGCCTTTCTGCACCAGCCAGCTGTGCACCATGGATTTCAGCACCGGTTCCTGGCCGCGCGAGCCAAAGCCGCGACCGTGGATCACGCACACGCAGCGGTGATTGCGCTGCTGCGCCTTGGTCAGGAAGGCCCCCAGCGCCTCGCGCGCCTGGTCGCGGTTCATGCCGTGCAGGTCCAGCTCGTCCTGCACCGGCCAGTGGCCCTTGCGCATTTTCTTCATCACATCCGGACCCACGCCCGGCGCCGAGTAATTCAGCGCCGGATCGTCTTCCAGATAATGGTCGACTTCAAACAGGTCGGACAGCGATTCCCGCAGTACCAGCGCATCGTCCTCGGCCTGGGTCAGCTTGCGCTTCGGCTCGGCGGCGGGCGCCACCGATTTCGGCACGGACGGCGGCACATAGCGGTCCGAGGCCGGCATGCGCTTCACGCCGCCCAGCGCGGTCTGGAAGATATTCGCTTCCACCGCCTGCTGTTTCTCCTGTTTGGTGCGCTCCTTCTCAGCGACGGCGCGCGCCTCAGCCTGTTCCCTGAGCTGCTTGCCCAGGGATTTCAGGTCTGCGAAGTCTTTCATTGCGATTACTCCTGACCTTCCAGGTAACGCTGCGCGTCCAGTGCCGCCATGCAACCGGTACCGGCGCTGGTGATGGCCTGGCGGTAGATGTGGTCCTGCACATCGCCGGCGGCAAACACGCCCGGTACGCTGGTGGCGGTGGCCATGCCCTCGGTGCCGGTCTTGGTCTTGATGTAGCCGTTATGCATTTCCAGCTGTCCTTCAAAGATGCCGGTGTTGGGCTTGTGGCCAATCGCGATGAACAGGCCGTGCACGCTCACGTCGGTGATGGCGCCGGTTTCGGTCGACTGGATCTTGACGCCGGTGACGCCGCCATCGTCGCCCACCACTTCATGCAGGGTGTGGTTGTACTTGATCTCGATCTTGCCTTCGGCAACCTTGGCGTTCAGGCGGTCGATCAGGATCGCCTCGGCGCGGAACTTGTCGCGGCGGTGGATCAGGGTGACCTTGGTGGCGATGTTCGACAGGTACAGCGCTTCCTCGACGGCGGTATTGCCGCCGCCCACCACGGCCACTTGCTGGCCACGGTAGAAGAAGCCGTCGCAGGTGGCGCAGGCCGACACGCCCTTGCCCATGAAGGCTTGTTCCGACGGCAGGCCCAGGTACTGTGCCGAGGCGCCGGTGGCGATGATCAGGGTGTCGCAGGTGTACTCGTGGCTGTCGCCGATCAGGCGGATCGGTTTTTCCTGCAACTTGACGGTGTGGATGTGGTCAAACACGATGTCGGTGTTGAAGCGCTCGGCGTGCTGCAGGAAACGCTGCATCAGGTCCGGGCCTTGCACGCCCATCGGGTCGGCCGGCCAGTTTTCCACGTCGGTGGTGGTCATCAGCTGACCGCCTTGTTCCACGCCGGTCACCAGCATCGGCTTCAGGTTGGCGCGGGCAGCGTAGATGGCGGCGCTGTAGCCGGCTGGGCCGGAGCCGAGGATCAATACGCGGGCATGTTTAGGAGTGGTCATGGCAGGTTTCTTCAATAATGTTGGATTAATCCGAATGTGGGGGCGCAAGCAAGGGCGGCAAGGGCATGCCGCTATTGCAATCACGCAAGCAATACAAGATTATAGTGCAAGCAGGGAATCAGGATGAATCGTGGGGCAGGATGTTGCCCTTATGCCTTAGAATACCGCTGTAGGAATATTTCCTGACCGCTAACATTGCAATGCCTTAATACCTATGAGTAGTAAAAAAGTTCAGGAACGCACGCAGAAAGTGAGCCCGGCCGCATCGTCCGGCTACACCCGCACGCCGACCGAGCGCCAACCGCTGCCGAACCGGCTGGTGCGCTTGCTGTCGGAGGCGCGCTGGCTGGCGCTGGCCGTCCTGGGCGTGTACTTTGTGCTGATCCTGGCCAGTTATCACAAGATGGACCCGGGCTGGTCGCACGGCACGCTGGTGCCCGAGGTGCACAACCTGGGCGGGCGCGCCGGCGCCTGGCTGTCCGACCTGCTGCTGTACATCTTCGGCATTTCCGCCTGGTGGTGGGCGTTCTGCCTGCTGCGGGTGGTGTGGAAGGGGTATCGCGGTCTGACGCACAAATATGTGCTGTCGACCGAGCCGGAACCGGAGCACGCGCAGGAGGGCTTGATCCGCGCCATTGGCTTCGTGCTGCTGTTTATCGGCAGCGTCGGCCTGGAATTCCTGCGCCTGCGCACCCTGACCAGCCACGCCGAGCTGCCGCGCAGCTCGGGCGGCGTGCTGGGAGAATTGATCGGCCATTCGGCCCATGTGGCGTTTGGCTTCACCGGCGCGACCTTGCTGCTGCTGTTGCTGTTCGGGCTGGGGTTCAGCTTGTTCTTCCATGTGTCGTGGATGGCGGTGGCCGAGCGTATCGGCGGCGGCATCGAGAATGCGATTGACTGGTTCGTGCAGCGCTACCAGTACCGTGAAGACCGCCGCCAGGGCGAAGTCGCGGCCGTCAAGCGCGAGGAAGTGGTGGTGCACGAGCGCGCCAAGCATGTCGAGAAACACCCGGTGGCGGCGCCGCCGATCAAGGTCGAGCCGCAGGTGGTGACGGTGGTCAAGTCCGAGCGGGTCGAGAAGGAACGCCAGGCCAGCCTGTTTACCGACCTGCCGCGCGCCAGCGGCGACCAGGCGCTGCCGGCGCTGTCGCTGCTGGATGAAGTGACGGAAACCCAGGAAACCATCGCCATCGAGACGCTGGAATTCACCAGCCGCCTGATCGAGAAAAAACTGTCCGACTTTGGCGTGGAAGCCAAGGTGGTGGCGGCCTATCCAGGCCCGGTGGTGACGCGCTACGAAATCGAGCCGGCCACCGGCGTCAAGGGCAGCCAGATCGTCAATCTGGCGCGCGACCTGGCGCGTTCCCTGTCGCTGACCTCGATCCGTGTGGTTGAGACCATTCCGGGCAAGAATTACATGGCGCTGGAGCTGCCGAATCCGAAGCGCCAGATCGTGCGCCTGAGCGAGATCGTCGGTTCCAAGGTCTACAACGACAATGCCTCGCCGCTGACCGTGGCGCTGGGCAAGGACATCGCCGGCAAGCCGGTGGTGGCCGACCTGGCCAAGATGCCGCACTTGCTGGTGGCCGGTACCACCGGTTCCGGTAAGTCGGTGGGGATTAACGCCACCATCCTGTCGCTGCTGTACAAGGCCGATCCCAAGGATGTGCGCATGATCCTGATCGATCCGAAGATGCTGGAGATGTCGGTGTACGAGGGCATCCCGCACCTGCTGGCGCCGGTGGTGACCGACATGCGCCAGGCCGGCCACGCGCTGAACTGGGCGGTGAACGAGATGGAGCGCCGCTACAAGCTGATGTCCAAGCTGGGCGTGCGTAACCTGGCCGGCTACAACGCCAAGATTGCCGAAGCGAAGAAAAAGGAAGAACACATCCCGAATCCGTTCAGCCTGACGCCGGATTCGCCGGAGCCGCTGGAAAAATTGCCAACCATCGTCATCATCATTGACGAGCTAGCCGACCTGATGATGGTGGTCGGCAAAAAGGTGGAAGAACTGATCGCCCGTATCGCGCAGAAGGCCCGCGCAGCCGGCCTGCACTTGATTCTGGCGACGCAGCGCCCATCTGTCGACGTGATTACCGGCCTGATCAAGGCCAACATCCCGACCAGGATCGCGTTCCAGGTGTCGTCGAAAATTGACTCGCGTACCATTCTGGACCAGATGGGCGCGGAAACCCTGCTGGGTATGGGTGACATGCTGTACATGCCGCCGGGCACCGGCCTGCCGATCCGCGTGCACGGCGCCTTCGTGTCGGATGACGAGGTGCACCGCGTGGTGAAACACCTGAAGACCACCGGCGAGCCGGACTACATCGACGGCATCCTGGAAGGCGGCACGCTGGAAGGCGAGGGCGGCGGTGCCGAGGGCGCCGCAGCCGGCGAGGGCGGCGGAGAGGCCGATCCGATGTACGATCAGGCGGTGCAGGTGGTGCTGAAAAACCGCCGCGCTTCGATTTCGCTGGTGCAGCGCCATCTGCGCATCGGCTACAACCGCGCGGCGCGCCTGCTGGAACAAATGGAAAATAGCGGCGTGGTCTCCGCCATGCAATCGAACGGCAACCGCGATATTCTCGTGCCGGCTGCCAGTGCAGAATAAAGGAATGTTATGACGCGTTTTAAATCGCTGGCGGCCTTGACCGCCGGTCTGTTGCTGACAGGCGCAGCCCATGCCAGCGCGCTGGAACAGTTCAAGTCCTTCGTATCGTCGACCAAGGCGGCCAAGGGCGAGTTCACCCAGCGCCAGGTGAAGAACACCAATGGCGAGGCGCCGAAAGTATCGAACACCGCCACCGGCACCTTTGTGTTTGCCCGTCCCGGCAAGTTCATCTGGACTTACGTCAAGCCGTATGAACAGGTGCTGCAGGCGGATGGCGACAAGCTGTACATCTTCGACAAGGACTTGAACCAGGTCACCGTCAAGAAGCTGGGCGACGCGCTGGGTTCGTCGCCGGCCGCCATCCTGTTCGGCAGCAACGACCTGGAGAAAAACTTCACCTTGAGCGAAGCCGGCACCAAGGATGGGGCGGAACTGCTGAAGGCGGTGCCGAAAGCCAAGGACACTTCGTTTGAGCAGATCATCATCGGCCTGCGCGACGGCGTGCCGGTCACCATGGAGCTGAAGGACAGCTTTGGGCAGCTGTCGGTGCTGGCGTTCAAGGGCATCGAAAAAAATCCGGCGTTGAATGCCGCGAGTTTTAAATTCGTCATGCCGAAGGGCGCGGACGTATTCAATAATTGACCTTCTGAGTTCCCTCGCCGTCATTCCGGCTTTCGCCGGCATGACGGGTTCCTGCAAAGCCATGGCAGATTTATTTTCCACCGAACCGCGCCAGCCGCTGGCTGAAGCCCTGCGGCCCAAGACGCTTGATGATGTGATCGGCCAGCGCCACCTGCTGGGGCCGGGCAAGCCCTTGCGCCTGGCGTTCGAGTCCGGCCAGCCGCACTCCATGATTCTGTGGGGGCCGCCGGGCGTGGGCAAGACCACCCTGGCGCGCCTGACCGCCAAGGCCTACGACTGCGAGTTCATTGCCTTGTCCGCCGTGTTCTCGGGCGTCAAGGACATCCGCGCCGCCATGGAGCAGGCCCAGCACAATCTGGACATGGGCAAGCACACCATCCTGTTTGTCGACGAGATCCACCGCTTCAACAAATCCCAGCAGGATGCCTTGCTGCCGTACGCCGAATCCGGTCTGGTGACGCTGATCGGCGCCACCACCGAGAATCCCTCGTTCGAAGTCAATTCGGCACTGCTGTCGCGTTCGCAGGTCTACGTGCTGAAGTCGTTTGACGAGAGCGAGCTGCGCCAGATGGTCGAACGCGCCCGCGCCAAGGTGCTGACCCATCTGGAATTCGACGAAGCCGCCATCGACACCCTGATCGGCTATGCCGACGGCGACGGCCGCCGCCTGCTGAATCTGCTGGAAGTCACCAGCACCGCCGCCAACGCGGCCAAGACCAACAGGATCACGGCCGCGTTCATCCAGAACGCGCTGACCCTCAACGCGCGCCGCTTCGACAAGGGCGGCGACAATTTCTACGACCAGATCTCGGCCCTGCACAAATCGGTGCGCGGTTCGAATCCGGACGCGGCGCTGTACTGGCTGTGCCGCATGCTGGACGGCGGCGCCGACGCGCGCTACCTGTCGCGCCGCATCGTGCGCATGGCGTGGGAAGACATTGGCCTGGCCGATCCGCGCGCCATGCAGATCGCCAACGATGCCGCCACCACCTTTGAACGCCTGGGCTCACCGGAAGGCGAACTGGCCCTGGGGCAGGCGGTGATCTACCTGGCCATCGCCGCCAAGAGCAACGCCGGCTACAACGCCTTCAACGAAGCCATGGCCTTCGTGCGCAAGGACAAGTCGCGCGAAGTGCCGGTCCACCTGCGCAACGCCCCCACCAAGCTGATGAAGGAACTCGGCTACGGCCACGAATACCGCTACGCCCACGACGAACCGCACGCCTACGCCGCCGGCGAAACCTACTTCCCGGACGATATGCGCGAGCCAGGCTGGTATCAACCGGTGCCGCGCGGCCTCGAAAGCAAGATTGCCGACAAAATGGCTTTCCTGCGCCAGCTCGATGAGGATGCCGGCAAAAAGTAAGCGCGAATGTTGTAAGATGCAACATTCACGAGTCAGCAGGGTAGAGGAGCAGCATGCAGCCGGCAAAGGTGGTCGATGGGATCGACGTGTATATTGAGGGCGAGGGCGCCGAGACGATCGTCATGCTTCACGGCTGGCCCGACACCTACCGCCTGTGGGACGCGCAGGTTGCCGAGCTGAAGCATCGCTATCGCTGTGTACGCTTCACCTTGCCGGGCTTCGATATCAACCAGCCGCGCCGCTCGTACTCGCTCAACGCCATGATGCGCGTGCTGCTGCACATCGTGAACAGCATCCGCCAGAAGCAGAAAGTCATCCTCATGCTGCACGACTGGGGTTGCGTGTTTGGCTACGAATTTTATATGCGCAACAAGGAGCTGGTGTCGGCCATCGTGGGCGTCGATATCGGCGATGCGCAATCGAAAGCCACGGCGCGCGCGCGTTCGGTCGGCCAGAAGATGATGGTGGCGGGCTACCAGAGCACCTTGGCGCTGGCCTGGGCAGTGGGCGGCCCGGTCGGCAACTCGATGACCAAAACCATGGCCCGTGTGCTGGGTGTGCCGTCGCCGCGCGAATACATCAGCTCGGGCATGAATTACCCGTACTACATCCTGACGGCGGGCGCCGCCGGGTCCTACAATTCGCTGGTGCCGTTCGTGCCGAAAGTGCCGGTGCTGTACATCTACGGCACCAACAAGCCGTTCATGTTTCACTCGCCGCAATGGACCGAGAACCTGGCCGCCAAGGAAGGCTGCAAGGTGGTGGCGATGGAAACCGACCACTGGCCCATGGTGCGGGCGCCGGAGCGCTTCAACGACATCGTCATCCAATGGCTGGACAAGCCAGCCAGAAGTGATGACGAGTCGGAACAGGAAGACGCCGCTTAGCGCAGGCGGATTGGTTTCTGGTACGGGGCAAACGGTGGCGGCGGCAGCTGCGCCGAAGCATAAGCCTGACGGAAGCACTCGGCTTTCTTGCCTTCCACGTCGGTGGTGGTGCGGGTGACCTTGCCTTCGGCGTCCAACGTCAGGACGATCACGACCGGATGCTTGGAAATGTCGTGGCAGTTGCCGCGCTCATCGAGCTTCTTGGCGTTGTTGTAGTTGAGCGAGACTTCCTCGTACTTGGTGGCTTTCTCGTTCGGGAACTGGGCGTTGAACTTGTTCATCTCGGCCGCGAAGTTCGGGTTGGCCGGTGGCGGCGGTTCATCGTTTTGCCAGGACGAGCCACCCATGGTCGAGCAGCCCGTTGCAATCAGCAGCACGGCGCTGGCCGCTGCAATTTTCAGGGTATTGGTTTTCATTTCTTCTCCTTGAAGGCTGTACTGTTGAGCGCATAGTACAAATTTCAAGAATTGCGTGGCGCACGATTAGTTGCGTAGGAGAAATCCTACAGCGCGGCGGAATCGGCTGGGCTGGGGTGTAGGCAGGCGCACCCGCACCATGCTGGCGCCGACTGCCTCGATCAGCATCAGGCCGTCATTCGGCACTTCAAACGTCTGGCCGCGGCGCAGCATGAAGTCGGTTTTCTCGTTGTAGGCGGTGATCCAGGCGGTGCCGTCCAGGCACTCGATATGCCGGCCGGCGGCGTGGGCCAGGCGCAGGGGATGGTTTTCGCTCAGCCGGTATTCGGCCTGGCCTTGCTGCACTGAGATGAGTTGCGGTTTCATGACGGCCTCCTTTGCGCTAAAGATTACGTGGCGCGGCGCAGCCATAACAGATGCAGCAAAACGAAATTGTTACCATCACAGAGGCGTCTGGCCTAAACTGTCATGGTCAAAATTTCACGCTGCTGTACCTGTCGGGGACGGGCGGGGTGCAGGCACAATCTTCAGATGGCGACCAATCTCTACGAGCAACTGGCAAATGAACTGGGCGGGCTGATCGCCAGCCGCGTGTTCGCGCCGGGCGACCGCCTGCCGTCGATCCGCCATCTGGCGCAGCAAAAGCGGCTGTCGGTCAGCACCGTGCTGCAGGCGTTGCGGCTGATGGAGGACCGCGGCCAGGTGGAGGCGCGCCCGCAAGCCGGCTACTACGTGCGGCACCGCCCGCGCATGATGGCGGTGATGCATGAGGCCACACAGCTGCAGGAGCCGGCCTTTGTCGGCATCCAGAACCTGCTGATGCGCGTGCTGAAGGCCAATGAAGACCAGCAGATCATCCAGCTCGGCTCGGCCTGGCCGCCGGATGAGCTGCTGCCCATGAAACGCATGCAAAAGACCGTGGCGGCGGTGGCCCGGCGCGACGCCGGCCTGCTCAGCACGGTCAGCTGCTACGAGACCAACCATCCCGACTTCGTGCGCCAGATCACCCGCCGCGCGCTGGACTGGGGACATGTGGATAGCAATGAGATTGTGGTGACCGGCTCCTGCTCGGAAGCGATCAGCCTGTGCCTGCGCGCCGTCGCCAGACCGGGCGATACGATTGCGATCGAGTCGGCCACGTATTTCGTGCTGCTGCAGCTGATCGAATCGCTGGGCATGAAAGCGCTGGAAATTCCCACCCATCCGAAAACCGGGCCGTCGATCGATGCGCTGGAACTGGCGCTCAACGCCGGCCTGGCGCAGGCCGTGCTGCTGATCCCCAACGCCAACAACCCGCTGGGCTGCATCATGCCGGAGGCGAACAAGCAGCGCCTGGCGGCACTGGTGGCGAGGCACAACATCCCGCTGATCGAAGATGACGTCTACGGCGATCTCTGTTTCACGCCGCAGCGCCCATGGCCGATCAAGGCCTACGACACCAGCGGCAACGTCATGCTGTGCTCCTCGTTCTCGAAAGCGGTCAGCCCGGGCGCGCGGGTCGGCTACGTGGTGGCCGGGCGCTACGCGCAGGAGGTGGCGGTGCTGAAAATGGTGTCAAGCGGGGCCACCAGCCATTTCTTCCAGGCCGTGCTGGCCGACTTCCTGACCGGCAGCGCCTACGAAAACCAGCTGCGCAAGATGCGCCGGGCGCTGGCGCAGCGCATTGCCCGCATGTCGGACGCCATCTGCCATGCTTTCCCCCAGCAGTGCACCGTGTCCGAACCGCAGGGCGGCTTTGTGCTGTGGGTCAGCCTGCCGGAGCCGGTGGATGCGCTGGCCCTGCACCAGCGCGCCACGGCGCAGGGCGTGGCCTTCATGCCGGGCCAGCTGTTCTCGGCCTCGGGCAAATACAGCAATTATCTGCGCCTCAACTGCGGCAACCCATGGACGCCGCGGGTGGAAGCGGCGATCGCCACGCTGGGCGGGCTGGTGCATCGCGAAGCCGACCGCCCCAGCGTGTTGCGCAGCGCAGCCTGACCCCTCCTTTTGCATTTCAGGCGCTATTTCCGGCGCTTCGTCGCATCCCCATCGCGGGGCAGAACGCCTTTAGGTACAGTACAACCATACCGCAGCACTTAATCAAACCAACACCTGAAGGAGAGCATCATGAGCATCGCCAAACACATGGAAATCATCTTCGTCGCCGCTACCGTGATCGCCGGCGCCACCACGTTCGCTACCGCCGCTGATGACCGCGCCGACTTCGCCATGCCGGCCGACAAAGTGGTCGTGGTTGCCAAGGTTGACGCCGCCATCCCGACCGTCACCGTGAGCGCCAAGCGCCTGACCGCCGCCGAAAAAGCCGCGCTGTAATGGCGGCAGCCGGCGGGCTGCGCAAAACTCGCTAGGAAGTGGCTTCATCTTGGTACAATTGACGTTTTCGATATAAAACGGCATTCGTTCCCATGATTGATATCCAACTGCTCCGTAAAGACATCGCCACCGTTGCCGCGCGCCTGGCCACCCGCAAGTTCCAGCTCGATGTGGAAGCGTTCAACGCTCTCGAATCGGAACGTAAAGCGATCCAGACGCGCACCGAAGAGTTGCAGGGCAAGCGTAATTCGCAGTCCAAGC
>NZ_JBCNLB010000011.1:0-173397 GCF_039595735.1 Duganella sp.
CCGTGATCAGCGCCGTCATGCATAAACTCGCACACCTCATTTATGGCGTGATCCATACCGGCAAGCCTTTTGATCCCAATTACCTGTCAAAAGGCCTTGCTATTCAAGACGGTATCTGACCCCGACTCTGGCACGGATTTCGTCATAGGCCGGTCATAAACGTTTGCTATCTTGCAAGCCTTTCTAATAAGCCGGATTGACGCTATGAATTGTAAGTCTCTTTTGGTCGCTGCATTGAGTGCCGCTTTCCTGGTCGCCTGCAGCAGCGATAACGCGCCTGACCAGACTCTCCCCACCACGCCAGTGGCCGCCGCGCCGAAGAATGTGATTTTCTTTCTCGGTGATGGCATGGGCCTGACTACCATGACCGCCGCCCGTATCTATGCCGTCGGCGAGGATGGCGAGCTGACCATGGATACGCTGCCGGAAACCGCATTCGTCAAGACTTTCTCCAACGACGCCCAGGTGACCGATAGCGCACCGTCCATGGCCGCTTACATGACCGGCGTGAAGATGAACAATGAGGTGATCTCGATGTCGCAAAACACGGTGGCTGTCGATCCGATCGCCGATGCGGCCGGCAATAAGCTGGGCAATAACTGCGGCGCCAATAACGGCACCGCCGCCGCCACGCTGCTGGAACTGGCCAAGGCCGCCGGCCTGTCGGCCGGTGTGGTCAGCACCGCGCGCGTGACCCACGCCACCCCAGCCGCCACCTATGCGCATATCTGCCACCGCGATCTGGAGAACGATATCGCCGCAGCCGCAGTGCCAGGCGGCACCGGCTATAACAGCGCGCTCGGCACCACCGGCCTGGATGTGCTGATGGGCGGCGGCAGCCAGTTCTTCAAGCCAGTCAAGGACGGCGGCAAGCGCGCCGACGGCCGCGATCTGATCGCTGAACTGAAGGCCAGGAACTACGCCTACGCCAGCAACGCCACCGAGTTCAATGCCATTGACGGCACCAAGACCGACAAGCTGCTCGGCCTGTTCACCTCCAGCCATATGAGCTATGACCTCGACCGCGATCCGGCCAAGGAGCCCAGCCTGGCCGAGATGACCACCAAGGCCATGGATGTCCTGGCCCGCAACAGCAAGGGTTACTTCCTGATGGTGGAGGGCGGCCGCATCGACCACGCGCTGCACGAAACCACCGCCAAGAAGGCGCTGCAGGACACCGTCGCTTTCGATAACGCCATCAAGGCTGCCATCGCCAAGGCCAAGTTGACCGATCCAACCCTGGCCAACACGCTGATCGTGGTCACCGCCGACCACGATCACACGCTGGTCCTGAACGGCTACGCCAAGCGCACCGGCAAGACCACCGCCGCCAACGCCGGCGTGCTGGGCGTGGTGAAGAACTATGTCACCGGCGCGGTGGACAAAGATCTGGACGGCGCCCCGTACTCGATCATCGGCTTCGGCAACGGCGAGAATCGCGTGCAGGCCAGCCGCGCCAGCCAGGCGTCGCTGGACGATACCGTCACCAGCGGGAATACCTACCATCAGGAGGCCGTGGTGCGCATGGGCGTCGGTTCTGAAACCCACGGCGGCACCGACGTTTTCCTCGGCGCTATCGGCAAGGGCGCGGATACCTTCAATGGCACCATCGACAACACCAAGGTGTTCAACCTGGTGAAGAGCGCAGCTGGCCTGTAAATCATTTGAGATCGGAATATCGTACATGAAACGCACTTTTATCGCAGCCGCGCTGACGCTGACTTTCGCCCAGGCCGCCCACGCGGCAGGTGAGGCCAAGAACATCATCTTCTTCCTGGGCGACGGCATGGGCCCATCCACCATCACCGCTTCGCGCATTTACAAGTACGGTGAGGCCGGCAGTCTGACCATGGACACGCTGGAACGCACGGCACGCATTAAGACTTATTCGAACGACGCGCAAACCACGGACAGCGCGCCATCGATGGCCGCTTACATGACCGGTGTGAAGATGAACAACGAGGTGATCTCGATGTCGTCCGAAACCGTGGCCACCAATCCCGGCAAGGACGCCAACGGCAACCTGGGCATCAACAACTGCGCGGCCAGCAATGGCACCGCCGCTGTCACGATTCTGGAACTGGCCAAGGCCAAAGGTAAAGCCGTCGGCGCCATCACCACCACGGAACTGACGCACGCCACCCCGGCATCGACCTTCTCGCACATCTGCAACCGCAACGCGCAATACGCGATTGCCGCACAGGTGGTGCCGGGCGGCGCTGGTTATAACACTGCGCTGGGCGACGGCGTGGATGTGCTGATGGGCGGCGGCCGCAATCACTTTACGCCCTACAGCGCCACCAACACCGCCGGCCGTGCCGATGGCCGCAATCTGCTGACCGAACTGGCCGCCAAAGGCTATGTCGTGGCCTCGACCAAGGCCGAGATGAACGCCGCTTCCGCCGGCAAGAAGTTCATTGGCCTGTACAGCAGCAAGAGCCACCTGGAATATGAGCTGGACCGCACCGCCACGCCGCCAGTGGGCGAGGGCGCCAATCAGCCTAGCCTGGCCGAGATGACGGTCAAGGCCATGGATCTGCTGTCGGCCAACAAGGATGGTTACTTCCTGATGGTGGAAGGCGGCCGTATCGACCACGCGCTGCACGGCACCAACGCCAAGCGCGCGCTGACCGATACCATCGCCTTTGACGACGCCATCAAGGCGGCGCTGGACAAGGCCAAGGCTACCGATCCTACGCTGGCCAATACGCTGATCGTGGTGACCGCTGACCATGACCACACGCTGGCTTTCAATGGCTACGGCAAGAAGGGCAATCCTATCCTCGACATCAATCGCGGTTATCGCGATAACCAGCCGAGCAAGGATGCCGATGGCAATACCTACACCACGCTGGTGTTTGGCAACGGTCCGAATCGTCCGAACACGCGCGCAAATCTCGACAGCGCGACGGTATTGGCCGATAACTATCTGCAGGAGACTGGCGTGCGTCTGGCCAGTGAAACCCACGGCGGCGGCGATGTGAAGCTGTTTGCCACCGGTGCTGGCGCCAAGAGCTTCAAGGGCACGCTGGATAACACCAAGGTATTCGGCCTGTTGAAATCTGCCTTTGGATTCTGATGAAACGTTTGTATCTGTTGATGGCCGCGCTGTCCGTGGCCGCTTCCGCCGCCGCGACTGACCTCGATGTGAAGATCGCCTATTACAGCAAGGTGGTCACGGCGGAGGGCGTGACGCGGGAAGCGCGTTACGAGGAAAGGATGCTGCGCCGCGCCGGCCATGTGTGGAATGCGCGCGTGCTGCCCGCGCATGCGGAGAACGATCACAAGGCCGGCCCGCACAAGCATTTCAATCACGTGGTGCTGCCGCGCCATGTGATGCTTGAAAACGGCAAGCCGCGCGTGGAATTCTTCGATGCGCATGCGAAGGAGGTGGTGTCGGTGCCGCCGGCGGAATACGACAACATCAGTTTCGACGGCTCCTGGGACCACGCCTACTATCTGCTGGACAGCAAGCGCCTGAAGGCGATGCCGCTGTCCGCTCGCGCCTCGTCCGTGCCCGGCGCCCGCTGGCGCGAGCGTGAAGAGAAAGGTTTGTTCGAGCGTGTGCTGTGGGACGATCAGCGCCAGATTCCGCTGGTGATTGAGAGCGGCGACAAGGCCGCCACTTTCTTCAATCGCATGGAGTTGAGCGTGCAGCCCGGCCTGACGCGCGAGCTGCCCTGGCAACAGCTGAAAGGCTACGCGCACAAGGAATACTCGGATTTCCTCGACTGATTTGTCAGGCGATGGTGTCGACCACGCCGCCTGTCACGCGCAGCGATGGCGTAGCCGATGCCGCGCGTGAGTCAGTCCGGCCGATGCATTTTCAACCTAGCGGGTCTGGATCGATGCCTGCAGCGATATCGCCCGCGGTGCCATGGGCAGGTCGTACGGCAGGGTGAGGCCGGGCGCCGGACTCGGTTCGCGCACGTCGGCGTTGAAGACATTGCGCAGCGCCAGTGTGTAGTTCCATTGGTTGCGCCCATTGCGCGTGCCGGCCGTCAGGTCCAGCGTGGTGTAGTCGCGCGGCGCGGGACGCAGGTCGCCCACGGCGCGCTTGCGGCCCGCCACCCAGTTGACTTGCGCGCCCGATTGGTAGCCGCTGGCGAAAGCCCAGTCGGCGCGCCCATACAAATGCTGGCGCGGCGCGTAGCCGGCGTCGGTGTGGGTGGTTTCGTCGATGGAGCGCTGCCACGCATAGTTGCCGGTCAGGCGCAGGTCGCGGTTTACCGTCCAGGCTGATTCCACCTCCACACCATGGCCGTTCTGATTGCCGGTGTTGGCGTAAGTGGCGCCGGTGCCCGCCAGTGCATTTGCCACGGTGCGGATGATGTCTTTCATGTGGTAGCGATACAAGGTCAGGTTGACCGTTGCATCGGTATTGGCCTGCCACGCGAACGACAGTTCGGTGGTGGTGTTGCGCTCCGGTTTGAGGTTGGGATTCCCCAGCGCCACCGGGTTGGTGATGCCATAGCTTTCCGCGAAGGCCGGGGCGCGGAAGGCGCGCCCGTACAGCAGCTTGACGGTGAGGTCGAAGCTGGCATCCCATACCAGCGCCGTACGCGGGTTGGTGGTGCCGCCAAAGTCCGAGTACTGGTCGTGACGCACGCCTGCTGTCAGCATCCAGTCGGTGGCGAAATTCCATTCGTCCTGCAGGTAGACGTAATCGATCTGGCGCCGCTGCGGGCGCAGGAACGGCGTGGTGTACGTGGTTTCCACCACCGACGGCAGCGGAATCGGCGTGCCGTTGGCGGTGTAGTTGAAGTTGCGGTATTCGCGGGTGCGATACAGGTCGATGTCGTCGTGCCCCACGCCCAGCCGCAGATGGTGGGCGCGCACGCCGCTGTAGTCCGCATATGCGGAGAAGCGGTAAGCGCGTTCCCATGTGTTTGGCGCGGCGATCATCCCGTCCGGGAACACACCGGTCGGCAGCACCGTGCCTGGGGGCAGCAGCCGGTACAAGGTCGATATCTCCTGCACATAGGACTGTGCGCTGAGACTTGTGCCCAGCCCCAGGTCGCGCGTCACTTGCGGTTCGGCCCAGGTCAGGCTGGCGGTGGCGCGGTCGCTTTGCTGGCGGCCGACCGGATCCAGCGCCGAGGCGATGCCGGCGCCGCTGCCCATGTCGAACCGGCGTTTGTAGCCGAAGCGCGCGCGCCATTGGCCGTAGGCCAGGTCCAGATTGGCATCGATGGCCTTCAACTGGTTATTCAGCTGGCCCGGCGCCAGCGAAGCATGGGTGCGGAACAAGGTGTCGTTGCGGCTTTGCGCATCGGCTTCGATGGTGCGGTGGAAGCCGTCGGTGCTGCCGACGCGCAGATAGGCCGCCACGTCCAGCGCGCCGACTTTGCCGCCGTGCTGCACCCAGGCGTCGTAGGTGCTGAAGGAGCCGGCGCGCACGCCGATCTCGGTGCCCGCGGTTTCGTTGGCGCCCTTGGTGATGATGTTGATTACGCCGGAGTAGGCATCCGATCCGTACAGCGCCGAGCCGGGGCCGCGGATGATTTCGATGCGCGCAATATGTTCGACCGGGTAGCCGCCCCACACATTGCCCTTGTTGCCGACGTAGGCGGTGGTGATCGGGACGCCGTTTTGCAGCATCAGAATCTGCGGCGTGTAGGCGCTGACGATGCCGCGCACCACGTACAGCGGCGAATAGCTGTTGGGTGTGCGGTTGACGTGGATGCCGGCCACGCTTTCCAGGATCTGATCGAGGTCGGTGGCGCCCATGGCGGCGATGTCGGCCGCCGTGATGACCGAGGCCACCGCCGGTGCGCGGCGCAGCGCTTGCAGATTGCCGGTGGCGATGCTGACGCTGTCGCCGGCGCCGTACACCAGCGCCAGTTCATCGTCATCCGCGACCGGCGTGGCCTGCGCGGCCATCAATGGGAGGGTGAGTGCCGCTGCTACGCACAGCCGTTGGGCGCCCGACTTCTTCAAGATGCTGACTCCGTATTTGTTTTTTTCATCAAACGTCGCGCCAGCTCCTCGAATTGATCGGCGGGGATGGCGGGACTGAGGTGGTAGCCTTGCATCAGATCACATTCGCGGCCCGCAAGGTAGGCCAGTTGGGCATCGGTTTCCACGCCTTCCGCCACCACTTCCAGACGCAGGCTGTGCGCCAGCGCGATGATGGCGCTGACGATGGCGCCGTCGTCCGGATCCTGCGGCAGATCCTGCACGAAGGAGCGGTCGATCTTGATGATGTCGACCGGGAAGCGCTTCAGGTAGGACAGCGACGAGTAGCCGGTGCCGAAGTCGTCGATCGACAGGCGCACGCCCAGCTCGCGCAGGCGGTGCAGCGCGGCCAGCGTGTCCTGCGCGTTTTCCATCAGCGTGCTTTCGGTGATTTCCAGCTCCAGCAGGTGCGGCGGCAGGCTGGTGTCGCCCAGCACCGCCTCCACCGAGGCGGCGAAGTCTTTTTGCAGCAGCTGGCGTACCGACAGGTTGACCGCCACGCGCATCTCCGGCAGGCCGGCGCGGATGAACTGCTGCAGCTGGGCGCAGGCGGTGCGCAGCACCCAGTCGCCCAGCTGGTTGATGATGCCGGTTTCCTCGGCCAGCGGGATGAAATCGGCCGGCGGTATCATGCCGCGCACCGGATGGCGCCAGCGCACCAAGGCTTCCATGCCGACGATGCGGCCGCTGTTCAGGCAGGCCTGCGGCTGGTAGAACACTTCCAGCTGCTGCTGTTGTTCCATGGCGCGCCGCAGGTCGCTCTCCAGCCGCACGTGTTCGGAGATGGAGTGTTCCATCGACGACTCGTAGAACTGGAAGCCGGTGTTGGTGCGCTTGGCGCGGTACATGGCGCTGTCGGCATGCTTGACCAGGTTGGCGACGTCGCTGCCGTCATGCGGGAACATGGCGATGCCGACGCTGGCGGTGACGAAGATGTCGTGGCCGTCGATCGGGAAGGGCGCGGACAGCGCACGTACGATGTTGTGGGCCGCGGTGGCGGCGGCGGCCGGGCTGTCCAGTTCATTCAGGACCACGGTGAATTCGTCACCGCCCAGGCGCGCCACCGAGTCGGCCAAACGCACGGTCTGTCGCACGCGCTGCGCCACCGCCTGCAGCAGGCGGTCGCCAATGGCGTGGCCGAGATTGTCGTTGACGTATTTGAAGCGGTCCAGATCCATGAACAGCACCGCCACCTGCTGGCCGGCGCTGCGCGCGTGGTCGATGCTCTTGCCCAGCAGTTCAAAGAACAGGGTGCGGTTGGGCAGGTTGGTCAGCACGTCGTTGTAGGCCAGGTGGCGGATGCGCTTCTCGGCGCGATTGGCCTCGATGATGCGGCGCACGCGCTGCGACAGCACGGCGTAGTGGATCGGCTTGGGGATGTAGTCGCTGGCGCCGGCGGCAAACGCGCGCTCCACCGAGGAGTTGTCCTGCAGCGCGGTGATCATCAGCACCGGGATGTCGGCGCCGTTGGGCAGTTCCTGCATGCGCGCGCAGGCGGTGAAGCCGTCCATCACCGGCATCATGGCGTCCATCAGGATCACGTCCGGCTGGAAGCGGCTCAGCATCGACAAGGCCTGCTGGCCGTCCGAGGCTTCCTCCACGCGGAAGCCGTCGCGCTGCAGGGTATGGCGCAGCGTGCTGCGGGTGCTGCGGTCGTCGTCCACCACCAGCACTTGCGGCGTGTCGTCGTTCAGGTGCAGGTCGTCCGGTTCGGTGTAGCTCAGTTCCGCGCGCAGGAAGGCGGCAACGGCCTGATATTGATCGTTCAGTGGCGCCAGCAGCGGCAGGATGCGCTCCGGCTGGCCGGCCGCCGCCAGCTGTTCCGCCTGCAGCGCCAGTTGCGCCAGAGCGTCGGCGCCGAAATTGCCGGACGAGCCCTTGAGCGCGTGGGCGCGGTTGCGGGCGGTGTCCATGTCGCCGTTGCGCACCGCCTGCGCCAGTTCGTCGAGGCAGATCGGCGTGTCTTCCAGATACGGTGTGACGGCATGCGGCAGCGAGCCGCCCAGCACTTCGCGCAGCTTGTCGAAGATGTCCAGGTCCAGCGGCGCCGGCCCCGCCGCCCGGCGCGCCGGCGGCGTGACGGTGAGCGAGGTTGGCGCCGGCGCGCCGGCCACGCCGCCGGGGCCACCCTGCGGCAGCCACTTTTCCAGCTTGTGGCGCAGTTCGACCAGGGTGATGGGCTTGGCCAGATAATCGTCCATGCCGGCGGCCAGGCACTTTTCCGCATCGCCGATCTGGGTGTTGGCGGTCATGGCGATCAGCGGCGTGCGGCGGCCCAGCGCCTGCTCGGCCAGGCGGATGTGGGCGGTGGCTTCGTAACCGTCCATCTCGGGCATGCTGCAGTCCATCAGGATCAGGTCAAAGCGGTCGCGCTGGGCGGCGCGCACGGCCTCCAGGCCGTCGGCGGCAAACTCGCATACGCAGCCGTTCATGGTCAGCATGCCGGCGGCCACCATCTGATTGGTGCGGTTGTCTTCCGCGATCAGCACGCGGTACTGGCGCGCGGGCAGGGCGCGCGGCGGCGCATGCGGCACGGTGGCAGCTGCCACCTGCGCCGGCTGCACCGGCGCGCGGCGCGACGGCACCGAGAAGGTAAAGGTGGTGCCGCTGCCGGCCACGCTGCGCACGCTGATCTCGCCGCCCAGCAGTTCCACCAGCTGCTTGCAGATGGCCAGACCCAGCCCGGTGCCGCCGTAGCGGCGGGTGGTGCTGGGGTCGGACTGCATATACGCTTCGAACAGGCGGCGCTGCACTTCCTCGCTCATGCCGACGCCGCTGTCGCGCACTTCAAATTCAAGTACCAGCGGCTCGGCCGTCATCGCGCTGACGCTGATGACCACTTCGCCGCGCTCGGTGAACTTGACTGCGTTGCCGGTCAGGTTGATGAGGATCTGGCGCAGCCGCAGCGAGTCGCCGATCACGCAGTCCGGCACGCCGTCGGCCACCAGCCAGCTGACGCCCACGCCTTTCTGCTGCGCCGGACGGGCGACCAGTTCCGTTACCTCCGACAGCAGTGCCGCCAGGCTGAACTCCGCTTCTTCCAGCGTCAGCTTGCCGGCTTCCATTTTGGAGAAGTCCAGGATGTTGTTGATCAGCGCGATCAGGGTGCGCGAGGAATTCCACGCGACGTCGACAAACTCCTGCTGGCGTTGGGTCAGGCGGGTTTCCTTCAGCATGTCCAGCATGCCGACCACGCCATTGAGCGGGGTGCGCACTTCGTGGCTGACGGTGGCCGCAAACTGCGCCTTCATCTGCGCCATGTTGACGGCGGCGTCGCGCGATTCCTTCAGCTCCGCCTCGCGCTGTTCCAGCACATTCATCATCTGGTTGAAAGCCTGGCCCATCTCGATCAGGTCGCGCGGGCCGGCCGGCGTGGCGCGCATGCCGGATTCGCCGGCTTCCGCGCGCCGCATCAGGCGCGAAAGCGCATTGAGGGGATTGAGCATATGGCGCGTGAGCAGGCGCGCCAGCACCAGCAGGATGACGGCAAACGACAGCGTCAGGCCCAGGTTGCCCAGCAATAGCGACCAGGTCAGCTTGTTCAGCGTGGCCTTGGACAGCTGCACGTGCACATAGCCCAGCAGCTGCTGTTGATGCTCCTGCAGTTCAAACGGCGACGCTTCCGCCTGGCCGCCGTACACCGGCGCCGCGAACACCCAGCCGTCCGCGGTTTCGCCGGCCATGCCGGCCAGCGACGCCGGCACCCGGTTGAAGATGGCCGGATCGAGCCTGGCGCCGCCCTGCGCGCGCGACAGCAGCACCGCGCGGCGCGCATCCATGATCTGCAGGCCGGCCACGTCCGGGAAGGCCAGCGTGGCGTTGACCACGTCGCGCGCGTTTTCCGGCGAGTGGAACAGCAGCGCCAGCGTGCTTTGACGCGCCAGGCTGTCGGCAATGCGCTGGCCCTGGTCGACAAAGTGGTCGCGCATGCGCGAGTTGGCGGCCCATGCGTTCATCAGGGCCGAGAACACCGCCAGCCCGAGAATCGCGGCAGAAACGATGATGGTGAGCTGTCGCTGAAATCCGGTGCGGCGCAGGAATTGACGGATCATATTCATCGGGCTCAGGGTTGTGGATACACGAAATCGAAGCTGCGCTGCTGCAACGCGCCCAGATTAAGACCGATATGGCTGGCGGTACGCAGATTGATCGCGGTTTGCAGTTCGCGCAGCGGCACCAGCGGGCGGCGCCGCACCTCGCCGGCGATCACGCCCATGGCCGACGCGGCCAGGGTGCGGCCCAGTTCCACGTTGTCCGGCACCATGGCAAACAGGGCGCCTTTTTTCACGTGCAGCACATTGCTGGAGAATAGCGGCAGGTTGCTGTTCCACGACTCGCGCAGCACCAGCGGCAGGATGGTGCTTTCCTCGACGGTGGTGCTGTCGTGCGGCAGCCAGACGGCGTCGTGGCGGTTGTCGGCGCTGGCAATCAGCTGGTTATACAGCTTGGCGGCGCTGGCCAGATCGGTCGCCACGTGGGCCGACAGTTCCAGGTTCTGCGCCCGCGCCGCTTCGCGCGCCAGCTTGATCAGCCAGTCGGATTTGGCCGGGTTGTACACCACCACGATGCGGCGCAGCTCCGGCAGCAGCACGCGCAGGCGCGAGAACAGCATGGCCGGATCGGGCGTCATGCTGATGCCCATCACGTTCTCGGATTCCGACAACAGCAGCACGCCGCCGGCCAGCACCGAGATTTCGCGGTCAAAGCCGGCGGTGGCGTTCAGGCCCTGGCGGCCCAGCGCGATCACCACCTTGGTGCCGCTGCGCTTGAGGATGTTATTCAGTTCGGCGGTATCGACCTTGGGATCGACCGGATAGCTGCGCACTTTGAGCTTGATGCGGTCTTCGATACCCTGGATCATGGCCAGAAAGGCGGAGCGGAACGGCTCTTCCACATTCGGATACACCACCGCGATGCTGCCTTTGTTGAGCGAGGCCTGCACCTCGGGGCGGCGCAACTGGTCTTCCAGTTGCGCCAGCGTGACCGGGCGCACGTCCGGACGCAGTGGAGCGGGGATGGTCACCACGTCCAGCGGTTCGATCAGCATGCCGGTCTCGGCGGCAGCGGCGCCGGCGGCGCTGAACTGCAGCACCGAACCGGTCGCTTGCGCGGCGCCGGCCAAGATGAGCTGCACAGCGGCGGCAAACAGGGCAATTATTATCTTTTTCATCATGCTAACGTTACTGCACCGGCAGGCGGACAGCGCCGTGATGATGCTTTCATAGTATAAGTCGAGTCTTTGCTAAATCGGAAACTAAATCGGACAGGGATCGTTGTTGGCTGGCGACAAGTAAGGGGTGTGATAGATTTTGCAAATAATACGATTGGAAGCGCTTCCGCATGGTAGAGTAAGCAGCAATACTTTATTCCAATCATCATGTCCGCCTCCAGAACGCCGATCCGCACGCCGCCCATGTTCAACCTAGCGTGGCCGCTGCTGGTCGAGCTGGGGCTGGCGATCGTGGCCAGCGTGGTGGGCACGGCGCTGGCCGCGCGCATTTCAGACCAGGCCGGCGGTGCGTTTGCCATTGCCAGCCAGGTGTCGGCGGCCTTGTTCATCCTGTTCCGGATTATCGGCGCCGGCGTCAGCGTGGTGGTCACCCAAAATCTCGGCGGCGGCCAGCGCGAGGCGGCCAACAAGGTGGCGCGCGCGGTGGTCGGCGCCAGCACCTGGCTGGGCGCCGCCACCGGTTTAATCGCCATGCTGGGCGCCACGCCCTTGCTGCATCTGCTGAATACCCCGGCCGAAGTGTTCCCGCTGGCGGCCCCATTTTTGGTGACGCTGGGGCCGGCCATGCTGTTCGACGCCTGGAATGCTTCCATGGCCGGCGTCATGCGCGCCCACCTGCGCACGCGCGACACGCTGGTGGTGCTGATCATCATGCACGTCACCCATCTGCTGCTGGCGCTGCCGTTGATGTACGGCTGGGGGCCGCTGCCGGCACTGGGCTTGCCCGGCTTTGCCATTGCCCTGACCGTCAGCCGCATGGTGGGCCTGGCGCTGCACCTGCTGATGTGGCGCGAGCATTTGCACATCACGGTGGCACGCCAGGACTGGTGGCGCCTGCCGCGCCGTGAGCTGGCGGCCGTGCTGCATATCGGCCTGCCCGGCGCCGCCGAAAACATCGCCTGGCGTCTGGCCTTCATGGTCAGCGTGGCGACGGCGGCGGAACTGGGCGCCAAGGCGCTGGCCACCCAGGCCTACGTGCTGCAGCTGATGGGCGGGGTAATGATGTTCAGCATCGCCACCGGGCTGGCGGTGGAAATCGTGGTCGGCTATCTGATCGGCGCCGGCCAGCTGCGCGAGGCACACCGGGTGGTCAGGCGTTCGCTGGCGCGCGGGCTGGTGGTGTGCGTGCTGATTGCCGCCGCCGCGGCGCTGTGCGGGCGCTGGCTGCTGGGCTGGTTCACCCAGGATCACGAGATTCTCGCGGCCGGCGCCACGCTGCTGTGGATTACCGTGGTGCTGGAGCCGGGCCGCACCTTCAACCTGGTGGTGATCAATGCGCTGCGCGCGGCCGGCGATGCGCGTTTCCCGGTGATGGCGGGCGCGTTCTCGATGCTGTTCGTGCTGGCCGGCGGCAGCTGGCTGCTGGGCGTGGTGCTGGGCTGGGGACTGCCAGGCGTATGGGCCGCCTACGCCGCCGACGAGTGGATCCGTGGCCTCATCATGTGGCGGCGCTGGCAAACCCACGCCTGGGTGCCGCATGCGCGCCATTCGCGCAAGCGGCTGCGGCCCGCCATCGTGGTCGAAGGCTAGCGCGCTTACTGCACGGTGAGGATGACTTTGACGCTGTCGTCCACCGCCGACTTCTCGATGTAGCCGATGGCGCTGGTGTCGGCCGCCACCGCTTTCTTCACTTCCGCGCTGGAGCCATATTCCTTGGGCGCGCTGGCTTTGCCGGTGAACACCAGCTTGGACCAGATGGCCTTGACCTGGGTGGCATCTTTGTCCAGCACCTTCTTGTAGAACTCGTTGCGCAGCGCGCCGTCGGTATGCTCGACCGGCGTGAACAGCGTCGACTTGCCGAGGAAGAACTGGGCTGCCTGTTCGCTGAACATGCGCGTGGCCGGGTTCTTGGGATTGACGATGACGACGATTTCCGCCGCAAGGACGGGGGCCGCGGCCAGCCATACGCCGGCCGCCAGCAGCAGCTTGCCGATAAGGTTGTGCATGGCGTTCTCCTTAGAAGACGAAATCGATCGCGGCGGCATACACATTCACGCTGCTGCCGGCGAAACCGGGTTTGGCGTTGACGAAGTAGCCGTTGCCTTCGCGCGTCTTGATGCGGTCCATCTGGATCTTGAGCGCGGCGGACTTGTAGAAGTCCCAGCGCAGGCCGATCGCATTGGTCGACTGCAGGCCGCCCTTGACCGCGCCGTTGATGGCGGCGCTGAGCGGCGCCAGCGGTCCGCTGGTGGGCAGGGTGGAGAAACTGCGGCGGCTGTCCTGCCTGACGTCGCCATGCATGTAGTAGGGCACGAACTTGCCGTAGCGGTAGCCCAGCATGATGTACCAGGAGCTGGTGTCCTGCACCAGGCGGGTATCGGTCTTGCGCTTGGCGTATTCGGCCTGGCCGATGATGTTGTTGTAGTCCATCGAGATGCCGGCCGAGTTGAACGTGCCTTTCACGTCGGTCAGCGGCAGTTCGGCCAGCACGCTGCTCAGGCCGGCCGCGCGGGCGGTTGCCACCAGCGTATTCAGGCTGGCGTTTTCGTACAGGCCGAAGGTGGCGCGCGAATGGCCAAGGCGATAGGTGAACGGACCGTTTTCCAGCACCACCTGGGTCGAAATCACCGGTTTGAATTCAATGTAGTAGTTGCCGGGCGCGCGCACCTTGCTGCGGCCCACCGCGGCTTGTGCGGTCACGGTGCTGTCGCCAAAGCTGTGCTGGTAGATGATGTCGGCACCGTCGGCGTTGTCGACCGTGACCTGGCGGTACACCTCGTTGGGCGGACGCAGCATGGTGTTGGCATAGCCGACGTTGCGGACGTCGGAAATCATGTAAACCGGCAGGCCGATGCGGCCGAGGCGCAGCGAGAATTCATCGTTGAGGCGGATCTTGGCAAAGGCCCAGGCCAGTTCGGCGCCGAACTGGTCGTTGTTGCCGTTCTTGCGCACCAGTCCCTGCACGGTGAAGGACAGGGTATCGCTGTATTTGGCAGTGGCTTGCAGGCCGAGGTTGGAATCGACGCCGGGCCGGGCATCCTTGCCGACGCCGGCCGCCTGGTTGGTGCGGTTGAATTCCGCCTGGTCGGTGTTGGTCATGGTCAGGGCGCCGGTGCCGAAGCCGCTGACAGTGATGGGCATGCCGTCCTGCGCATGGGCGGTCATGCTGAGCGTACTGAGGATCGCTAAAGTGGTGATGGCGAGCTTGGGTTGTTTCATCGTGTCTCCCCTCCGTGGTTATCGTTGTAGTACGGCAGTGCCAGTATCGGCGTTTTCCCCGGAAATGTCACAATTCCGTTGTGAGACGGCAACGATGGGAGATGAGCTGTGATGCAAACGGCAAGCTTACCTAAAGGGCATTGAGCGTATCGGCCAAATACGCTGGCAGGCGCTCATGACACAGTTTTAGCGACAGCCCGCCGTCAGAGCGCCTCGATTGCGGGATAGAATTCGCGGTCTTCGCGCTGCATGCGTTCATACAGTGCCTTGAGCACCTGGTTGGCTTCATCGCGGAAAGTCTCCGGTTCGGCTTCCAGCAGGCGCGGGGTATTCCATTTGGCGGCAAAGTTCAGATAGCTGCCAGCCAGCGTCTTGTTGGCGCTGGCCTCCAGCGCCGGGTACAGGATGCGGTCTTCCACCGCCAGATTAACGGTGAAAGTCCACTTGAAAACGTACCGGACCGACCAACTGGACTTCGTGTTCGATCTGCGGTTCGACCACGCCATCGTGGCCTGGAGTGAGCAGCACTTCTTCCGGCGCCACACGGGCATCGGTAATGCGGTACAGCAGGCTGCCTTCGAGGATGTGAATGCGGCCCCACACGCCGGCGGCGGTAGTGTGGCCACGCTGGAGAGCAGCCGGCGTGCTGTCCTGGGTGAAGACCGCCGTGCTTTTGTAGTGGGCGGCGCTGGCGGGAATGCTTTTCATGACATGCTCCTGATGGTCAAGCGGCTTTTACTTCGCCGAAGAAGCCATACTGCAGGCTGGCGGCGATGCGGCAGGCCACGGTCTCGAATTCGGCGGCATCGGCGGGGCCGAACAGGCGCCTGGTGGTGGCGCGGAACAGTTGCAGCCAGCGCCGGAAGTGCTCGGGCGTGATGCCGCTCAGCGCCATGTGCTTGCCGTAGACATTGCCCTGGAAGCCGCGCTGGCCCAGCATGACGGTGCTCCAGAAGTCCACCATGCGCGCCAGGTGAGACGTCCAGTTGCGGCCGATGGCCAGGTCGAACACCGGCCCCAGTTCCGGATCGGCGCGGACGTCGTCATAAAATGCATGGACCAGCGTGGTGATTGAGTCGGGGTTCAATGGCAGCGGCGACATGATGGCTCCTTAAAGATTCATTTGAAATACTACATTAAATCCGCGTTGTGTTCAACCGGCAGGCGCTTTAGCGGCCGGCCGCGGTCTTCAGGGCAGGAGGGAGATTGCGGGCGATCACGCGCAGCATTTCCTCGACGTCGATCGGTTTGGCGATGAAATCGTTCATGCCGCAGGCGAGGCAATGTTCGCGCTCGGACGCCATCACGCCGGCGGTCATGGCCAGCACCGGCAGATGCAGCCCCAGTTCGGTGCGGATTCTGGTGGTGGCTTCAAAGCCGTCCATCTCCGGCATCTGCACGTCCATCAGCACCAGGTCGTAGCGGTGGGCGTCGGTGCGCAGGCGCTCGACGGCTTCGCGGCCGTTGTCGACCGCCTCGATCACCGCGCCGGCGTGGGTCAGCATGCTGGTGGCCACCAGCTGGTTGACCGGATTGTCTTCCACCAGCAGCAGGCGCACGCCGTCCAGCCGCTGGCCGCCGCTGTCGGTGTTCACATCGGCCGGCGCGCCCTCCGTGTCGCGCGCGCTGGCCTGCGCCTGTTGCAGCGTTTCGGCCAGGCGGGTGCCGGTGACAGGCTTGAGCAGCACCGCGTCCGCAGTCTGCGCGCCATCGGTATGCAGCAGCTTGCCCTGGCCGAAGGCGCTGATCATCAGGATTACCGGCAGCCGGCGAATAGCGGCGTCGCCGCGTATCGCCTGCATGGTGGCCAGGCCGTTCATGCCCGGCATGTCCCAGTCCACCAGCACGGCGTCGTAATGCACCGCCGGGTTGCGCAGCCGCGCCAGGCCCTGTTCGCCGCCGTTGGCGCTGTCGCAGGTCCAGCCGCGCGCATGAATGCTGCGGCACAGGTAGTCGGCGCTGGTCTGATCGTCGTCGATCACCAGCAGATGCTGCACCGGACCGATGGCCGGCGCGCTGTCCGCATTCAGTTGCAACGGCACGCTGAGTATGAATTCGCTGCCGACGCCGGGCGTGCTGCGCACGTCGATGGCGCCGCCCATCAGCGCGGCGATGCGGCGCGAAATCGCCAATCCCAGCCCGGTGCCGCCAAAGCGGCGCGTCATCGAAGCGTCGGCCTGGGAGAATGGCGCGAACAACTGCGTCAGCCGCTCGGGTGGAATGCCGATGCCGCTATCGCGCACCGTAAAGCGCAGCGTGGCCGGCGCCGCCTCCAGCTCCACCAGTACCGATACCGCGCCTTTCTCGGTGAACTTGATGGCATTGCCGACCAGGTTGATCAGCACCTGCTGCAAGCGGTGGCCGTCGCCAATCAATGCCTGCGGCACGCCGGGCTCCACGCCGATGGCCAGCTCCAGGTCCTTCTCGCCGGCGTTGACGGTCATGATGGTGGCGATCGCTTCCAGCATGGCCGACAACTGGAATGGCGCTGGCGCCAGCTCCATGCGGCCCGCCTCGATCTTGGAAAAATCCAGCACGTCGTTCAGGATGCTCAGCAGGGAATTGCCCGATGAACGTATCATCTCCACATACTTCTGCTGCTCGGCCGACAGCGAGGTATTGCTGAGCAGGTGCGTCATGCCCAGCACCGCGTTCAGCGGCGTGCGGATTTCATGGCTCATATTGGCCACGAACTCGCTCTTGGCACGGCTGGCCGCCTCGGCCTGGTCGCGCGCCGCGATCAGCGAACTTTCCGACTGGCGCAGGGCGCCGGTCATCTGGCGTGCCAGCGCGGTGGCGTAGGCCTGGCGCGCGGTCAGCGCACGCACCACGCCAAAGAACAGCAGGCTGATAATCACGCCGGCCAGCAGCACGATGTGGGATTTTTGCCGGTCGATGGCATTTTCAAACGCCGGCTGCGACGCGAAGCGCAGCGTCCACTGATGATGCAGCAGTTCCAGCGGCATGGTGCGCAGATAGGGATTCGGGTACAGGCGCGGATCGGCCGGCTCGCGGTCGCTGGTGTACAACAGTGCTGCCGGGGCGGGCGTGGCGCCATCGAAAATCTCCAGCCGCACCGTACGGTCGGCCGGGCCGAGCAAGTCCTGCATCAATTCGTCGGCGCGAATCGGACTATAGGCAAAGCCCTGCAATGCCGCCATGCGCTGCTCGGGCGTGGCGTGCTGCGTCAGGAGCGCCTGTTTGCGGTAGATCGGAAAATAGATCAGAAAACCCGGCAGGCCAGCCTTCAATTCATCCTGCACCAGCACCACCTTGGCGGTCATGGCCGGCACGCCGCTGCGGCCGGCCTGCAGCAACGCCACGCGGCGGGTCGGTTCGGACATCATGTCGTAGCCGAAGGCGCGCAGGTTGCGGCCGGCGAATGGCTCCAGGTATGTCACCACCGCGGACATGCCGAAGTCCTTCGCGTCGTGCTTATTGTTCCAGATGCGGAAGTCCTCATACCCTTGGTAGCGCAGGTCTTTTTCCATGGCGCCGCGCTGCTCCGCGTGCAGGAAAATGGCGTAACCAAGTCCCATCACGCCGGGGAAGTTGTTGTGCAGGTCCATGCCCTCGGTGAAATCGCGCCACTGGTCGCGGCTGGGATCCTGCTGCGCCTTGAACAGGGCCTGGGCACCGCGCAGGCCCGATTCGTACAGCGTCATGCGGCGGCTGATACGCTTGGCGATGTCCGCGCACTCGGCGTCGAACTGCTCCTGGGCGCGGCGTTCGGTGCTGGCGGCCAGCAGGTGCCACACCGCCACCGTCAGGCCGACGCCGATCAGCAGTGTGCCCCATTGCGCGGCGCTGTAGCTGGCCGCGTCGCCGGCGCGCTTGCGTTCGTTGGCATCCGCGCACAGCACCATGGCGATCAGGCTGCACAGCATGATGAAGGTGGAGAGCGAAATCAGCGCGTCATTCAGGGTGCCGACGGCGAACGGACCGCGCCCGTTGATGGTGCCGAACACCGCGCTGCCGGCCGCGATGATGCAGACCATGCTGGCGCCGCGCAGGCCATGGCGATGCGAAGACCAGGCGATCGCCAGCACGAACAGATAGGGCAGCCATCCCAGACCGTCGTCGTAGGAATAGCGGCGGCCGAATACGACCAGCGACAGCAGCAACAGCAACAGCAGCGACAACGCAATTTCCAGCGCCATGCGCCAGTTCCACTGCGGCCGACGGCGCAGACACCACACCAGAATGGCAGGACCGACCAGCAGCACGCCGGTGGTATCGCCGACCCACCAGGTCAGCGCGATGGTGTTGTAGGCGGCGGCTGGCGCCAGGCCGAGAAGCACCAGCGTGGTGCTGCCGACACCGGCGCTGACGGTGCACATGGCCATGGCCACCAGCGCGAACTTGTAGACGTTCTGCTGCTGGCCCATGGGCTGCTTGATGTCGAAATAGCGCCGCACCAGCCACACGCCGGTCAGCGCTTCCAGCGTATTGCCGCTGGCGATCAGCAGCGAAGCCAGACTGACGTTGCCGCTCAATGGCAGGTCGTTGCCGAGGAAGGTGGTGACATTGGCGATCAGCGCGCCGAGGAACACGGCAGGCCAGGCGCGATAGCCCATCAGCAGCAGCGCCGCAAAGGCAATGCCGGACGGTGGCCAGACCGGCGTCGCGTTGGTGTGGGCAAACGCCAGCTGCAGGCTGGCGTGGGCGATCAGGGCATAGCACAGCGTGAGAAGCGTCAACGCGCGCATGGCAGAGTCTTGGGTTTGTCAACGATGAGTCACTATAGCGTAATTATAGTCATAATGGTTTGGCATTCATGTCGCTGACAGGTTATATTTTGACATCCTGTTTCATAGCGAGCTTATCTTGTCCCTGCCGTTCAACGATGCCTTGATTGTCGCCTTGTCGGTGGTATTCGCAGCATTGGCCGGCCTGTTTTCCCTGGTCAGCAATGCCCGCCAGAAGGCCGGGCGCGATGCGGCGCTGCTGCGCTCCAGCGAAAGCGAGCGCCGCGCGCGCGTGCTGGCCGATACGCTGCCGCTGCTGATCGCCTATATCGACCGCGATCTGCGCTACCGTTTCGCCAACGCCCATTACCGCACGCAATGGGGGCTGGACCCGCAGGCCATGCTGGGCAAGACCGTCAGCGAAGTCTTTGGCCCGGCCGCGGAACCCTGGCTGAACGACTTGCGCAGCGCGCTGGAGGGCCGTCGCTTGCATTACGAACGTGACTACCAGGGAGCAGACGGTGTGCACCACTTTCTGGTGGACCTGGTGCCGGATGTGGGCGCCGACGGCAAGGTGTCGGGTTTCTATCTGACCGCGATGAATATCACGGACCGCAAGAACAGCGAGCAGCGCGCCGAAGCGGCCAGCCGCGCCAAGAGCGAATTTGTGGCGAATATGAGCCACGAGATCCGCACGCCGATGAACGCGGTGCTGGGCGTGGCCTATCTGCTGGAGAACACCCCACTGAATGAAACGCAGCAGGAATACGTCGGCATGATACGGTCCTCCGGCCAGGTGCTGCTGGGGATACTGAACGATGTGCTGGACTTTTCCAAGATCGAGGCCGGCCGCATGGAGCTGGCGCCGGCGGCGTTCCGTCCGCGCGAGCTGCTGGACTCGGTGGCAAACGTGATGACGCCGAATGCCAGCATGCGCGGCATCAGTCTCTCCATCGGCGCCGACCCGCAGGTGCCGCAGGTGCTGATCGGCGATGCCATGCGGCTGCAGCAGATCCTGATTAATCTGGTTGGCAATGCCATCAAATTTACCGAGCGTGGCGGCGTGACGGTGCGGGTGTCGCTGCCGCAGGACGATGTGGGGCAGGGCAGCGCGGTCAATCTGCGCTTCTCGGTGCGCGATACCGGCATTGGCATGGACAGCGAGCAGCAGAGCCGCCTGTTCTCCGCCTTCAGCCAGGCCGACGCCTCGACCACGCGCCGCTTTGGCGGCACCGGCCTGGGACTGGCGATCTGCCGCCGGCTGGCGGAGCTGATGGGCGGCGATATCTCGGTGCGCAGCATGCAGGGCGCCGGCAGCGAGTTTCTGGTGACGCTGCCGTTTGCCGTCGCTGCCGCGGATGCGGTGGTGGAGCAGCCGGTGTGGCATAACGCGCCGACGCAGGGCTGGCTGCTGGAGCAGCCGCAGGAACCGATTGCGCCGCCGCCCACACCGGCCGCGCAGGAACCGGCGGCGGATGCGCCGCGCCTGCAGGGACTGCGCCTGCTGCTGGTGGAAGATCATCCGCTCAACCAAGTGGTAGCGCGTGGCATGCTGGAACATGCCGGCGCCAGCGTGGTGGTGGCGGAGAACGGCCAATTGGCGCTGGAGCGCCTGCGCGAACAGTCGTCCGATTACGACATCGTGCTGATGGACGTGCAGATGCCGGTGATGGACGGCTTTGAAGCCACCCGCAGGATACGCGTTGAGCTGGGTCTTAAACTGCCGATATTGGCCATGACGGCGGGCGTGATGCAATCCGAGCAGGATCAGTGCATTGCGGCCGGCATGGACGATTTCATCGCCAAACCGGTGGATGTCGAGCAGATGCTGGATACCATTTCGCGCCACTGGAACGCAGTTCGCGCCGTTTAGCCGCACTTCGTCGCAAGGCCGCGCGGGCTTGCGTGGAGCTGGATAAAGTGGCATCACACTTTATCCACCCAGGAGTTCAGCATGTCCAAATTGATACTCACCGCACTGTTTGCCGCCGCCGCGCCGGTGTTTGCCGCCGACCTGACCATCAACGTGGAGGGCATCGCCAGCGCCGAAGGCCAGGTGATGGTCGCCATCTACAACTCGGCGGACACCTTCCCGACCAAGCCGGTACGCGCGCTGGCCGTACCTGCGCACGCCGGCAGCGTGCAACTGGTGGCATCCGACCTGCCGCCCGGCGATTATGCTTTCGCGCTGTATCACGACGCCAACGGCAATGGCAAGCTGGATCGCAACCCGGTGGGTATGCCGACCGAGGACTATGCCTTCAGCAATAATGCCATGGGCAAGCGCGGTGCACCACGCTTTGACGATGCGCGCGTCTCGCTGCCGGCCGATGGCGCCAGCACCACTGTCAGCCTGCGCTGATCGGAGGCCGTGATGATCAACCGTCGCCAATTTATCAGCCTCGCCGCTCTGGGTGTGGCGCCATTTCCGGCGCTGGCAGGCAGCACCTTTTCCGCCGTCGGCGAACTGTCCGGCCAGGCCACGGTGCTGGGCCGCTTGCCGGCTGACCTGCGCGGCGTCTTCTATCGCAACGGGCCGGGACGCTATGAACTGGGCGGCGAGCGCTATCATCACCTGTTCGATGGCGATGGTTTTGCCCAGCGCTGGCAAATCGCCGATGGCAAGGTAAGCCACATGGGCCGCTTCGTCGCCACGCAGAAGTTCGAAGAAGAGAGCAAGGCCGGCCGCTTCCTCTATCCAGCCTTTGGCACCTACATCGGTCGCAAGGGCGTGAAGAACAACGATACTGTCAACGTGGCCAATACCAATCTGCTGCCGTTCAACGGCGGCGTGTACGCTCTATGGGAAGGCGGTTCAGCGACCGAAGTCGATCCGCAAACCCTGGCCACGCGCGGCGTCAAGACCTGGCGCAAGGACTTGAAGGCGATGCCGTTTTCGGCCCATCCCAAGATGGATCCGGACGGCGGGCTGTGGAACTTCGGGAATATGCCGGGCGCCGACCAACTGATCATCTACCGCCTCAATGCCGCCGGCGAGGTGGCGCGCACCGCCATGATTCCGGTGCCGCAGTTGAACATGGTGCACGACTTTGTGGTCAGCGGCCGCCATCTGATTTTCCTGCTGGCGCCATACGACATGCGTCCAGCGCCCGAGCGCAGCCTGGGCGAAAGCCTGCAATGGGCCGGCGACCAGCGCCCGCTGCGGGTGGTGGTGGTCGCCAAGGACACGCTGACGCTGCGCCAGGTGTTCGAACTGCCGGCGCGCTCGGTTTTCCATCTGGGGAATGCTTATGATGACGGCGCCTGCACCCGGCTGGACGCGGTGCTGCACGATGGCGATGCGCTGATCAAAACCTCGCTGGCGGCGCGTGAGCAGATACGCCCGCTGCGCGACAATCAGAGCAGCACGGTGCAAATCACGCTCGATTACGCCACCGGCACGGCGCGCGAGGCGCGGCTGTTCGGCGTCAGCGAATTTCCGCGGGTGGCGCCGCAAGTGGTATCGGCACGCCACCGCAAGCTGCTGGTGCTGGGCGCCAGCAGTAACGAGCTGACGCTGGACAGCGTGAACCTGATCGATACCGATAGCGGCAAGGCAGACAGTTACGCCTTCGGCGCCGGCTGGGAGGTGGAAGAGCACGTGCTGGCGCCGCGCCGTGGCGCGCGCTCGGAGACGGATGGCTATGTGGTTGGCGTGGCCCAGCACCACCATCGCGCCCAGACCGTGCTGACGGTGTTTGATGCGCACAACATGAAAGCCGGTCCGATGGCATTGGCGCGCTTGCCCTATCGCGCACCGCTTTGCTTTCATGGTAACTTTCTGCCGACATGAAAAATTCAACCGATATTCCCACGCTGTCGCATCCGCTGGAGCTGATCCCCTTGTTTCGCCGCTGGCCGCGTTCGGCGCGGCGCGACATGCTGTACACCGTCATCTGGAGCACCGGCATGGGCCTGATGTTTGCCTCGGTGGAGATCGTGGTGCTGCGCCAGAATGCGCTGGCCGCGCAGAACATCTGGCCTTTGCTGCTGATCTCCAATCTGATCGGCGCCATGATCCATGCCGGCACGGTGCTGTCCAACCGCTTCCTGCATGGCTGGCCGCGCCGCGCGCGCGGATTGCCGCGCGTGTTATTCAGCATGCTGCTGATGGGCGTCAGTGTGCCGCTCGGGATCGCGCTGGGGAATCTGATCTGGCGCGGCACCAGCCCGCTCCGGGTGCTGTCCAACCGCAGCGTGCTGGCCGAGGCGCTGGTGATCGGCGCCAGCTTGGCGGTGCTGCTGTATCTGGTGCGTCTGGCCGCGGACCGGCGCGCGGCACGCGCGGTGGAGGAGGCCAGGCAAAAGGAATTCCTTGCATCCAGCGCGCGCATGCTGGCCGAAGCCCGCCTGCGCGCATTGCAGGCACAGATCGAACCGCACTTCCTGTACAACACGCTGGCCAATGTGGTGAGCCTGATCGGTCCGCAGCCGGCGCAGGCGCAGCACATGCTTGAGCGCTTCATCGACTATCTGCGCGCCAGCCTGGCCGCCAGCCGCAGCGAACAAGTCACGCTCGGCTCCGAGAGCAAGCTGATTGCATCCTATCTGGACGTGCTGGCGGTGCGCATGGGCGACCGGCTGCGCTACCGTATCGAGTTGCCGGACGAATTGCGGCAGTTCCCGATCGCGCCGATGCTGCTGCAGCCGGTGGTGGAAAACGCCATCGCGCACGGGCTGGAACCGAAAGTGGAGGGCGGCGAGATTGTGCTCAGCGCCCGGGTGGAGGGCGGCCATGTGGCGGTGCGCATCAGCGATACCGGTGTGGGCCTGAATGAGGCGGCGCCACGCAAGCCGGGCGGCGGCGTGGGCCTGAGTAATCTGCGCGAACGCCTGCGCAGTTTGTACGGCACCAACGCTAAGGTAGAATTATTGGAAAATCAACCTTGCGGCATGACGGTGCGCCTGATGCTGCCTTTGAATGCGAGTCCAACATCGATACCATCCGCGCCCTGATCGCAGACGACGAAGCCCATCTGCGTGAATACCTTGAGACCCAGCTGAAGACCGTATGGCCCGGGCTGCGCGTGGTCGCGCGCGCCGCCAACGGCATCGAGGCGCTGAGCATGATCGACGACGAGGCGCCGGACGTGGTGTTCCTCGATATCCGCATGCCGGGCCTGACCGGGCTGGATGTAGCGGCACGGCTGGCCGATAGCCCCAAGCCGCCGCACATCGTGTTTGTCACCGCCTACGATCAGTATGCGGTGGAGGCGTTTGAACATTCGGCGGTAGATTATCTGCTCAAGCCGGCCAGCCTGGCGCGGCTGGAGAAGACGGTCGCCAAGCTGAAGACGCGTTTGGCCAGGCCGGCGCAAGCCGTGCCGGCAGAGGCGTTACAGGCCTTGCTGGCGCAACTGACGGCACCCGCAGCGCCAGTGCCGGCCGCCGCGCCGCTGCAATGGATACGCGCCTCGCACGGCGAGGAAACGCGCCTGATCCCGATCGATGAAGTGATTTACTTCCAGAGCAACGACAAGTACACCAGCGTGTTCGTGGCGGACGGGGAAAGCCTGATCCGCACCCCGATCAGCAAGCTGCGCGAGCAGCTCGACGAGCAGCAGTTCTGGCAGATACACCGCAGTGTGATCGTCGCCGCGCGCCATGTGGCAGGCACGCGGCAGGACTTTCGCGGCCGCCTGATGGTGCAGCTGAAAGGCCGCCCGGAACAGCTGGTCGTCAGCCGTAACTACGTCGATCTGTTCCGGGGTATGTGATTACTTTTTGACGACCGGCTTGACGCGGCCGGCGGCGGCCTTGGCGTTGATGCGCGCGGTTTCCACGTCGTCGTCGGTGGCCAGCGCCACGCCCATGCGGCGGCGCGCGAACGATTCCGGTTTGCCGAACAAGCGGATATCGCTGTTTGGCACGCGCAGCGCGTCAGCCACGCCTTCAAAGGCGATGCCGGCCGCTTCGTGCTGGCCATAGATCACCGCCGAAGCGCCCGGCGCTTTCAGCGCCACGTTGACCGGCAGGCCGAGAATGGCTTTGGCGTGCAGTTCAAATTCGCTTTGCACCTGCGTCGCCATGGTGACCATGCCGGTGTCGTGCGGACGCGGGCTCACTTCCGAGAACCACACCATGTCGTTCTTGACGAACAGCTCCACGCCGAACAGGCCGAGGCCACCCAGATCGCCGGTCACCTTGGCGGCGATGTCGCGCGCGCGCTCCAGCGCCACCGGGTCCATGCGGCATGGCTGCCAGGACTCGACGTAGTCGCCATGCACCTGCACGTGGCCGATCGGATCGCAGAACTGGGTAACGACCTTGCCGTCAGCACCCAGCGAACGCACGGTCAGCAGGGTGATTTCGTAATCGAAGTCGATGAAGCCCTCCACGATCACGCGGCCGGAATCCACGCGGCTGCCGGCGGCAGCGTAATCCCATGCGGCCTTCACGTCAGCGGCCGAATCCACTTTCGACTGGCCTTTGCCCGACGACGACATCACTGGCTTGACCACGCAAGGGAAACCCACGGCGGCGGCGCCGGCCTGCAGTTCTTCCAGGCTGCTGGCGAAACGGTACGGCGAAGTGGCCAGGCCCAGCGTCTCGGCGGCCAAGCGGCGGATGCCCTCGCGGTTCATGGTCAGCTGCGCGGCGCGCGCGGTCGGGATGCAGGTGATCTTGCCGGCGGCTTCCAGCTCCGCCAGTTTGTCGGTGGCGATGGCTTCGATCTCCGGCACCACCAGATCCGGTTTTTCCTGCTCGATCAGCGCGGCCAGCGCGGCGCCGTCAGTCATGTTGATGACGTGGGCGCGGTGCGCCACCTGGTGGCCCGGGGCATTCGGATAACGGTCAACGGCGATCACTTCCACGCCCAGGCGCTGTAGCGCGATGATGACTTCCTTGCCGAGTTCACCGGAGCCGAGCAGCATGACTTTGGTGGCGGTAGGGGACAGGGGCGTACCGAGAGTGCGTGGAGTGTTCATAGTTAGTCTTGGAGTTAGAAAGAGTAAACCAGCGTTACCGAAGTTTGGGTATCGGTGTTCTTTTTATCGGCGGGCACGTTGGTGTCGTTGCGGATGTTGTAGGCCGCCTTCATCTGCATCGTGCTGTTGATTTTGGTGAGGATCGCCGTCTCGGCAATCGAATGTATGTTCGAGGTGCCGCGTTCCACGCTGACGTTCTGGCGGAACTGGGCGTTGTCGCTCAGCTTCCACTTCAGGATGGCCGCGCCACGGATGGTCATGCCGTTTTCGACATTGCCTTCGGAACGTACGCCGCGGAAGTAGCCAGGACCGATTTCCACGTCCAGCGTGTGGGTGTCCGACTGGTAGGTCTGGGTGCCGTAGCCGATGCCGACGGTGGAGTAGCGCGTGTACGCGCCGAAGCGGTCGTCGACGTGGGTGGCCAGCGCGAACAGCTTGCCGTGATCGTCGTGCAGCAGCTTGTAGCCGGCTTTGGCCGACAGCGAGTAGCGCTGGGCGGAACGCTCACGCACTTTATCGCCATTGTCGTCGGTGACTTCCTCGTCCTTGAAGTAGCCGGCCAGGATGTATTCATTGCTCCACTTTTCGGTTTCCTGCTTGGAGTCGATTTTGCCGGTGACCGAGGTGCCGACCGTGTTGCCTGAAGTGGAGATGGCGCCCAGTTCTGCGGAGGTGTTCCAGCCGTGGGCGTTGACTGGGTCTATCGAGTCGGCGGCAGCGGCGCCACCGCTGGCCAATGCAAGCGCGGAGAAAATGAAAAGAGATTTCATGGGCATGCGTGTTGCTGAAAGAAGGCGATATTGTACTCGACATTACGCGAAGATGCCGCATCATAGGGGGTGCGGGGCCGCACAGACGCATCCCATGCCCAAGGCGGATGATGGTGTCACTTGTCAAAGGGGCATCGATCATGAAACTCATCCTGTGCGCGGCGTTGGCCGTGATGAGCGGCGCGGCCGGCGCTGCAGTGAATAAATGCGTGGACCAGGAAGGCCGCGTGCTCTACACGGATGCGGACTGCCCGCAGTCCACCACCCTGCAGGAGGAGGGGGCGGCCGACGCGCATGTCGCGCCACCGGTGCTGCCGCCTGTGCTGACGCCCGCGCCGCGCAGCCGCTGGGCCGATCTGCCGCGGCCACTGGTGCGCAAGGCCAGTGTCGACTCGGCGACGCTGAAGGCCGCGCATCAGACCATGCAGCTGGAAGATGAGCTGCACAAGTCGCGCCGCTTGCTCAGTTCCCGTTAATGTAGTCTTCCAGCCCGGCGGCCAGCACCGTGTAGACCGCCGCGCAGGCTGTCGCTGCGGACCGTATAGTTGCCACCTTCGAGCGCCGCCAGCAGCGGCATGATGCTGCGCGCGCGTGCTTTCGCGGTCAATGCCGATCAGCGCGTGCTGCGCCAGTTCCTCCCAGGTGCGCGGCGTGCCGTGGCGTTCCGGATAGCTGCGGTGCGCGTGAAAACCGAGATCGATATTGCCGATGCGGCGCGCCACCAGCACGTCCTGCCGCGGGCGTTGCATGCGCACGCAATGTCGGCGTCACGGCGCAGCAGGTTTTCGATGCGGTTCGATACCGCCAGTTCAATGTGACGCCGGGATGTGTCTCGCGCAGCCGTGCCAGTACCGGCGGCAGCACCTCCACGCCCACCACCTCACTAGCGGTGACGCGTACCGCGCCCTTGATCTGTGCATCCTCGCCCCGGCCGATGCCGGCAGCGGCGCGCAGCAGGGCGGAGGAGGCTGAGGCCAGCGTCTCGGCACAGGGCTGCAGCGCATGCGCGGCGTCGGTGGCGATGAAGCCCGCCTGCGAGCGCGTGAACAGCGACAGGCCAAGCGTTTGTTCCAGGGCGTCGATATGCCGGCCGACCGTCGGCTGGGTCAGCCCGAGCGCGCGTGCCGTTCCGGACAACGAGCCTTCCTGCCGCACGGAGAGGAAGGAACGGTACAAATCCCGGACTGGTTCGGCAGAGGTCATACGAAATTGTATAGCGGCTAAGTAATTTTCTTTTAGCCTGCGCAGAGCCACACTGCATCCATCGGCACTCACTCAAGGAGAACGACATGGAAGCATTGGTTCTGGGCGCAAGCGGCGGCATTGGCGGCGAGGTGGCACGTTTGCTGGTGGCGCGAGGCTGGCAGGTGAGGGCACTGAACCGCGCGCCGAAGCAGGGCGACGGCTTGCAATGGCTGGTCGGCGACGCCATGAATCGCGAGACGTGGTGCGCGCAGCGGAAGGCGCCAGCCGGTGCCCATGTCAAACGCACGTCTGCTGGCCGTGTTGGGAAGCGAACCGCATACGCCCCTGGACGTCGCGGTCCGCCGCACGCTGGAAGGGTTGGGCTGCCTTACATCCGAGGTTCGCCGGTCTTACTGTTAACCGCGATGGTGTTGCCCGGCGGCGTGCTCATTTGTACGCGGTGCTGCACGCCCCGGTAGTTGTAGGTCACGTCCCAATATTCCGGTCGCGGATTGCTGACGTTCTCGCAGCGGCGCACATCGCGCGAGTAGCTGTTGTTCTGATTGGCGACATTGTTGCCGATCGCCGCGCCGGCAATCGCGCCGCCGGCGGTGGCCACATCGCGTCCGGTGCCGCCGCCAACCTGGTGGCCGAGGATGCCGCCAATGATGGCGCCTGCGATCACGCCGCCGGCGTTCGGGCGCGAAGGTTCGTTGACCTGCTGGCGTTCGACCCAGCAGCGCTGTTCCGGCGTGCCCACCACGGCGCGCACGTCGCTGACCGGCACCTCGACAATGCGCTCGCTCGGGCGGCGGCGCCATTCATAGCTCGGCTGAGCCAGTGGCGGCGGCGCTTCGTTGTCGTAGCGGTCGCGCGCCTTGATCGGCCGTACCGACGAGATGCGGTTGTTCAGCCCCATGCCGCGCAACGATTCGTAACTGCCGCGGCGCAGCACCATGCATTGCCCGCGGAAGTTGGCGTCTTCGCACACTTCCCAGCGGCCGCGATCGACCACCACCGACGAGGCGCGGTCGTTAAAGCCCAGGCGCGACAAGTCGCGCACCTGGCCGTTGGCGGTGTAGGCGCGGCCGCGCCAGCCATCCGCTTCGTAAAAAGTAATTTGTGCGCAAGCCTGCGCGCCCACGCCCATAGCGGCAAGCGCCACGGCGAGCTTCATCGTTTTGTTCATTATCTTCTCCTGATGGGATGAAGCCTGAGCCTAGACCATCATGGCGCAGCACTCTGTACGCTTGCGCACCATGTCAGGGTTCGACCGAGTGCGTGCGCTTCAGGCAGCGCAGCACGAAGGTGGAGCGGCTGTGTTTGAGGCCAGGCAGCTTGTACAGTTTTTTGCGCAGGAATTCCTCGTAGCCGGCGGTGCCGGCGACCGCCACCTTGATCAGATAATCGTAATCGCCGGTCAGCAGGTAGGCTTCCATTACTTCCGGCAGTGTGGCCAGCGCCTGGCCGAATTTTTCAAAGATCTCGTCATCGTGACGGTCCAGCGTGACTTCGATGATGACGGTATCCGGGTAGCCCAGCGCGGTCTGGCTGATCAGCGCCGTGTAGCCCTCGATCATGCCGCCTTCCTCCAGCGCCCGCACGCGGTTCCAGCACGGCGTGGTGGACAGGCCGACTTTTTCAGCCAGCTTGGTGTTACTCAGGCGGCCATCGTTGCGCAGTTCGCGCAGGATGCGACGGTCCATTTCATCGATTTCCATACTGGCTCCAGAAAGATATTCCATTCATTCTACGACAGAAAGAATAATCTGCTGCAAAAAGTGAGAGGAAGGGTAAATTCAGGAAGCCTATTTTTCACTGTTCTGGCTATGCTATCAGCATGGATACCACACAAAAAAGCTACCGATTCTGCATCGAGCCAGATGCGCCCATCGCCACACTGGAAGCGGCCTTGCAGGTGGTGCGCCGGCTGGATATTGAGCTGCGCGCCCTGCGCACCACGAGCATGCCGCACGGGATGGAAGTGCAAATGCGGCTGGCAGCGCCGGAGGAAGATCTTCTCACCCTGTGCCGCATGCGGCTGCATAACCTGATCGGCGTGCTGCCGATCAGGGAAATGCCGATGCTGGTGGTGGATAACGTGCGTCAGGCGGCGACGTAGCTGTACTTGATGAGGAACACCACAGCAATCACCCACACCACCGGCTTGACCTGGCGCGCCTGGCCGGTGGCCAGTTTCAGGCCGGCGTAGGTGATGAAGCCAAAGGCGATGCCGTGCGCGATCGAGTAGGTGAACGGGATGGTCAGCGCGGTAATCGCGGCCGGCACGCTTTCGGTGGTATCGCTCCAGTCGATGTCGATGAAGTCACGCAGCATCAGGCAGGCGACAAACAGCAGGGCCGGCGCGGTGGCATAGGCCGGCACCACGCCGGCGATCGGTGCGAAGAACAGGGCGGCCAGGAACAGGCCGGCCACCACCAGCGCGGTCAGGCCGGTGCGGCCGCCGGCCTGCACGCCGGCCGCGCTTTCCAGATAGGCGGTGGTGCTGGAGGTGCCCAGCACCGAGCCGGCCACGATGGCGCAGCTGTCAGCCAGCAGTGCCTTGTTCAGGCGCTCCATGCGGCCATTCACCAGCAGGCCGGCGCGCGAGGCGACGCCCATCAGGGTGCCGGTGGCGTCGAACAGTTCAACCAGGAAGAACACCAGCACCACATTGAACAGGCCCATATTCAGGGCGCCCTGCAGGTCGAGATGGAACAGCGTCGGCGCAATCGACGGCGGCAGCGAGATGAAGCCGTGGAAGGTATTCCCGCCGAAGAAAAAGCTAAGTATGGTCACACCGACGATGCCGATCAACAGCGCGCCCGGCACCTTCAGGCGGTCCAGCGTGACGATCAGCAGAAAACCGAAGATGGCCATGATGGTGTGCGGATTGTGCATGTCGCCGACCCGCACCAGCGTGTCGGGATTGGCCACCACCAGCCCGGCGCTTTTCATGGCGATCAGCGCCAGGAACAAGCCCAGGCCCACGGTGATCGCAACCCGCAGCGAATGGGGGATGCCGTTGACGATATGCTCGCGCACCTTGAACAGGCTGACCACGATGAACAGGCAGCCCGAAATGAACACCGCGCCCAGCGCCGATTGCCACGGCACGCCCATGCCCAGCACCACGGCGTAGGCGAAATAGGCGTTCAGGCCCATGCCGGGCGCCATGCCGATCGGGTAATTGGCGTACAGGCCCATGATGATGGTGCCGAGGGCGGCGGCAAGGCAGGTGGCCACGAACACCGCGTCCTTGGGCACGCCGGCGTCGCCCAGGATGGCCGGGTTGACGAAAATGATATATGCCATCGTCAGGAAGGTGGTGACCCCGGCGACGACTTCGGTGCGGATATTGCTGCCGTGCTCAGCGAGCTTGAAAAATTGATTAAGTGACGGCATGCGCACGCTCCTCCAAATACATCAAGCGCGAAGAATAGCATGGATGGACGCAACATTAGGTGGTGTCAAAAGGATAAAAAGATGTGATAATGCAAAAATAGTTGTTCAATTTCTCCGGGTTTTCACCATGGAACTACAGCCTAAACAAGAGGGCCGCACGGTTGTGCTGAGCCCCGCCGGCCGCATCGATCACACCCATGCCGATGCCTTTAAACTGGCACTGGATCCTTATCTGGCGGACTGCCGCAAGGACGGCGCGCCGTTGGTCATCGATTTCTCCGAGGTCAGCTACATCAGCAGCATCGGCCTGCGCGCCTTGATGGTGGCGATCAAGCAGGTCAAACCGCAGGGCGGCCGCATGGTGCTGGCGTCCCTGCAGCCGCTGGTGCTGGAGGTATTCACCATCAGCCGCTTCGACATGCTGTTCGAGATTTTCCCTGACCGCGCCGCGGCGCTGGCTGCGGTGGGCACATGAAGGCGCGCATCTGGGGCGCACGCGGCTCGTTGCCGGTGGCGCTCACGCACAAGCAGATTCGCGCCAAGCTGTTGACGGCGCTGGAAGGCGCCATCGGCCGCAATCTTGATACGCCGGAGAAGGTGGCGCACTACGTTGATCATGATCTGGGTTTTGAGGTCAGCGGCACATACGGCGGCAATTCCAGCTGCGTGGAAGTGGAGGCGTGGGACACCGACGCCATTCATGAACACATCATTCTCGATCTGGGATCGGGCGTGCGTCCGCTGGCCGGTTCCAAACTGGCGAAGTACGGACCGGGCAAGCCGCAGACCTATCACGTGTTCATGTCGCACCTGCACTGGGACCACATCATGGGGTTCCCGTTCTTTACCCCGGCGTATATTCCGGGGAACCGCATCATCATCTACGGCTGCCACAAAGAGCTGGAGACGGCGTTCCGCCGCCAGCAGGAGCCAATCAGTTTTCCGGTCGCCTTCCACCAGCTGGGGGCCACCATTGAATTCGTGCAGATGGAGCCGGGCGTGCCCTTGCGGGTGCGCGATGTGACGGTGACCGCCAAGCTGCAGCTGCATGCCGGCGATTCGTACGGCTATCGGCTGGAACATGGCGGCAAGACGCTGATCTACAGTACCGACTCCGAGCACAAACTGGATAACGCCGCCGAACGGGTGGCCTTCGTCGACTTCTTCCGCGACGCCGACCTGGTGATTTTCGACGCCATGTACTCGCTGGCCGATTCGATTTCCGTCAAGGCCGACTGGGGTCACTCCAGCAATGTGGTGGGGGTGGAGCTGTGCCAACTGGCCGGCGTGCACAAGCTTTGCCTGTTCCACCATGAGCCGATCTACGATGACGCGCAGATCTCGCGCGTGCTGGCTGAAACGCGGCGCTATGCGGAAATCACCGGCGAGGCGCCGCTGGAGATCGTGTCCGCGTACGACGGCATGGAAATCCCGCTGTAAGCGCCGCCATGTTGCGTCGCTTGCTTATCAGCGCCTGGAGCGGCGTGCGCGCCGGGCAGGGGCGGCCTTTGGCGCTGCTGCTGACCGTCGCGCTGGCATGGCTGTTGACAGGCGGCGGCGACGGGCCGCTGCCAGCCTTGCGCCTGGCGCTGTTCGATGCCTATCAGGTTCATTTTCCGCGCGAGCGCCAGTCCGGCCCCGTTCACATCATCAGCATAGACGAAGCAGCGCTGAAGGAATACGGCCAATGGCCATGGCCACGCACCGTGTTCCGTGAGCTGCTGGCGAAGATTGCGGAACAACGCCCGCTGGCCATCGGCCTGGATATCCTGATGCCGGAGCCGGACAATACCTCCCCTGAAGCGCTGGCGGCGCGCCTGCCGGACGGCCGCCTGCGTGATGAACTGGCGCTGCTACCGTCGCACGATGCGCTGCTGGCGGAGCAGATGCGGCGCGCACCGATCGTGCTGGGCACGGCCGGCTTCATGCACGCCGAAGCCGGCACCAGCGACGCCCTGCGCGTCTGGCCGATGCGCGTGCACGGCGCGGCCGGCGCCGGCGGCCTGCCGGTGATGCGCTTTCCGCAGGCGATGTCCAGTTTGCCGATGCTGCAGGCGGCAGCGTGCGGACAGGGGCTGTTGTCGGCCAATCTGGAAAAAGGCATTGTGCGCCGCGCGCCGCTGGTCGGTGCGGTTGGCGAGACGCTGGTGCCTTCGCTGTCGATGGAGCTGCTGCGCGTTGCCACCGGCACCCCCGCGCTGGAGATTGAAGCGGATGGAGCAGGGGTGCACAGTGTCTCGGTCGGCGACCTGCGCGTGCCGACCTTGCCGGATGGCGCGGTGTGGGTGAATTTCTCGGCGCCGGCCATGGACCGCTATATCTCCGCACTGGATGTGATGCGCGGCCTCGTCGATCCGGCTGCACTGCAGGACAAGATCGTCATCGTTGCCATGACCGGCCTTGGCCTGAGCGACTACAAAACCAATGCGCGCGGCGACCTGCTGCCCGGCGTCGACACGCACGCGCAAATGATCGAAAGCTTCTTTGACGGCGCCTTCCTGCAACGTCCGCATTGGATGCGCTGGGCGGAAGTGGCGGCGTTTGCCGCCTGCAGCCTGCTGACCATCTGGCTGCTGCCGCGCCAGCGCCTGCGGGTTGGCGTGCCGATGGCGCTGTTGCTGGGCGCTGCGTTGTTTGGCGCCGGCGCCTTGCTGTTTGCACGCGCCGGCCTGCTGTTTGATGCGGCCGGCGTGGCGCTGGGCTATGTGGCGATCTGCCTCAGCCTCCTCACCAGCATGCTGGCCGCCGCGGTACGTGACCGCAAACTGTCCGAACGCGCCTTGCAGGCCGCACGTGAAGCGGCCGCCCGCACCGCCGGTGAACTGCATGCCGCGCGCCGCATCCAGATGGCGTCCCTGCCGCAGGCCGCCAGCGCCTTCCCCGGCGAACGCCGGTTTGAACTCGATGCGCTGCTGGAGCCGGCGCGGGAAGTGGGCGGCGACCTGTATGACTTCTTCATGCTGGATCAGGACCGGGTGTTTTTCATGGTCGGAGATGTCTCGGGCAAGGGACTGCCGGCCAGCCTGTTCATGGTGGTGGCCAAGGCGCTGTCGCGCAGCATCGCCTTGCGCAGCCAGGCCGACATGAGCGTCATCATGAACGGCGCCAACCGCGAACTGGTGCGCGAGAATCCCGAGATGCTGTTTGTGACCAGTGTGGCCGGCATACTGGATGCATCCAGCGGCCAGGTTTTCCTGTGCAACGCCGGGCATGATGCGCCGCGCCGCATCACGGCCGACGGCCGCGTCGAACTGCTGCAGGCAGCGGATGGTCCGCCGCTATGTGTGATGGATGATTTCGAATACCCGGTCCAGCGCTACCAGCTGCAGCCGGGGGAAAGCCTGTGCCTGACCACGGACGGCATCAGCGAAGCGATGAACGCGGTAGGGGAGTTGTATGGCAATGAACGCTTGAACGGCTTGCTGGCCGGCGTCGCCGCCACCGCGCCGGCCGCCGTGGTGCAGGCCGTGCGCGATGACGTGCGCCGCCACGTGAACGGCGCGGAAGCCTCGGACGATCTGACGCTGCTGGTGCTGCGCTGGAACGCCCCGGCCTGAAGCGCCGGTTCAGCGCACGCGGATTTCGACGCGGCGGTTGCGCGGTTCGTCGACGCCGTCCGCGGTCTTGATCAGCAGCTCGCGCTCGCCGCGGGCCTGCACCACGATCTGGTCAGCGGCAATGCCGGCTTCCACCAGGATGCGCTTGACCGACTCGGCGCGGCGCAGGGACAGGGCGTCGTTGTATTCACGCTTGGCCACGGTGTCGGTATGGCCAATCACGATAATCTCCGGCGCCGGGCGCGATGCCAGTTGCGCCTTCACTTCGGCCAGTTGCGCCGCCGATTCCGGCGTCAGGTTGTCGGTATCGGTCACGAAATAGACGATGAACACGGCGGCGCGCTGCGGCAGCGTATCGAGCAGGGCGCGGTAGCGGTTCTTGATCTCGGCGCTGTCGCTGACGGTGGCGACGGCGCCGCGGCTGTCGACGGCGGCGGTCTGGTAAGGCTGATCCAGCACCGTTTCCTTGCCCGCCGAGGTGATGATCACGGCACTTGGCTTGCCGTCCTGGTTCGGCAGCAGGGTAATTTGTTCGGTCGGTCCGCGTTGTAGTTGCGACACAGCGGCCAGCAGGCACACAGCCCAAAGCAGCAGGGCCATGGCTTATTCTCCATCCTTGACGTCGATGACAAACTCGGTGCCGCGCACGCCCAGTATCGAGGTCGGGGTGCGGAACTGCACCGCACCCGGCGACTGCTTGGACAGCTTGCCCGAAATGACGCCCAGCGTGCCTTTCTTGACCGTGGCGTTCAGCGTCCCCTCGTGCGAGGTCGGATCGAAGGCGTACTTCTCCAGCCACACATTGCTGTTCGGGCCTACCGCCAGCAGCGTTTCGTCGCGCAGCGTGATGCCCACGCTGCCGTCGGCGCCGGTGACCACGCGGTCGCTGGCCATCAGTGCGGCGCCGGCTTTGGCTGGTGTTTTTTGTCCGTCGCGCTCGATGGCGGCGCTGCCCTTGGCGGTTTTGATCATGCCGGCCGGGAGGTCGGCGGCGTTAGCCAGCAGCGTGATGGAAGCTGCCAGCATCGTTATTATTGTTTTCACGGTTCTTCTCCTGACGAAAGCATTCCGATAATATGCTTGAATGGACAAAAAAGAAACCGGTATCGCACATCTGCTGCGTTTTCCGGCACGACTCGATGCCGTCCCCGGCGCCATGGCCTTCGCCGCCATGGCGTTAACCCAGGCCGGCCTGGCGCCAGGCGTGGTGGCGCGCGCGGAGCTGATATTGGAAGAGCTGCTGCGCAACAGCATCCTGCACGGCTATGGCGGCGACAGCACGCACGACGTGTGGGTCGGCGTGCGCGGCACGGTGCTGTGTTATGAAGACGCGGCGCCGCCATTCAATCCGCTGACCGAAGGTCCGCCGCCGCCCGACCCCGGTTTGCCGCCGGATGAATTGCAGGTGGGCGGCGTGGGCCTGCTGCTGATCCGCCAGCTGGGCGGCGCCGTGGCCTATGCCTATAGCGCAGGACACAACCGCATTGAGATCACCTTACAATAGCGCCCGCAAGACTATCAACCACAGGACCACGCATGACCGAGTTTTCTACCGATATCTACACCGAACCGCATCCGATCGACGTCAACACCCTGAACAACCTTGGCCCGCTGGCGCCGATGGCCGGCATCTGGAAGGGCGAGCGCGGACTGGATATCAAACCCAAGGCCGACGGCGCCCGCAAGCAGGCTTATGTCGAGCGCATCGAGCTCTATCCGATCGACCCGGTCACCAACGGCCCGCAGCTGTTCTACGGCCTGCGCTACCTGATCATCGTGAACAAGCCGGATAACGTCAAGACCTACCATGAGCAGGTCGGCTACTGGCTGTGGGAGCCGAAGACCAGGACCGTAATCCAGACGCTGGGCATCCCGCGCGGCCAGATCGCCATGGCATCCGCCGTGGTGGAGCCGGACGCGAAGGAGTTCGAACTGGTGGCGCGGCTGGATTCCGATACCTACGGCATCCGCTCCAATCCCTTTCTCGAATACGGCTTCAAGACAGTGGAGTACCGCATCAAGGTCACCATCAACGACGACGGCACCTGGGGCTACGAGGAGGATACCGTGATGCTGCTGCGTGGCGAAGAGGAGTTCCATCACGTCGACCGCAACCTGCTGCACCGCGTGGCCGACCCCTTGCCGAATCCGCTGGCCAGCGGCGTGCCGGCGTAAATGACAACCATGCTGCGGGCGATCCTGTGGGATAACGACGGTGTGCTGGTCGATACCGAACAGCTGTTCTACGAAGCCAACCGCGACCTGTTCCGGCCTTTGGGGCTGGACCTCAGCGCGCAGCACTTTTTCGACTGGTACCTGGCCGATAACTGCGGCGCCTGGCATTTGCTGGAGCCGCGCCTGTCCCAGGCCCAGGCCGAAGCGCATCGCGTTGAGCGCAACCGCCGCTATGCCGCAAGGCTGGCGTCGGAACACATCCCGGCCATCGACGGGGTGGCGGAAACCCTGGCCGCACTGGCGCCGCGCGTGCGCATGGGCGTGGTCACCAGCGCCAATGCCGACCATTTCGAGATCATCCATCAGCGCCTGCCGCTGCGGCCTTACTTCGAGTTCGTGCTGACGCATGAATCCTACCGCCACAGCAAACCATCGCCAGAGCCTTATCTGCTGGGACTGGAGCGCATGGGCGTGCGCGCCGATGAAGCGCTAGTGATCGAGGACTCGCCGCGCGGCCTGCAAGCCGCGACAGCGGCCGGCATCCGCTGCATCATCCTGCGCAACGCCTTGACGCGGCACCACGATTTTCCCGGCGCCTGGCGGGTAGTCGACACCATGGCCGAGGTGCGGGCGGCGGTGGAGTCGCTGCTGTGAGCCATATCCACCTGTGCTGGGAACTGGGCGGTGGCCTGGGCCACGCTGGCCGGCTGAAGATGCTGGCACAGGTGCTGCTGGCGCGCGGCCACCGCGTCACACTAAGCTTGCGCGACCTGATGCAAACCCACGCCTTGCTGGCGGACCTGGACGTGCCCAAGCTGCAGGCGCCGGTGTGGCTGCACGATGCGGTCGGCCTGCCGCCGTCCGGCAACCTGGCCGAGATCCTGTTCAACTGCGGCTACCTGGAGCCGTCCGCACTGCGCGGCATGGTGGCCGGCTGGCGCGACCTGTACGCCGTATTACAGCCGGATCTGGTGGTGGGCGATTTTGCGCCGACCGCCTTGCTGGCCGCACGCTGCATGGGCCTGCGCTGCGCCACGGTCGGCAATGGTTTTTACATGCCGCCCGCCGGGATGCCGCTGCCGAGCTGGCAGCAGGCGTCGTCGGCGCGCCTGGCCTCATCCGAGGCGCGCATGCTGGCGACCGCCAATGCGGTGCTGGCGGAATATGGCGCGCCCGCGTACGCGCAGGCGGCGGAGGTGTTGCTGGGCGACTTGCCATTGCTGTGCACCTGGCCCGAACTGGATCACTGCGATACGCGCGGGCCGCAGACTGAATGGCTGGGTCCCAGCTTTGTCGATCAGGGCGGATTGGCGCCGCACTGGCCGGCTGGCGACGGCCCCAAAGTCTTCGCTTACCTGAAAGGCTCACATCCCGCGCATGCGGCAGCCCTGGCGGCCTTGGTCGATGAAGGCTGCCGCGTGCTGGCCTATGTGCCGGATGTGGCGGCAGGCGCGCGGCCGCCGGTATTGAGTGAACGCGTGCTGTACGCCGAAACGCCGGTGTCGCTGCCGCTGGCGCTGGCAGAGGCGGACCTGTGCGCCTGCCACGCCGGCGAAGCCACGCTGGCGCAATCGCTGCTGGCCGGCGTGCCGTTGCTGATGCTGCCTTCGCATACCGAGCAATTCCTCAATGCGCGCCGCGTGGCCATGTCCGGCGCCGGTTATAACGCGGCGCTGCTGACGCCGGCGTCGGACTGGCGCGCGGTGGTGCGGCTGCTGCTGGACGATGGCAACTACCGGGCCGCGGCGCAGGGATTTGCCGCGCGCCACCAGGGCTTTGACCAGCGGCAGCTGAACCAGTTGCTGGCGCAGCGGCTGGAAACCCTGCTGGCATGAAGAAATCAAGCGACAATGGTTGAGCGGCAGGGCAGAGTTGATGTATAATTGCAATCTGTGTTGTCGCAATTGAAATAACAAAACATTGCCTCTGGTAGGGCTGGATGTTTGGAAGGGCTGGCGCGTTACGTGCCAGCCCTTTTTGTTTGCCGGGGCGTCCGCTAAAATGCCGGGACTGCAATGTTCCAAGGTAAATATGTCTCTGTTTCAGCGATCGCTGGCGGTGGCGGCCCTGCTGGCCGCCAGCCTGGCTTCCGCCGGCGAATGCCCGGCGCACTATGTCGACGGCCGCCTGCCGGAAATCCGCAACCCGAAAATGAGCGCCACCACCACCGAGCTTTGCTATGGCGTGTTTGGCGTGATGCATTCCGGTATCACCCGTACACCGCTGTGGTCGGCCGAGCACCTGACGGCGGACAATATCGCCGCCGCGAAAACCCTCTCACGCGAGAATTCCTTCCATCCCGAGCCGCGCCTGCCGCCCAAGGCGCGTGCGGAGTTGGCGGATTACGCCCGCAGCGGTTACGATCGGGGCCATATGGCGCCGAATGGCGACATGCCGGACCGCGACAGTCAGCACGAAAGCTTCACCCTGGCCAATATGGTGCCGCAGGATGCGGAAAATAACCGCCACATCTGGGCCGGCATCGAAGGCGTGGTACGCAAGCTGGCGCAGAAGGAGGGCGACCTGTACGTGATCACCGGCCCGGCCTTCATCGGCGGCAACCTGCAAAAGGTGGGCAACGTGCTGGTGCCGACCCATCTGTATAAACTGGTGTACAGCCCGCGCCAGCGCGCCGGCGCCGCCTTCTTCATCGAAAACCGGGGCGATGCCCAGTATGAGGTGCTGAGCATCGCCCAGCTGGAAGACAAGGTGGGCATCAACCTGCTGCCGTCGCTGTCGCCGGCGCAAAAACAGGTGATGCTGCGCCTGCCGAAGGTGAGACAACGTAAGGACGGGAGCAAAGGATGAGCAAGTTTGTACCCTATAAAAACGAGTCGGACGTGCTGCACATCGGCGGCCTGACCGTGGAAAACCGCCTGGACCGGATTACCATTGCCGGCGACATCGATCTCACCGCCGACCAGGCCGGCCTGAAAGATGCGCGCGCACTGGCGCAGTTGCTGGCTGACGTGGTGGCCAGGCTGGAAGCGCAAACACTGCCGGACCACCTGCCGCCGGCCGCCAACACCATCGTTGCCAATCCCTTCGAGTAGCGCCGGCGGCCTCAGGAAGGCTCATCCGCGCCCGGCAGGCTGATGCGGTTGCGCCCCATGTGCTTGGCGCGGTACAGCGCCGAGTCGGCGGTGGCCACCAGCTGGCTGGGATCGGTTTCCGGCGCCGCCAGGGCGGTGGCCGCGCCTATGCTCACCGTCACCACATGCTGCTTGCTGCCCAGGTTGGGCAGCCGCAGCTGCTCGACCCGGCAGCGGATGCGCTCGGCCACGATGGCCGCGCCTTTCAGCGACTGATTCGGCAGGATGACGGCAAACTCCTCACCGCCGTAGCGCGCCACCAGGTCGTTGGCGCGCATCTCGCTTGACACCGCGGTGGCAATGCGTTGCAGGCACTCGTCGCCGCCCAGGTGGCCGTAGGCATCGTTGTACTGCTTGAAGTTGTCGACATCCACCATCAGCAGCGACAGCGGCTGCTGGTGGCGCAGGGCGCGCTGCCATTCGGCGTGCAGGGTATCGTCGAAACAGCGGCGGTTGGCCAGCCCGGTCAGGCCGTCGCGCGTGGCCAGCTGCTCCAGCGCCACTTGCGCGCGCTTTTCATCGGTGACGTCGCGCAGGGTTTCCACCACCGCCACCAGCTTGCCGTCGCTGTCGAAAATGGGGCTGGCATCGGCCGCCAGATAGCGGCGCCGGCCGACGCGCGGCATGTCGCACCAGTTTTCCGCGCACAGGTTGTTGTCGCTGTCGTTGCGGCGCGCGTGCTGGCGGTAGAGCCGGTGCAGGTCGGCGCTGCGGCCCTGGATCACCAGGTCGGCCAGGGTCGGGCGCTGCTCCTGGTAAAAGCTCTTCCAATGGTCGGCGGTGCCCAGCACTTCCCAGGCCGGGGTGCCGGTCAGGCGCTCGCAGGCCAGGTTCCAGATGATGACCTTGCCGTTGATGTCGATCACAAAGGTGGGGATCACCAGCAGCTCCATCAGCTTGAGGGCAAAGCCATGCTGTTGGTCTGCCTGGGAGAATTCCATCAGGTGCTGGATTTTTTGGGTTCCGCTCATGGACGCCGCCTTCTATGATGGTTGGATGGGGAAAGACATGGTGAGCGCGGTGCCGGCGCCGGGCGCGCTGGCGATATCGAGCCGGCCGCCGGCCTCGCTGACGCGCTGGGCGATGCCGCGCAAACCGCTGCCGCGCCGTGCCGCCGGTTGCGGCAGGCCGACGCCGTTGTCGCGCACGGTCAGGCTCAGGCAGTGCTGGTGGCGGCACAGCCCGACGCACACCTCGGACGCTTGCGCGTGGCGCACGATATTGCTCAGGGATTCCTGCAGCACCCGGTACAGCACCGCCTCGATCCCCACCGCGCCGGGCGCTGAGGCGGCAAAGGCGGCCGGCTCGGCGTCCAGCCGGCAGCGGATGCCGCTCAGGCGCGAGAACTGGTCGATTTGTTGCTGCACGGCGCCTTCCAGTCCGTGCTGCAGCGCCTCGGCCGGCAAGTCCTGGATGATGGCGCGCATGGCGCGGGTGGCATACTGGATGCGCTCCTGCAGCTGCTCCAGCGGCTGGCGCAAGCCGGGATGGCGGGCGCCCAGGGCGCGCAGATCGTAACCGAGCGCCAGCAAATGCTGGCCCAGGTCGTCGTGCAGGTCGCGCGCGATGCGGCGGCGGTCGTCATCGCGCAGTGCCTGCTGGCTGGCGCACAAGCGCTGGATCTGACGGCGCGCCTCGGCCAGCGCGCGCCTGGCATGGACATGCTGGCGCCACCACAGCAGCAGGCAGGCCGCGCCGGCCAGCAGCAGGGCGCCGGCGCCGAGGAGATCGATTTCAAGGAGAGGCGGCGCGTATCTCATGGTGTATCTTCCTGGGATGGAGGACAACGTTGGCAGGCGTCCACGAGCCAACATACCGTGCTTGCCTTTCGGAAGCATTGTGAAATGTCAACTTTCGGTGATGCTTTCCGGAAAACTGTGGCGTGAGATATAATTGAGGGTTGTCCTATCAGGAACTATCGTGACTTACAGCATCAAAGAGATTTTCTACACGTTGCAGGGTGAGGGCGCCCACGCCGGCCGTCCGGCCGTGTTCTGCCGCTTTTCCGGCTGCAACCTGTGGACTGGCCGCGAAAGCGACCGCGCCAGCGCCATCTGCCAGTTCTGCGATACCGACTTCGTCGGCACCGACGGCGAAGGCGGCGGCAAGTTCAAGACACCGCAGGAACTGGCCGACACCATCAACGCGCTGTGGCCGGCCAGCTACCCGGCCAGCAAGTACGTGGTGTTCACCGGCGGCGAGCCGCTGCTGCAGCTGGACACGGCGCTGATCGAGGCGATGCACGCGGCCGGCTTCACCATCGCGATTGAAACCAACGGCACGCTGCCAGTGCCGGACGGCGTGGACTGGATCTGCGTCAGCCCGAAAATGGGCGCGGAACTGGTGGTGAAGAAGGGCAGCGAAATCAAGGTCGTGATTCCGCAGACCAACCAGGACCTGTCGGTCTACGAACAGCTGGACTTTGAGCATTTCTACGTGCAGGCCATGGACGGCCCGCTGGCCGAGTTCAATACCAGACTGGCGATCGAAACCTGCAAGCGCCATCCGAAATGGAAGCTGAGCCTGCAAACCCATAAACTTTTACAGATACCATAATGTTGACCATCACCCGCAAGCTGGAATTCGACGCCGGCCACCGTATTCCCGACCACAAGAGCCAGTGCCGCAACCTGCACGGCCACCGCTACACGCTGGAGATTACCCTGACCGGCAATATCATCGACGTCGAGGGCAATTCCGACAACGGCATGATCATGGACTTCTCGGACATCAAGGCGCTGGCCAAGGGGCATCTGGTCGACATCTGGGATCACGCCTTCATCGTCTATGAAAAAGATGCGGCCGTGCGCGATTTCCTGGCCACGCTGCCGAACCACAAGACGGTGGTGATCGACCGCATTCCGACCGTGGAAAACCTGGCCCAGGTGGCGTTCTCGATCCTGAAAGCAGCCTACAAGGACCGCTACGGCACCGGCCTGCACCTGCACAAGCTGGTGTTGCACGAAACCCCGAACTGCTGGGCCGAGATCACCGATGGTGACTGATACGGCCTTCATGCGGCTGGCGCTGGAACAGGCGCAGCAGGCGTGGGACCTGGGCGAGGTGCCGGTTGGCGCCGTGGTCGTCAAGGATGGTGAAGTGATTGCGGTCGGCTGCAATCAGCCGATCGGCAGGCATGACCCTACCGCGCATGCTGAAATCGTCGCCCTGCGCGCCGCCGCTGAAAAGCTGGGCAATTACCGCCTGCCCGGCTGCGAGCTGTATGTCACGCTGGAGCCGTGCGTGATGTGCTCGGGCGCCATGATGCACGCGCGCCTGGCCAAGGTGGTGTACGGCGCCGCCGATCCCAAAACCGGCGCCTGCGGCTCGGTGGTCAATCTGTTCGAGCAGGAGCAATTGAATCACCACACCGAAATCGAAGGCGGCGTCATGGCCGAGGAGTGCGGCGCCATGTTGAAGAACTTTTTTGCCGCGCGCCGCGCGGCAGCCGCCGCAGCCAGGCGCGCCACCCAGGAATAAAAATGGTATGCTGAATCCCAGGTTCGATCTGGGAGACGGTCTTGGTTACGGCGCACGCAAACGGCATCACAATTGCCTACGAAACCAGCGGTAATCCGCTTGATCCGCCCGTGCTGCTGATTATGGGCCTGGGCATGCAGCTGATCGCCTGGCCGCAGGATCTGGTTGACGGCTTGGTTGAGCAGGGCTATTACGTGATCCGTTTTGACAACCGCGACATCGGCCTGTCCAGTAAATTCCACCAGCACAAAAAGCCCATTCTGTTGTGGGCGTATCTGAAATCCCTGGTCGGCTTCAGGCAGTCGGCAGCTTACACCCTGAATGACATGGCGGACGATGCACTCGGGCTGCTCGATGCGCTCGGTGTGGCGCGCGCGCACGTGGTGGGCGCCTCCATGGGCGGCATGATCGCGCAGATTTTCGCCGCGCGCTTCGCCAGCCGCACCCTCAGCCTCACTTCCATCATGTCCAGCAGCGGCAGGCGTGGCTTGCCGGGGCCGTCGGCAGCGGCACGTGGCGCCATGATGCGTTCAGCCGATGCCGCCGACCGCCAGGCGGTCATCGAACGCGCGGTGGCGGTGCTGAAGGTGATCGGCAGTCCGTCTTTTCCGACCCCGGAGCGCACGCTGCGCGCCAATATCGAACGGGCGCTGGAGCGCGGCACCAATCCCGACGGCGTGGCGCGTCAGCTGGTGGCCATCGTTGCTTCGGGCGACCGCACGCCCTGGTTGCGCAAGATCCGCTGTCCGGCGCTGGTGATCCACGGCGCGGCCGACGTGCTGGTGCCGGTGGCGTGCGGCGTCGATACGGCGCAAGCCATTCCCGGCGCGCGGCTGCACGTGATCGAAGGCATGGGCCACGATTTGCCGCAGCAGCTGGTCGAGCGCCTGCTTGCCTTGCTCGACCACCACCTGCGCGGTAATATGACGCCGGAACTTCCCCCGCTTGCCGCGCATCGTGCCGGCAGCGGCACCCATCACTGACAGAGATACTTTGAGTACGACGAAACCCGGCATCGCCATCGCCGCGCCCAGCGGCCGCCCGCTCGACATCGAGGCCTACAAGCTAGGCGTGCAGCGCCTGCAGCAGCAAGGCTTCCTGGTCCACGATTACTACGACGACGATAAGAAATTCCAGCGCTTCGGCGGCACCGACGAAGGACGCCTGGCGCAGCTGAATGCGGCGGCGGCCGATCCGGAGGTGCAGGTGGTGATTGCCTTGCGCGGCTCGTACGGCATGTCGCGCCTGCTGCCGGCGATTGATTTTCACAACATGGCCGACAGCGGCAAGCTGTTCGTCGGCTACAGCGATTTCACGGCCTTCCAGATGCCGCTGTTCAGGCAGACCGGCCGCATCAGCTTTGCCGGGCCAATGATGTGTGATGATTTTATCCGCCCGCAGCCGGTCGACTACACCTTGAACCAGTTCTGGGATTGCCTGCGCGGGCCGGTGCACCGGGTGCGCGGCACGGTGGCGGAGGGCGGCGCGGATAATCCGCTGGTCGACGTCAGCGGCAAGCTGTGGGGCGGTAACCTGGCCATGCTGGTCAGCCTGCTCGGCACGCCGTACTTCCAGGCGCTGGAGCGCGGCATCTGCTTTATCGAGGATATCAGCGAGCATCCGTACCGCATCGAGCGCATGGTGCTGCAGCTGTTTTACGCAGGGGCGCTGGATGGGCAGCAGGCGCTGGTACTGGGCGACTTCTCCGGCTACAAGCTGGCGCCGATGGACAATGGCTATGATTTCGAGGCGATGCTGGCCTATCTGCGTGCGCGCCTGCCGATGCCGGTGCTGACCGGGCTGCCGTTCGGCCACATCAAGGAGCGCGCCACACTGCCGTATGGCGGCATGGCGCATCTGGTGTCGGATGTGCGCGGTTTCGATCTGACGATCAGCGATTATCCAACGCTGTAATTACTGCAGGCGGCGCACGCGCGGCGCCTGGTTGGTGCCTTCGATTTCCAGGAACATGGTGCCGATGGCGTTGCGCGTGATTTTCACCTTGGGATTTTCAATTTCCGTGACCGAGCCGGCACTGTCATCCGCCACCCGCCAGACCTGGCCGTTGGCCAGGCGGAACTGGGTGGTCGGGCCCCAGCCTTCAATGCGGCCGAGCAGGGTGCTTTCGATGAAGTTCGGTTCGTCAGTCTTGCGCATCTGCGTGGCGGACAGGCCGAAGTTGGCGGCCTGCGTGGCGGCGGTTGCGACCGGTGCAGCTGGTGCGATTGGCGCAGCTGGTGCGGCTGGCACGGCGGCGGCCGGTGCGGCCGCCGCCGTTGCCGCGCGGGCGCCGGCCACAGGAATCGCATCATAGCAAGCCACGCGGCTGGCGATATCGGGAATGGCGCGGCAGCGCAGCAGGTCGGCGTCAGCGGCCGCGGCGGCGCCGGAGACCGCCAGCAAAAGAAGCAAAGCTTTCATCAAACTCTTTCCAGGTTGAGGGCGCCACCGTCCGGGCGCCGCGTCTGCGGATTATACGATGCCGCCATCCGGACATGAAAAAGCCCGCCGCATTGCTGGGGCGGGCTCAACGGAAGGGTGGGTGTTACGATTGCTTGCGACGGCGTGCGGCCCAGCCGACCAGGCCCAGGCCGCCCAGCAGCATGCCATAGGTGGCTGGTTCCGGTACCGGCGCGGCGGTCAGGATGTAGTCGTAGCCGATGTTGATTTCCTTGTTGTTGGCAAGGGACGCAAACTGGTAGCCAAGGGCGACCACGCCATCGCCGTTGCCATCGTCATGTGGCGTGCCACTGAGCAGGTAGGGATTGGTTTGCCAGTTGCTGTACACGGTGGCCTCCGCCGACCAGCCGCCCGTGCTGCTCAGCGTGATGCTGTAACCCGTGCCCGGGCCGGTTGCCATCACTTCCGCCCCCACACCCTGCGCCAGAATGGTATTGACGGTGTTGTAGTCGTTAAAGCCGGCATAGTCCTGGTCGGGGTCAAAGCCGACGGCGTAGGCAATGTTATTGAGCGTGCCGCCGGAAACATTCTTCAGCACAACGCTGGTATGAATCACGTTCGAGTCGAGGTCGAAGGTGATGGTTTGCGAGACCTTCAGCCCCTGGTAGGTCCCGCCGGAGCTGATGATGAAGGCGGTGCCAGAGGCAACCACGTCCGAGGTGGTGGTGTTGAACGGATTGTACGAGCTGCCGGCGCCGGCGTTGTCCCAGATGCTGTTCACGCCGATCGAATAAAAGGCAAACGACGTGCCCGGGACCAAAAAGTCCGGTGCATTGGTGAAATTGCCCATGCCAGTAGGGTCGAACTTGAGGCCGAGATTGTCGCCAAAGTTGATCAAGGCGCCATTATGGCCGACACCCACCTGCAGGTAATCGCCAGCCACTGTGACGTCCGCCATTGCGGTTTGTGCTCCCATCAGCAGGACCGCTGATAGCACCGCGTTGCGTAGATTATTTTTCACTGCTCACCCCCGTTAAGGATTAGTGTTAGAAGAGGTTGGTTATGCCATCGATAAAGGGCCGATGACTCAACACGCAGGTGCCAGGAAGGAGCGGCGCGAGGTGATTACTCCGGCAGGTCTGCGCCCGCCTACAAGTTATCAAATCGAATAATGGAATTATCATGTACGAACTTTGTTTTGCATATTACAACTTAAGTATAGTAATAGCAACAAAATAAGTAGCTTGTCGCTATCCTGCGACGACGGCTGCGGGCGTGTATAATCGAGGGTTTCCGCTTAACCGCATGATTTAATTCAGAAAAGCTCACTTCACCAATGCTCAGCACAGCAAATATCACGATGCAGTTCGGCGCCAAGCCGTTGTTTGAAAACATCTCCGTCAAGTTCGGCGATGGCAACCGTTATGGCCTGATTGGCGCCAACGGTTGCGGCAAGTCCACTTTCATGAAAATCCTCGGCGGCGATCTGGAGCCGTCGGCCGGCAACGTGATGCTGGATGTAAACGAGCGCCTCGGCAAGCTGCGCCAGGACCAGTTCGCCTATGAAGAGATGCGCGTGCTGGACGTGGTGATGATGGGCCACACCGAGATGTGGGCCGCCATTCAGGAGCGTGACGCCATCTACGCCAACCCGGACGCCACCGACGACGATTACATGAAAGCCGCCGACCTGGAAGGCAAGGTCGCCGAATACGACGGCTACACCGCCGAAGCGCGCGCCGGCGAACTGCTGCTGGGCGTGGGCATCTCGATCGACCTGCATCAAGGCCCGATGAGCAATGTGTCGCCAGGCTGGAAGCTGCGCGTGCTGCTGGCGCAGGCGCTGTTCTCGAATCCGGACATCCTGCTGCTGGACGAACCGACCAATAACCTGGACATCAACACCATCCGCTGGCTGGAAGATGTGCTCAACGAGCGCAACTCCACCATGATCATCATTTCCCACGATCGTCACTTCCTGAACCAGGTGTGCACCCACGTGGCCGACATGGATTACGGCACCCTGAAGATCTACCCAGGCAACTACGACGACTACATGCTGGCCTCGACCCAGGCCCGCAACCAGCAGCTGGCCAACAACGCCAAGGCGAAAGAGAAAGTCGCCGAGCTGCAGGAATTCGTGCGCCGCTTCTCGGCCAATAAGTCCAAGGCCCGTCAGGCAACGTCGCGCGCCAAGATGATCGACAAGATCAAGGTGGAAGACATCAAGCCATCCTCGCGCGCCTATCCGTTCGTGCGCTTCGAAGGCGAGAAGAAGCTGCACCGCCTGGCCGTGGAAGCGGAAAACCTCAGCAAGAAATACGACCGCCAGCTGTTCAACAACTTCAGCATCATGGTGGAAGCGGGCGAGCGCATCGCCATCATTGGCGCCAACGGTGCCGGTAAGACCACCATGCTGCGTTGCATCGGCGGCGCCGACATCACCGGCCTGGATGCCGATCACGGCACCGTGAAGTGGGCGGAAAACGCCAACGTCGGCTACATGCCGCAAGATCCGACCGAAGACTTCGCCACCGATATCAATCTGACCGACTGGATGGGCAAGTGGACCAAGGAAGGCGACGACGATCAGGCCGTGCGCTCCATCCTGGGCCGCCTGCTGTTCGGCGGCGACGAGGTGAAGAAGTCGGTGCGCGTGCTTTCCGGCGGCGAGAAGGGCCGCATGATGTACGGCAAGCTGATGCTGGGCCGTCACAACGTGCTGCTGCTGGACGAACCGACCAACCACATGGACATGGAATCGATCGAGTCGCTCAACATCGCGCTGGAAAAATACGCCGGCACCCTGATCTTCGTGTCGCACGACCGTGAGTTCGTGTCGTCGCTGGCCAACCGCATCATCGAGATCAAGGACAATGAAGTCGTCGATTTCCGCGGCGGCTATGAAGAGTATCTGACCAGCCAAGGTATCGCCTAAGCCATCATGCAAGCCATCGAGATCAAACCCGTCGAGTACGAACATCCACAAGACGGCGCCAGCTGCGTAGCCCATGCGTGGGCGCGCACGCCGGCCACGCCGAGCCCTGAAGAACGCCTCGCCCTCAAGGAACGCATCAAGCGCCTGCTGAAGGAAAAGGAAGCGGTGCTGGTGTCGCACTACTATGTCGACGCCGACCTGCAAGACCTGGCCGAGGAAACCGGCGGCTGCGTCTCCGATTCGCTGGAGATGGCGCGCTTCGGCCGCGATCACCCGGCCAAGACGCTGGTGGTGGCCGGCGTGCGCTTCATGGGCGAAACGGCCAAGATCCTCAGCCCGGAAAAACGCATCCTGATGCCGGACCTGGACGCCACCTGCTCGCTGGACCTGGGCTGCCCGATCGAGGAATTTGCCGCCTTCTGCGACCGGCATCCGGACCGCACGGTGGTGGTGTACGCCAACACCAGCGCCGCCGTCAAGGCGCGTGCCGACTGGATGGTGACCTCGTCGATTGGCCTGGATATCGTCAAGCACCTGCACGAGCAGGGCAAGAAGATCCTGTGGGCGCCGGACAAGCATCTGGGCTCCTACATTCAGAAGCAAACCGGCGCCGACATGCTGCTGTGGCAGGGCTCCTGCCTGGTGCACGATGAATTCAAGGGCGTGGAGCTGGAGCTGCTGAAGGCCCAGTACCCGCAGGCGAAGATTCTGGTGCACCCGGAGTCCCCGGCCAATGTGGTGGCGCTGGCCGACGTGGTTGGCTCGACCACGCAGATCATCAACGCCGCCGTGGAATCGGATTGCGATACCTTCATTGTCGCCACCGACAACGGCATCCTGCACAAGATGCGCGCGGCAGCGCCGGGCAAACGCTTCATCGAAGCGCCGACCGCCGGCAACAGCGCCACCTGCAAGAGCTGCGCGCACTGCCCATGGATGGCCATGAACGGCCTGCAGAACCTGGCCGACGTGCTGGAAAACATGGACAACAGCAGCGCCAACGAAATCTTCGTCGATCCGGAAATCGGCAAGCAGGCCGTGACCTCGATCACCCGCATGCTGGACTTCGCGGCGGCCAAAAAGGCGAAGGTGCAGCCAGGTCCGGATCTGGCGCAAGAAGCTAAACTGTTTTCGGGAATCGGTCCTGCATGAGTACCTTGTTGAACAAGTTCGCGCCGTTTGACGACGCGTTGAAGTCCGCTTTTGAAGCCAATCTGCTGGCGGCCCTGCTGGAAGACGTGGGCAGCGGCGACCTCACCGGTTTGCTGGTGCCGGAAGGCGGCCGCGCCAAGGCGCGCGTGATCGTGCGTGAAGACGCCGTGCTGTGCGGCGCGCCGTGGTTCGAAGGCATCATGAACTGCATGCAGGCCGGGGTTGAAATCGACTGGAAGTACGCTGAAGGCGATCTGATGAACGCCGACAGCGTGGTCTGCACCATCGAAGGTCCGGCGCGCGCGCTGCTGACGGCGGAACGCGCCGCGTTGAACTTCCTGCAGTTGCTGTCCGGCGTGGCCACCGCCACCCGCAAGTACGTGGACGTGATTGCCGGCACCCGCGCGCACATCCTCGACACCCGCAAGACCTTGCCGGGACTGCGCCTGGCGCAGAAGTATGCGGTGCGTGTGGGCGGCGGCCAGAATCAGCGCCTGGCACTGTACGACGGCATTCTGATCAAGGAAAACCATATTGCGGCGGCGGGCGGCATCACCAACGCGGTGCTGGCGGCCAAGGCGCTCAACAAGGGCGTGTCGATCCAGGTGGAAGTGGAGTCGCTGGACGAACTGAAGGAAGCGCTGGATGCGGGTGCCGTCTCCATCTTGCTGGATAATTTCAGCACTGAAATGATGCGCCAGGCGGTCACGATCAACGCCGGCCGCGCGCTGCTGGAAGCATCGGGCGGCATCAATTTCGACACCGTGCGGGCGATTGCCGAGACCGGCGTCGACCGCATTTCGATCGGCAGCCTGACCAAGGACATCCGCGCCACCGACTATTCTTTACGGGTAATCGGTTAATAAAATTTTATTGTTGAGTTACCCCGCGCACGATTGAAATTGTTAAATTGAGTAATCAATAAAACAATAAAATCTAGGCTCTTTTTTAACAAAGGAGCAATCTAGATGAAACTAAAATACGTTGCGGGGGTAGTGGGGATGTTGTGCCTGGCGGGCGCTGCGCATGCGGACAGCTTCGTCAATGGCGGTTTTGAAGCAGGTACCACCGCCGGTTGGACCACCGGCGGCGGCTACCGCGGCAATGTGGTGAACGCCGACCTGACGCCGGCCCGTCTGCTGCCGGGCGGCGACCTGAATTCGGATGACGGCGGCCGCGGCGCCATCATCGACAGCAGCTACGTCGATCCGCGCCTGGGTTCGCTGATCGGCTCGACCGTCTACAGCGGCCAATATTCGTACCGCGCGGAAGACACCTGGGATGGCGGCTACGGTACGGCCATCAGCCAGAAAGTCAGCAATTACACCGACTCGCAAATCGTTTTCGCCTGGAAAGCCGTGCTGGAGAACGGCGGCCACGTCGAGGACGAGTCTGCCGTCATGAAGCTGACCCTGACCGACGACACCACCGGCCAGCTGCTGGTCAGCCGCACCTACAATGCCGGCTATACCGGCTCTGGCGTCGACTCGCGCTTCCTGAGCGAGAATGGTTTGTTCTACACCCCGCAATGGCAGGTTGAATCGCTGAGCATTGACTCCTCGCTGTCCGGCCACAGCTTCACGCTGTCGCTGCTGGCGGCCGACTGCTACCCGACCGCCCACACCGGCTACGTCTATCTGGACGGCTTTGGCGCCGCGCTGCCAGTGCCGGAACCGGAAACCTATGGCATGTTGCTGGCTGGCCTGGCCATGATCGGCATGGTGGCGCGCCGCAAAAAGTCGGCATAGAATAGGCGACGGCCGGCATCGCCGGCGTGAGGAGGATACTTGACCGACAAGGCCTCATTGCACTGTTCTGATTGCCGGCGACATCTGTTGATCGGCCTGTGCGGCATTGCGCTTGGCGCCTTGCCGCATTTTTCATGGGCGCGTCCGCCTGTGGGGCGCGAACTGGTGGTGGCCGGCACCCGTTTCGAAAGCATCTACGAGCGCCGGCCCAACGGCGAGTTTGCCGGCATGGGCGTGGACCTCCTGTGTCTGTTTGCGCAGCGCTACGGCTATCAGCTGCGGCTGGAGATCTATCCGTGGCGCCGCGCGCAGGAATTGATCAATGGCGGCAAGGCCGATGTGCTGGTCGGTCCGTATAAGTCAGCCGACCGCCTGCGTACCATGCGCTTCAGCGAACAAGCGTTCTTTCAGGATCAGGTGGCGTTTTACGTGCGCGCCGACAGCCTGCCGTTGTGGGAGGGGGACTACGGCATGCTGCGCGGACGCCGCATCGCCACCCTGAACGGCTGGAATTATGGCGCAGCCTTCACCAAGGCGGCGCCGCAGCTGACCATCAGCGTGACCAACTCGGTGGAAAGCGGCTTGAAAATGCTGGCGGCCGGCCACGTGGAGATGTTTGCCACCAACCGGCGCGATACCGATCCGGTGGTGACGACGCTGGGCATGACGGACAAGGTGATGGCGCTGGCGCCGCTGATCGATGTGCAGGATGCTTATTTCGCCTATCCGCTCACGCCGCGGTTTGCGGAGGTGCCGCGGCAGATGGATCGCCTGCTGGCCGAGATGAAGGCGCGTGGCGAGCTGCAAAAACTGGCGCGCCGTTACGGCGTCATTCCGCCTTGATCCGTTTGCGCATTTTTGCCAGCGGCACCTTGACGTCGCCCGGCAGGTCCAGCTCCATGCGTTCGACCATCTCAAAGCCGCAGGCGGTGTAGAGCGGCACGCCGGGCATGGTCGCGGCCAGTTCCAGCGTATGGAAGCCGCCGGCCAGCGCGGCGACGCTGCAGTGCTGCAGCAGCAGGCGCCCCAAGCCTTGACGCGCCGCCGAAGGATCGACAAAGAAGGCGCGGATGCGGGCCGGCTCGTGCGCCGGATCGAGCAGCGGATCGGCGCCTTGCTTGGTGCGGTCGGCGCCGAACAGGGTGCTGCGCTTGCTCCAGCCGCCGCAGGCCGCCAGCTTGCCGTCCTTTTCGATCACAAAGTAGGTCTGGTCCGCCACCAGCTGCGTATCCACGCCGAACACGTGGCGCGTGACGGCCTGCGCCTGTTCGCTGGTGTAAAAACCATCGCTCAATTCAATGCCGGAACGCGCGATCAGCGCTTCCATGGCGGGAATGTCGGCTGGGGTGGCGTGGCGGACCGAGATCATTATTTGCGGCGCGGCGGCGTCAGGATGGTGGGCAGGGCCTTGGCCAGCGTCTCCGGATAATCGCGGCTGAAGTGCAGGCCGCGGCTTTCACGGCGCAGCAGGGCGCTGTTGACGATCAGGCTGGCCACTTCGACCAGATTGCGCAGTTCCAGCAGGTCGTGCGTGACGCGGAAGTTCTGGTAGTACTCGTCGATTTCTTCCTTGAGCAGCGCAATGCGGTGCTGGGCGCGTTCCAGGCGCTTGGTGGTGCGCACGATGCCGACGTAGTTCCACATGAAGCGGCGCAGCTCATCCCAGTTGTGGGCGATGACCACTTCCTCGTCGGCGTCGGTGACACGGCTTTCGTCCCAGTCAGGCAGATACGGCACTTCGCCTTTTTCGCGGCTGGTGATGTCCAGCGCGCAGGCGCGGCCGATCACCACGCATTCCAGCAGCGAGTTGCTGGCCAGGCGGTTGGCGCCATGCAGGCCGGTGCAGGCGGTTTCGCCGACGGCGTACAGACCGGGCAGGTCGGTGCGGCCATGCAGGTCGGTGACGATGCCGCCGCAGGTGTAGTGCGCGGCCGGCACGATCGGAATCGGCTCCTTGGTGATGTCGATGCCCAGCTCCATGCAGCGCGCATAGATGGTCGGGAAGTGCTCGATCAGGAATGCGGCCGGCTTGTGGCTGATGTCCAGATGGACGTAATCCAGGCCGCGCTTCTTGATTTCAAAGTCGATGGCGCGCGCCACCACGTCGCGCGGCGCCAGTTCGGCGCGTTCGTCGTGGGCCAGCATGAAGCGCTGGCCGGCAGCGGCACCGGCCTCCGGCGGCAGCTTGAGCAAGCCGCCTTCGCCGCGGATTGCCTCGGTAATCAGGAACGACTTGGCGTACGGGTGGTACAGGCAGGTCGGGTGGAACTGGATGAACTCCATGTTCGACACGCGGCAGCCAGCGCGCCAGGCCATGGCGATGCCGTCGCCGCTGGCGGTGTCCGGATTGGTGGTGTACAGGTACACCTTGCCAGCCCCACCGGTACACATGATGGTGTATTCGGCGGCGAAGGTGTGCACCTGGCCGGTTTGCTCATCTTGTACATACAAGCCGTAGCACTTCGGCTGGGCATTGCCTTTTTTGACAGGGTGCAGCTTGTCGGAGGTGATCAGGTCGACCGCGCAGTGGTGCTCGAACAGGGTGATGTTCGGGTGGGCGCGGACTTTTTCTTCCAGCGTGGTCTGCACCGCACTGCCGGTGGCGTCGGCGGCGTGGATGATGCGGCGCTGGCTATGGCCGCCTTCGCGCGTCAGATGGAAACCCAGTTCCGCCGATTCGTCGCGGGTGAACGGGACGCCTTGTTCGATCAGCCATTCAATCGCTTCACGGCCATGCTCCACGATGTAGCGGGTGGCCCCTTCGTCACACAGGCCGCCGCCGGCGATCAGGGTGTCGTCGATGTGCTGGGTGTGGCTGTCGCCGGAATCCAGCACGGCGGCAATGCCGCCCTGAGCCCAGTTGCTGGCGCCGTCCTTGAGGGCGCGCTTGGAAATGATCGCTACGGTACGCGTTTCGGCGAGGTGCAGGGCGACCGAAAGGCCGGCCAGGCCGCTGCCGACAATGGCAACATCAAATTTCATGATTACGTTAGTGGAAGGCACGAAAGAAGCATGACTATAGACCATTTGTCATAGTCTCGTCACAAATAGCCCTTTTGATGGCGGGGATTGCAGCTCGGTTGTGGGCGCTCAAAACGGTTTGATCCGCAGTTCCCCATGATGAAAGCTCCGTTCGGGGAGCTAATCGTGATCAGGATCTTTCATCATTATGTGTCCAGGATAGCCTTCATGCTGCTGGTGCTGGAGTTGTCCATCCTGCTGGCGGCGGCCGTGGCCAGCGCGCCCCTGTGGCTGTCCGACACCGGGCAGCTGTATTGGCCGGCGCTGGCGTTTGCGCTGGTGATGGTGTTCAGCATGGGCACGCTGGGCATGTACCAGCATGACCAGTCGCGCGAAGATATCAAAAGTACACTGCTGCGTATCACGCCATCCTTTATCCTGGGCTTTTGCCTGATGCATCTGCTGGCGGGGCTGGTGCCGGCCATGCAGCTGGGGCGGCTGGGCGGCATGGTGTTCTGGCTGGGCGGCGGCGCGGTGCTGCTGGCGCGACTGGTGGTATTCACCTCGGCGCAATCGAGCATGCTGGAACAGCGGCTGATTATCGTTGGCGACGGCACCATTGCGCGCGAGTGCCTGGATCTGGCCAACGGCAGCGTGGGTTTTCATCCGTTCCGGGTGGTGGGTTTTGTGCCGGTGCCGGGCGAGCTGCGCGCGGTGCCGCCGGCCATGCTGTTGCCGGCCGACTTGCCCTTGCTGGCATTGGCGCGTCGCTATGCGGCCGATGAAATCGTGGTGACGGTCGGCGACCGCCGCAACGGCGCCTTCCCGGTGCGTCAGCTGCTGGAATGCGCGCTGGGCGGCGTGCCGGTGATCGATGCCGCCACCTTCTTCGAGCGCGAGGCATGCCAGATCCGCGTCGATTCGCTGCAACCCAGCTATCTGATTTTCGGCGGCGGCTTCGATCAAAGCCTGCTGCGGGCCACGGTCAAGCGGGTGTTCGATCTGCTGGCCAGCGCCGCCATCGGCGTGCTGGCGATGCCGGTGATGCTGGCCACTGCCGCCGCCATCAAGATCGAAGACGGCGGTCCAGTGTTTTACCGGCAGGAGCGGGTGGGGCGCGACAACCGGCTGTTCAAGGTGCTGAAGTTCCGCAGCATGCGGCAGGACGCGGAGCGCGACGGCATGCCGCAATGGGCGTCGCAGGATGATCCGCGCGTGACGTCGGTCGGCCACTGGATACGCAAGCTGCGCATCGACGAACTGCCGCAGATGCTGAATGTGTTCAGGGGCGAGATGAGTTTCGTCGGGCCGCGGCCGGAGCGGGCTTATTTTGTCGAGCAGCTGTGCGGGAAAATCGCCTATTACAACGTACGGCACGGTCTCAAGCCGGGCATTACTGGCTTGGCGCAGGTGCGCTACCGCTATGGCGCCTCGGTGGAAGACGCGCTGCAAAAGCTGCAGTACGATTTGTACTACGTAAAGAACAACAGCCTGTTCCTCGATCTGCTGATATTGGTCGATACCGTGCAGGTGGTGTTGTTCGGCAAAGGCGGGCGCTGATGCAATGGGATGATGCGCCAGCGGTGGCGGCGTTCAGCCATGGCACGGCGGCGCTGGCCTTTGCGGCGCTGGCAGCGTGGCTGCTGCGCCCCGGCTGGCGCGCGCGGCCGCATGCCTTGGCAATGGCGCTGGCGGCGTTGCTGACGGCGTTGTGGGCCATCTGCGCGCTGGCGGCCGTGCGGGCCGGCGTGACTGGGTCGACCTGGTCCGCGGTCGCCTTGCTGGAGCTGCCCGAGGCCCTGCGCAGCCTGGGCTGGCTGAGCGTGTTGTTGGCCCTGGCCGGCAGCCGCAGGTTTTCACCGGCGATTGCGCTGCTGGTATTTGCGCCGGCACTGCCGCTGCTGCCTGCCTTGCCGCCGCAACTGCGCGCCGCGCTGCCGATGGCGCTGTCGGTGCTGGGCATGCTGCTGGTCGAGCATCTTTATCGCAGCACGCCGCAGAATGCACGCTGGGGCGTCAAGTTCGCCTGCCTTGGCATCGGCGCCTTGTTCACCTACGACTTTTACCTGTACAGCGATGCCATGCTGTTCCGCCGGCTGTCGGCGGATATCTGGGCGGCGCGAGGCGTGGTCAACGCATTGAGTGCGCCTTTGCTGGCCTTGGCCATGGCGCGCGGTCCGTCGTGGACGGCGTCCGTGCAGTTCTCGCGCCAGATGATGTTCCATTCGGCCGCCTTGCTTGGGTCGGCGCTGTATCTGCTGACGATGGCGGCCAGCGCCTGGTATCTGCGTTCGGTCGGCGGCGCCTGGGGCGGCGTCATGCAGATGGCCTGTTTGTTCGGCGCGGTGATGATCCTCGCGGCGCTGCTGTTCTCTGGAGCGATGCGCGCGCGTCTCAAGCTTTTCATCAGCAAGCATTTCTACAAGGGGCGCTACGACTATCGCGAAGAGTGGCAGCGCTTTACGCGCGCCCTGTCGGACGATGGCGACGGCTTGTCCGAGCGCGCCATCCAGGCCGTGGCGGCACTGGTGGAAAGCCCGGCCGGCATGCTCTGGCTGCGCCGGGAGGATGTCTACCAGCCTGTCGGCCGCTGGAATATGCCGCTGCCAGCGGTGGAAGAGCGCTCGGACGGCGCCTTGTGCCAATTGCTTGCCACCCGCAGCTGGGTGATCGAGCTGCCGCACTGGCCCGAGCGGCCGGCATGGGCTTCGGACCTGTGGCTGGTGGTGCCGCTGATGCTGGAACGGAGCCTGTTCGGCTTCATCGTGCTGGCACCGCCGCGCACCGCCTTGTCAATGAACTGGGAGGTGCGCGATGTGCTGAAAATCGCCGGCAGCCAGGCAGCCAGCGTCATCGCCCATCGCGCCTCGGCCGATGGACTGGCGGTGGCGCGGCAGTTCGAGTCATTCAACCGCATGTCGACCTTTGTCGTGCATGACTTGAAAAACCTGGTCTCGCAGCTTTCGCTGCTGCTGGTGAACGCGGAAAAGCACAAGTCCAATCCGGCCTTTCAGCAGGATATGCTGGACACGCTGTCGCACTCGCTGGGCAAGATGAAGCACATGCTGCTGAAACTGGGCCGCGATCAGGCGCCCGATTCGGTCGCGCGGCTGCAATTGGATCAACTGCTGGCGCGCGCGCTGCAGGTTCACGCCGGCAGCGAACCCCGGCCAGTGCTGGAACTGGAGGCCGTTGGCGTGACCGTGCTGGCAGACGGCCAGCGCCTGGAACGGGTCATCGGCCATCTGGTGCAAAACGCAGTGGAAGCCACGCCGCGTGCAGGTCAGGTGCTGGTGCGGCTTGGCACGGACGAGGACTGCGCGGTGATCGAAATTCGCGACACTGGACATGGCATGAGCGAACAATTCATGCGTGAGCGTCTGTTCCAGCCGTTCGTGTCCACCAAGCCTGCCGGCATGGGCATAGGGGTATTCGAAAGCCGCGAGTACCTGCGCGAGATCGGCGGCCAGCTGCAGGTGAGCAGCGCGCCGTCGCAAGGTACGATTTTCCGCCTCACGCTGCCGTTGCATAAGGAGTCTGAACATGGGCAAGCATAAACTGCTGGTGGTCGAGGATGACGCCGGGTTGCAGAAACAACTGCGCTGGAGTCTCGACGCCTACGATGTCGTCGCAGCCGATGATCGTGAAAGCGCGCTGTCGCAGCTGCGGCGACACCAGCCGGCGGTGGTAACGATGGATCTGGGACTGCCGCCGGACCCGGACGGCGCCAGCGAAGGCCTCGCGCTGTTGTCGCACATCCTGGCGGCGGCGCCAGACACCAAGGTGATTATCCTGTCCGGCAATCAGGAGCGCGCGTACGCCTTGAAGGCCATCGCCATGGGCGCATACGATTTTCATCAGAAGCCGCTGGATGCCGATACGCTGGCATTGGTGATCGCGCGCGCCTTCTACCTGCACGCCATGCAGCAGGAGAACCGCCGCATGCTGCAGATTCAGTCGGATTCGCCGCTGGCCGGCATGATCAGCCGCGATCCGGTCATGCTGAAACTATGCCGCAACGTGGAGAGAGTGGCGCCATCCTCCGCCACCGTCATGTTGCTGGGCGACTCAGGCAGCGGCAAGGAATTGATCGCGCGCGGACTGCATCAGCTGAGTGGACGCAGCGGCAAGCGCTTTGTTGCCATCAATTGCGCGGCGATTCCGGAGAATCTGCTGGAAAGCGAGTTATTCGGCTATGAAAAAGGCGCATTCACCGGCGCCCAACGCCAGACGCAGGGCAAGCTGGAACTGGCGCACGGCGGCACCTTGTTTCTGGACGAGATCGGAGACATGGCGATGCCGCTGCAGGCCAAGCTGCTGCGCTTCCTGCAGGAGCGCGTGATAGAGCGCGTGGGCGGGCGTACTGAAATCTGCATCGACGTGCGGGTGGTGTGCGCAACGCACCGCAATCTGAAGGCACTGGCTGCGGAAGGCGCGTTCCGCGAAGACTTGTACTACCGGCTCAGCGAGATCGTGCTGACCATTCCGCCGCTACGCGAGCGTGCCGGCGACCGCGCTTTGCTGGCGCATCACTTCCGCAACAAGTTCTGTGCCGGCGAGTCTCGCCCGGTGCTGGCATTCAGTACCGAGGCGATGGCGGCGATAGAAGCCTACGCCTGGCCGGGCAATGTGCGCGAGATGGAAAACTGCATACGCCGCGCCGTCATCATGGCGGACGGTCCGCAGATCCTGCCCGCCGATCTGGGGCTGCCCGACGGCGCTGAAGAGAATTTGAATTTGCGCCAGGTACGTGACGCCGCCGAGTATCGCGTCATGGTACAGGCGCTGGCGCGGGCGGATGGGAATATCGTCAAGGCAGCGGAGCTGATGGGCATCAGCCGTCCGACGCTGTATGACCTGATGAGCCACCATGGCCTGAAATAGTCAGTCGCGCCATTCGCCTGCTGCACTCAGTTTGTTTTTCAGACCAGGCAACGGAAACCCCATGCTGTAGGCTTTCCGGGCACTTGCGCGGGCCTTGTCGTAATCCTTCTTTTTCACGTACAGCAGGCCCAGATTGTAGTGCGCGGTCGGATTGTCCGGCTCCAACCGGGCGGCATGCTCCAGTTGCTCCAACGCGCTGTCGGTCTGGCCCAGCGCCAGCAGATAGCTGCCGTACAGCGCATGTACGCGGGCGTCGTCCGGACGGTAGCCCAAGGCGCGGTCGAAAAAGCATTCGATGGTGTAGCGGGCGCCATGCGGCTTGCGGTTACGCTCGCGCAGGGCCAGGCGTGACATCGCCGCCAGCGCGCGGTGGTGATTGGGGAAGTGTTCCAGCGTGTAGCTGATGTCGGCACCGATGGCGCCGGTGGCACCGCGCGCCAGCCGCTCCACGTTGGGCGTGAAATGGAAGTTCTCGACCACGGCCAAGCCCTGGCGGTCATCGGCATTGGTGTAGTCGCCACCGGGATCGTGCTTGACGTAGGCCGGGCAGTCGTCAGCGGCCTGTGCGCCGACGCAGAACAGCAGCAATGTGAGTAATTTCATGGTTGTTCCTTGCGGTGGATGCGGTCCAGCAGGGCGGCCAGTTCGCGCGTGCGCGCCGCCCGCGAGCACTGGCTGATGAAGGTGGATGGGGCGAGCGGAGCGCGCCGCTCGCGGCACAGGTACAGGAAGCGCGTGAGCGCTGCCACAATGTCTTCCGCGACGTCGAGGCGGCCGATGGTATCGATGCCGGCACGGCGCAATGCGCCGGCGGTGTCGCCGTCCGGGTGCGTGAGCGCCAGCAGCGGACGGCGGGCGCGCAGGTACTCATACAGCTTGGCGGGAATCTGGTGATTGCAATTGGCCGCCTGCAGAAGCAGCAGGCCGTCCGCGTCCAGCATTTCGGCCAATCCCTCGTGGTAAGGCAGTGGCGGCGCCAATTCGACGATGTCTTCCAGGCCGCGCGTCAGGCCGCGCAAATAGTCGTCATGGCCGCTGGCGCGCAGCACCAGCCTGAAACTGGCGGCGTGAATGGCGCCGGACGCCCGCAAACGCGCCAGTGCCCCGAACAGCGCGCGCGGATCGCGCTCGGAAGGGTAAATAACGCCGCTGTGCAGCAGGCGGAAAGGCTTGGGCGGCCGCGCGGGCGACGGATAAATCTCCGCAGCGATGAAGCTGGCTTCGTCGTAACCATTCTCTATCAGCTCGATGCGCGCCGTGTGCTCGCTGCGCAAGCGTTGATTCAAGTCTCGCACCGCGCCCGGCGTGGTGCAGACTATCGCGGCGCCACGCCGCAGGGCTTGCTGCTCGATCCAGCGGTGAATGCGATAGCGGGTCGGGTCGGGTGGATAGTCCTGATCAATCATCGGGTCGCGCTGATCGACGATCCACGGCAGGCCGCTCAGGCGGTGCAGCGTTAAACCGATCAGATGGGCGGTGGCGATCGGGTAGCTGGACCAGATGGCGGTTGGGCGATACCGGCGTATCAGGCGCAGGCCGGCGGGCACGGCGCTGAACCACCAGGATATCCAGCGATCCGGCTGCGACAGCAGCCCCGGATATCGTCCGCATAACGCCAGATGGCGCGCGCTGTCGAGCGCAAAGCTGCGATGCGCCGGCGCACCCGTGGCAATGTCGTAGTCCGGATAGGCATGGGGGCTGACCGTCAGTACCAGTGGCTCCCAGCCCGATTGCGGCAGATACTGGGTAAATGACAGCGTGCGGTGTATGCCGCTGCCGCCGCGCATTGGCGGATAGTGATAAGCGATCATGAGCACGCGCCTTACCATGCCTGTATCCATTGGGTGCAAATGTCCGCCACCTCGTCGCGCCAGACCTGGCGTGCGAAGGTGTGATTGGCGTGGGGGATGATGGTCTGACGCACGCGCGTACGCGCCAGCAGCTTGCGCCAGTGGGCGTGCTGCCGGGACAGCGCCATGAACTCGCGCGCACCAAGGTCGGCGCCGCTCAGGATGATGAGCACCTGGCCTTGAAAACGTTCCAGCGCCAGATGCAGTCGCTCGGGGAGCGGTTCAACTTGCGCCGTAGGCTCTCGCGCGGCCTGTGCGATCTGCCGGAACGAATCGAGCGCACGCCGTAAGCCGAAACCGCCACGCGCCAGCTTGCGCCAGAACTCAGCATCACGCACACGCTGGAGATAGTAATGGCGCAGCGTGACGCGCGCCTGCCCCTGCGTCGTTCGCACCCAGGGATTGGCCAGCACCAGACCGGTGATGCGCGGATCGCTCCATGCGTGGAAGGCTGCAGCGGTGGCGCCGTCGCACAGGCCCCACAACACCACTTCCTTCATGGCTGGCATGGTGCAGAAAAACTCGCTGATTGCCGCTTCCAGATCATCTTGTATCGATTCGAAGTCGCGCATCTCGCCTTCGCTGTCGCCCATGCCGCGGTAATCAAACCGCATGACCGGCACGTGGTGCGCGGCCAGGTGGCGCGCCAGCAGGACGAACTGCCGATGGCTGCCGACCCGGTACTGCGGTCCGCCGGTGACGATCAGTACGCCGCGCGTCAAGGGTTCATCCGGCACGTGCAGGATGCCGATCAGCCAGCAGCCCTGGCAGAGGAAGCGCAGTACGCGTTCATGCGACATTATGCGCACTCCATGGCGCTGGAGGTGGCAGCCAGCAGCGCGGGCACGATGCCGATCTCGCTGCTGCTCCAGAAAGGTTCGCCGTGCACGGGATAGGCGCGCACGGTGGCGCCATCGTCGCGCCAGCGATCGATCAGGAGCGCCGATGCGGGCTGCAGCACCGCGCCACCGTTGCCTGCGGCGGCCGCGTAAGCGCTGGCGGCATCTTGCGCGGGCGGCGCGCTTAACTCCATCCATTGCACCGGGCAACGTGGTGTCAGCGCGGCGGCGTCCAGGCGGCTGATGGCGGCAGACAGTGCGGGAGCCATCAGGTAGCCAGCGACTTCCGACGCCTGTTCGACAGCGGGCGCACTGGAAAACAGCCTGGCTGCGCTTTGCAGCCTGCTGAACTGCGTCATGTGCGCGCGGCCGCTCATGGCCGGCTGCCATAAGATTAGCGCCTCGGGCCGCGCGCGCGATGCAAAGTCCAGCGCCAGCAAGGCGCCCAGCCGCAGTCCCCAAACGTAGCGCGCGCCCAGTTTACGGTCGGCCAGCCATTGCCATGCCCGCGCAAGATCGTTCAGCCAGATCTCCCAGCGCGCCTTGGACAAGTCGCCGCTGCTGTCGCCACAACCGTATAAATCGATCTGCAGCACGCCAAAGCCGGCTTGCGCGTAGGCGCGTGCCTGCAGCGCCACCATGCGCCGGCTCTTGTTCAGTTCTTCCGCAAACGGGTGGACGTAGAGAATGGCGCCGCGCGCGGCGACGCCTGGTTCCGGTTCGTGATACAGGCAAAAGCGCTCGCCCTCGTCAGCGCTGAGGAAGAATGGCAGGGCGCTCAACGAGACGGCATCCACGGTCATTCCAGTTTGCCGGCGACGAAGGCTGACAGCGAGCCGACGGTGGCGAAGTGGCGGGCGCTGATTTCATCGTCGCGCACTTCGAAGCCGTAGTACTGCTCCAGCGCCACAATCAGGTTGGCGACCGCCATTGAGTCCAGCTCCGGCATGGCGCCCAGCAGCGGCGTGTCTTCGGTCAGCGGCTGGTAGCCCAGGCCCAGCGTGGTTCTCAGTATCTGGCAGACTTGTTGGAATGGGGGCATGGCGGCTCCTGTGAGGGAAGGTCGAACATCAGATGAGGAAAGGATGCGGGATGGCGTGACAAGTGAACGTACGGCCGCAGGCTGGCGATCATCCATTGCCATGTGCCGCAGCGCAGGAACACCGCGTGTCCCAGCCGCACCGTGCCGATCTGAGCGTGCGCCCGCAGCGACGCGGCGTTGAAAGCGGAGATGCGGCTGCAGGTCCAGCGCACGCCACGCCGGCGCAGATGCTGGCGCGCCGCTTCCCACAGCCGCCGGAAGACCCAGCCCAGTCGTTCCTCGGGCCGCACCCAGACATCAAAATCCCAGCTGGTGCGCGCCGATGGCAGGCAGTAGCGCGCGCGCACTTCGTCTTCCTGATAAGCGCCGGCGATCAGCCACATAAAGCCGGCAAGGCGGCCATTGCGCCATGCCGCCAGCGTTTGCGCACCTTGCGCATAGCGCGCCCGCACCACACTGGCCGGACGGGGATAGTCGCGCGGCAGTGGATCGCCCGCGCTGGCGCTGCGGATTTCGATATCGGCGCCGCGCAATGGCGCCAGTGGCGTGTCGCTGACATATTGAGCGACGAACAGGTAGCGCAACAGTGTCCAGCGGCCGCCGCTGGCCCGCGCCAGCAGGCGCGCCAGCACGTACAAGGCGGTATTGAACCAACCCAGTTGTGCGAGGGTGAGACGCAGGCCGTTCGTCATGGCTTCTGTCCTTGGAGGGCGGGATTCCGATTAGACTATGGCCTCTAATCGCCTGGTTTGCGCCAGCACAAGCGCACGCGCTATTTGATCGGTATCAAGAACGGCCGCGCGGATTCTCCCGATGATGGAAGACCCGTCCACTGTGAAGGCCTACCGTCATGGCGCAGCTAATCCACGAATTGATCTTTGCTTCGGCGCGCAACGTGCCGGAACGGCAGGCGCTTTGCTACCAGGGCGTTGGCCTGAATTACGGCGCATTGGCGCAGATGGTGCAGCAGGCGGCCAATGCCTGGCTGGATCACGGCCTGGCGCGCGGCGAACGGCTGGCGGTGTTTCTGGAAAAGCGCGAGGAGGCCGTGGTGGCAATGTTTGGCGCGACTGCTGCCGGCGGCGTGTTTGTGCCGGTCAATCCGGTGTTGAAGCCGGAGCAGGTGGCGTACATCCTGGCCGACTGCAACGTGCGCATCCTGGTCACGTCGCGCGAGCGCCTGAACCAATTGACAGGCGTGCTGGCGGCCTGTCCTGACCTGCGCACGGTGATTGTCATCGGCGCGATGGAAGGTCTGGGGCCGCTGGCAGGCGTGCAGTTGCATTCATGGCGCGAGAGCATGGCGGCTGCACCGCCGCGCCTGGGGCACAGCTGTATCGACGTCGACATGGCAGCCATCCTGTACACCTCGGGCAGCACCGGCAAGCCGAAGGGTGTGATTCTGTCGCACCGCAATCTGGTGGCCGGCGCGCTCAGCGTTTCCAGTTATCTGCAGAACACGTCTGAAGACCGCATCCTGTGCGTGCTGCCGCTCAGCTTTGATTACGGCCTGAGCCAGCTGACCACGGCCTTTGCTGTCGGCGCCTGCGCGGTGCTGCTCAACCACTTGCTATTGCGCGACGTGCTGGATGCCATTGACCGCGACCGCATCACCGGGCTGGCCGGCGTGCCGCCGTTATGGATACAGCTGGCGGAACTCAGCTGGAACCACGCGCGCCGTTTGCGCTACATCACCAATTCCGGCGGCGTGATGCCGCAACACACCATCAAAGCCTTGCGCCGTGCCTTGCCGCACGTGCAGATGTACCTGATGTACGGTCTGACCGAGGCCTTCCGTTCCACCTATCTGGCGCCGGAACAGCTGGACGTGCGGCCGGATTCCATCGGCAAAGCAATACCCAATGCGGAAATTCTGGTGCTGCGCCAGGACGGTTCGCCGTGTGCGCCCAACGAGCCAGGCGAACTGGTGCACCGTGGCGCGCTGGTGTCCATGGGTTACTGGAATGACGTAGCGAGAACCGCCGAACGTTTCCGTCCTTTGCCAGCGCGTGCCAGCGGTCTGCCGCTGCCCGAACTGGCGGTCTGGTCCGGCGACACGGTGCGGGCCGATGAAGAAGGCTATCTGTATTTCATCGGCCGCCACGACGATATGATCAAGACTTCGGGTTACCGCGTCAGCCCGGCGGAGGTGGAGGAGATTGTCTACGCCACCGGGCTGGTACGTGAGGCGGCCGCCTTGGGCTACCCACACCCCACGCTGGGCCAGGCGATCGCGCTGGTCGCCGTGGGCGTGAGCGTGGATGGCGATGCGCTGCTGGTGGCCTGCAAGCATGCCTTGCCAACTTACATGGTGCCCGCCCGCATCGAACTGCGCGAGCAGCCGCTGCCGCGCAACCCCAACGGCAAGATCGATCGCAAGTTGCTGGCGCAAGCATTGGAGTCAGGCGCATGACGCCCGCGCACGCTGAGCAGCGCCAGTTCCCGGTGCTGGACGACTGCCTGCAGTTGGGCGGCATCACACTGCCGAGGCTGGCCGAGCGGGTCGGCCGCACACCGTTTTACGCCTACGAGCGCGAGCACATCCAGTCGCGCGTGGCTTTGTTGCGCGGCAGCTTGCCGCCGTCGCTGCATTTGCATTACGCCATCAAGGCCAATCCCATGCCGGCGCTGGTTCACATGATGGGTCTGCTGGTGGATGGCTTTGACGTGGCTTCCAGCGGCGAGCTCAAAATAGCGCTGGATGCCGGCATGCCACCGTCACGCATCAGCTTTGCCGGACCGGGCAAGAGCAACGCCGAGTTGCGCAGTGCGATCGCCGCAGGCGTGCTGCTGCATTTGGAGTCTGAGGATGAGATGGAGCGCGCGGCCCGTACGGGTGAGCTGCTGGGGCTGACGCCGCGCGTAGCGGTCCGTGTCAATCCTGAATTCGAGCTCAAATACGCCGGCATGAAGATGGCCGGCGGCGCGCGGCAGTTTGGGGTAGATGCCGAACGTGTCCCGGCCATGTTGCGCAAGATCGGCGCCCTGGGGCTGGATTTTCATGGTTTCCACCTGTTCTGCGGCGCGCAAAACCTGTTCGCCAAGGCGATTTGCGAGGCCCAGCGGCTGTGTGTGCAACTGGCACTGCGGCTGGCCGGCTACGCGCCGGGCCCGCTGCGCCTGCTGAATATCGGCGGCGGTTTTGGCGTGCCGTATTTCCCCGGCGAGCGGGCACTGGATCTGGCGGCGGTGGGCGATGGCTTGCAGGACGTGACGCGCGCGCTGGCCGCCGAGTCGCCGCAAACGCGGCTGGTGCTGGAGCTGGGGCGCTATCTGGTGGCCGAGGCCGGCGTCTACGTCTGCCGGGTGCTGGAGCGCAAGCTGTCGCATGGGCAGGTGTTCGTGATTACGGATGGCGGCATGCACCATCATCTTGCGGCCTCCGGCAATTTTGGCCAGGTGATCCGCAAGAATTACCCGGTGGCGATCGGCAACCGCATGCAGGCTGGCCCGCGTGAGGTGGCAACCGTGGTGGGGCCGCTGTGCACGCCGCTCGATATGCTGGCCGACAGTATGGAGCTGGCCCGCGTTGAGCCCGGCGACTTCGTGGTGGTGTTTCAGTCCGGGGCCTACGGCATGACGGCCAGCCCTACCGCCTTTCTCAGCCATCCGTTACCGCTGGAGGTGCTGGTATGAGCGGGTTGAGCGGTTACCTTGATGCAGCCGGATTTGACGTGTCTGCCCCCAGGCAGGACCCAAGGCTCAGCATGCACCGGGAAACCGGGCTGGCGGCAGCGGTGTGGGGCCGCGCCAGACTGGATGGCAGTGACCAGCAGGTGGCGGCCCGCTTTGCCGCTGCCTGGCGCGCGCGCGGCGCTCCGGCCTGTGCCGAGTTGGGCGGACATTTCGCGGCCTGTATCATCGATTACGCCGCCGGTCAGGTGTTGCTGGCGATTGATCGCAGCGGGGTGCACAGCATGCACTACCATGCCGACGCGCAGGGTTTGCGTTTCGGGACGGAAGCCTCCGCGCTGCCGGCTGGCGAGCTGGATGCGCAATCGATCTACAACTATCTGTATTTCCACGTCATCCCGGCGCCGCTCAGTGTGTACAGCAAGCACCAGCGCCTGCTGCCGGGCGAATATCTGCTGTACCAGCGCGGCCGCGTGGAGCGGGGGGCTTACTGGCGTATGCGCTTCCACGAGGAGCGCGCGCTGCCGTTTGCGGTCATGAAACGGCAGTTTCTCGGTATTGTGCACGATGCCGTCCAGCAGGCGGCAGGAGACGAGGTCGGGGCCTTTCTTAGCGGCGGCACCGACAGCTCCACCCTGGCCGGCATGCTGGGCAAGGTCACGGGGCAAGCCGCGCGCACTTACTCGATCGGGTTTGACGTCGATGGCTATGATGAAATGGCATACGCGCGCATCGCAGCACGGCATTTCAAGACTCGGCACCATGAGTATTATCTGACTGCGGGCGATGTTGCCGATGCTATTCCGCGCATCGCCGCGGCATGTGATCAGCCGTTTGGCAATTCTTCCATTGTCCCGGCGTATTTTTGTGCGCAGATGGCGCGCGCGGATGGCGTTACCCGGCTGATCGGCGGCGACGGCGGGGACGAACTGTTCGGCGGCAATGAGCGCTACGCCCGCCAGGCCGTGTTTGCCCGCTACGAGCAACTGCCATCCAGTCTGCGCCAGATGGCGCTTGAGCCGCTGCTGTTTGGTCTCGCCGGCAAGGCGGATCTGCGCCTGCTGCGCAAGGCACGCAGCTATGTCGAACAAGCGCTGGTGCCGATGCCGGCGCGGCTGGAGACCTACAATCTGCTGCAGCATTATGGCCCGGCCCAAGTCTTGCATGGCGACTTTCTCGCTACCGTCGATCAGGCTGCGCCGCTGGGACAGTTGAACGCATGCTACTGGGAATCTCACGGCCTCAGCCAGATCAACCGCATGCAGGCGCTGGATTTGCGCTACACGCTGGCCGACAACGACTTGCGCAAGGTCGCCACGGCATGCCAGCTGGCTGGCGTCGAGGCGGCGTTCCCGTTCCTGAGCGACGATATGCTGGCATTTTCAGCCCGTCTGCCGCCGGCCGACAAGCTGAACGGCACGCGTCTGCGCTATTTCTTCAAGCATGCCTTGCGCCGGCATCTGCCAGGCGCCATCCTGCGCAAGAAGAAGCACGGCTTTGGCATGCCGTTTGGCCAGTGGCTGCAGACGGATGCGCATCTGGGCGCGCTGGCCTATGACAGTCTCAGCGATCTGAAGCGGCGCCGCGTGGTACGGTCAGACTTCATTGACCAGCTCATGCACAAGCTGGTGCGCGAGCATCCTGCCTACCATGGCACCATGGTGTGGGTGCTGATGATGCTGGAACAGTGGTTGCAGCATCACCCTATACCGCAACCCGCCGCTGCGCCAGCAAGCGCAGCAGAAACCGCATGCGATCCGGCTCCCAGGGCGTGAAGCGCGGCAACTGCAGCAGGTCGCTGCCTTCGTAAGCGGCGCCGGCGACGGTGCTGAAGGCCGATGTGAAGCCCAACGCGCGCACCATGTCGACGTGGCGCTGGTGGTAGTCCGCGCCAGGCTTGCCATTTGGATAGGCAAAGGTGGTGACCGGCAACTGGATAATCTCTTCCAATACGTGCTTGCCATGACGGATGTCGGCCAGCGCTTCCGCGTCCGGCACCGCCGCCAGGATCGGGTGGCGATAGGTGTGAGCGCCGATTTCCATGCCGGCCTGCACCAGCGTTTGCACCTGGGCGCTGGTCATCATCAGGTCCCGCTGACGCGGCGGGGCGAGGGCGCGGGCGGTACGTTGGCGGTCCTCAAACGGTTGGTATTTCAGTTGCTGCAGCAGCTGATCCAACGCTTGCGGCGCCAGCCGGGCTGCCCGCGCGTGCGCGATGACGTCGTCATTCCACATCTGGCCGCCATTCAGGTAGGCGCTGGCGATGAAAAAGGTGGCGTGCAGGCCGTGGCGCTGCAGCACGGGCAGCGCGAAGTCGGCGTTGTCGGCGTAGCCATCGTCGAAGGTGATGGCCACCGCGCGTGGCGGCAGGGTTTGCTGCTGCAGGCCGCGCAAGGCGGCGCTCAGCGGCAGCACGTGGAAGCAGCGCTTCAGCAGCGATAACTGGCGGTCGAAACGGCGCACGTCGGGCAGGCTGGGCAATAGCGGGTCCGGCCGCAGCAATACGCGGTGGTAAATCAGGATCGACAGGCGGTTCATCGGCAGGCCTCGGTGGGACGGCTCGCCAGACGCTGCTCGGTCAAAGCGCGCAGCGCCACCACGGCGGCCATCAGGTAGTAGGGAACGTCGAAGTAAAGCAAACTCAGGAAGGCCCCGCCGACGGCGAAGCCGATCAGGCTGGCCTGAATCATCTTGGCCAGGTTGCTGGCCCATTGCAGGTCGGGATCATTGCGGCTGTTGCGCGCCACCCAGGCCGCGGAGCGCCAGGTCAGCGTGCCCAACAACAGGTACAGCCCCAGTCCGATGAAGCCGTGTTCGCCCAACGCCTGGAAGTAGATGCTGTGGGCGGCATGCACGTCGGCCGGGTTAGGCGCGTACAGATAAAATACCGAAGGCTCGGCGATCTCGAACCCGCCGCCGAAGAAGCGGTCCTTGGCCAGGTTGTAGGCCATGTTCCAGGCGTTGATGCGGCCCATGGCGGAATTGTCGGACTGGTAGTCGGTGATGCTGTCCATGCGCTCGGTCCAGCGGTCCGGCATGAACAAGGCGGCAAACGGTGCGAACAGCGCGATCAGCAGCGCGCCCAGCATCTTCTTGTGACTCTTCAGCCACATCAATAGCATCATGGCGGCGATCGCAAGCAGGGCGCCGCGCGAATACGAGCCCAGCGCCGCCATCGCCGACAGCAGCATGGCCGCCGTCCAGCCCCGCCGAACCCACGGCTTGTCGCTGCTGAGCTGCAGGTAGCGCATCAGCGGAATGGCGATGATGAGCGCCAGTGCGATTTCGTTGTTGCCGCCGATGAAGGTGCCGGTCGGCCCCCAGACGCGGAAGTTGCCCCCTTCGCGCACGGTGAAGATACCGCCTTTTACGCCATAAAAGCCGAGCGATATCGCCAGTACCCAGATCATGCGGTGCACATCCTGACGGCTGCGGATCACCACCATGGTGATCAGGCTCATCAGCATAATTTTCATCACCTTGCCGAGTTGTATCTGGGAGGCGGCGGGAAAGATGGCAAACAAGGTGGTGACGTTCATCCACAGCACCATGGCGAGCAGGGCGAAGGTGATGCCGCTGGGCGGCAGGCTCTTGGGGGCACGTGAGGTGGCCAGGCTAAAAATGGTCATCACCGCGATGATTTGTGCGAACGGGAAGGTGGTGGCGAAACCCCAGCCCTGGGTGTGCGGGTTCATGACGCTGATCCAGATCCACATCAGCACGCCGTTGACCGGATTTTTCACGATCAGCGGCAGGCTGGCAAAAACAATGAGGGTGATGAGTATGTCGCGCATGGCAGTCGTTGACGTGGCTCAACGAAGCGTTTGAGCCTGTTAGTACACTGGCTTTTTGCTCTTGCGATCTTAGAACAGGGGAGGGCTGGCCTTGTTGACCGTACTCATGGCGACGCGCGATGGGGCTGGCACTTTGCCGATGGTGCTGGACGCGTATTGCCGTCTCGCCGTGCCGGCGGGTGGATGGCGCTTGCTCATCATCGACAACGGCAGCACTGACGGCACGGCGCAACTGCTGGCCAGCTACAACCGCCACCTGCCGCTGCAGCGCCTGCATGAAGCACAGGCCGGCAAGAACCGCGCCTTGAATCACGCGCTGGATGCGGCGCTGGCGATGCCGGGCGCCGCGCAGGACCTCTTCATCTTTACCGACGATGACGCCTTGCCGGCGCCAGACTGGCTGCAGCAGTGGCAGGCCTGCGCCGCTGCCCATCCCGACCACGACGTATTTGGTGGCGCCATCGTCCCGGACTGGGCGGAAGCACCGCCGGCCTGGCTGCTCCCCTTGATTCCGACCGGACTGACCTACGGGCTGACCTCGCCGGTGCTGCCGGACGGTCCGGTGTTTCCAGGGCTGGTATGGGGCGCCAACATGGCGGTGCGGCGCGCGATTTTCACAGCCGGGCACCGCTTTGACACCAGCATCGGTCCCAATGGCGCGGATTATGCAATGGGCAGCGAAACGGAGTTCACCCGTCGGCTGGCGGCTGCCGGGCATCCGGCCAGGTTCTGCCGCGCACCACAGGTGGCGCACCACATTCGCCGACACCAGGTAAAGATTGATTACATCCTGCGGAAAGCGTGGCGCTTCGGGCGCGGAAAATATCGGCAGGAATGCCCGGGGCGCTTCGCAGAGCGCCTGGGCGTGCCACGCTGGATGCTGATGCGCTATCTGCTGGAGCTGGCGGCATGGGCAGGCGCGGCGCTGAGCGGCAACGCCAGCCGCAAATTTCGGCACCGCTGGGAACTTGCCTTCCTGCGCGGCTACTTCCACGAGGCATGGCACGGCGCGCCGCGCAGCCGTCCAACCATTCTGGTCACCAGCTATTCCGGCGAGCTGGGCGGCATGGAATTGCGCATGGCGCAGGAAGTGCGCTACCTGCAGTCGACCGGTTACACCGGCGTGCTGGCGCTGCGTCAGTTTGACGGGCTGGATGCCTGGTCGCAACGCCTGGCGTCCGAGCAGATCACCGTCGCGCAGTTCAGCGCGCCGCCGTTCTTTGAAGGGCCGTGGCGCTGGCGTCAGTTGCGCTATTGGCGCGCCCGCTGGCTCGCGGCCGGTCGGCTGCGCGCATTCCGGGCGCAGTTGGTGCATGTGGCGCTGTGCTGGACGCACTACGGCGCCTCCATGTTGTGGCTGGCCCGGCACTGCCGGTTGCCAGCCGTCATCAGCGTGCACAACGCCTTTCCGCCGCACGGCTTCACGCCTTGGCACGACAAGCTGCTGAAGCAGGCTTTTTGCGGCGTGCGCGGCATTTACGCGGTGTCGGAATCAGCCATGCAGCATTTCATGGCAGCGTATCGGCCGTATATATTAGCGTCCACCCGCCTGGCGGTGATACCGAATGGCGTGGATGTCGATCAGTTCAGACCCTCGCTGTCAGTGCGGATGGAGGCGCGCCGGCGATGGCATCTGCCACAGCAGGCTTTGGTAATCGGTGCGGTCGGACGTTTGTCCCAGCAAAAACGCCCGCAACTGTTGCTGCTGCTGTTCGCGCAACTGCGGCAGCGTTTCCAAGGCCTGTACCTCGTGCTGGCCGGCAGCGGGCCGCTGGAGGCCAGCTTGCGTGCGCAGGCGGAACAGTTGGGGGTGCGGCCTTGGGTGATCTTCACCGGTTTTGTAGAAGCTGTCCATGAGCTGATGCCCGCGCTCGACGTGCATGTGCTGATGAGCCGGAACGAGGGCTTTGGCATTGCCACCATCGAGGCGATGGCCTGCGGCGTGCCGGCCGTGGCAACCGATGTTCCCGGCAGCGCCGACGTCTTGCGCGGCAGCCGCGGCGGTTTGCTGGTGCCGGCGGATGATGTGTCCGCCGCTGCGGTCATGGTTGGCGAGTTGCTGGCCGATGGCGCGCGTCGCGCCGGGATGGGACGCCATGGACGGCAGGAGGCGGAGCAACGCTACAGTCATGCCGTGGTGGGCCAGCAGGTACGGGACTTCTACCGGGGACTGCTATGAAGGCGCGCCTGTCCTTTATGCTGTCGTTCTCCGAGAAGTACACGCTGCTGGTGGTGAACACAGTGTCCGCCATGGTGCTGGCACGCTGGCTGACGCCGGAGGCAGTGGGCGTGTATGCGATCGGCGCCGTACTGGTCGGATTGGTGCAGGTGCTGCGCGATTTCGGTGTCGGCGCCTATGTGATCCAGGAAAAGACGCTGGACCGCGACAAGCTGCGCGCGGCGCTGGGCGTCAACATGCTGATCGCCTGGCCGTTGGCGCTGTTGGTGTTGGCCGGCAGCTATCCGGCGGCCTGGTTCTATCACGAACCTCGCTTGCGCATGGTGTTGCAACTGCTCGCGATCAATTTCCTGCTAGTGCCCTTCAGCGCCGTGGCCTTGCCGTATTTACGCCGCCTGATGCGGTTTCGGGCGGTGTTTGCCATCAATGTCAGCCAGTGCGCTGTCCAGGCAGCTTGTTCCATGCTGCTGGCGATGCATGGCTGGGGCTACCTCAGTCTGGCGGTGGGGGCGGTGGCGGGCGCGGTGGCCACCGTGCTGACCACCCTGTGTTGCCGTCCGGGCGACCTGCCGTGGCTGCCGTCGTTACGCGGCGCACGCAAGATCCTGTCGTTTGGTGCGGTGTCCACGGCCGGCACCTTGATTGATGAAGCCGGCGTCGCGGCACCCGATCTTATCATCGGCAAGATGACCGGCGTGGCCGAGGTGGGCATTTACGGCAAGGCCATGGGCGTCATCAACGTCTTCAACCAATTGGTGACGGCCGCGATTTCACCGGTGATCTTTCCGCTGTTTTCCGCCCAGGCGCGCGCCGGAGATGACTTACGCCAGGCCTATCTCACCACGGTCAGCCACATGACGGCGCTGAGTTTGCCATTTTTTGGTTTTATCGCGCTGATGGCGCAGCCGCTGGTGCGGTTGCTGTACGGCGATCAATGGGACGCCGCGGTGCCGGTAATCCGGGTGATGTGCATCGGGTCTGCTGTGTACAGCCTGTTCAGCATGGCGCGCTACCTGTTTGTGGCCATGGGCGAGGTGAGGGCGCAAGCGCGGCTGGATACGCTGGCGGTGCCGGTCCGGGTGCTTGCCGTGCTGGCGGCGGCGCCGTTCGGCCTGCACTGGATCGCCTGGGCTGTGGTGGCAGGCGCGCTGTTCCGCAGCGGGCTGACCTACGCTTATCTGCACGAACTGACGGGTCTGCAATTGCGCGACCTCGCGGCTGCAAGCTGGCGTAGTGCGCTGGCCGCCAGTGTTGCACTGGGCGGCGCGGCGGCGATGTGGCTCGGCGATCGTGATGGGCTGTTGTTGTGGCCGGCACTGATCTGTTTCCTGTTCTGGCTGGCGACCATGCGCGCTCTGCGCCACGCGTTGGCCGATGAATGCACGATGGCAGCGCGCAAGGCCCTGGCGCTGCTGCACCGATAAGAGGCGGCTATGCGCATAGGTATTCTGTCTTATCCCATGCTGTTCCAGCGCGAAGGCGGCCTGCAGGTGCAGGTGCGGTCGACCATGCAGGCCCTGCGCCAGTTGCCATTGGAGGTGGAACTGGTCGACCCGAACCGTGATCGGCTGGATAGTTATGACGTCGTCCACGTTTTTTCCGCGATTAACGGCAATTACCGTGTGGTCGAACTCGCCAGCGAGCTGGGCGTGCCGGTGGTGCTGTCGGCCTTGCTGTCGCCGGGGTGGAACCGCCATACGGCGATGCGCGCGCGCATCGCTGACCGTCTCACGGGCCGTCTTACGCAGTGGGCCGTGCAGACCAGCTACGCTCAGACCAAACGTGCCCTGCAACTGGCGCAGCTGGTGGTCGCGCTGGGACCGGCAGAGCAGGCCGCGCTGGTAGATGGTTTCCGGGTGGCTCCGTCCCGCATCCGCCTGCTGCCAAATGGAATTGGCGAGCACTTCTTCCGTGCCGACGAATATCTGTTCCGCTCCCGTACGGGTGTGGTCGGACCGTTTGTGTTGATGGTGGGCTCGATCTCGCCGTACAAGAATCAGCTGGGACTGGTGCGGGCATTGGACAGGCTGGGCTTGCCGGTGGTGCTGATCGGCCAGGCGCAGCGCCAGCATCAGGATTATTTGCAGCAGCTGCTTCACTGGCCGAAAGTACACTGGCTGGGACAACTGGATCACCACGATCCCTTGCTGGCAAGCACGTATGCGGCGGCCTCGGTGCTGGCGTTGCCCAGCCAGGGGGAGGTGTTTCCGCTCTGCGTGCTGGAGGCGTTGGCCGGCGGCACGCCAGTGGTAATGACGGATGAAAGCGCGCTCAGCCTGCCGGACAGCGCATTTGCGCTCAAACAATTGCGTTGGAATGATGCAGACGCCTTAGGCCGGGAGATCCGGAGCTTGATCGATCATCCGCCCGGACGCCCCGAGGTGCGTGCGCTGGTCCAGGCCTTCACCTGGCAGCGCGTGGCGTTGCGTATCGCCGACTGTTACCGGGAACTGAGCGATGCTGTTTAACTCGTTCAGCTTCCTGTTTCTGTACTTGCCGGTGGTGCTGGGCGGCTATTTCACGCTGTTGCGCTGGCGGCCGGGCTGGACGGCGGGATGGCTGGCGCTAGCATCGTTGTTTTTCTACGGCCATTGGGACGCGCGCTACCTGCCTTTGCTGCTGGGATCAATCGTCTTCAATTACTGGTGCGCGCAGCATCGCCGGCTGCTGCTGTTCGGCGTTGTGGTGAATCTGGTTGTGCTGGGCTACTACAAGTACGCCAATTTCTTCATCGACAGCATGAACCAGCTTGGCGCGCAGTGGCATGGCTGGGCGATTGTGCTGCCGGTAGGCATTTCATTCTTCACGTTCACGCAGATTGCCTACCTGGTCGATTGCTACCGCGCCGGCGCCGGCGAGTACCGGCTGGTGCAGTACACCTTGTTTGTCAGCTATTTCCCGCATTTGATCGCCGGGCCGGTGCTGCACCACAAGGACATGATGCCGCAGTTTGACCGGCCCGTACGGCTGGACATGGCCGATATCGGCATCGGTTTGTCGATATTCGTATTGGGCCTGTGCAAAAAAGTCCTGCTGGCGGACCCCATTTCCGTGCTGGTAGGGCCGGTGTTTGCACCGAACGCGCAACCGCAGCTGGTGGAAGCCTGGATCGGCACGCTGGCCTATACCTTTCAGCTGTATTTCGACTTTTCCGGCTATTCCGACATGGCGATAGGCTTGTCGCGTCTGTTTGGCGTGCGTCTGCCACTGAACTTCAATTCTCCCTACAAGGCTGCAAATATCAGCGAGTTCTGGCGGCGCTGGCATATGAGCCTGTCTCGCTTTCTGCGCGACTACCTGTATGTGCCGCTGGGCGGCAACCGTCACGGCACGCTGCAGCGATATCGCAACCTGATGCTGACCATGCTGCTGGGCGGCCTGTGGCATGGCGCCGGCTGGACGTTTGTGCTGTGGGGTGCACTGCACGGCATTTATCTGGTGCTGCATCAGGTATGGCAGGCGGTGGCGGGCGCGGCTATGCCACGCTGGTGGGGGCGTTGCCTGACCATCTTGGCGGTGATGCTGGCCTGGGTAGTGTTCCGCGCACCGGATGTGGCGACGGCAGTCGAGGTCTTGCAAGGCATGGCCGGCCTGAATGGAGTTTCCCTGCCGCACGGCGCTGCGAGGTTGGCTGCACCGCTGGATGCTTTGGGCTGGCATCCGGCCTTTGACGGCATCCGCTGGATCGACTTTAGCGGTCCGGCCATTCCCGCGTTGTTGCTGGCCATGGTGCTGGCGCTGTTTGCACCGAATACGCAAGAAATCCTGGATCAGCCGCTGCGCTGGTCGCCGGCCAAATGGCGCAGCGCGGTGATGGCGCTGTTGTTTCTGGGCTGCCTGTTCAATATGAACCGGGTCAGCGAATTTCTCTATTTCCAATTCTGAACATGGATACCCAAGTGGCATGGCGCGGTTACGTGGTGCTGTTTTCGGGCATCACGCTACTGGCGAGCGGCGCGGTGGCGACGCTGAATTACCTGGTGGATCCCTACCTGATCCACCAGTGGGACTCGCCACACTTGCGGCGGCTGCTGCCAGGGCGGGAAAAACTTAGTCCCTGGGGCAAGACTTACGCGCTGGCACGCTTCCAACCCCAAGTGCTGTACGTCGGCAATTCGCGCACGGAATTGGGACTGCCGGCGCAAACGCCTGTCTTTGGGCAAAGGCGCGTGTTCAATGCGGCTTTGTCCGGTGCTTCGTTGGGCGATGCGGCAGCCATGGTACGTCACGCGACGACGGTCAGCACTTTGGAAACGGTGGTATGGGGCGTCGATGCGCCATCCTTTTCGATGGAAATCGGCAATACGGATTTTGACCGCGAACTGGTGGCGGCCGACCGCTACTATTTTCTGCGACGCTGGTTCATCAATATCAAGCGCGCGCTCAGCGTGGACATGACACTCGATTCACTGCGCGTATTGCGTGGCACGTTTGGCGGCGTGTGCCTGTCCAGCCTGGCCTTGCTGGGACAGCGCGACGGTCGTTGCGTGCAACAGCGCATCACCAGCCTGGGCGGCGCCGGCGCCGCCATGTTGCCGCGCGTACGCGACTTTGCACGCGGCAGCGGGCCAACGCCGGACGCCATGCAGGAACTGGATCGCAGCCTGACGGTTCTGTGCCAGGCAGGCACGCGCGTGCGTTTGTACGTCAATCCCACGCATGCCATGACCAGCGACGTCTTGTATTGGGCGGGAAAATGGCCCGCGCTGGAGGCGTGGCAGGCCCGGCTGGCGGCGTTGGCGGAGGAACACCGCAAATCAGGCTGCGACACGCGCGTTTTTGATTTTTCGGGATTTAACAGCGTCACCATGGAAGCGCCGCCGCAACTGAGCCGCCGCGCCGAGATGGAAAATTACTGGGAGGCGTCGCATTATCGCGTGAACGTTGGGCAGCGCATCCTGGAACGCATGTTCGGGCAGGGAGCATTGTGGGGTGAGGAGTTGATGCCTGCTACGCTGCCAGCGCATCAATCTGCGCAGCGCGCCGCGCGCGACCGGTATCACAGCGATCATGCGGCGGAAACCGCCATGGTCAGATCGGTTTTATGAGAACGGCGCAGCCTTTCTCACAGACGCGGGTGGCATGCGTCAGCATGGGAAATTCCTGCCGCCAGCGCGCGACGATGGCTTGCTCGTCGCTGCGGCCGGCATCGTCCATGAACACGTGCGCGCCCGCAGTCAGTTGCGGAAACAGCAGCGGCCCGGCGGGATAGCGGGCCAAGGCGCGGGTTGTCTGTGGCGGGCCATCGATCACCAGCAGATCGATAGCCAGGCCGGACGGCAGCGCGCCGAGCTCGTACCAAGACCAGCTTTCGCCAGCCAGCGCTTGTGACTGCAAGGGCGCGTCCAGCACTTGCGCCCAGTCCTGCAAACCATGGCGCTGCAGCTGCTGCCGGGTCTGCTCCGCATAGTAGTGATCATGTTCAAGACTGAACACCTTGCCAGCGCCATTCAATTGCATGCAGCGCGCCAACACCAGCGTCGAGGTGCCGCTGCTGCATTCCAGCACTGTTTGTGGCTTGGCCGAGCGCGCGTGACGCGCCAGTTCCAGCAGAAAATCCGGCGAGGCTGCCCAGCCACGCGTGGGAGGCAGGCTGGTTCTGAGATCGAGTTCGGTGTACAGGCCTTGCAGTGCCTCCAGCTGACGGAAAAGGGTGACGTTATCCTGGCGCGATTGGTCACGCAGGTCGAATAAGAGCAGATGTGCCTGCCGCAGCTTGTGCAAGGTAAAGGCCAGCACCAGAAAAATCAGGCTATCGATAATCAAGGGCATGACGGCGCTCCCACTTTGCTGACGACATAACGGTGTTTGCCAGACGCTTCCGCCGGTATCGCGCTGACTTCCTCGATCACGATTTCCACGGTATCGCCAAGCCGGGCGCGGAATTGGGTGATGATGCTGAGCCGGAGGGCTGGCGGAAGGCCATCCACACTTACCAGCAGCACGCGCGTGCAATCCAGGCTTTCCTGGATAATCTTAAACGCGCGTACTTGCGCCAAGTCGCGCAGGATATAGATGAGCGCCAGTCCATGCATGACCGTGCCATCGCGCGCGACGACGAAATCGGTAACGCGGCCCTCTACCCGTTTCAGCAGCGGCAGTCCGCGCCCGCAGGGGCAGGCGCGGGTGTCGAGCGCGCCGACATCGCCAGTGGCGTAGCGGATGAAGGGGAAATCCTTGCTGGCCAGGTGGGTGATGACGATGGCGCCGTTCTCGCCCGGCGCCACCGGTTGTCCTTGCGCATCTAGAATCTCGACGATGACATCTTCGGCTGTGATGTGCATGCCGCCCTCCGGGCACTCGTGGGCGATGAAGCCGGCGTCGCGGCCGCCGTAGCCATTGGCCACCGGTGCGTTGAAGGCGCCGCTCAGCAAGATCCGCTGATCCTCGTACAGCCGTTCCGCTGTGACAAAGACCACGCGCACGCCCAGTTTGTCCAGTGCCACGCCGCGCGATTGTGCATGCTGCGCCAACAGGCACATCACGGAGGGATAGCCGAACAGCATGGCGGGACGCTGTTTTTGCAGCCGTGCGAGGTAGTCGTCGAGGCGGGCTGGCGACAGGTCGAAGGCCGGCAGCAGGTCGCTGCGCATCAGGCGGTCGCGACGGGCACGCCACAGGTCCTGGGCGTGCAATTCTATCGGTGAGCCCCACATGACGGCTTCGCGGTCGCCAATGTCAACGCCCCACCAGCGCGTGGCGCGCCATTTGGCGGCCACGTCGTGGCTGATGCGTTGCTTGCCAAGATAGAAAATCAGCGGCTCGCCGCTGGAACCGCCAGTGCTGAAACGTTGCATGCGGCCGGCAGCATCGGAGAGAAAGTCGTCGCGGTGACCGTTGATGTCGGCTTTGCGCAGCAGAGGAAGGCAGCGCAGATCGCGCACGTCGTGCACGCGGGTGGCGTCGAAACCGATGCGCGCGTATTGTTGACGGTAGTGCGGCACATGCTCGGACGCGTGCAGCAGAAGTGCGCGCAGGCGCTCGACCTGCAACGCCTCGATCTGGTCGGCTGACCACCACTGACTCGCTTCCATCTTGCGCCGCAGCGGCGGCGTGTGGTGGCGCTTGAAACGTTCGTGCAGCGGGAAGACCGCGAGGGAAACCAGGGCCGTGTAACCGGAGCGGGGCGGACGGTTGAGCACCCGGCGATACTGTCCCATCAACAGTGGCGCCACGCGCTGCCAGCTGTGGCGTTGCGCGCTGGACAGGCCGGCAGTGGACAATGCATGTCCCTGGCCGGAGGAGGTCAGCACCATGTGCATTGCCGCCGCCATCGCTTGGGCATCGCCGGGCGGCACCAGCAAGCCATCCACCCCGTCGCGAATCATGTCCGGCACGCCGCCGACGTTGGTGCTGACCACCGGCACGCCGCTGGCCCATGCTTCCAGTACCGAGTTGGGCATGTTATCGGCCAGACTGGGATTGAGCGCAACATCGGACTGGCGATAAAACTGCGGCATGTCAGCGTTTCCGGTTTTGCCAGCGAAGTGCACCGCAGTTTGCAGTTGCAGGGAGGCGGCCAGCAGGCGAAGGCGCAGTAATTCGGGACCTTCACCGCAGATGGTCAGGCGTGCTTGCGGCAGATGCTGACGCAGCAGGGCAAACGCGTGCAGGGCGGTGGCGTGGTCGTACAAAAGTTCCAGATGGCGTGCAATCAATATGTGCGCGCCAGCGGGGCGAGCAGGCGCCGGCCGAAATCGCGATAGATCCACGATGTTTGGCACTATTTGCGCGATGATGCCGTAGCGCGCGAATACTCGCGCCAGGTAGGCGGAGGGCACGATGACGGCGTGCGCGCGACGCATGCTGAAACACACCAGCGTGGCGCTGCGGTCAAGAAACTGCGGGGCTTCACCGCCGCGATAATTAAGCACCACGCCTTTGCCGCGCAGCCAGCCGATCCAGATTGCCGGCGCGGTTTGCAAGTGCCATGACCAGCCTGAGTTCGCCATCACATGCAGCAGTTGCGCCCGGCCGGCGGCGCGCCATAGTTGCCAGAGGTAAGGCGGCAAGCGCAGTGCGGCGCGCATGCCGCGCATCGGAGCTGCCCAGGCAGGCCGCCATGGTGGATTGACCTGCACCAACTCCACCGAGGCGCCGGCATCGCGCAGCAGGTCCGCGAGTTGTACGGTTTGATTGGCAATGCCACCGGCCGGCGGCGGCAGCGGGCCAATCAGGGCAATACGCAGCCCGTTCATGGGTTTGGCGCCAGCAGGCGCTGGTAGATGTCGCCGTATCGGGCCACGCTGGCGCTCCAGTTGCGCTCGCGCTCGACGTAATCGCGGGCTTGCTGGCGCAAATCCGGCCACAGCTCAGGATGGCGCAGCAGGTGCAGTATCTGGGCGGCCAGCGCGTCGGCGTTGCCGGCCTTGAACAGCATGCCGGTCTTGCCATGTTCGATCATCTCGCGGTGGCCGCCGACGTCCGATGCCACCACCAGGCGGCCTTGCGCCATCGCCTCAAGCGGCTTGAGCGGCGTCACCAGCTCAGTCAGCCGCATCGGCAGGCGCGGGTAGACCAGGATGTCGATCAGGCTGTAATACTCGGTAATCTGCTCGTGTGGAATGCGGCTGGCAAAGTGGATTTGGTCCTGCAGACCGAGTTGAGCGCTCAACTTGCGCAGCCTGCTTTCCTGCGGGCCGCCGCCGACCAGCAGCAATTGCAGCGCAGGCACGGTTTTCAGCATGGGCGGCATGGCTTGCAGCAGCAGGTCCAGTCCTTCATAGGCGTAAAACGAGCCGACGAATCCCAGCAACGGTTGCCCGTGCAGGCCCAGACGTTGTGCCAGTATGGGGTTTGGCGGCGGCGCGGCGCGGAAACGCTGGCTGTCGACCGCATTCGGAATGACAGTGACGCGCGGTGCCGGTATGCCACGAGCGATGATGTCGGTACGCAGCCCCTCGCAGATGGTGGTGACGGCGTCCACGCGGCGCAAGGCGTAGGTTTCCAGCGCGCGGCTGAGACGATAGCGCAGGCCGCCGGCTGGGCTGGTGCCGTGATCAGCCGCGGCATCTTCCCAGAAAGCGCGGATTTCGTACACCACCGGGATGTTCAGTGCGCGGCCGACGCGCAGGGCGGCGATGGCGTTCAGCGCCGGCGAGTGCGCATGCAGCACGTGCGGGCGCGCGGCCTTGGCAATGTGCCGCATGCGGCGCGTCAGCCCCGAGATGATGGCAAGTTGCCGCAGCACCGGCAGGCGCGTCCACCAATGCCCGGCCGGCGGCGTGCGGAAGAAATGCCAGCCATCGATCTCCTGCTCGCCGCAGATGTCTCCTTGCTTGGCACTCGTCAGGTGGATGGTATGCCAGCCCATCTTGCGCTGCTGGCTGAGGATGGCCAGCGTGCGGAAGGTATAGCCGCTGTGCAGCGGCGCGGAATGGTCGAGGATGTGCAGGATGCGCATCATGCCGCCTGCCGTTCTGCGTATTGTTCCGGCGATTCTTGCCACTGGCGCAGGAAGGCTTCAAACATCAAGAGCGACCACAACGGCGCGCTGTGATCGCGCCGTCCGGTTTGATGCTGCTGGAACAGCTGCTGCACATAATCCATGTTGAACATTGCGCTGTCCGCAAGGATCTGGCTGCTTAGGCTGCGTTGCAGGCGGCTCGCGAGGGGGCTGCGGAACCAGTCGGCCAGCGGCACGGAAAAGCCCATCTTCTGCCGGTGCAGCAGGTTGTCCGGCAGGTAGGGCGCCAGCGCCCGCTTGAACAGGTATTTGCCGACGCCGCCGTGCAGCTTCAGCGCGGGCGGCAGGCCGGAAATCCACTCCACCAGCGTGTGATCGAGCAGCGGCACCCGCACTTCCAGGCCGTGCGCCATGCTGGCGCGATCGACTTTGGTGAGAATGTCGCCCGGCAGGTAGGTCTTAAGGTCCAGGTACTGAATGGTCGACAGCGGATCGCGCGCCGGGCAGGCGGCCGCGTGCCGCCGCAGTGCTTCGACGGCATGATACTGGCCGAGGTCACGCTTGAGCGCCGGGCTGAACAACTGCGTGCGCATCTCGTCTTTCATGATGCTGATGCCGTGGAAGTAGGCCGCCACCGATTCGCGCGCCAAAGCTTGCAGTGTGCTTTTGGCGCGCAACGGGCGCGGCGCCCAGTCGGCTTTGGGATACAACGCGCCGAGCGCGCCGAACAGCGGCTTGCGCAGTCCCAGCGGCAGCAGCGAGCGCAAGCGCTCTTCGTGCAGATGCCAGCGGTAGCGGCGGTAGCCGGCCAGGTTCTCGTCGCCACCATCGCCGGACAGCGCCACCGTGACGCGCTGGCGCGCCAGCTGGCAGACGCGGTAAGTGGGCAGCGCCGAGCTGTCGGCAAATGGTTCGTCATATAAGCCGGCCAGGCGGTCGATCAACGCGGCGTCGTGCTGCTGCACGCGCTGGATGTGATGACGGGTCGCGTAGCGTTCGGCCACCAGATGAGCGTATGACGACTCGTCGAACTGGGCGTCATCAAAGGCGATGGAGCAGGTGTTGACCGGCGCGGCCGATTCCTGCGCCATCATGGCCACCACCGCGCTGGAATCGACACCGCCAGACAAGAATGCGCCCAGCGGCACCTCGGCCACCAGCCGGATGCGCACTGCCTCACGCAGACGTTCGATCAGCTCGTCCGCCGCCTGTGCCGGGCTGATGACGTGGTGCGGGGTGAAGGACACGTCCCAGTATGGCCTTGGCTGCGCCGGAGCGCTGCCGTGGCGAAGCAGCAAGCTGTGGCCGGGTTCCAGTTTGCGGATCTGCTTGAATACGGTGCGCGGTTCGGGAATGTAGCCGTAGGCGAAATAGTCTTCAATGGCAAGCGGATCAAGGTCGCGGCGCAGCTGGTCGTGGGCCAGCAAGGCCTTGATTTCGGAGGCGAAGAGCAGGTGGCCGTTGTCCAGCATGGCGTAGTGCAAGGGCTTGACGCCAAGCCGGTCGCGCGCCAGGAACAGGCTGCGCTGCTTGCGGTCCCACAGGGCAAAGGCAAACATGCCGCGAAAGCGCTCGACGCAGCGCGTGCCCCATTGTTCCCAGGCGTGGACGATCACTTCGGTGTCGCAGTGGGTGCGGAAGATGTGGCCAAACTGCTGCAATTCGCGCATCAGCGCCTGAAAATTGTAGATTTCGCCGTTGTAGACCACGGCCACCGTGTAATCTTCATTGAACAGCGGCTGCTGGCCACCCGCCAGGTCGATGATAGACAGGCGCCGGTGCCCCAGTCCCACGCCGGCCTCGCGGTGCATGCCGCTCTGGTCCGGGCCGCGGTGGCGCTGGATGTCGGTCATGCGCTGCAACAAGACCGGATCGATATCGGCCTGGTGATAAAGATCGAAGACTCCTGCAATGGCACACATGGCTATCCTTTCGTCGATGGCTGCTGGGTCAGACGGTCATACACGGCCAGGTAGGCGTCGGCCATGGCGCTCATGCTGAATTCGTTGAGCACGCGGCGACGGGCGCGGATGCCATGCTGACCAGCCATGCCGGTAAAGCGGTAGTAATCGCCGATGGCGGCGGCCAGTTCGGCCGGGTCGCGGGGCGGCACCAGCGTGCCGGTCCAGCCGCTTTGCACCAGCTCGGGATTGCCGCCGACCGAGGTGGCCACCACCGGCAGGCCGCTGGCCATGGCTTCCAGCACGGTGTTGGAGGCGCCTTCCGCCAGCGAAGGTTGCACAAACACACTCATGGCGCGCATCAGTTGGGGGATGTCCTGGCGCGTACCGGGCAGCCAGGCCAGGCCGGCCGTGCCGGAAGCGCGCAACACGTCCAGACAGGGCTGGCGGCAGGGGCCATCGCCGATGACGACCAGGCGCAGGCGTTCCGCCGCGATGTCGCCTTGCGCCAGCAGGCTGATGAAGGCGTGCACCAGGGTGATGTGATCTTTCACTTCGGCCATGCGCCCGACGCTGCCGATGACGAAGGCGTGCTCTGGCATGAAGCCTTGCGGGCCGATGGCCGCAGGCGGGCCCAGCCGGGGATGGAATTGCAGGCTGTCGACCCCGTTGCAGATATGGGTCACGCGCTGCGGCCGCGCACCGATGCTGCTGACCAGCCAGTGTTCCAGCTCCTTGCTGACGGCGATGAAGTGCCCGATCAGCGGCCGCAGCAGTTTGCGCAACAGCCGGTAGCGGCGCTTGCTGCCGTCCAGGTCGTGGATGTCGCGGCCATGCTCGCCGTGGATGCGCACCCGCACGCCAGCCGCCGCGGCCAACAGTTGCGCCTCGATGCCAGCCAGGTTGCGGGTGTGGATCAGTTGCGGCTGCAGCCGCTTGAGGGTGTGAAACAGGCGCAGGTAGTGGGACCAGTCCTTGCCCTGACGCTTGTTGAGGTTGACGATCTCCACGTCCGGACGCTGGATGCGCAAACGGAAGTCGCTGGCGTCTTCCAGGCAGACGATGGCATGGCGGTAGCGTTCCGGCGGCAGATGGTTGATCAGGTTGACCAGGCCATTTTCCAGCCCGCCCACATCGAGACGGTGGATCAGGTGGACGATCAGCGGCACGGTGTCAGCGTTCGACATGGCGCAGGCTCCGGTCGATGGCGGGCAGCATCGCGGTCAGCAGATCCTGCATGGCGGCCTCGGCATGATCAGCTTGCTCGTCGTAGCCGGCGGCAAGCACGACTTCCGCGCCGGCGTCAGCGCCGCCGAACAGGCGTGCCTTGGCCAGCAGCAGCTTGACGTATTGCGGGCTGCTGGTGTCGACGCCATCCTGCCGATACCAGCGCCACACCAGCAGCTTGTAACTGGCCGCCTGCTGCACCGACTGGCGCACGGTCAGGCGGCGGCCGGCGATCGTCAGCGTACGTCGCTCGCTGCGCACTTCTTCCCACTGCGGCGTGCCGGATACCACGGTACGGCGCACCGGCGCCAGCAACTCCGCACCATCGGTCTGGTGGCGATACCAGGTCATTTGCAGCGACACGGTACGGCGGCCGTCGCGGTAATTGTTGGCAATGCGTTGCGGCTGGCCATGGTGCAGCACGCGCCAGTCAGTTGGGCGCATGGGGCTGGCTTGCCATGGCTCGGGCGGCGCGGCCAGCGCCAGAACCGGCTCTGGCGTCAAGTCCGGTGGCGCAGTGCGCAATAGCCAGGCTGCCAGCAAAGGCCATGTCACGCAGATGGCGATGGCCAGGATTGTTGCGCGCACGTATTGCGCTGGGCTGGACGTGCTGGCGGATGGCATCAGTTGGCGTTGCTCTGGGTGTCGCGGTGGCGCCGCGTCACGCCAGCGGGCGCCGCACCAGAACAGCAGCGCCATCACCACGCCAAAAAACAGCCAGCCATAGATCAGGTGATCGACGCCGGCGGCCAGCTGCATGTCGCTCCAGTGGCCGATCAACACCACCATGCAGGCACGCAAGCCATTGGCCAGTATGGGCAGCAGCAGGGCGACGGCCATGAACACCAGGCGCTTGGCCGGGCGCTGATAGTTGACGCCGGCATACAACATGCCCAGTGCCAGTGACGCAATCAGGTAGCGCAGGCCACTGCAGGCATCCGCCACCGACCAGTTGCCGCTGGGCAGAGCAATAAAGTTGTTTTCGTGGAAGACCGGTATGCCGCCGATTTGCAGCAGGGCCACGGTAAAGCGGGCGGTGAAATCCACCAGTGGCGGGATGAAGATTTCGCCGAATGGCACGGCGAGCAGGAGGTAGGCCAAGGGGAAGGCAATGGCTCGGGCCAGGTATGGTCCGAGAATGGCAGTGAGGGAGGCTATTCCCATCAGCACCAGGCAATATTGCTGCAAAACTTGCACGTGGGCGACGGCGGACAACATCCAGATCAGGCCCAAGCCGGCCAGCATCAGCAATCCGGGCCACCAAGGCTGACGCGCAGTGGCGGCCAGTGCGCCGCGCCGCTGCCAGATCAGCCAGGCTGACACGGGCAGGATCAGGAGACCGTGATTGAAAGTCGGCGAACGCAGCCAGATGCTGACAATGCTGCTGGCGGTCGGCAGATAGATCAGCAGCAGCGCCGCCAGCGCGCCCCCGAGGCAGGTCTGCGGCCAGTACGGCCACGGTGCCGCCGGCCCGGCCCCAGGCAAACGGCGCGGCGACAGCAGGGCGGCGCGCGCGGCGTTCATCGCGTCGCCTCCGCAGTTGGCAGGCTGTCTGGCAGGTGCGTTTCCACGCCCAGCACCCGCCCCAGGCGTTGCAGATTTTCGCTCCAGCGATAGTCGCGAAGAATGCGCTGGCGCGCAGCCATACCGAGGCCGCTTTCGGGCGCATGCAACTGGCGGCAAATCGCACTGATAAATTCGGCGCCGCCGTTGGCGCGTATGATTTCAGTGCCATGCACAGCCTGGATTCCTTCCAGCGCCTGCGGCGAGGCGATCACGATCTTTTGCATTGCCATCGCCTCCAGTACTTTGTTCTGGATGCCGCGTGCAATGCGCAACGGCGCCACCACCAGCGCGGCATGTTGCAGATAGGGCCGCACGTCCGGCACAGTACCGCTGACGCGCACGCCTGGAAAGCGCTGCAATTCGCGCACTTGCGATACGGGCCGGGAGCCGACGATGTGAAATTCCAGCGTCGGATGCTGGGTGTGCAACGCAGGCATCACGCGCTCGGCAAACCAGCTGACAGCGTCAATGTTCGGCTCGTAATCCATGGCGCCGGTGAACACCAGTGCGCGTGCGTCGCCGTACGGCGACGGAAACGCGGGCTGCTGCGCGAAGTAGTCGCTGTCGACGCCGTTGCTGTAATAGTCGACCTTGCCGGCCGATTCCGGTGCCCGCTGCCGGAACAAATCGGCCTCGGCCGGCGACACCAGCAGCACCCGATCGAATTCCGCCGCCGCCTTGCGCTCATAGTCCAGCAGCAAGCGGCCTTCGCGCCGGTACAGGCCGGACAGCGGCCAGGCCTTGCTATCCGCATAGCTGTGCCATTTTTCCGAGTCCACATCGACCAGGTCCAGCACCCGCCACAGGGGGCCGCGCTGTGTACTGAACGGAACGTACTGCGCCATCGGTCCGGAATACGCGAGACAGACGTTGATGTCATGCTGCTCCAGCGTCCTGCCGACCCAGCGCTGCAGGCTGGCGTGGCGGAAGTAGGGCAGGCTGAGCGCTTCGTCGCGCAACAGTGCCGATAACGCGGACAGCCGCGCCCAGTGCGGCGGCATGCGCACGAAGCAGGTGCTGGCGCAATCGGCCGCCAGCTTGGCCGCATGGGCGGCGTCATCCTCGTGATCGATAAACGTGCCAAGGTGCACGCGAAAGTGCCGCCGCAGATACTGCAAGGCATGGTAAGCGCGGATTTTTTCGCCTTTGTTGGGCGGAAATGGCAGGCGATGGCAGAGGAAAAGCAGGTCGCGCATGATGGCTACCCCAGCTGGCGCACGATATGCGGGCCGATCAGATTGGCCAGCGGCAGCGGCAGCCGGCGCCAGGCCTTGATGAAGGGCTGAAATTTCGGATTGAGCGGCTGCACGTCGCGCAGGATCGAACTTTTATACAGTTGATAGTCGTAATTCAGCGGTTGCGGCTCGAACCCCCAGTTTTTTTTGAACGCGAACGCGCCGCTGCCGTATTTACTGCGGCCGAAATCGAACAAGCTGCAGCCGCTGACGCACGCGCGACGCATCACTTCCCAGTACATGAAGTCGTTGCCGGCCAGCGTGCGTGCGAGCTCGCCGCCTCCGCCGTAGTAGGGCAGGATTTCATCACGGAAGCGGAAGCTCAGCACCGCGCATACCGCCTGTCTCGCCTGCTGGATGCACAAGACTTCGCAATCTTCCGCAAAGACCTGCTGAAGCAAGCTGAAGTAACGGCGGCTGAACACAGGCGTGCCCAGACGATGCACGCTGCGCGCGTAGCAGTCGAAGAAGCGGCGGGTGTCGGTCTCCACTGTGCTGGACAGGTTGGCCGCAATGCCTTTACGCACCATGGCGCGCTGCTTGCGTGGGATGGTCAGCATATTGGCGTCCGGATCGGTGAGCAGGGATTTGCGGAACGTGGCGTAGGTGGCGCGGTGCTGCCAGTCGGCGTGGCGGCTGCGGATGTGGCGGTATTCCAGATGGTCGACCTGCAGGCGGGCGGCCAGTTGCTGCGCCGCCTGGTCGACAGCTTGCGCCGCTTGCTCGTCGTTGGCGGCAATGCCGCCGTACACGCAGAACGGCAGGGAAATCAGGGTATTGCCAAACCAGCGGCTCTTGATTTGCGCCAGCGGCAGCACTGCCTGAATCTGCTCACCGTCGGCGGCGTACATGAACCAGGTCGGATGATGGAAGCCTTCTTCGATGACCTGCTGCCAGCCGGCCCGGTGGAAAAAGGTTGCGCTCGGGCAGCGCTGGACGAAATCATCCCAGCGCGCGCGATCTTGTGTGTCCATCAGCCCGACGGTGTAGTGCGGCATCATGCGCGTCCCAAAAAGATGTGGTCGATGCGCCCCCAACGGAAATCGCCCAGCAGCCGGTGGATGCGCGCCTCGGTGCGGTGCAGGTTGAGGTAATGGCGCAAGCGGGTTTTCAGGCCGATGCCTGGCGGCACGGGTTGATCCGGATCGAGTTCCCAAGGGTGAAAGTAAAATATGCCAGCTTGGCCGTCGCGCGAATTGATGCGCCGCAAAGCCCAGCGTGAGACCGCATACGGCAGCAGGCGGAAGTAGCCGCCGCCGCCAGCAGGCAGGTTGTGCCCCAGCAGCCTGACGGTGCTGACTGGCAGTTCCAGCAATCCGTTCTGACCGGTCGGCCGCCAGGCAAAGCGCGGCGCCTGCGGCATGCCGTAATGGTCATGGCGGATCGGGTAGATACTGGAACTGTAGCGATAGCCGGCTTGCTGCAGGCTGTCCAGCGCCCACAGGTTGGCCGGGCCGATCGAGAAGCTGGGCGCCCGGTAGCCGAGCACGGCCTGGCCCCCCAGGTGTTCCAGCAGGTTCTTGCTGAGGGTGATGTCCCGCTCAAACTCGGCCTGTGTCTGCTCGCTGGCGCGCTGGTGCAGGTAGCCGTGGCTGGCCAGCTCATGGCCTGCGGCGACAATATGACGCACCAGTGCCGGATAACGTTCGGCGATCCAGCCCAGCGTGAAGAAGGTGGCGTGGGCGTGATGCTCGGCCAGCATCTGCAATATCAGATCGACATTGCGCTCCACCCGGCAAGGCAGGCGCGGCCAGTCGTCGCGATGGATGTATGAGGCAAATGCGGAGACCTGAAAGTAGTCCTCGACGTCGATGCTGAGCGCGTTCATGAGCGGCGCTCCCGGCGGTTTTGCAGCCAGTGGGTGGTAATCGACGCTACCCGCCCGGCGGCGTGGCCGTCCCAGTATTGCGGAATCCGGCCGACCTTGCCGCCATAACGCAGGATGTCGCGGCACAAGGCCAGGATCACGGCGGGATCGCGGCCGGCAATGGCGTTGCTGCCTTCGCTGACGGTCACCGGACGCTCGGTGTTGTCGCGCAGCGTGAGGCAGGGGACGCGCAGGGCAGTTGTCTCCTCTTGCACGCCGCCGGAGTCGGTCAGCACCACGCAGGCGCTTTTCATCAGGCCCAGCATGTTCTGGTAGGACTGCGGCGGCAGACAGGCCAGCCGTGGCGCATCCATCAGTTCGGCCAGGCCGTAATGCTTGAGCATGTTGCGGGTGCGCGGATGCAGTGGGAACAGTACCGGCATCTCCTCGCTGAGCTTGACCATGGCGGTCATCAGCGCGCGCAGGCGTTGCGGATCATCGACGTTGGCCGGACGATGCAGCGTGAGCAGGGCGTAGGGGGCGCCGTCGGCCACGAAGCCGGCAAGATGGGCCTGCAGCAGCACTTGTTCCGCCGACGGCGCGCCGGGCAGCTGGCGCAGCAGGGTGTCAATCATCACGTTGCCGACAAAATGCACGCGATGTGCGGCCACGCCCTCGCGCAGGAGATTGCTGGTGCCGCTGGCCTCGCTGGTGAACAGCAACTCGGACAGCTGGTCGGTCAGCACGCGGTTGATTTCTTCCGGCATGCTGCGGTCAAAGCTGCGCAGGCCGGCTTCCACGTGCAGCACCGGGATCTCGCGCTTGGCGGCGGTCAGGGCGCAGGCGAGGGTGGAATTGACATCGCCCACCACCAGCACCGCGCTCGGCACGGTCTGTTCCAGCACCGGCTCGAAACGGCGCATGACCTCGGCGGTCTGCACCGCGTGGCTGGCCGATCCGACCTCCAGCCGGTAAGCCGGCTGCGCCAGTTCCAGCGCGCTGAAAAACTGGGCGTCCATGTCGCTGTCATAGTGCTGACCGGTGTGGACCAGGATGGTTTCCACCTGCGTTTCGGGCGGCGCAAAGGCGCGCAGCAGCGGCGCCATCTTCATCAGGTTGGGACGGGCTGCGATCACGCAAACAATGCGGTAGGGCCGTAACATGGCGGACTCCGGTTAAAAGCTGAGGTTGAGCGCAATGCCGGCGCCGTTCTCGCGGTAATTGCCGCCGGCGCTGCTTTGATGGCGGACATGGCGCAGGTCGGCGCTGGCACTGATGCGGCTGGACAGCTGCCGGCTCATGGTCAGCGTCAGCGCACTGTTACGGTCTTCACGGCCCGTGGTCAGCGACTTCGCACGGCTGTGGCTGCCCCCCACAGTCAGGTTGCCGCGTGCGGACAGGCGCCAGTTCCAGCCCAGCTGGACGCTGGTTTGGCGCGTGCGGTCGGTCAGCGTCAGTTGATCCGGTCCCAGCAGGACGCTGTCGATGGCGTTGCTGGTCTGCGCGGTGCGTCCGGTGCTGGCCAGGTGCAGGGACAGCGCGCTGCGCGGTGTGCTGTACACACCCGACAGCCGTGCCTGCTTTTGCAGATAGTAACGGTGGCTGAAGAAATTGACGTTGCCATCCTTGCCCATCATTTGCGAGATGGCCAGGAAGATCTGGATGGTTTTCAGACGCAGTTGCGGGTCCGGAATGCGCGTGGCCCAGAGTTCATACAAAAAGTCGCTCAGGCCGGTGGGCGGAATGCTGAGAAACTCGGCGTGGGTGGTGGTAATGTCCTCGTTGTAATCCAGCGTCCACAGCATATTGCGCAGGCGATAGCTGGCGTCCAGGCTGTAGGTCTTGCCGAAGTAGCGGCGGCCGATGCTGGCCGACAGCCGGGTCCGCGGCGAAGGCGTCCAGATGCCGCCCAGCGTGCCGAACTGGCCCTGCGGCTGGGCGCTGACGGAATGGTAGTCCTGCTTTTCGTAGCCGCCGGTGACAAAAGCCGACAAGCTGCTGTTAAACGGATAACCGAGGGTGAGCGTGGCATTGCTCATGGTGACGGGTGCCAGTGCGGCATCATCCATCTCGGTACGCTGCAGGCTCAAGTCCCAGTTCCAGCCCTTGCCGCCATTGTCGCCGGTCAGTAGCAGACTGGCGGCATCGGTGCGCACGTCCAGCAGGCGGCCGCTGCCAACGCGCTGATGATCGTAGCGCAGGGTGGCGGTGGCCAGACCGCGGAAATAGTGGCGCAGGTAGGGGCTGACGGCCGTGCTGTGGACGGTGCTGCTGTTGCCGGTCACCTGGACCGGATCAAGCAGCTGTGGTCCGAAAGCGGACACATTGTGCTGGCTGATGCTGCTGCGGGCATCGAGGAACAGCCAGTCCGGCAGGATTTCGGCATGGCCGCTGGCATCCAGCTGCTGGGCGCTGCGTTCGGGCTGGCGGGTATAGACCACTTTCTGCAGCGTATAGGACAACGCCAGTTGCAGCCGCGGCCCATCGGTGCTGACCTGGAGGCCGGGCGACAACTCGCTGGTAAACTGGCTGCGTGCCTGCGCTGCCGGCGCCAGGTTCATATTGTCGCTGTAGCTGCTGCGCACGCGCACGGTGGGCGTGACGCTCCAGTCGGCCGGAACTGCAACGGCCGGGATCGTCAGCAGCACCAGCAGGGGCAAGCGGCGGGAGGCGCCGCACGGCCTCAGGCTAATCATAATAACCATAGTATTCGGTGCCCGGAAAAGCGGTGCTCTTGTTGTAGATCAGATTGATGTGCGGGCAGCGCTCGATGTGGCGCAACGCTTCCTTGACGGCGTGCTGGCTGGTGCGCTCGGACTCCACCACCATCAGCACCTGGCCCATCTGGGCCGCCAGCACGCTGGCTTCGGTGGTCATCAGCAGCGGCGGTGAATCAAAGATGACGATGCGGTCGGCGTAGCGCTCGGCAATCTCGGTCAGGAGCAGGCTCATGTTGCGGCTGGCCAGCAGTTCGGTGGCGTGCTTGTTGGCGCGACCGGCCGGCAAAATGCTCAGGGTCGGCACGTTGGTGCGCAGGATGACGTCGGCCAGGCTGGTTTTGTCGCGCAGCAGGATGTCCATCAGGCCCGGCTCGGGCGGCAGGCCCAGCACCTTGAGCACGGACGGGCGCGCCACGTCGGCGTCGACCAGCAGCACGGTAATGTCCATCTCCATGGCAATGCTCATGGCCAGGTTGACGGCGCAGTAAGTCTTGCCTTCGCCCGGCATGGCGCTGGTGACCACGATCAGGTTGCCGTGGCGGACAGGTTGCACATCATGGTCGCCGCGCGCATTGCGCAGCAGGGGACGCTTGATGATGCGAAAATCCTCGGCCACGGCAGTGCGGCCGCCATCCTGCGTCACCATGCCCAGTTGATGCAGACGGGCCAGATTGATGTCGACTTGGCGCATGCCGTTCCTCCTAGTAACGCAAGAAATTGGCCGCCAGCACGGCGCCGTAGGCCAGGAACAGGCTGGACAGGGCGGCACCAAACAAGTACTTGCCGCGACGGCGCTTGCTTTGCTCGCTGCCGGTCCAGTTCATGGACACCGTGCCTAATACATTGAAGCCGGTGCGGTCGCGCAACTCTGCCGGGCTGAGGAAGGTCGGGCGCACCTGGCTGATCAGCAAGGCTGCCGCCACCCCCATCAGCAGTGCCGCGCCAAGTGTGATGGTGTACAGCAGGACGCGGTTGGGGCCGATTGGCAGGTAGGGGACGGTGGGCGGATCGATAATCTTGAAGGTCATCATGTCGGTGGTGGAGCTGAGGTCGCCGGACAGCTTGGCGGCCTCGCGCCGGCCGATCAGTTTTTCGTAGTTATCCTTGTTGATCTGGTAGTCGCGGTTGAGCTGGGCCAGTTCGGTTTCCACCTCCGGCACGGCGTTGGCCTGTGCCAGCAGGCGCTGATGGCGCAAGGTGAATTCCTGCACCCGTGCCTGGATGGCGGCCACGCGCGCCTCGGCCTCGGTCTGCGCCACCTTCAGCTGCTGCAGCATGGGGCTGTAGTTCTTGCCGGGATCGCTGCTCTGCTTGAGCTTGCTTTCCTCGATTTTGCGCGCCTCCAGCTGGCCCACCAGACGCTTGGCGGCAATGATGTCCGGATGCAGCTCGGTGTATTGCATGCGCAACGCGTCCAGGCTCTTGTTCAGCGCGGAAATCCGGCCATCCAGCTCGGGGTTGTCGATGCTGGCCGGGTTCAGATCGGCGCCAAGGATGGGCTCGTCTCCTGTAATCTGATTGCTGATGGCCTTGCGCGCCTGTTCGGCCTCGGCCAGTTCCAGCCGGGCGGCATTCAGCGCATCCGACGATTGCATCAGCTGGCTGCTGTAATCGATGCCCTGGCGCGGCAGCAGGCCATTGTTTTTCAGGCGGAATTCCTTGACGCTGTTTTCGGCGGCGGTGAGCTTGTCTTCGTAAGCCTTGATCTGGTCATCGATGAATTGCACCGCCTTGCGGGTCTCGCCGCTTTTGCCTTTGAAGCTGCTTTCGACGAAGATCGTCAGCAGCGATTGCACCACTTCGCGCACCATGCGCGGGTTGCGGTTGTTGTAGGTGATGGTGTAGATATCGTTGCCGGCGCTGTTGATGCGGATCTTGCTCATCAATTCCTCCAGCTGCTGCTGTTGCTCGCGTGCGGTGCGGGCATTGATGTCCATGTCCACCATACGCAGCACGCGCTCGACATTCGGACGGCTCAGCAAGGTGCGGCTCATGATGGCCACCTGCTGCTCGATGTTTGGCACACTGGTCATGCCGGCCAGCAGGGGCTTCAGAATGCTTTGGGTGTCGACAAACACGCGGGCGCTGGTCTGGTAGTCGTCCGGCAGCAGGGTCACCTTGGCCCAGCCGGCAATCGCCACCAGCCAGGCAACGGAAATGGCGTACCAACGGTATTTCCAGATGCCCTTGAGACTGGATATCAGCTGGCTAATTAACTCCTCCATGTTCCAGTTCTCCTAGACGCGGGCCGCAGGGAATTCCGATTATATTTTTCTCAACTGGGCAGTCGTTGAGGCATATCAAGCAGAGGCTGGCGCGATTTCTGAATCATGGCAGCAAGGAGGATTCATCATGCGTGCTTTGCTTTGCTTATCTCTGGCGCTGCTGGCCGGCTGCGCCCACCAGGTTTCCCTGGAAGCGCCCGACGCCATGCCGTTGCAGGGCGATTACCAGATCGGCGCTGGCGACACGGTCAACATCAATGTCTGGCGCAATCCCGAGGTATCGCTCAGCGTGCCGGTGCGGCCGGACGGCAAGATCACCACCCCGCTGGTCGAGGATTTGCAGGCGGCCGGCAAAACGTCCACCGAGCTGGCGCGCGATATCGAAAAGGCACTCAGCAAATACATCCAGCAGCCGATGGTGACCGTGATCGTCACCAGCTTTGTTGGCCCGTACAACCAGCAAATCCGTGTGATCGGCCAGGCCGCGCGGCCGCAGGCGCTGCCATACCGGCAAGGCATGTCGCTAATGGATGTCCTGATCGCGGTGGGCGGCATTACCGATTTTGCCGCTGGCAACAAGGCAAACATCATCCGCATGGTGGACGGCAAGCGGCAACAGGTACCGGTGCGGTTGCAGGACTTGCTGCGCGACGGCGATATTTCCGCCAATGTTGCTATACTTCCGGGCGATATCCTGGTGATACCGGAAGGCTGGTTCTAGCCGCAACGAAAATTTTTCAATTTCGCGGGAACTTTCTATCTGAGCGGCAGGTCTGAAGGCTATGAACCACGACACAGGAAGCCTACCGTGCACCATGACGACGCTATTGTTTCTTTTGAGGTCAGCAACGATTTCCGCGACCTCGTGGTCGGCGAGGGCAAAGCCGAAGCCGCATTGGATCATCCCTTGGATCAGCAAATCTTCCACATACGCATGGCCAATTCGCAAGGCCGCCGCGAAGCAGCCAGCCTGCTGCTGAAAAAAATGTATGGCTGGCGGGGCTATGCGGTGGAGCCCAGCGTGGTTCACTCGCCCAATAAAATCACGCTGTTCGCTGAAACCGGCGGGGAAACCGTCGGCACCATGTCGCTGTGCCTGGATAACGATGAAATAGGCCTGCCGGCCGATGAAAATTTCCGCGACAAGCTCGATGAACTACGCGCCCAGCAGCGCCGGCTGTGCGAACCTTCGCGGCTGGCCATCGACAAGGGCGTTTCCAAGCGCGTGTTTGCAGCGCTGATCCACATTTCCTACATCTACGCGCGGAATATCCACGGCTACACCGATTACGTGATCGAGGTTAATCCGCGCCATGTCATGTTTTACAAGCGCATGCTGGGCTTTCGCGACTTTGGCGGCGAACGCGAATGTTCGCGCGTGGGCGCGCCGGCGGTGCTGCTGCGGCTGGAACTGGATTACATGGGCGAACAGATACGCAAGTTTGGCGGCCTGATGGAACAGCATGGCAGCGAACGATCGTTTTATCCCTATTTTTTCCCCACCTGGGATGAGCCGGGTATCACCGGCCGCCTGGTCACGGGGAAGACTTGAGATAATTGGCCGGGATGGCGTAGGTGATGCCGCTGGGCGCGCTGATGGCGGATTCTTTCACGCCCTTGACGAACACCATGTTGACCACGCCGACCACTTCGCCGTTGTCCGGATCAAAAAGTGGACTGCCGCTGCTGCCCGGATAGGCTGTGCCATCCAGCTGGAACACGGCGTAGCCTGGCTTTTGCAGCTGGCGTGCGGTTTTGGCGTCCAGCTGGCGTGCGGTGATGGCCGGCGTTGCCAGCGGCGTGATGGCGGATACGATGCAGCGATGTGTGACATGCTGCAATCCCAGCACCATGCCCAACGGGAAGCCGGTGAATGCCAGCGCCTTGCCTTCGCGCACTTTGCTGGAGTCGCCCAGTTTCAAGGCGGGCAGGGCGGTTCCCTTGATGCGCAAGCGCGCCAGGTCATGCGTCTTGTCGAGCAAGGTCAGGGTGGCAGGACGAAATTGTGCATTGTCAGCGCCGCGCACCAGGATGCCCAGCGTCGCGCCTTGGCCGTTATTGACGAGGTCGTTCACCACGTGGGCGGCCGTCACCACGGTCAGGCCGTCATCGATGACAAAACCCGTGCCGATAAAGCTGACCGCCGGTCCGCGCGTCTGCTGGAGGCTGCCGATGCCGACCACAGACGGTTTGATATCGTCTATCACTTGCGACAGCTCCCCGGCGTGAGCGCCGCCCAACAGGATAAACAGGCTGAACAGGAGTTTCATGGAGGGTTTTCCTTCACTGGCAATGCCGCTGCGCACAGCAACAGCATGGATAACAGGGTAATGCGCGGCACATCGAGCAGGCTGTCGAACAAACCAACCATCTGGAAGGCTGCCAGCGCCGCCAGGCTAGTGGCGTCGCGGCGACGCAGTAGTACACCGGTAGTGCTGAACAGCAGCAATCCATACGCGCTCAACCCCAGCCAGCCCATCTCAAAGTAAACGTTCAGGAGCAGATTTTTGATATGCCACGGCAGGTGATTGCGGTCGCTGCTGAAAAACCAGTAATCATTGGCGGCGGAAAAGCTGCCGTTGCGCAGCAATTCATGATCGCCGGGTACGGTACGCAAGCTGATGTTGTCGATGTCCAGCACGGCCTGCTTGCCCTCGACCGCCATTTCCAGCTTGAGCGGCAGGCCGTCGCTGCCCAGCGGTCCGGAGCTGATAGGGTAAAAATAGCGTTGCCACGTGGTATAGGTGGGTATCTGCCTGAGTGGCGTGACGACGCAGTTTTGCGGGTAAAGCAATTGCCGCTGGCACAGGTTGAGATGCAGGAAGGCTGGCGGACCGTTGTTCCAGACGTCCAGCGCCAGCAAGTATTGTTGTCGCGGCTGCAGAGAAACGCTTTGCAGTATGCGCAGCAGTTCGCCGTAGCCAGCGCCATAGTGGCCTGCCACCAGTCGCAGATGCCGGTTGCCATCCTGGTCGATGAACTGATAGCGTGGCGGCTGGTCGCGTTGCGGATTGTGCCAGTAATACACTGCAGGGAAGCTGCCCAGCCCCATGCCGAATAGTCCGGCTCCAGGCGGCATCATGCTCATCGTGTTTTGCCAATGCCGCATGCGCGTTACCCAGTCGTTCTGGACGCTGGAAAAGCGTACGTTCAGGTAGTAACCGTGGTAAATCGGCACGGTTGCGCCGAGCAGGACCAGTCCCGCCAGTATCAGCGCGAGCTTGCGCCGGATCACCAACGCTGCCGCCATGAGCAGGCACAGCAAAAGGATGTAGACCCGATAGCCGCCAGCGCGAAAAGCGGAGTCCAGCAGCCAGATCAGCAACGCCAGCGGGACAACGCCCGTCAGCGCGGAGACCACGGCGCGCCGTAGTCTCCCCGTGGCGGCATGTCGTTGCACAGCGAACGCGATCATGATTGCCAGGGCGGCCGCCAAGGCAAGGTAAAGGCCGCGTGAGAAGGTGGCCAGGGCGGTGTACCACGCCAACGGCAACAAGGTCACCGCCGCAGCCTGGCGCAGCGGCGCGTGGCGCGCCAGCAGCCACGCCGCCAGCAGGGGCAGACTGAGGGCGAGATAACCATCGAGTGCGGCACCGCCGGTATGCATGCCGGAGAAGGGCGCGCTGATGCGGTAATCACTGGAGAAATTCGCCAGCCCGGTGAATTGCCAGCGCTCCCCGATCGCCGCAATGCTCACCAGCAGCAATCCCGTCATCATGCCGGGCAGAAGGGCAGCGCGGACACCGCCGACAGCGTGACGCAATGGCGGCAGCAGCAACAAGCCCCAGATCCAGCCCTTGCCAACACGGAGTGCGTTAGCCGGACTCAGATAGTTGTTAAAGGTGTTGGCATCAATAGCGGGAAACGGTTGCAAACCACGCCACAAGCCGACAACCAACGCAGCGCCGAGCAGCAGCAGGCCGAGTTGGAACAGCCAGGGCCAGCGCGGCAAGGCCTCGGACGCAGCCGACATATGCCAGTAAGCAAAGCCGGCGGCCAACAGTAGCAGCACATCGATCTCTTCCAGGAAGAACCAGCCGGTGTGCGGCGCCAAATCCAGCACCGGCAGCAGTGCCAACAGCAGCGGCAGCCACAACCTTGGTCGCCACCACAGCAATCCGGCGCACGCCATCAGGATCAGCGGCAGGCAGGTGCCGGCCATCGGATACGCCCCCGCGGCCAGACCGAACAAGCCCCAGAAACCCAGCGCGAGAAGGCGTGTGCCGGTACGCCGCATCGCTACAGGCCCAGCAGACGCTTGACCGCATCGTGGCGCTCGAAGTGCTTCAAGGCCAGCAACGGTTCGAGCTGCTCGCGGGCGGCGCGCTGGTCACCGGACCGGACCAGGGCGACGCCATAGTGATAGCGGATTTCCGTGCTGGCCGGCGCCAGCGTCAGCGCCTGCTTCAGTAGCGGCAGGGCACGGTCGAGCTTGCCTTGTTCCAGCAGCAGCCAACCCAGCGTATCACCCACGGCCGCATTATCCGGCGCCTGCTTGTAAGCCTGTTCGGCGTAGGACAAGGCGCGCGGATCGTGCTGTTGCTGATACAGCCAGGCCAGATTGTTGAGGGCGATAAACTGGCCCGGTACCTGCCGCAGCACCTCCTCAAACTGGGCGATGCTGGCCGCGTACTCCTTCAAGGTCAGCAGGCTGCTGGCGTAAAACAGGCGCGAGGCATGGTCGTTGATATGTTCACCCAACCATTTCTGCATGCGCGATCGGGCGTCAGCGGTCTTGCCGGCCTGAATCAGCGCGCTGTACAGCGCTTGCACGGTTTGCGGTGCCGGCCGCGCTTCGAATGCCTTCTGATACAGGCCAACGGCTTTGTTGAGTGCTTGCGCGGCGCCATCACTGTCGTTGACGGCGGCCCGCGCTGCGGCCAGGCGCAACTGCACGTCTGGCGACTCTGGCTGCAAGGTCGCCAGCTTGTTCCAGCTGTCCAGCGCGGTGTCGGTCTGCCCGCTGCGGGCCTGCAGCGACGCCACCAGCGCCACCAGCTGGCTGTTGGATGAATTGGACGCCAGCAGTTTCTGGCCCAGGGTCAGGGCTTTCTGGGTTTCGTTGTAGCGGGCGTAGAAATGAGCCAGCCGCAACGACGGCTCCAGCAGGTCCGGTTTGGCCAGCGCAGCCCGTTCGAACCAGCCGCGCGCGACCGCAAGCTGCCCCTGCGCCAGCGTCAGGTTGGCAAGTGCGGTCATGATATCGATATTGTTTTTATCCTTGGCGAGGGCGGCTTCGAGACGTTTGCGCGCCTGCTCGGGTTTCTTGTCTTTGGTATCCATGATGGTCAGGTTGTCGAGTGCGGGAAGGAAAAGGGGATCGAGCTGGAGTGCGCGTTCAAAACTCGCGCGCGCGCCCGCCAGGTTGTGTTGCACCATCTGCACGCCGCCCTTGAGGTTGTGCACCATGGGGTTGTCCGGATACTGCGCTTCCATGCGTTGTGCGGCTGCCAGTGCCTTGTCGTATTGCCTGTTGCGCAGATGGCTCAACACCAGCAAGGTAGCGACGCGTGACGACTTGGCATCCAGACTGGCCGCCTGTTCAAGTTCAGATACCGCACGGTCGTTGTCGCCCATGCCGAGATGGCTCATGGCCAGTGCGGCGCGCAGCATCGGCGCCTGCGGCGAAAGCTTGCTGGCACGCTCGAAATAGTCGCTGGACTTGGCATACTGGCGCAGCCGCAGGTAAAGCTCGCCCGCCAGCGACATCATTTCCACGTCCTGCTGCTGGCTGGCCAGCAGTGGTTCGATGATGTCCAGCGCCTGTTCCGGCGCTCCCGTGTTCAGCAAGGTGGACGCCAGCAGTTTGCTGGCATACGGATGACCGGGATTCGCTTCCAGAAACTTGCGCAGGTGCTGCTCAGCCTGCGTATAAGTGCCCTTGCTGCGCAGTACCGCGCCCATCAGCAGATTGCTGGGTAGATGCTCCGGCGCCACGCGCAACACCATGGCCAGATGGTCTTGCGCCGCAGTCATCTTGTTTTCCTTGAATTCCAGCAGCGCTTGCGTGTAAATCAGCAGCAGGCTGTTGGGCGCGGCCTGGCGCGCGAGGCTGAGTTCCTTGCGCGCTTCCGCCAGCTTGCCGGACTGGATATGCAGATTGGCCAGATCGACATGGGCCTGGACTTGCGCCGGCCGCAACTGCAGGATTTTCTCGTATGCGGCCTGCGCCTCGGCATTCTGACCCAGCAGTCGCAGCACGTCCCCCAGTGAGCGCAGAGCATCGACGTCGTCTGCCTGCTGCGCCAGCGCCTGTCGCACCAGTGCCAGCGCTTCGTCCTGCCGCTGTTCCAGCAGGGCCAGCCGGGCCTGCCCGAGCAGCGCCGGCGGATTGCCTGGATGGCGCAGCGTGATCGCGGCGAATGTCGCGCGGCCCTCGGCCAGTCGATTCAGCCCCAGCAGGGCGTGGCCGCGCAAGGCCAGCAGCGCCGGTTGCTGCTGGTCCGCCGGCACCTCGTCCAGCAAGCGCTGATACTGACCTTGCAACAACAGCGCCTTGCCCAGCAGCGGCAGCACATCGCCGGGATTGATCTTCAACTCCAGCGCGCGGCGAAACTCCTTTTCGGCCGATTGCACATCGCCGGTATCAAGATAGAGCTGCCCAAGCATCAGCCGTGCCTGGCCATGCGACGGCGATTGCTGCAAGACGTTTTTTAACTGGATGATGGCCGACTTGGACTCGCCGCGCGCCGCGTATTTGCGGGCCTCGACCATCAAATCAGCCTCGCTGTGAAGGCGGCCGCAGCCGGCCAACAGCAGCAGCAACAACAGGCGCAGCAATGCCATGGCGATCTCCTCAAAAGCCCTAGAGTAGGAACGATCGGCGCGGCACTCGTTGATCGACCGCAAACGGCAGAGTAAAAGCCGCTCGTAGAATCGGCTGACGCGGGTATTCAACACTCTCTCAAAAGGTGCTCATATGGAAGTTGTCGCCGTGGTTGGACTTGGGTACGTGGGTTTGTCGCTGGCGGTGGCGTTTGGCGCGCAGCGGCGGACCATTGGTGTCGACCTGTCGGCGCGCAAGGTGGCCAGTTACCGCCTCGGCATCGATCCCAGCGGTGAGGTCAGCGCGGCGCAATTTGCCGCAGCGCGCTGGCTGGAGATGGGCTGCGATCCGGCCGCGCTGGCAGAAGCCGACTACATCGTGGTGGCGGTGCCGACGCCGGTGGACGAGGCGCACAATCCGGACTTTGCGGCGCTGGTTGGCGCCAGCCAGTCGGTTGGACGGCACATGAAGGCGGGCGTGGTGGTGATTTACGAGTCCACCGTCTATCCCGGCGCCACCGAGGAAATTTGCATCCCGATCCTGGAACAATGCTCGGGATTGCAATGGCAGCGTGACTTCCACATCGGCTTTTCGCCAGAGCGCATCAATCCCGGCGACACCGAGCACCGGCTGGCAACCATCCGCAAAGTGGTTTCGGGCGACGACGCCGTGACGCTGGAACGGGTGGCCACGCTGTACGAGGGCGTGGTGGAGGCCGGCGTGCACCGCGCCTCCAGCATCAAGGTGGCGGAGGCCGCCAAGGTGATCGAAAACACCCAGCGTGACCTGAACATCGCCCTGATGAACGAACTGGCCATCATTTTCGACCGCATGGACATCGACACGCTGGAAGTGCTGCAAGCGGCCGGCACCAAGTGGAACTTCCTGCCGTTCCGGCCGGGCCTAGTGGGTGGGCATTGCATTGGTGTCGATCCCTACTATCTGACGCACAAGGCGGTGATGCTGGGCTACCACCCGGACGTGATCCTGGCCGGGCGCCGCATCAACGACAGCATGGCCAAGTTCGTGGCGGAAAAAACCGTCAAGGAGATGGTGCGCGCCGGCTTCAAGCTCAAGGGCTGCCGCGTCAACGTCCTTGGCCTGACTTTCAAGGAAAACTGTCCGGACCTGCGCAATTCCAAGGTGGCTGACCTGATCCGCGAGCTGGAATCGTATGGCCTGCAAGTCCACGTCCACGATCCGGTGGCCGATGCTGCCGAAGCACTGCACGAATACGGCGTGCGGCTGCAGTCCTGGGAAGACTTACCCTGTGCCGAAGCCCTGATCAGCGCCGTGGCGCATCGCGAGCTGGCAGCTCGCCCGCTGCGGCAAATGCTGGACAAGATCGCACCCAGCGGCTGCTTTATCGATCTGAAATCCCAATTCGATCCCGGTGCGCTGCGCGGTAGCGGCCTCAGCGTGTGGAGGCTGTGATGAGCGATTACGAAAACGGCACCCCGGCCACCAGCGCCTATCAGCTGGTGCGCGAGCAGCTGGAATATGAGCAATACCGGTGGGTGATCACCGGCGTGGCCGGCTTCATCGGCTCCAACTTGTTGCAGGCGCTGCTGGAACTGGGACAGCGCGTGGTCGGCGTCGACAACTTCCTCACCGGTTACCGGCGCAATCTCGATCAGGTACGCGAACTGGTGGGCGCCGATGCCTGGCGCAGCTTCGAGCTGATCGAGGGCGACATCCGTGACCTGTCGGTATGCCGTGCAGCCTGCGACCGGGCCGACTATGTGCTGCACCAGGCAGCGCTCGGTTCGGTCAGCCGGTCGATGGCCGAGCCCCTGCTGTGCAACGACATCAATGTCGGCGGCCAGCTCAACCTGCTGGACGCGGCACGGCTGGCCGGCGCGCGGCGCGTGGTGTACGCGGCGTCCAGCGCCAGTTACGGTGACCATCCGGGCTTGCCCAAGCAGGAACAACACATCGGCCAGGCGTTGTCGCCATACGCGCTGACCAAGCATGTGAACGAGCTGTACGCCGGCGTCTACGCGCGCTGCTACGGTCTGGAAACCATCGGACTGCGTTATTTCAACGTCTTTGGCCCGCGCCAGGACCCGGCGGGCGCGTATGCGGCGGTCATCCCGCTGTGGATCGCCGCCATGATCGGCCAGCGCCAACTGGTGATCAACGGCGACGGCGAAAGCAGCCGCGATTTCTGCTACGTGGCCAACGTGGTGCAGGCCAACTTGCTGGCCGCCCTGACCGACAAGCGTGCGGCCGTCAATCAAGTCTACAACGTGGCGCTGAGCGCCCGCACCAGCCTCAATGAACTGTACCTGCTGCTGCACGAATTGCTGGTCGAACAGCATCCGCACCTGCACGACTTCCAGCCAACCTACGGGCCGTTCCGCGCCGGCGACGTGCGCCACTCGCAGGCCGATATTTCCAAGGCCGTCAAACTGCTGGGTTACGCGCCCACCCACGATCTGCGGCGCGGCCTCAGGCAGGCCTTACGCTGGTATGAACAACATCTTGCTGCGTGACGTGCATGGTGCGTGCCACGCCGCGAAAGTCGGCCGTGTGCAGCGTCACCGGCCGCCGCCAGACGCGTGCCACGTACTGCATCACTTGTTCCGCCTGCGCCAGATCGAGGCCGCGGCCGTCGCGGCTGTGATCGTGGCGTAACACCAGGCTGAAATCGTCATTCATGCGCTCCACCGCGATGCAAGGCGCGCCGTAGTTGTACCTGGGGCCGAGAATCGCTTCGCGCACATGGTGCAGGTCGCGGCTGACCACACGGGTATCGCCGTCGGCGCGGGCCTGGTAGCTGAACAGATCCAGTTTTTCCGCCAGTCCGGCGCTCAGATAGTTGCGGATGAAGCCGAAATCGTCTTCCTCGGCGCAGATGCGGCGCGCGCTGTCGAGTCCTTCGCGTTCAATGATGTCCTCCCAGATGGCAAAACCGAGGTGGTAAGGGTTGATGTTGAGCACCACTTGCTGCTCGTTGCCGTAGGGACGCACCACGTCGGAGTGGGCACGCAGCGCTTGCAGGTACAGCTCCTGGGGCAGGAAATCCGCCTCGCGCAGCAAACGGGCGTGCCAGTAAGAGGCCCAGCCTTCGTTCATGATCTGGCAGGCGTGCACCGGATAGAAATAAAACGCTTCTTCGCGCACGGCCAGAAAGATGTCGCGTTCCCAGTCCTTCAAATCCGGCGCATAGCGCGCGATAAACCACAGCAAGTCCGGCTCAGGGCGCGGCGGCAGCTGCCGCCTGGGCGGCGCAAGGGGCTGCGGCGAGGTTTCTCCTGGCAACTGCTGATAGCGCTTGCGGAACGGGCGCGGTTCGGGCGGTTCGGACGCAGCGCCGGATTCGGGATAAGCCTGGCGGTACAGCGGCTGGTGGATATCGATATGCGGTTCCAGCGCCAGCGCCGCGTCCAGCACGCTTTCAACGGCGCGCTGACCATGACGCAGCACGGCATCTTCCAGCGCGTGGGCGCGGGCGGCGCTCTGTTCCAGGATGCGGCCGCCGGCCATGCGCATGAAGCGCGCAAACAGGGCGTTGCGCTTGACGAAGTCGGCGTGGCCGATCACGTGCGCCGTCACCAGCGTGTTTTCGGCCAGCGAATTGCTGTCCATCATATACGCCCGGCATGGATCGCCGGGAAACATCACCTCGAAGATGCGCGAGTGCCCCATGTGCTGATGCAGCAGCTGGTGGATGTAACGCAAACCGAACGACCAGTGGTTCATGCGCACCGGCACCCCGTAGACGGCGATCTCCAGCATGAAATTCTGTGGCACCAGTTCAAAATCGACCGGGTAGTAGTCCAAACCCAGTCCGTGGGCCAGCTGTTGCAGTCGGGCGCTGTAGTCATCCGGGCTCATGGCGGGACCTGACGGATGAGAAATTGCCGCAGCGCCGTGAACACGTCGTCGCCGTCGGACAGCACGGCGCTGGACATGGGCAAACCTTGCCGCTCGCGCTCGGTCCACAGCTGGTGCATTTCGCTGTCCTGCATGCGCGGCATACCGGGCAGGGTTTCCACGTAGGCGAGGTAGTTCATCTGTTTGCCCAACCCACCCAGCGCCAGGCTGGCAGCCGCACGGTCCTCCGAAAAATTGTCGCCGTCCGATGCGTAGAACAGATAGCTGTTCCACAAGGCCGGATCGTAGCGTTGCTGCACTAGCTCCTGCACCAGCCGGAACCCGGTCGACGCCATGGTGCCGCCCAGTCCGCTGGCTTCAAAAAAGTCGCTTTCGTTGAACTCCCAGGCGCGCGCCGCATGCGCCAGGAAGCGGGTTTCGATGTGGTGGTATTTGCGCCGCAAGCCTTGCAAGGCAAGAAAAAAGAAGGTCTTGGCAAGGCGCCGCTCAGCCAGCGTCATGCTGCTGGACACGTCCAGCATGAAAAACAACACGGCGCTGCTGCTGGGCCTCGGCTGCGCCACCAACTGGCGGAAACGCAAGTCGTCGTTGGTGAAGGGCGCAGGTTCAGCTTGCACGGCGCGACGCTTGACCGCTTCCTTCACCGTACGCCGGCGGTCCAGCCGGGAGCGCACGCCACGTTTGTCCCAGCCGGCGCGCGCCAGCGCTTGTTCATCGAGCGCGGCGTTGCCGCGCGGCGCCAATTGCGGCAACTGGAATTCTTCCCACAGCCAGTCGATGATTTCGTTGATGGAAAACTCCATCAGCAGGGTGACCGCGCCACCTTCGCTGCCGGCGCCGTTATCGTCATCGTCGAAGTAGGGCGAGCGCAGGATGTCGCCCGGCTGCCCCGGCCCCTGGCCCGCGCCTGTCGTGCTGTGCTCGCCGGAGAGGCGGAAGCGCGCGTGTTCCAGCAGCCTGAGCGGGACCTGCACGCCACGCTGCCCCGGCCCTGTTATCAGGTCGGGCGCCGACAGGGCCTCGGGCAAGTGCTGGCGCACCGCCTCGCGTACCTTGTCGTTGTGGCGCAGCCAGTCGCGGGCGCCGCGGGAGAACAGGTCGTACCAATCGTTGCGCATATCATTCCTGTGCCAGCAAGGTGGTGACGTAATTCAGCGCCTCTCGCGCACAGTGGCTGTCGTAGCCGTATTCGTCCACCAGGCGCTGCTCAACCGCCGATATCTTGGCGCGCACCTCGTCGTCCGGCCGCTTGGAGGAACTGACCAGCCGCAGCACATCGCGCCGCTGTTCAAACAGATACTGCTGCAGGGCGTCGCGCAGCTGGGCGTGGCTGCCCAGTCCGAAGCGCTCGCCGCGCTTGTAGGCGCTCATGGCCTTGCGTACCACCTCCTGCCGGAACGACTGCTTGCCAGAGTCGGAAATATGGATTTTCTCTTCCACCGCGCGCAGGAAGCGTTCGTCCGGGCGGCGCTGCTCGTTGGTGATGGGGTCTTTTACCTGCCGGTTGTCCAGCATGGCTTCCACCTCGTCCAGGTATTTCTCCAGCAGATCCGACACTTCCTGCTCGAACGACACAAACAAGGCCTTGTGCACATCTTCCTTCACCCAGCGGTTGTAAAACTCCTTACGCGTCAGCACCAGATAATCGACCCAGCGCCGCTTGCGCGAGGAATCGAGGCGGGCGTCGCTTTCAATCGCATCTTTCAGCGCCAGCAACAAGTCCATGGTGCTGATGCTGTTGCATGAGGATTGAATGATGGCATGCGACAGTCCATTGATCACGAACCGCGGCGACACGCCGGACAAGCCCTCATCCGGCGCCTTTTCCTTGTTACGCACGCGCAGCGCCTCGCTGTGGTGTACACCATCCACGTCCTCGCCGCCGTGGATGCGCACCCGTTTGGCAAGGTCGCCGTCGCGCTCCTCGCCCTCGTGCAGGCGGCTCAGCACGGCAAACACCGCCGCCGCATGCAGCACATGCGGATCGAGATGCACATTGCGAAACGCCGGCGCCGACAGGATCAGCTTGCGATAAATCCGTGCTTCCTCGCGGTAGTTGAGGGTGTAAGGGACTTGCACGATGACCATGCGGTCCAGCAGGCCTTCGTTTTCGCTCTCCTGCAGAAACTTGCGGAACTCGGCCAGATTGGTATGCGCCAGGATGGTTTCGTCGAGATAAATCAGCGGAAAGCGCGCCACCTTGACGTTTTTCTCCTGCGTCAGCGTCAGCAGCAGGTAGAGGAATTCGCGCTTGACTTTGAGGATTTCGATCATCTCCAGCACGCCGCGGCTGGCCGCATACACCGTGCCGGACCATGACCAGGCGCGCGGGTCGCCCTCATCGCCGAACTCCGCCACGCGCGACAGATCCACCGAACCCACCAGATCGGCAATATCGGCGGTATTCGGATCGTGCGGCGCGTAGGTGCCGATGGCGCTGCGCCCGGCCTCGGAGATAAAGATGCGCTCGACCGGCATGCGCAGAAAATCGCCGCCCAGCTCGTGCTCAAGGCGCGTGCGGCAATACGGGCACAGTTCCCCGGACGCATCCACACCATAGCTTTCGCGGAAACTGGCACGCAGCGTGTGCGGCACCAGATGCAGCGGCGACTCGCGCACCGGGCAGCCGGCAATGCCGTACAGGGCGCCGGCCTCGGTGTGGCTGTATTCCTCCAGCCCGCGCTTCAGGCGTATCACCAGCGTCGACTTGCCGCCCGATGGCGGCCCCAGCAGCAACAGCAGGCGCCGTCCGACTTCGGAACCGGCGGCGGCCGCCTTGAAATAGTCGGCCACACGGGCGAGGGCGTCGTCGATGCCGAACAGCTCGTCGGCGAACAGGCTGCAGCGCAGCTTGCCATCGCCGCCGTCCTTGCCGCTCCAGCGCAGCATATCCCAGATGTATTGATGCGAGCTGCGCGCCAACTGCGCCGGCGCGGCCGGCAACACCTGGTCCATGAACTGGGCAAAGCTGCCGCTCCAGTGGCCAGCGCGATGCTGCTGCGTGTAGGCCACCAACTGGTCACGGAACTGGTCCTGCGATACTGCCTGCTGCACGCTTTCGATCATGACCTGTCCTCCGAAAGATAGGAGTATCTGCGCTGGCGCAGCCGGTTCGGATGATCTGCCTCAATCGAAAAAGGGGAACTTTTACTCCTGCCGGTCCCACGGCGTGCCGGCCAGCTCCTGCACCAGGAAATCGATCATCACCCGCACCTTGGCGCTGAGATGGCGCCGGCTTGGATAGACCGCCAGCACGTCCATATCCGGCATGTGGTATTCGGGCATCACGCGCTGCAGCCGGCCGGCGCGCAAATCGCCGCCCACCAGGAAGGTCGGCTGCCAGATGATGCCGAGACCGCCCAGTGCGGCGGCGCGGGCGGTATCGCCGTTATTGGTATGCATCACACAGCGCACCTTGACGGCGTGCGGCTGTCCGCTGCCGTCCAGCATATGCCATTCGTCGGCGGTGGCGGCGTAGCTGTAGCCGATGCAGGCGTGCCGCAGCAGATCGGCCGGCGAGAGCGGCATGCCGTGCTGCTGGATATAATCCGGCGCGGCGCACAGCACATTGCGCGATGTGGCCAGCTTGCGCGCCACGTTGGAGGCCGAACCGGCGCGCGAAATGCGCACCGCCATATCGTAGCCTTCCTCGACGATATCGACTACGCGGTCGATCAGCGCCACATCCAGTTGCACTTCCGGATACAAGCGCATGAACTTGGCCCATAGCGGCGCCAGGTGCAGCACCCCGAAGCTGAGCGGCGCATTGATGCGGAGCACGCCATGCGGCTGCAAGGCGGCCGAGGAAACGATGGCCTCGGCTTCGGCCACATCGTCCAGGATCGATTTGGCGCGCTCAAACAGCGCCTCGCCGCTGGAAGTGAGCGACATCTTGCGCGAGCTGCGGTTCAGCAAGCGCGTTTGCAGATGCGCCTCCAGGTCGCTGATGTAACGCGTTACATTGGCCGGCGAAGTGTCGAGCGCCTCGGCGGCGCGGGCGAAACCGTCGCGCTTGACGACTTCGACAAACACTTCCAGCGCTCGCAGTCGATCCATGCCTCACTCCACAAGAAAAAAGCCGCGGCACCGGAGGGTGGGGGCGGCTTCGTTGCTTAACGCAGTCTCAACTCAATGCGCGATATAGTTGGCGGTCGCGGCTTCCTTGATCACGCGGCCGGCGCTGCGCGCCGCGCCGCCGCTGCCGGTGGCCGTGCTGACCTGGCTGTCGTGGGCCATGCCGACCAGGCCGACGGCAGCCTGGACATCGCCGGCGCTGGCGGCACGTTCGAACAATTCCATGGCTTCGCGGCGTTTGGCCGGATTGGACAGGTAACGCAGGGCTAATTCACGTTGCGCTACCGGGGAACCTTGCTCGGCCCACTCTTGCAGGCGGCGTTCGGCGGCAGGTTGGCCGCTCGGGCCGATTTGCATGGCTGCTGCTTCAATCACAGTCGGGGAGGGAATGGCATCTTCCTGGGCCTGGCACGCTATCAGGGCGCCCACCAGCACCAGCACCGAAGATATCAATACGCCAGACTTGTTGAATAATTCCATAAATTAAGTACCCTTGATTAAAGCAAAGTGCTTAGCTCGATGCGTTGCACCATTATACTTGCACTGGGGCAAATTGTCGAATACGCAATGGGGATTGAAGCAAATTCTTGTTTTTTGATTCAATTTCCAAGTGCTGGCGATATTAACATGAAGAATTTGTGCCGCCCGTTCAGGAAGCGCTCATGGGGGTAACAATTGTAACCATTCGTTAATGGCAACAAAGTCACAGACAGGCGCAGGCCTGCTGTGCAATGCAGCAAAAACGCGGCTTCATAAATCGTGAATGATGGCAGGCGGCTCAAACGCCTTGGGGAGCGTTGCGCCGCAGCCAGGCATCGGCTTCGCGCAAGACCAGTTGATATTCGGATTCCAGCGCGGCAAATAAGGCCGGAATAGTCTCCAGGCTTTGCGCGGCAATGGCTTTTTCCAGCTGGAGAGAGGAGCTCACCAGGCGTTTGGCGCCCAACGTGCCGATCGAACCGCGCAGGCTGTGAAAAATCTTGCCGGCGTCATGCAGACGATGTTCGCGCAGCGCTGCGCCGGCCTGTTCAAGCGGCGCCATACCCGGGGCGCAGGCATCGCGCACGATTTTGCCGACGACAGCCAGCGCCTGGTCATCGTTGCCCATGTACTTCAACAAAGTATCGACCGAAAAAATACTCTCTTCGGCTTGTGGCGGGCTCGCTTCAGTCATTCGGGGCTCCAGGACAGGTTGCTTTTATCCTATCATACGCTGGCACCGCGTCCGGCTTATTACTGTTGTCCATCGTGAAATTGTTGCGACAGGGTTTGCAACGGCGAGCGCGACACCGCAGGAACTGCAACGCCGGACGGCGGCGCCACCCGCACTGGCATGTTGCCGGTGTTGGTGGAATGCAACACATTACCGGTTGTTTCAGGCGCTGCGTTCCAGGCCGGCGCGTCCAGCCCTTCAAATACGCGCTTAAGTTGCTGCCCCCAGGTGTTGCGTATCATCTGGAAGTACTCGTTGCGCTCATCAATTGTTACAAAATGGGTGACGGCCAGCTGGTCCGTTTCGTACACCAGCAGATCCAGCGGCAGGCCGACCGAAACGTTGGAGCGCAGGGTGGAATCCATGGAAATCAGCGCGCACTTGGCCGCATCATCCAGCGAGGTGGCCGGAGTGACCACGCGGTCGATGATGGGCTTGCCATACTTGGCCTCGCCGATCTGGAAATAGGTGTTCTCGTCGTGCGCTTCAATAAAGTTGCCGGCCGAATAGATCTGGAACAGGCGGCAGCGCTCGCCCTTGATCTGGCCGCCGAAAATAATGCTGACGTTGAATTCGATGCCAAACGAGGCCAGCGATTGCGCATCGCGCGCATGCACCTGCCGCACGGCCTCGCCGAGGATGCGTGCCGCCTCGTACATATTGGGCGCGGTCCAGATGCTGTGGCCATCCTCAGTCTTGAGTTCGGACACCAGCTGACGGATCGACTGCGAAATTGACAGGTTGCCGGCGGTCATCATCACCATCATGCGGTCGCCGGGAATGTCAAATACGCTCAGCTTGCGGAACGTACCGACCTGATCCACGCCGGCATTGGTACGCGAATCAGATAAAAACACCAGCCCGGCATTCAGGCGCATGCCCACACAATAAGTCATCGTTGCCTAAAATAAATTTGAAGTAGCCCATTTTACTGCGGCATGATCTGCACGTCGACGCTCAGCGACTCCGTGCCGCCGCCGCGCCGCACGCCGCGCACCGGCGCCGCGCCGTCGTAGTCGCGGCCGATGGCCAGACGGCAATAGGCATCCGTCATCAGGCGCGCATGGGTCACGTCGATGCTGACCCAGCCGCTGTAATCCTTGTCGTCCGCCCAGGCGTCCACCCAGGCGTGGCTGGCGGCATGGTCGCTGTTTTCCGGGTCGATATAGCCGGAGACATAGCGCGCCGGGATGCCATGCGCATGGCAGCAGGCCAGGAACAGATGCGCGTGGTCCTGGCAAACGCCTTGGCCCAGCGCCAGCGCGTCGCTGGCGGTGGTGTCGACGGCGGTCGCACCGCTTTGATACCGGACCGCACCAAAGATGTGCTCGGCCAGGCACATCAGGTCACGCGTGGCGGCCTTGCCGTCCGGCAGGCAGGAGGCGGCCAGCTCAAGGATGCCGGGCGTGGCGGCGGTCAGGCGGGTCGGCACGGTAAAGATCAGCGGCGACAGCGTGTCGCCATTCGGCACGCGTCCGCGCTCCGGCGCCGTGGTCTCGATCACGCCGCTGGCGACGATGGACAGGGCCTGATGCGGCACATCCATGGTCATCATGTGCGACCGGTTGCCGTAGGCGTCGGTGTAAGCGTGCACGTGGCCGGGCGTGGACAACTGCCAGGACAGCACGTGCTGCTGCGGCTCCACGCGCGGCGTCAGATGCAGCTGCTGGATGGTGTACGCCAGCGGCAGGCTGTAGGTGTAGCGTGTTTCGTGCCGGATGTTCAATTGCATGGGATAACCTTTCGCTCAAGCCGCCAGCGGCACCAGGAAATCGCGGCTGACGCGGTTGCCCAGTTCATAGATATCGGCCAGGAAGCGGGTCAGCGTATCGTGCAGGCCGTCCGCCAGGATGTCTTCAATCTTGCCGAACTGCAGCTCGGCGCGCAGGCGGCCGGCAAAGCGCTCGGTATCGGCCGACACGTCATTGCGCACCTCGTGCAGGTTGGACACCACCTCGTCCATACACGCCAGCAGCGAGCGCGGCATGTCGGCACGCAGCATCAGCAGCTCGGCGATGCGCGCCGGGGTGATGACATCGCGATAGACCTTGCGGTAAATCTCAAAGCCCGACACCGAACGCAGCATCGCGCCCCAGTAGTAAAAGTCGCGCTGGCTCATGCTTTCGCCGCTTTCCGGGGCGCCGCTGTGGTATTTCACGTCCAAAATCCGGGCCGTGTTGTCGGCCCGCTCCAGGAAGGTGCCAAGACGGATGAAATGCACGGCCTCGTCGCGCAACATGGTGCCCAGCGTCACCCCGCGCGACAGGTGGGAACGGTACTTGACCCACTCAAAGAACTTGCTGGGGTCGGTTTCCAGCAAATCGCTCTGCAGGCGTCGCTGCATGTCGAGCCAGGTCTGGTTCTGGATTTCCCACACTTCCGTGGTCAGGGTGCCGCGCACGGCGCGGGCGTTTTCGCGCGCAGCCGTCAGACAAGCCACGATCGATGAAGGATTGCCGGGATCGCGCACCATGAAGTCGATGACTTCGCGGCCCTCCAGCGATTGATATTTCTGATCGAAGGCATATTGCAGCTCGGAGATGCCCAGCAGGGCACGCCAGCCCTGAGCGTTTTCCTCATCGGATTGCGGCAGCATGGAGGTCTGCACGTTGACGTCCAGCATGCGGGCGGTGTTTTCGGCGCGCTCGGTGTAGCGCGCCATCCAGAACAAATGGTCAGCGGTGCGGCTCAGCATGATTTATCTCTCCAGTATCCAGGTATCCTTGGTGCCGCCGCCTTGCGACGAATTCACCACCAGCGAGCCTTCCTGCAGCGCCACCCGGGTCAGCCCGCCCGGCACCATGGAAATGGTCTTGCCGGACAGCACGAACGGCCGCAAATCGATGTGGCGCGGCGCCACGCCGCTTTCCACGTAGGTCGGGCAGGCGGACAGAGCCAGCGTCGGCTGGGCGATGTAGCCGTCCGGCCTGGCGATCAAACGCTGGCGGAAATCTTCGATCTGCGCCTTGGTCGAGGCCGGGCCGACCAGCATGCCGTAACCGCCGGCGCCGTGGACTTCCTTGACCACCAGATCGGGCAGGTTGGCCAGGGTGTAGGCCAGGTCTTCTTTTTTACGGCACTGGTAGGTCGGCACATTGTTCAGCACCGGCTGTTCCGACAAATAAAACTTGATCATGTCCGGCACGTAGGGATAAATCGATTTGTCGTCGGCCACGCCGGTGCCGATGGCGTTGGCCAGCGTGACGCGGCCGGCCCGGTAGACCGACAGCAGGCCCGGCACGCCCAGCGAGGAATCCGGCCGGAACGCCAGCGGGTCGAGAAAGTCGTCGTCCAGCCGGCGGTAAATCACGTCCACCCGCTTGGGACCGCGCGTGGTGCGCATGAATACCGTGTTATCGCTGACGAACAAGTCCTTGCCCTCGACCAGCTCCACGCCCATCTGCTGGGCCAGGAAGGCATGCTCGAAATAGGCCGAGTTGTACATGCCCGGGGTCATGACCACCACCGTGGGGTCGTTGATGCCCATCGGCGCCACCGAGCGCAGATTATCCAGCAACATGTCAGGATAATGGTCGACCGGGGCGATCTTGTTGCGGGCGAACAGTTCAGGAAACAGCCGCATCATCATTTTGCGGTCTTCCAGCATATAGGAAACGCCGGACGGCACCCGCAGATTATCTTCCAGCACATAGAACTCGCCCTGGCCGGCACGCACAATGTCGACCCCGGCGATATGGGCGTAGATGTCGGAAGCGACGTTAATACCTTGCATCTCGGGCCGGTACTGGGCGTTTTTGTAGATTTGCTCAGGCGGAATAATGCCGGCCTTGATGATGTTCTGGTCGTGGTAAATATCATGGACGAACATGTTCAGCGCCTTGACGCGCTGGACCAGCCCGGTTTGCAGCTGCTTCCATTCGGCCGCCGGGATAATGCGCGGGATGGTATCGAAAGGGATCAACCGCTCGGTGCCGGCGTCGTCGCCATACACGGCAAAGGTGATGCCCACCCGGCGAAACGCCAGGTCGGCCTCGGCGCGCTTGCGTTCCATGGTCTCCGCCGACTGGCGCTGCAGCCAGCCGCAGAACTCGCGGTAGTGTTCACGGATCTCGGTACTGGCTGTGTGCGCCAGGCCGTCAGCAGTCATTTCATTGAAGAATTTGGACATATCGAACATTCCCTGTTGAGCACGTTTATTCTTCTATCAAGAAGCGTGCCAGTGGAAATGCTCAGTTTTGGTGCGGGCTGTGCTCGCGCGCCGGGCTGGCGCAACAACTTTATTTGATTAAGTCAATTTGCCAGTAGCCGTTGGCGGTTTCGATTTTTCGGGCCGCCAGCGGCGGCGGCAGGCTGACTTTCAGCGCCGCCAGCCGGGCCGGATCGACCAGCACGGTAGGGCTTTCCTGGCGCAGGATAGGCAGCACATCCGGCTTGGTGCGGCGCTTGAGGATTTTCACCGCCTGCTGCCCGGCCAGCTGGCCCACCTGTTTGAAATCCGCGCCGATGTACAGCGCCGCGCCAGGCACCCGCACCATGGCCAGGGTCACCACCGGCACCTTGTTTTCAATGCCGAAATCGCCCAGATCCATCGCCGCTTCGTAGCGCTGCAGACCGTAATAGGTATCCAGCGGCACGGCAAACATGTCGGCGCCGCCGGCATGCAACTCCTTGAGCTTGGGCGCGATGTGTTCGTTCTTGTTGACCAGCCGCGCGTTCACCTCCAGCCCCAGCGGTTTTCCCTTGGTGGTGGCGGCGGCCACGTTGGCAACGCCGTTTTCGTCATCGCTGTGCACCATGCCGATGCGGCGCACATTGGGGAACACATCCTTGACCAATTGCAACGAGTCGGTCATGTCGGTGTACAGGGTGGAACCGGTGGCGCCTTCGCCGGCATCCACCAGCGACACGCAGCCGGCATCCTCCGGATTGGCCACCGCCGTGAACACCAGTGGAATACGGGCATCGGTCAGCATGCCGCGCGCATACCTGGTGGCCGGGGTGCCGATGGTCAACACCAGGTCAGGCCTGGCTTCAACAATGCGGGCGGCTTCATGGCGGATGCGCATCAGCACGCCCAGCTTGCTCCAGAAGCCGCCATTCTCCACGTCAAAATCAATCGCAGTCTTGTGCACGATAAGATTCTTGCCGTCGATCAGTCCGCTGCCTTGCAACGACTTGAGAAAGCCGTTCAGCGCATCGCGATAGGGTTCAATGTCCGTCACTTGCAGCACTTCCACCTTGAAGACGCGCGTGTCGTCCATGGTTTCCGGCGGCAGGGGTTCAAAGGCAAGGGAGGGCAGGGCTGCGGCAAGCAGCAGGATGGCGAAGGTTTTATGCATGGCTGGTCGTAACGCTGTCGATGCAGCGATTAAACCAGAGTTGCCCGCCCGGCATGCGCGCTATCGCATGCCTTGGCGAGCCAATGTGTGCGCCGGGTAGGCCAGCGTCAGATATTGCCGATGTTGCCGGTGCCCGAACCAGTGGTGCTGCTGCCGGTCGTGCCGCTGCCCGAACCCAGCGTGCCGCCGCTGCTGCTGCCGTAGCCCTGGTCGCTCTGCAGGCTGCCGCTGCTGCTGCCCATCACGCTGCCGCTGGCGGTGACGCCGCCGGGTACGCTTTGGCGGGTGCCGTAGAAGTTGTGCAGCTGGGTGTTGAACTCGGTGCTGGCCATGTCAGGCCAATCGTCCTTGTCAAAGCCGGGGGCGTTTTTCAGGTGCTCCTTGGATACGTCCAGCAGGAAGCGCTTGTTGGCGGTGTCCAGTTCCAGTGCTTGCCAAGGCACGGCAAACAGCTTGTCGCCCATGCCCAGCCAGCCGCCGAAGGACAGCACGGCGTAAGCAACCTGGCCATTGCGCATGTCCAGCATGATTTCCTTGATGTCGCCCAGGTCTTCCTCCTGGCGGTTGTAGACATCCTCGCCGATCAGCGTATCCGCGCCCATCAGACGCGGGCCGGGGCCGGTGGTGTCGTCATTGCTGTAAATGCCATAGGTATCGCGGTCTAGATAGCTCATGATGGTCTCCAAGTGGTTAGTGATGCCCCGCATCAGACGACGCGGTGACATTCCACATCATGCGGGCGACGCGACGGCAGAGGTATAGGTGCGCGTGCGGTGTGGTTGTAGGACAGGGCTTAGTTCCCGGAGAACCTAGTGGTACACTACCGCCCTCAATGATTTGGAAGAAAACCATGCAAGCCCCCACCGAACTCCGCGCCCGCGCGCTGCAATGCCTGATTGAGCCTGATCCGTCGGCAAAGGTGGCGGCGGTGTATGCGATGGCGGAGGCCTCGGCCGAAGGTGCCTGCATGCCGGACCCGCAGGCCGCGCTGTCGTCGTCGGCCGCGATTCCGGGCCGGCCGGAAAAGCCGGAGCTGGTGCCGCCGCTGCAGGTCGGCCGGCGCGCGATGAACACCCCGGAAGGCCGGGCGATGCTGATCCACGCGCTGGCCCATATCGAATTCAACGCCATCAATCTGGCGCTGGATGCGGTGTGGCGCTTCCCCGGCATGCCGGCAGCGTATTACACCGACTGGCTGCAGGTCGCGCGCGAGGAAGCTTACCATTTTTCGCTGCTGCAGGCGCATTTGCAGCGGCTCGGCTGCAGCTACGGCGACTTCATCGCCCACGACAGCCTGTGGGAAATGGTCGAACGCACCTGCGGCGATGTGCTGGCGCGCATGGCGCTGGTGCCGCGCACACTGGAAGCGCGCGGGCTGGATGCCAATCCGCCGCTGCGCGCCAAGCTGGCGCAAGCCGGCGACAAGGAAGCTGCCGCCATCCTCGACATCATCCTGCGCGATGAAATCGGCCATGTGGAAATCGGCAACCGCTGGTACGGCTTCCTGTGCCGCCAGCGCGGCCTGGAACTGATCCCGACCTACGCCGCACTGGCCCGCCAATACCGCGCCCCGACACCACGCGGCCCGTTCAACCTGGAAGCGCGCCGCCAGGCCGGTTTCACCGAGGACGAACTGGCGGGCCTTCAAGGCGCCGCCACGGCTATTGACGGCTGATTACGGCGGTCGGACACGACCGTTCCATGGTCGATTGTGATGACGCGGTCGGCTGCGGCGATGGTCTCCCTGCGGTGCGCCACGATGACACGGGTAATGGTTAACGCCTTCAATGCGTCATTGATTTCCGACTCGCGCCGCATGTCCAGGTGGGAGGTGGCTTCGTCCAGCACCAGGATGCGTGGCTGCCGGTAAAGCGCCCTTGCCAGCAGCAGCCGTTGCTTCTGCCCGCCGGACAGGCTGCCGCCCATTTCGCCAATGAAAGTCTCGACCCGCATCGGCATCCGCAACACATCCTCGGCAATCGCGGCCTGTTCCAGGCAAGTCCATACGCGCTGGATATCGATTTGATCGTCAAAAAAGGCCACATTTTCGGCGATGGTACCGGCCAGCAGTTCGTCGTCCTGCATGACCACGCCCAGCGCACGCCGGGTGGCCTTGGGACCCCATGACTCCAGCGAACGGCCGTCCAGCCGCACCTGGCCCGCGCTGGCCGGATACAACCCGCACAGAACCTTCAGCAGGGTCGACTTGCCCGCACCGGAGGGGCCGACGATGGCAACGAACTCGCCCGGTGCAATGCTGAACGAAACGTCGCGTAGGATGGGCGGCTCCTGCGGCGCATAGGTAAAGGCGAGATCGACAAACTGCAAGGCCCCGTCAATGTGCGGCTGGGCGACGCTAATGTCGTCGATACGCGGCTCTTTCGGCGTCAGCACGATGTCAGCCAGCCGATAAGAATACATGTCAGTCAGGCGCCAGTGGATGATCTGTTCAAACAGCGCACTGGCGCGTCCGGAGAACTGGCCATGGTAGGACATGAACGCATACAGCAGGCCGACTGACATGGTGCCGTCCATCACCGCCCGCGCGCCCAGGAAGATCAGCACTACGGTAACGCCGCTTTCCAGCAGGCCGTGTATTCCGGTAAAGCATAGATTGGCCAGGTTCTGCGCCTGTTCACGGCGGATGGTGGCGGCAAATTTGTTGGCCCAGTCGCTTTCGCGGGCATTTTCCGCCCCCATCACTTTTAGCGTCTGGATGGCACGGATGGTTTCAATGCGCTTGCTGTTTTCCGCAATGCGCGCACCGAGTGCCTCCATGCCGAGCCGTATGGACAATGGCAACGTACCCAGCCGCACCAGCAGGTACAACATCTGCGCGGCCAGCACCACCCAGGCCAACGCAGGGGCGAACAGAAACATCATGACCAGGGTGGCCAAGGTCAGCAGGCCGTCTACAGCGGTGGTTACCAGACTACCCGAGATCAAGTCACGCACCGGTCCTATCGAATCGAAACGCGACAGCACGTCAGCCAGTTTGCGGCGCTGGAACCATGGCAGCGGCAGCCTGACCATGTGGCGGAACAGGCGCAAGGTCATGTCCCAGTTGAGCAGCGCTGACAAGCGCAGTGTGACGATGCCGCGCAAGGCCTCGGCGCCGGCATTGAACAAGCCAAACAAGCCAAAACCCAGTGCCAACGATGTTAGCAGGCCATGATCGCCTTTTAGCGCCGCTTGGTCGATGGCCAGTTGCATATAAAACGGGCTCGCCACCATGTAGGCTTGCAGTAGCAGCGACAGCAGCAGGATTTGCGCCAGGCTGCCCCGCATGCCGGGAGCCAGTCTGAACCAGGACCAGAGGCTGAGCGGGCTTTGCTGCTTACGGCGGCGGAATTCGGGGGCCGGCGCCAGCTCCAGCGCCACGCCGGTGAAGAACCGCGAGACTTCCTCAATGCTTAAGTCGCTGCGTCCGCTGGCGGGGTCGCTGATGCGCACGGTGGTGCCGCGCACCCGCTCCAGTACCACGTAGTGTTGCAGCCCCCAATGCAGGATCGCTGGACAGCGCAACTGACGCAGTTCGTCCAGCTCGCAGCGTAGCGCGCGTGTCACCAGCGCATTGGCGGCCGCTATATCGGCCACCTCGCGCAATGTCAGGCCGCGCGAAGACACATGGTGCTTGCGCCGCAACTCAGCGATATCGACGGCGGCGCCGTGTGCCGCCAGCACCAAGGCCACGCAGGCCAGGCCGCATTCGGCCGCTTCGGATTGAAATGCTTGATACATGATGGCTCCACTCGCTTTCACGAAAGCGACGCCGCCTGCTCGCGGCGCCGCCGCCAGGGCGTTAGCCGTGCTTGGTTACCGGCAGGACCTTGCAGTCAAAGGCGCCGGTCTGCGTCCAGCTGCCGCCCAGTGAGCCGCCGCGGATCGATTTAAACAGTTCCAGCGAGAAGGACACGCTATAGCCGGGGTTCAGACCACAGGCATACGCGGTGGTATTGCCGCTCTTGTCCGTGGTGGTCACGATGAAATGATCAGCATTCCCGGACACGCAGGTCTTGCTGCCGTTCTCGGTATTGCAGGTCAGCTTGATATCGGCTTTGGGATCGCTTTCCGCCTTGGCCAACTGAATGTCATTTTCACTGTTGTCAACCGGCTCGCTGGTGTCGCCGACGTCGTTGCCGTAACCGTCATCGCCGCCACTGGCACCCGTGTCGCCAGTATCGCCAGTATCGCCAGTATCGCCGCCGCCGCCATCACCACCGTCGCCGCCACCACCACCGCCGCCATCGCCGCCGCCACCGTCCCCAGGTTCTTCTTCCTCGTCGGTGTGGTACACCCCGCTGGAGGTGCTCTTGATTTTGGTTTTCACTGGCAGCTCCACCTTGGCATGGAGCGTGCTGCCTTGGCCGCCGGCAACAGCATTCATTTCTTCGTCATTCAGAATCCGCATGTTGATTTACTCCTGATCGTTAATATGAAAGAGAACAGACGCACTGCTACAGTCCCCTGAGCGCCCAGGGGACACGGTCTGGCAACGGTACGGGGCGCCCCGTCCGCTATCAGATAAAACGGAATAAGGTGGATGTCAGGGTTCGGCGCGCCCTGGGGGCGGCTTGTCGCGCTGCCTGGATGCGGCCAGATCGGCGGCCCGCTGCGGATCCGCGTGCCGCGTGGAAGACACGCAATGCTGCTCGGGTCCCAGCAGGCCTTCGCGCTGGAAGCAGGCCGACCAAACCTCCAGCGGTTGCGATGCCTGCGCGTTCAGCACGCTATAGGTGGTTGATTGATCGCTCCAGCTGCAGCCGTAACTGTCCCCCTCGGTGTGGCAGTCGCCGGCCAGCGCCCGCATGGCAGGGAGCGTGGCTGGTGCGGTGCTCTGCCGCGCCGGCATCCGGGCCAGCACGGTGTCCAGCGCGCGGCGATCGCGGAGCAGGGTGATCGAGTAGCCTGCCGAGCGCAGCAACGTTAACAAGCCGGGGCCGGCCGGGCTGTCGGCAAAATGGGCGGCGCCCAGCGCATAAAAGGGCAGCCTCTCGCGCGCCAGCACGGCGGGCATGCCTTCCACCCAGGCCCGGCTGCGCTGGACGATCATGAAGCGGTTCAGCAGCAATTCATCCGGTGTCGAGACGCGTTGCGGAAGTGCGCCGGCTGGCGCGGTCGGTGCCGCCAACGCCGCACGGATACGATCCAGTTCGCGCTGGTAATCGGCATCGTTGTCGCGATAGGTGGTAGCGCGTTGCGCTTCGATGGAAGGAGCTGCGCCCGCAACGGCCGACTCTTGCTGGCTTTGCGCTACCGTGGCCGCGATGAGCGCCGCACGCTGTTGCGGTGACGTCGCGCACCAGGCCTGAAGCCAGGTGCCGATATCTTCCACCGAAACGGCCCGCCGCGGCATTTCTGCCAGCAAGATGCCCGACTGCGCATTACGGACCTTGAAACCGCGCTCTGCCGCACTTTCCTGTGCGGGCAGCCGTCCCATGGCGCGCTGGTGGACGTCGACAAACAGTAAATGAAAGCGGATGAAACGCCCCAGGGTTGCGAGCCGTTCAGACGCCGCCACGCTACGCAGCATTGACGGCACCGCAGGTGCACGGACGCGCAACGCGGCGTTGAGCTTGTCGTCCATCGCGGCCTCATCCGCATTTTCATCCGGGCAGACGGCCTGGTCGTAACCACGTTCGAACCACGACACGCTGGACCGTTCAGCCAGCAGCGCGCTGCTGGCGGCAAACGCCGGCCGGATTACACTGCGGAAGTATGCATCTTCCTGCGCCGGCGAGCCAATGTGACTTTCAGGCAGAAACAGCGCACTGCGTCCATCTTTCTGGACGAGTAACAGCCGGGGGCCAAAGCCATTGCTGCCGGCGGCGATGGCCGTGCCTGTCAGCGCCAGCAGCGCGGCAAGCAGCAGGGCGCGCAAGTATCGAACGGCGCTTCGCATTTTAAGCTCCATGGCGCCGGGCGGCGCGTAACGGATCAAGCAGCCAATCGAGCAGACTGCGATCTTCCAACACCAGATCCGCGCTGAGCCGCATGCCGGGCACCAGTGGCCAGTCGCGGCCATATGCGCTGAGAGACGCGCGGTCGAGCGCGACACGCACCCGGAACAGCTGCTCCTTGCTCTCGATCGGCACCGGTAATTCATTGGGCATGATCGGCGCGCTGGCGATGTCACGCACCACGCCACGGGACACGCCGAAAGTCTGGTACGGAAAAGCGTCATACATCAGATGCACACGCGCGCCCGGCCGCAGCATGCCAATGGCGCGCGACGGCGCCCACAACTCCACTTCCAGGCCTTGCTGCTGACGCGCGGGACCAGCGGGAATCACGATCGCCAACGTCTGGTTGGATGTGACCGGCGCGCCCGGATGGACCTGCAGCGCTGTGACCACGCCGTCCACCGGTGAGCTCAGGTGATCGGCGTAAGTTGCTTCCGACACCAGGCGATGTTCATCTGATTGTGCCTCTATGTTATCGGTTTCTGAACGCACCATACGCATCTCCGCATTCAGCCTGGCGACCTGCGCCCCCAACTGCACCAGCAGGCTGCGCTGCTGCGCCGCCTCCCGTTCCAGCCCGGCCAGCGTTTGCCGGGCTGCCAGCAATGCATCGTCGCGGGTGCGCATCGCCATCTGTGATAGCATGCCTTGCTCGGTCAAGGCATGGGCAGCCGCCACCGATTGCTCCTGAATTTCGATGCGTGATTGCTGCAGGCGGCCGGCGGCCTCCAACCGGAGGACATCGTCACCGACATTGCGCCGACGCTCACCAACCTCGTCCAACTGGCGTTGTAGCTGATCCAGTTTGGCCTGGGCCTGGCGTCGTTGTGCCAGCAACTCGCTAGCCTGCGCGCGGCGCAGGCTGTCGCTCAGCACGTCGCCCCGCTGCAGGCGCGGTGCCGACGAGATGCCAATCAATTCCTGTCCGGCTTTCACTGCCTGACCTTCGTGCACCAGGACTTGCTCAGCCACGCCATTGCGCCCTGCGATAATCCGCAGGCTCCCAGCCATCGGCGTCACCTGTCCGTAGACGTTTTCTTTATGGGCATAGTGTGTATTGCAGGCAAACACCGCCAGCGTCAGCAGCAAGGCGATGAAGAACAACGTCATCGCCCAACCTGACACACCCAGTAGCTGGACCGGGACGCCCAGCCTGGAACGCGCTTCGTCCAGTGCTTCGGGGCGGAACAGGGCCGCTGATGCGGTGGTTTGCAGAGAGGTGGCTGGCATGATTGAAGACCGGTTCAGGCGGCCGGCGAAGCCGTGCCGGAAGTCTGGCGCTGCGCCAGATAGTCCTCCAGTTCAAGCTGAAAGTCGTCCAGCGTGAACAGGCTCTCAACCCGGACGGTGCCGATCGAAGTTGCAATCAGTGGCGAAACGGCGCGCTCTTGTTTCCGTACCACGACGTAGGCGTGGCCGGCCAGCATTAATCCGTGGGTCGACAGCGCATGCACCGCATGCCAGAACGCGTTGTGCAGCGGCGAGGTAAGATCGTCAATGAACAGCACCGGCAGATCGTTAGGCGTTCCTTCGATCAGATTCCGCCGCCCGTAATCCTTGCGGTTCTTCCGGATAGTGAATGCATTCAACGTGATGCCACGTTCGGCGGCGGAGCAAACCAATGCCGTAATCACCGGCACAGCGGCCGACTCGACGCCGGCAATCTGAAATGGGGCATCCCGATATTCTCCGCCATAGCGACGCCAGAAATGCTGGCTGATGGTAAGCAGACTGCGGGCATCAAGCAGGGCGCTGCGCAAGTAGAACTGCCAGGTGTAAAAACCTCCTCCCATCGCCGGTAGCTCCTTGGACTTGGGCGGAACGCGGTAAATACAGTGATCATTAATCTTCCGGCGCAAGACCTCGATATCGTCCTCGTTGGCGCGAGCCATGGCTACTCCCGGTGACAGAAAGTTAAAGATTTTCCAACCTGAAGCCATGGTAGATTCGCGCTAAAAAATTAGCAAATAATGAATCATTACGATTTTGTAATCCGGCGGTAATCGTGCGCCCCTTGACGAATTACATCGGTTTGCGCTTCCTCTTCAATAACTTCCTTGCCAACAGGCCACACCGGTGGGACACTGCTTACCAGCCGATCGGTTTTAAGCGGACAGCACTCGTGAAAAAAATATTGCACCGCACGACTCTTTGGGTACTCGCTATCCGGGATAGCGTTGTGGTGCTGTTGCCGATTACGTTTATCGGTGTGCTGGCGATTGTGCTGTGGAAGTTGCCATTTCCTGCCGCGCGCAGCCTGCTGTTCGACATCTTCGGCCCCGGTTGGCTGGAACGCATCCACAGCATGGTGATGGTGGTGGACAGCGCCTTCGGTCTGGCGCTCAGCGTGGTGCTCAGCATCCGCCTGGCGCGCCTGCTGGCAGCAGATCAGGATGATGATCTGCTGCCGCAGGCCTGGGTTGGCATGGCGGCGCTGGTGAATTTCACACTGTGCGTGATGGTGAGCGGTTCACCGTCCATCCGCGCGCTGGGGCGCGATTCCTCTGTGCTGCTGGGCCTGTTCATCGGCTTGTCGACCCCGGAACTGCTGCGCCTGCTGACGCCAATGTTCCGGATCGAGCCGGACTACGACAGCAATCCCACGTTTTATTTTGCCCTCGGCATGATACCGCCGTGCGCCATCCTCAGCTTTGCCGTGGTGCTGGGCGCGGAAGCCGCGATGACCTTGCCGCCGCTGAATATGCCATGGCTGGCCGGCTTGCCCGATGCCATCTCCAATCGCGCTGACGGCGACTGGCTACTCAGCATCATTGCCGTGTTGCTCAGCCATGTGCTGTGGCTGGTCGGCATCCACGGCGCCACAGTATTGGGTGACCATGTGCAGGCCTTGTTCAGCGCGACCGCGCTGGTGCCGTGGAAGCGCCTGATCGATGTCTTCGGCTTGCTGGGCGGCTCGGGCGCCACGCTGGGCCTGGTGGCGGCGCTGCTCATCGTCTCGCGCGAGGGACCGTTCCGGCGGCTGGCGGTGATTTCCATCGTGCCGTCCTTCTTCAACGTCAGCGAGCTGCTGATATTCGGTCTGCCCATCGCGCTCAATCCGGTGTTCTGGCTGCCATTCCTGCTGGCGCCGCTGGCGCTGACCTTGTTGGCGCTGACCGCCGTGCACACCGGCTTTATCGCGCTGTACGACTTCACGGTGCCATGGACCACGCCGCCTTTTCTGTCAGGCTATCTGGTCACCCATTCATGGCGCGGTCCGGCAGTGCAGATGCTCGGCATGGTGGTCAGCACGCTGATTTACCTGCCGTTCGTCCGCCTGGCCGAAGCGCGGCGCGTGCGCGGCCAGACCGAGGCCGTCGACGCCGTGATCGGAGCGATCGGCACCCATGGCGTGGCGTATCTGCGCTCGGTGCCGCGCAACAGCCAGGCTGGCCTGGTGGCACGCAGCCTGCTGGCTGAACTGAGGCAGGACATCGGGACCGCCGCGGTCACGCTGGTGTTCCAGCCTAAACATGCGCATCTGGGCGGTCCGGTAGGCGTGGAGGCGCTTTTGCGCTGGCAGCACAAGCGTCATGGTCCGATCCGCGCTGACGTGGCGGTGGCGCTGGCCGAAGAGGGCGGCCTGATCGGCCGTCTCGGCGGCTGGATACTGGAGCAGGCTTGCGCCCGCAAGGCCGAATGGAACCGGCACGGGTTGAAGCACATCACGATGGCGATCAACGTGTCGCCGCTGCAACTGGATGATCCGCAACTGCCAGCCGTGCTGGCGGACTGCCTGGCACGGCACCAGTTGTCGCCGCGCGAGATCGAGCTGGAAATCACCGAAAGCCATGCCATTGCCGCCAACATGGTGGTGGACCGCAATCTGGCCAAGATCGTCGACATGGGCGTGGCGCTGGCCATGGACGATTTTGGCATGGGGTATTCGTCACTGCTGCACATGCGGCGCTTTGTCATCCACACCATCAAGATTGACGGCTCGCTCACGCGCGACGTGCTGACCAATCCCATCAGCCGCGACATCATCCGCACCATTGCCGCGCTGGGCCGCACGCGGCATGTCGAGGTGGTGGCGGAGTTCGTGGAAACTTCCGAGCAGCGCGACACCCTGGGCGCACTGGGGTGCGATGTGTTCCAGGGCTATCTCTACAGCGCGCCGCTGGCGGGTCCCGCCTGCGCCCACTACCTGCTGTCCGAACGTCCGGCCAGACCCGAGTGCGCGGTAGGACAATCTCCATCAGCGTAAGGACAAAAATGTCCTCCCTGGGCGCCGGCAAAGGTGGAGGATTTTGTCCTGCCCGGGCTTAGTAGCAGATCGCTACTATTAATAAAATCAACAGCTTATAAAACTGCCCACGTTGGCACGCCGCTTGCAAACGTTCTGGGGAAAACGGACACCCCATGGACCTCCTGCTGAAGCGCTACCTGTGTGACCTGACCATCTACGTATCGGCCAGGCCCGGCGCGTGCGACACGCCTGACGGCATCTGCAGATGGTGGTTGATGGCCCCGCAAGAATCGGAGGCGATAGTGGCGCAGGCATTGAATTGGCTGGTGGAGCAGGGCGCGTTTGAGCGGCTGGAAGCGGCAGATGGCCGCGTGCGTTATCGCGCCTGCGTCGATGCCGGTGCGCTGCGCGAACTGGTCGCCCATTGCGCCGACAGCGGCGGGAGCAAGCATTGATGGCGCATGCGGACCACATCAGCCGAACAGCGGAACCGGGATGGCCAACTGCGCTTGCCGCGCTGGACGCCTTGCTCAAGGCCGCGGTGCAACGGCAGGCGCAGACCAATGGCGTCGAAAGCCTGCTTGATCCCTGGCGCGGCATGCACATGGACGATGCTGACGCCTTGCGCCTGCTGGATACCGATGCCTTACCGGCCGTCGATCACACGCCGCGCACCAGCGTGGCGGCGCAACTGGGCGCCGCCATGCGCGCGGTCCCTGCCGTGGCCGGAATGGCGCAACGGCTCGCCATGGACGTGACGGACCTGGCCATCTGGCTGCTGGTGCTGGCGCCCGACGTTGACCTGCGCTACGCCCGTCTGTACGGCTATCTGCAGGATGACCTGACCTGCCAGCGGCCGCGCTACGATCTGATTGCGAATCTGCTGGCCAGCGACAGCGCCCAGCGCATCGCACTGCGCAGCCACTTGTCTGCCCAGAGCCCGCTGCTGCGCTACGCCATCCTGCAGTGCGAGGGCGAAGGCGTCGCGGCCACTTGGCAGGTAGACGACATCTGGCGTGCCTGGCTGCTGGATGAATCTGCGCCGGCGCTGGAGAGCGCCCGCCCGGAGCCAGCTGCCGCTGCCGGCACGCTGGAACTATTGCCGCATCCGCCGGCCACCCTGGCGTTGCTGCGGCAAGCTGCGGAAGCTGTCCGCACGCAAGGCCAGCCGCTGCGCATGCTGATGTCCGGGCCGCACGGCAGCGGTAAATTTGCCGCCAGCGCCGCACTGGCGGGAGAACTTGGACTGCGCATCCTGCGTCTGGATCTGCGCGATGCCGTCGCCACACCCGTGCTGCGTCGTCAGATCGAACGCGCGGCCCGCGCGGCGGCGCTATTCGGTGCGGTGCTGATGGTGCATGGCTGCGGAAAACTGGAACAAAAAGATCCGCAACTGCTGCGCTGCATGCTGGACGCTCTGGCGCAGACATCCTGCCATCTGGTCTTGGCCAGCACTGCCGGCCTGCCGCCGGTGCATGCTCAGGCACTCGCACTGGTGCGGGTTTCGCTGGCATATCCGCAGGCGCAGGCCCGGGGCGCATTGTGGCGTGACGCGCTATCAGGACTGGCTGGCGAGCAGGATCTGGCTACCGTGGCAGCGCGCTTCGCACTGAGCGCGGCGCAAATCCGCCAGGCTGCGGCAGAAGCGCTACTGCAGGCCCGCACCGCCGGCGAGGACATGTTGAATTACGCGGCACTGGCCGCCACGGCCCGCGCTCAATGCGGAGCGGAGCTGGAGCGGCTGGCACAACGCATCAAGCCGCGCGCCGATTTCGAAGTGCTGGTGGCGCCGCAGGAAGTGCGCGACCAGTTGCGCGAGTTGTGTGACCGTGCCGCGACCCGCCACACCGTCGGCCATGACTGGGCTGAAGGCAGCGTGCATGCCCGCGCCATCGGCGTCAAGGCCTTGTTTGTCGGTCCGTCCGGCACCGGCAAGACTCTGTCCGCTGAAGCGGTGGCGCGTGAAATGGGCCTCGACCTGTTCCGCATCGACCTGGCAGGCATCGTCAGCAAATATATCGGTGAGACCGAACAAAACCTGGACCGGGTATTCGCGGCGGCGGAATACGCCAACGCGGTGCTGTTCTTCGACGAGGCGGACGCCTTGTTCGGCAAGCGTTCGGAAGTCAAGGATGCGCACGACCGCTACGCCAACACCGAGGTAGCCTACCTGCTGCAGAAGATGGAACAGTTCGACGGCGTCGCCATCCTGGCCACCAATCTCAAACAGAATCTCGATGAAGCGTTTGCGCGCCGGCTCACCTTTACCATTACCTTCCCATTCCCGGAAGAGACGGAGCGTCATCGCCTGTGGGAGAGCCTGTGGCCGCCGCGCGCGCCGCGCGCCGATGATGTCGACCTGGCGTGGTTCGCGCGCGAGTACAAGCTCTCGGGCGGGAATATCCGCAACACCGTGCTGGCGGCGGCGCATCTCGCCGCCGCCAACGGCCAGGTCATCACCCGCGAGCATTTGCTGCATGCCACTCGTCGCGAATATCAAAAACTTGGCAAGAATCTGGTGCTGGCGCCGGCGGGAGCCGCATCATGAGCAAATCCGTCAGCGCCAACCTGGCCAGCAAGGCCACGAGCGCGCAGCGCAAGAGCGGCAAGCAGCAGGTGGCCAAAAAGACGTCGCCATTGGCGGCCTTGCAGTCGCGCGCTGGCAATCGGGCCACCACCCGCATGGTGCAGGGCAGCGGCACGCCATTGGCGCCGTCGCTGCGGCAGGAAATGGAGGGACGCTTTGGCGAGAGCTTCGCCGACGTCCGCATCCACGACAACACGCAAGCGCATGCCAGTGCCGCCAGCATGAACGCCAAGGCCTACACCCACGGCAAGGATATCGTCTTCAGCGCGCAGCGCTTCAATCCGTCCAGTACGACCGGAAAACAGCTGCTCGCGCACGAGCTGGCACACGTGGTTCAGCAGCGGCGCGGCGGTTCGGCGCCAGATCCGGCGCATCACTCAGCAACCGAGACGGGCGCGCGGGCCGCCGCACAGGCAGTCACCGGCGGCAGCGGACCGGTATCAGTGAGCGGCGCATCGGCGGTCGGCGTGGCGCGCGAACCTGAGGACGAGGAAGAACAGCAGCAGAAATTGCCGGCCATGAGCGTCATCATGCAGAAGCCGAAGAAGGCTGCGGCAGCGCCGCCAGCCCAAAAACCGGCGCTGCCGAAAACATCGCCCTCGAAGAAAAAAGTCGAAAAGCCCAATTACAACAAGGCCAGAGGTTCGCTGGCCGAAGTCAATGTGCCGTTTGCCGCCTATGCCGGGCCGGAATGGAATCACATCGCCGGCGGTGGTGAAACCGCCAGTTCGCGCGTCAGCGTGGCGCGCATGTCCGAGGCTAATGTCAAGTACAACACCGAAGCCACCGCCGGCATCGACTTCATCGTCGAAAACGTGAAGACCGGCCAGCTGGTGCTGGGCGAACAAAAGGCCACCAACAACGGCGGCGAGTTCCGCAACGCCACCGCCATCACGACTTATCTGGAAAAGAATGTCGACCACGCGGCCAAGGTGCTGCAGCAGCAAATCGACGACGGCAAGGTGAAAGATCCGGCGGAGTCGAAGCGTCTGCAGGCCACAGTCGAGCGTCTGCGCAAAACACACGAAGCGCTGGTGGCCGCGCGCGAAGGCAAGCCCGCCGCACTGCCGGACGGCGTGACGCTGGAGCTGACCAGCCTGGGCGGCGAAGGCAGCTACATCGGGCCGGATTTCATCAAGCGCCTTGGCAGGGTCTACAAGAAAAATCCCGATTTCGTCGAACATCTGCTCAGCCGCACCCAGACGCGCGTGCTCAAGCCCGGCCAGACCGCGCCGGAAGTGACCAAGGCGATGGATGGGCTGAGCGATAAAGGTCACGAAGAGCTGGCGCGGGTCAAGGCTGGCAAGACCCAGCGCCAGTGGGACGCCATGAAGCGCAAGGAGGCCGCCAGGAAAAAAGCCGACGAGAAGGCGCAGGCCACGAAAGAGAGAGCCGAGAAGAGGAAGCAGGATGCGGCCGACAGGCAGAAACGCATCAAAAAAGACAAGGCGGACGTCGAGAAAGCCGGCGAAAAAGCCAAGCGCGCCAGGATGAAGGAACTGGAAACCGCGCGCAAGAAAAAATCGGACAAGGAACCCAGCAAGACGCAGCTGAAAAAGGAAAACACCGAGGGCAACAAGGCCGCCAAAGCAGCCAAGGAAAAGTTCACTCAGGATCGGGACAAGAAGCGCGCCGAGGAAAGCGCCAAGCTGAAAGCAGATGCCGACGCCCAAAAAGCGTCGGAAGCTGCCAACGCCAAAGCTGCAGCCGACAAGCGCGCCGAGGAAGCCGCGGCACGCAAGGCCGCGGATGACGCCCATGCGAAGAAAATGGCCGACGCCCACAAGGAAGTCGACGCCATGGGCGAGATGAATCCTGAAAAGTGGGGCCAGCTGCCCAAGGAACAGCGCCAGCGCCTGGAGGCCTTGGCGGCCAAGGACAAGGCGCTCGCCGCAAAGCTGCATGAAAAGGTCAACGCCAGGCAGACAGCGGAGTGGAACCGCTACGAAGCCACACAGCGCAGCAAGCAGACCACGCCCAAGGTCGATCTGGGCAAGGCCGCGCACCGGATGAATCAGGGCGCCGCCGCGATTCGTGCCTACGATGCCTATCTCGACGCCCGCGACAAGGGCGACAGCGTGCCCATGGCGCTGGCCAAGGGCGGACTGACGGCGGCCGAAAATCTGAATCCGGTGATTGGCGCCATGGGCACCATGCACAGCCGCATGCAGACCGAGACGCTGCCTGACGGCCGCAAGCAGCAAGTCTACGGCGAGGACGCCGGCGACGCCTTCTTCGGCACGCTGGGCGAAACCATTGGCGGGTACATCGTGCCTGGCGCGGGCTGGGACCAGGCCATCAACGGCGCAGCCAATCTGATTGGCGCCGGCGACGACCATCTGAATCGCGGCAAGCCGCCTGGCGATAAGGCCACGCTGCGAACCGGCACCGATCTGGTGGCGGAAATGACGCCTTCACGCATGTTCTCATCCACCGTCGGCGCCGGCCTGCGCGCTTATTACGACATCGGCAAAGCCATCGGCGGCCAGACCTCGGGCGTGGACAAGTTTGCCGAAGACGGTTTGCGCGGCAAGCTGGGCGCCGTCATCCAGCCGTGGGCAATGGCCGCTGACTTCCTCGGCAACCTTGGTGGCGATTCACCTGGCGCCGCGCTGGAAAAAACCATCAAGAGGACTGAAGGCTCGACGCTCAAGAAGATCGGCGATGCAACCGGCGACGCCATGTTTGAGCTTGGCCAAAGCAAGGAAGCCAAGGCCGGCAAGTACGGTGCGCCGGTACAGGGCATCTCGATGGCGCTGGGGATGACCAGCGACATGATCGCCGGGAAGAGCTTCGAACAGGCGCTGGGGGCGGCGGCCGATGCCGGCAAGGGCAGCGTGCTGGAAACCGTCGGCAGCGCCCTGGGCGATGCGGCATTTGCCGGCGTCGAGAAAGGCAAGGAACTGCTGGACAAGGATCTGCCGGAACTGAAAGACAAGGCCCGCCAGGCCTACGACGACGCCAAGCGCTCGTTGACCGACTGGTGGCACAAGTGAGCCATAACCCGCCATGATCGACTATCTCGACAATCTGCTGCACCGCCTGTTCCGCAACGCGATTGCGGAATTGAGCGCCGACGCGCAAGTGCGTTTCCAGCCGCCCGACGAAGACTGGCGCACGCTGGTGCCCAGTATTACAGACAGCGCCGGCCAGCCAGGCAACTCGCTCAATGTCTACCTGGTGGAGCTGCGCGAGAACCGCAAGTTACGCAGCAATGAGCGCGAGCGCATGGTGCAGGGCAGCGATATCTTCGAAACCGCGCCGGCGCGGCGGGTGGATTGTCATTATCTGATCAGCGCCTGGAGTCCGGCCATGGTATCGATCGCGGTAGATCCCACGCTGGACGAACATGCTTTGCTGGCCGAAGCCGCGCGCGTGCTGGGCGCCCATGATGAGCTGGACCCGGTGGCGATCTACGCCATGTCCAATCCGCCGCAGGCGCCGCCCGCCATCATCGCCAACGAGCGTTTTCCGCTATCGCTGCTGCCGGCGGAAGGCTTCCCCAAGTACGCGGAATTCTGGGGAACCATGGGCGAGAAGAACCGCTGGAAGCCCTGCGTGTATGCGGTGGTCACGGTGGCGCTGAAGGAGGCGCCGGTCAAGGCGGGGCCGATGGTCACCACCACCTTCACACGCACCTTCCAGCGCGATCGGGACGACGGTGGCGGTCTGCGCTTCCATATCGGCGGCGTGGTGTATGACAACGGCGGCGCCATCGTGCCGCTGGCCGTGGTGGAACTGCTGACCACCACCGGCCAGTTGCGCAGTCATGTGCGCGCTGACGCGCTGGGACGCTTTGTGCTGGCGGACGTCACGGAAGGCGACTGGCAGTTGCGCGCCAGCGCTGTGACGCTGGGCGTATCACCGCTGCGGCAGGTCACGGTGCCGGAACCGACCGGCAGCTACGACATCCATTTTTGAAGCTGTATCACATAACCTGAGGAGAGAACGTCATGGCCGTGCAAGTGTCTTATCCCGGCGTCTACATCGAGGAATTTGCTCCCGGTGCGCCGCTGCAGGGCGTTGGTACCAACACCGCCGCGTTCATCGGCGTGGCCGCCAGGGGACCGATCAACCTGCCCGTCAAGGTCACCGTGTGGGAGGACTTCCTGGCCACTTACGGCAAACAGCCGGTGCAAGGCAGCTATTTGTGGTACGCGGTGCGTGGCTTCTTCCAGAACGGCGGCCAGGTGTGCTACGTGGTCCGCGCCAGCAACGGCAGCTATCAGAATCTGCAGCTGGCTGACCGCTCGGGCGGCGCCGGCCGGCCGCTGGTGGACTTGCGCGCGCGCCAGACCGGTGCGCTCGGCATCACCGCCAATGTAGCCGACAGCGCCTACCTGACCAATGTTGCCATCTATCGTCCCAGCGGCAAGCTGGCCGGCGCCGCTGCGGCGGGCAGTCTGGAGGTCACGCTGGCGGTGGATGGCGCGATCGATGCCGCCGCTGTCGCCAACCGCTTCAAGCCGGGCGACGAAGTGGCCTTCTCCGGCAGCAGCGACCGGCGCCTGGTGGCCAGCGTGAACGGCGCCACGGTGCGTTTCACGCTGGCGCTGAATCAGGCGTTGGCTGCGGGCGCCGTGATGCGGCTGGCGAACACGCCCACTGGCGCCACCACCATCCGCGTGCGGCCCGCCGGCACTGGCCCGCTGCCGCAGGGCCAGCTGGTGCCTGGCACCGTGGTGCGGATCGCTCAGGGCGGCGCCAATGACACGCAAATCGTCGATACCGTCATCACGGAGACGCTGACCGAAGGTGTACAAGGCGGACTGGCCGGGCTGACTTACCGCGTGACGCTGCGCGCCGGACTAGGCCTGCAACTGGATCTGGACCCTGGCGCCGCCAACCCGCCCACCCTCAGCTCGCGTGAAATCGACCTGACGGTCACGCTGGGCGCGGTCAATGTGGTCTATGACCACCTGTCGATCGATCCGGCGCATCCACGCTACCTGCTCAAGGTGTTGAATGGCGACGTGGCCGGCCTGTTGAGCGCCGCGCTGGTGGAACCTGCGCCACCCAATTCGGTGGCAAATTCCCTGCCGCTGGCGGGTGCGGTGGCCGTCACCGCGGCCGGCAGCGCGGAGGATCTCGGCACGCTGGGCGCCAGCCACTTCAGCGCCGCCATCGACGCGCTGCGCGTGGTGGACGACGTCAATTTCATCGCCGTGCCGGACCGCCCGACGGCGGCCGCGCAGGTGGACACCGTGCAGCAGGCGCTGATCTCGCACTGTGAACTGCAGGCTGACCGTTTTGCCATCCTGGACACAGACCCGGGCAGTGCACCGTTTGGCGCCAACAGCATCGAGCAAAAGCGCCGCAAGCTCGATTCCTCGCGCGGCTATGCCGGCTTATACGGACCATGGCTGCGCGTCACGCCGGTCAACGACGGCCCGCCGATCCTGGTGCCGCCCAGCGGCCACGTGGCCGGCATCTTCGCCCGCAGCGACGCGGTGCGTGGCGTACACAAGGCGCCCGCCAACGAAATCGTCAACGGCGCGCTGGGCGTGGAGCGGCGCATCAGCCTGACCGACCAGGGACAGCTCAATCTGCAGGGCGTGAATATCGTGCAGGTGTTCCAGGACGGAGGCCGGCCAGTGTTGTGGGGTGCGCGCACCACAGCCACGGATACCAACTGGCAGTACGTGAATATCCGGCGCCTGTTCCTGTATCTGGAAAAGTCGATCCAGCAGGGCATACGCTGGGCGGTGTTCGAGCCGAATAACCTGGCGCTGTGGCAGAAGCTCAAACGCACGCTGAATGACTTCCTGCTGCGCGCCTGGCGCGATGGGGCGCTGTTCGGCGCCAAGCCGGAGGAAGCGTTCTACGTCCGTATCGACGAGGTGCTGAATCCGTTCTCGGAGCAGCAACTGGGACGGCTGCATATCGAAATTGGCGTGCGGCCCAGCTATCCGGCCGAATTCATCATCGTGCGCATCGGTATCTGGGATGGCGGCGCGGACGTGAGCTATAGCTGAACCGATCACCACTAACAGGAGCCAGTCATGGCAATTCGCAAAGACCCGTATGTCAATTTTAATTTTCTGGTGGAGATCGACGGCATCGTGCGCGCCGCCTTCCACGAGGCTGGTGGGCTGGAATCGTCGATCGACGTGATCGAGCACCGCGAAGGAGGGCAGAACATCACCTCCACCAAGTTGCCGGGGCAGGTGAAGTTCTCCAACATTAATCTGAAGTGGGGCATGAGTGATGACACCGATCTGTATGAATGGCACCGGCTGTGGGCCAGCGGCGATCCCGCGGCGCCGCGCAAGAATGGCTCCATCGTGCTGCTGGACCGCCAGGGCACGGAAAAGGCGCGCTGGAATTTCTTCAACGGCTGGCCGGTGAAATGGAGTGGCCCGAGCTTCAGCGCGGAATCCAGCGACATCGCCATTGAATCCATCGAGATCGCCCACGAGGGCCTGGCCCGCGCATGACCAAGGAGTGTCCCATGTTCCAGACTGAATTTGAATTCACCCTGCCGTGCGGTTATCTCGATGAAGACGGCACGCTGCACAAGGAAGGTGTGATGCGCCGCGCCACCGCCGCCGACGAGATCCACCCGCTCAAGGACCCGCGCGTGCTGAAGAACGAGGCATACGTGCTGATTATTCTGCTGTCGCGGGTGGTGACGCGGCTGGGCGGCGTGGCTTCGATTAATCCCAAAGTGATCGAAGGGCTGTTTGCCACCGACCTCGCGTTCCTGCAGCGGCTGTACAACCAGATCAACGATATCGAAGATGATGCCGCGCCTTGTCCGCATTGCGGCCGCAGCGGCCTGGCGGAAGGAGGGCAGCGCCTGGGGGAACACGTGGCTACCCCCTCGCTCAACTGAACGAGGAGGTGGCCTTCATCGCCTATTACCTGCATTGGCCGATGGACGCCATCATGCACATGGAGCACCGCGACCGCCGTAATTGGGTGGCGCAGGTGTCCAACCTGAACCAGCGCAGCAACGAAGCCTGAACCGATGAGAGACATGAAATCCAGACTGCTGACCAAGCTGATGTCACGCCGCACGCCGCTAAGCATGGCCGTGCGTGGCGCCCAGCCATGGCGTTCGGCTGCGCGGCCTTGCGTGCCGGGCTGTGCCGCCCGACGTTGGCTGCCTCGCCGCTTTGCCGCGCAGCAGGGCGGTGTTGCCGGCCGCCTGTCTTCGATCGCCATGGTGATGCGGCGCGCGCAATGGCAGGCCGCCGCCGCCCGGCATTCCCACGCATGGACGGTGCAAGCGGTGCTGCGCGCCGGCGCACCGGTCGTCACAGCCGCACCAGCGCAAAATGCGCTTCGCATGGTCGAGCGGCATACACGTTCCATGCAGATGGTGACGCGCGTTCTGCAAGCCCTGCCGGCCCGCACGCAGCCGGCGCCGTCCCAGGCCGTGGCCGCATCAACGCTGGCGCCGGATGCAGTGCCGGCCACCGTGCGCCGCGCACAAACGGAACCCCATTATCCTCGCATGCCGATGACCATGGCGCGCACCGCAGCGTCGCAATCTTCCGCAGCGCCAGCCCGCACCGAGTCCGCGCAACACGCTGCTGCGGCCAGCGCCCAGCTGCGCAACCTCGCACCGGCACGTGCTGCGGCACCATTTGCCGGCACGCCTGAACCCATCACGCTGCCGGCGATGGAACTGGCGCGCGTCACTGATCACGTGGTGAACCAGCTTGAACACCGCGCCTTGTCCTGGCGTGAACGCATGGGAGGCCGGTCATGAATCTGGAAAAGGCCACCATCACCAACACCTTCAGCGGCGCGCGCATCCCGGTGCAGTTCAACCCCGAGGAATACACGCTCAATCGCGATATCAATTATGCGCAGGCGGCGATTCCCGGCCTGTCAGCGCCCATTCTGCAATTCGTGAACGGCACCTTGCAGACGTTGACCATGGAGCTGTTCCTGGACACCTACGAGCAGCACAAGGTTGGCAGCACCACCGTCAATCAGGCCCAATCCGACGTGCGCCTGCTGGTGCGTCAGGTAACCGATCTGATGACCATCGAGCCGGCCACGCATGCGCCACCGGTACTGCTGTTTGTCTGGGGCTCGCTGACCTTCACCTGTGTGCTGGCCCAGTGCACGCAGCGCTACACCATGTTCCTGCCGGATGGGACGCCGGTGCGCGCCCGCCTGAACGTAACCTTCCACGAGTACCGCAACACCGACCTCGAAGCCAAGGAAGTCAAGCGCGAAACCGCCGACTACTCCAAGCGCCACGTGGTCAGCCAGGGTGAAACGCTGGCCTCCATCGCCGGTGCGGAATATGGCGATCCGCGCCTGTGGCGCGTCATCGCCATCGCCAACCGGCTGCAACGCGCGCGCGACCTGCCGCCCGGCCTGACCGTGTTGTTGCCTAATCTGCCGTACCGCGACCGCGAGTCCGGCCGTATTTACGTGTGAGGCCGACCATGGACGCCGCGCGCTTCGTACCCGAATTCACCATCCTGCTGGACGGCCAGGTCGTCCCGGCGCAGCTGCGCGCCTCCATCATGAGCGTGCGCTGCGAGACCGGCTACGAAGGATTGGATGAAGTGGAACTGAGCATCGCCAATGAAAACCTGCGCTGGCTGGACGATCCGCTGTTCCGGCTCGGCACCGGCCTCACGCTGAAGCTGGGCTATGCGCCCGATCCGCTGGACCAAGCCTTTGACGGCGAAATCGTCGCGCGCGGCGCCAACTTTCCGTCCGGCGGCATGCCCACCATGAGCGTCACCGCGCACGACCGCCGTCACACCATGGCGGACGGTAAAAAGGTCCGCTGGTTCGCCATTCCCACGCCGATCGGCAACCTGCCGCTGCCCGACATTGCCACCGCCAGCATCGTCACGCTTGAAAACCTGCTGCTACCGATTTTCGATCCGGTTGGTGCTGCGCTGTCCATCATCCTCGGCGGGGTCGATACCTTCGTTGCAGTGACCGATCCCGGCTCGGCGCAAAAAGTCATCCGCAAGCAGGACAACGAGAGCGACCACATATTCCTGAAGCGGATCGCAGAACAAAACGGCTGGGACGTGCTGGTACAGCACGACGGCCCCGTCGGTGGCCACGCGCTGCGTTTCACCTCCTCGCTGGACCGGCTGAACACCGACTTCACCTACGCCTACGGCCGTTCGCTGATCGACTTCAGCCCGCGCATCTCGCGGGTAGGGCAGATCTTCTCGGTCGGCGGTTTCGTCTGGGTGCCGGCCATCAAAATGAGCTTCACCGTCACGCTGGGCTTCGACTGGGACACCATGAGCCTGACGCTGTCGATTTATCCCGGCGTGGTGCCGATCGGCTTCAAGCCGGGCGACTACATGATCGACGAACCGCTGACGCCGACCTCGATCCCGCGCAAGCTGGTATCGACATTGATCCCGCGCCTGAACAAGCGGCTGACCGCCGCCGGCACGGTGCTGGGAGAACCTGGCATGCGTCCCGGCCACGTGCTGCGCATCGAAAACGCCGGCGAGGAATTCGGTGGATTGTATCGGGTGACCTCGGTCAAGCACACCATCGACCAAGGTGGTTTTCGTACCCACTTCCAGGCGCGCAAGGAGATCTGGTTCGGCTCCATTCCGCTGGCCGACCAGGGCGCCGTGCCGCTGAGGCTCTCATTCTGACCATAGGAGACAAGCATGTTCGGAGACCTGCAATTCGGCCTGATGCAAGGCGCCCGTGAGGACGCCCCGGAAGAAAAACGCATCTACGGCGTGGCGCTGGCCACCGTCATCAACAACATCGACCCCACCGGCGAGGCGCGTGTGATGCTGATGCTGCCCTGGCTGCCCAGCATTACGCCATGGGCGCGTGTGGCCGTGCCGATGGCCGGCATGGGGCGCGGCATGTACTTCGTGCCGCAGATCGGCGACGAAGTGCTGGTGGCCTTTGACCACGGCGACGTACGCGAGCCGTTCGTGATCGGCAGCCTGTGGAACACGCTGGACCGGCCGCCGGTAATCGATCCGACCGGCCCGGTCACCACACGGAAGATTCGTACGCCGCTCGGCCACGAACTTATCTTCGACGAAGCCCTGCAGTCGGTGACGCTGAGCTCCAACACGCAATCGACCGTGACGCTGGACCCGACCAAAGCAGAAATCAGCACGCCGCTGGCCAAGGTCAGCATCGGCAAGGCCGGCGACGTCACCATCAGCGGCGCCACCAGGATCACGCTGGACGCGCCCATCATCGAGATCAAAGCCAAGACCGTGCTGAATGCGCAAAGCAATGGCAGCGCGACCTTTTCCTCCAGCGGCACCTGCTTCGTCAAGGGTGCGCTGGTACAGATCAACTGAGGATCATCATGCCCGCCGCCGCCCGCCAATTCGACCCCACCAGCCATCCCGGCCTGCTGATGCAGGGCGCGCCGTCAGTACTGATCGAAGGCCTGTGCGCCGCCCGCATGGGCGACCAGCACGTTTGCTCCATGCCGCCGCTGGCCGGCCCGCATCCTCCCACGCCGATTCTCAAAGGATCGTCGACAGTCTTCATCGGCGGGCTGCCGGCTGCGCGCATGGGCGACAGCAGCGCATGCGGCGCCGTGATCCTCAAGGGTGCGCTCACAGTGATGATAGGAGGCTGACATGGCGCTGGACGAGATGGTATTTTCCGCCACGCCTTCCGGCCCGGAGGCGGTAGACGCCAAGGCCTTCCTCGGATGCGGGCTGGCATTCCCGGTCACGGTGGCAGGCAACAGCGCGCTGCAACTGGCCGAGTACGAGGAAGACATCGCGCAGGCGGTGCGCATCATCCTGGACACCAACCCCGGTGAGCGCGTAATGCGCCCCGACTTTGGCGCCGGCCTGCGGGCGCTGGCATTTGAGCCGATCAACACGCAAACGCTGGCGCTGGCGCGGCACCGCGTGGAGCAGGCGCTGATTCTGTGGGAGCCGCGCATTGACAGCATCGCCGTGGTGGTGACCTCACGCGCCGCGCAGGGACAGCTGCACATCGACCTGCGTTACCGCATTCGCAGCACCAACACCTTCTACAACCTGGTGTACCCATTCTTCCTGCAGGAGGGACGCACGTCATGAAGCTGCCAGAGCAGGCCCCACGGATCGTCGAACGCAGCGGCGCAGCGATCGCCGCCGCGCTGGTCGCCAACCGCGCCGGTTACACGCCCGAGTGGCGCAGCCAGCGCGGCACGGGTGATGCCGGCCATGCCGTCAACGACATCCTGGCGCGCTATCTTGAGATTCAAAGCGAAGGCCTGAACGCCATGCCGTATAGCCTGCAACTGGGCTTCCTCGATGCGCTGGGCTGCAACGTGCTGGCGCCGCAGCCGGCCCGTACGCCATTGGTATTCCAGCTGCTGGAAACCGCCAGCGACGACGCCAGCGTGCCGCAGGGGACGCGCGTTGCCGCCGTGCTGCCGCCACCGGCGCCTTCATTGGCCAGCAGCGCCACGCCACCGGCCCGCACCGCGCCAGAATTTTATACCGAGCAGTCCTTCACCGCGATGCGCGGGCGCCTGACGGCGCTTTATTCGATCGATCCGCAGAGCGACCTGTATGCGGATCACAGCGCTGGCGCCGCCTTCAGCGCATTCGATGACATGCAGCCAGTGCCGCATCGCCTCTACCTCGGTCATGGCGAGTTATTCAAGCTGACCGGCGTGGCGCAGATTGTCTTGAGCTTTGATTTCGCCTCGGTCAGCGACGCGACCGCGCAGCGTCCATTGCTGCTGGATTGGGAATACCTGAGCGCGGACGGCTGGCAGCCGCTCGTGATGTCGGAGGACGGCACGCGCCGCTTCACGGTCGATGGCAAGATCACGCTGGTCAAATCGCACGGCCCTGACAGCGCGGCAGACGTCATCGCCGGCCACGAAAGCCACTGGATACGCGGCACGGTATCGAGCCGTACGCCGCAAGCGCGCATCAGCACCGAGCCAGCCGGCTACGAGGTGCGCTATGCTCCGGCGGTGCAGCCTATCGCCCTGATGACCGGCGACAGCCTGCACCTTGGCGGCCAGAGCGCGGTCTACACGGTGCTGGGCGCATTCGACGGGCGCGTCATCCTCGATAAGCCGCTGGCGGGCGACTGGGCCAACGCGACGCTGTGGCGCGGCAGCGATCAGGCAGGCAAGGTACTAACGGCATCGCCGGCCTACCGCATCGCCGTCGACGATGCGCGCGACCTGCTGCCTGGCGACCGGGTTACGCTGGACGGCAGCGCCACCGCCGTGGTGGTGCGTACTGGCGCCGCTGCGCTCTATCTCGAACAAGCGCTGGACAACGTCCAGCCGGGCCTGACGGTGCAGCTGAACGATGCCTTGCCGCCGCTGCGACCGGAAGGAGCGGATGCCGCCGGCGCGCTGCCGCAGGTGGACCTGATCCGCGTGCGCGTGGGCTTTGGCCGGAATGGGCTGGTGCTCGACAGCGCTTATGTGGACGCTGCCAGCATCGATATCAGCAAGGCTTTTTATCCCTTCACCGAGCAGCCACGCCGTTTCGCCAGTTTTTACATGGCTTGCAAGGATGCTTTTACCCGCAACGGCGCCCGCATTGATCTGGCGTTCACCATGAACCAGACCGGCAGGGCGGAAGGGCTGCCGCACATGGCGGCTGAGTTCTTCGACGGTGCGCGCTGGGTCGCGCTGGGAGCGGATGAGGAATACGTTGACGCCACATCCTCGTTCACGCACCCCGTGGTGCCGGAAGTGGCGTATCCGGTCGGCCGCATTGGTTTCAAGGTGCCGGTGTCGTGGCAGGAGTGCGAGGTCAATGGCGAAAAGGGCCGCTGGCTGCGGCTCTCGCTGCTGTCCGGTGATTATGGCAAGCCGCTGTCGGTGGATGTGCAGCCGGCCCCTGACGATGCCACCAAATTTATCGTCACCAGCACGCCGTCCACCTTGCAGCCACCGGTGGTGACGCGGCTGGAGGTGGGCTATTACGTCCTGTCCGATCCGCAGTCGGCCGACTATTGCGTGACCGAGAACGACTTCGCTTTCACGGAGCGCAGCGAGGATGCACGGTGGCCACGCAGTCCCTTCGCGCCGTTCATGCCGGTAGCCGATCGCACGCCGGCGCTGCATTTCGGCTTCAGTCACCGCCCTCCGGCAGCGCTGGTCAGCATGCTGGTGCAGGTGGCGACGCCGCCAACCGATGGCGATCCGCAGCCCTACGTATGGGACTACTGGAGCACACGCGGCTGGACCGAGCTGTCGGTGCGCGATGAAACACAGGGCTTGCGCCAGACCGGCATGATCCAGTTTGTCGGCGCCAGCGACGCCGTGCCGCGGCCCGGTCTGGGCGGGGCCTTGTACCGCATCCGCGCGCGGCTCAAACCCGGCCTGCAAAGCCAGAACGAGATCGTGCGTTGCGGCGGCGTGTGGCTGAATGCGGCGTGGGCGCGCCAGGGACAGCGCATCGAGCGCGATGGGCTGGGCACCAGCAACGGCGCGCCGGACCAGAGTTTCGCCCTGCCGGTGGCGCGGGGGCAGCGGCAGCCGGCCGACACCGACCGTAATCTGGCCGCAGACGACCTGGCTGGCTACGAACGGGCGCTGGACACGCCTTTGGGCGGGGTGCCGATCATTGGCGATGAAGTGGTCGAGGTGCGCGAATGGGCGGGGCGGGGCGACGACTGGCAAACCACACTGGCCGGCGTTGATCCAGCCGACTTGCGTTTCGAGGTTGACCCACGCGATCCATCGATCAAACTGGCGGCCTGGGTGCGCTGGCATGCGCGGCCGCATTTCTACGATTCGCCGCCGCAGTCGCGTCATTACGTGGTGGAGCGTGCGCGCGGCGTGTTCCGTTTCCCCGGCGCGGAAGGCATGATACCGCCGGCCGGCGCAGCCATCGTGGTGAGTTATGTCACCGGTGGTGGCGTGGATGGCAATGTGCCTGCCGGTGCGGTACGCGAATTGCGCAGCGGCGTCGGGTTTTTGCAGTCGGTTGCCAATCCCTTGCCTGCGGCGGGCGGCGCGGCGGCGGAACTGCTGCGTCATGCGCGCGACCGCAGCGTGCAGCAGGTGCGCCATCGCGACCGTGCTGTCAGTTACGAGGACTACGAATGGCTGGCGCGTGCCGCTTCAGCCGAGGTGGCGCGTGCGCGTGCCTTGCCGCTGGAAGGGCCGGACGGACGTGGTGCGCGCGGTTTTGTCGGTCTGCTGCTGGTGCCGCACTCCGAAGAGGCGCGGCCGGCGGCATCGGCGGAGCTGGAGCGCACGGTGCTGGCATCCCTGCGGCAGCGCATGCCGGCCGGAATAGCGGGCGGTTTGCGCATGATCGCGCCGGAGTATGTGCCGGTGGGTGTGCGGGCCGAGATCCTGGCACGCAGCGCGGAACAAGCGGGGCAGGTGGAGGCGGCGTTGCGCGCGCGGCTGGCGACCTTCCTGCATCCGCTGCGTGGCGGGCATGACGGGCGTGGCTGGGATTTCGGCCAGGGCGTCTATCTGTCCGACCTGGCGGCCCTGATCGAGCAAATGGATGGTGTGGATGCCGTGCACTTCCTGCAGCTGATGTCCGGCCAGAGCGTGTTGGGCGACAGCGTGCCGCTGGCGCCGCAGCAGTTGATCGCGGCCGGCGACACGCAATTGAAAATTATCGTACCGAGCGTGCCTTATGCCCTTGCCTAAGCCTACACTGGATAATCGCCACTATGACCAGTTGGTCAGCGAGGGAAGGGCGCTGATTCCGCGCCTTGCCCCACGCTGGACCAATCAAAATGCGTCTGATCCGGGCATCGCCCTGCTGGAGCTGGGGGCATGGCTGTCGGAGCAGAACATCTATCGCTTCGACCGTTTGTCCGATGCCGCCCTGCGGGCGTTTGTACGGCTGCTCGGCGTCGAACCGCAACCGCCTTCGGTCGCGGCCACGGTGGTGGAATTGGGCGGGGTGGCTGCGCCCACGCTGCTGCCGGTACGCCTGCAGCTGGGCGGTATTGCGCCCCCTGGCGTGGTGGCCGATGCACTATTCGAGACCATGTCGCCACTGTGCCTGTCGCCGGCGCGGCTGGTGTGGGAGGCCTCCGCGTATGCGGCGGACATCGGTCCCATCACCGGTACGCCCGGCGAAGCTGATGGCGCTATCACGCTGCCCGACGCCGATACCACGCTGGCGCGCTATCAGCCCTTCGGCGCCAGACCGCGCCCCGGTCATGCGTTCTACCTTGGCTTCGATGCACCGCTGGAGGCGGGCGGGCTGGCCGATGCCCGCTGGAGCCTCCATGCCTGGACTGCGGAATGGGCCACGGACCAGGGACTGCGCGCCGCGTTGCAGGAAAGGCCGGATTGGCAACATCACTACCGCGTCACCACCGTGTGGGAATACTTTGGCAGTGGCCAGCGCTGGCTGCCGCTTGCCAATGTGGAAGATCAGACGCGCGCACTGAGCCTGAGCGGCTTTATTACCTTTGATGCGCCGCCCCAGCACCTGCAGCGCGCCGCTGGCGAACCGTTCCTGATCCGCTGCCGTATCGTCCACGGCAGGTTTGAAGTGCCGCCGGCGTTGCTGCACGTCGGCTGGAACGCGGCAGGCTGCGAACACGCGGTCAGCATCGCAGAGCGCATCGTTGCGCGCACGCGCGGCCACGCCAGCGCATTGTTTGACCTTGACTGCGCACCGGTGGTCGCCGGCAGCGTGACGATCCGCCTGGACGACGGCGCCGGCGGCATCGCCAGCGATTGGCGCGAGGCTGCCGACTTTGAGCAGGCCGGCCCGTTTGATCAGGTCTTTACGCTGATTCCGGAACGCGGCCTGCTGCAGGGCGGCGATGGCAGACGCGGCGCGATTCTGCCCGCCGGCCGCGACTTGCTGGCCTCGTGGCGCTGCGGCGGCGGGCCGCAAGGCAACCTGTCCGCGCACACGCTGCAAACCGCGCCCGCGACCGCACATAATCTGGATCTTCTGCCGGCGGGCACGCTGGCGGCGCTGACTGTGACGCAGCCGTTCAAGGCGGCAGGCGGCGCCACGCGTGAATCGCTGGCGTCCGCGCAGGGCCGCGCTTACGCCCGCGCCGGCGCAGTGGACAAGGCGGTCACGCTGGCCGATATCGAGCGGCTGGCGCTGGCCACGCCCGGCGTACCGGTGGCGCGGGTGCGCGCGGTGGCAGGGCTGGATCCGGCGCTGCCGTGCTATCCCGCCGCCGGCATTGTGACCATCATCGCCATCCCATCGAGCGCCGCCCCGGCACCCATGCCCAGCCGCGCCTTGTTGAACGCCATAAGCCGCTACCTGCATCCGCGCCGCCTGGTGACCAGCGAGTTGCAGATCATCGCACCGCATTACCGCCGCGTCGCGGTGCGCGCCACAATGGTGGCGGATGGCGCAGTCAGTAACGCAGAGGCGGAGGCGCTGCTGCGGCTGGCCCGCCAACGCATCGACGCGCTGTTTCATCCGCTGCACGGCGGCCCGGATGGCCAGGGCTGGCCGTTCGGCCGCACAGTCTACCGCGCGGAGTTGATGGCGCTGCTGGCCAATCTTCCCGGCGTCGCGCAAGTCACCGATTTGTCGCTGCTCGATGGCTGGCCCGCCACAGGGGCCGATGCCGGCGGGGATAGCGGCTGCGGCTGCGCTGCATGCAGCAGCGCGAGAGGCAGCGTCGGTTGCGCCAACATTTCACTTTGCGAGCATGAACTGGTGATGCCGGGCCGGCATCAGTTACAGGTGCGCTCGCAGCGTCCCAGCAATCTCACGAGGAGCGACATCCATGAGTGCCAATGAATCCGACGACGCGCTGCGCCGCCTGAATTACTTCAACGGTCAACGCCTGGCGGCCAGCGATCTGCGCGCCGAGCAGGGCTACCACATGGGCATGCGGCGGGTGCTGAACCGCTCGCTGTACTCGCCCGGCATTGTGGTCGGGCTGGAAGTGGTTCCCACCGATCCCGCCTCACCGGACCCGCAGGACAAGCATCGCGTCATCGTCCGCCACGGGCTGGCCTTCGACCACCTGGGGCGCGAGATCTTCCTGCCGGTCGACGTCAAAGTGCAGGTCATGGGCGCACCGCGCAGCGCTCCTGGCGTCGTATTCGGCAACCTGCTGGTCATCTCTTACCGCGAAACGCGCAAGTTTCCCGCGCAGGGCCATTGCGTGAGCGGTGCTCCTTACCGCCCATGCAGCGGCGATCAGCCGTGGGGCGCGCCAACCCGGCTGGTGGCCGACGCTGTGTTTGAATTCCTCGATTCCTGGCCCAGCGACGACAGCGGAAAAATCGTGCTCACCCAGGTGGAGCTGGACGATCAATGCCGGGTGGTGCGCACCTCACCCGGCGTGCGCCGCTACGCCGTCCCGGCCAAACCGCAAACCGTGCGCGCACTGGCACTGGAGGGTGAAAAGGACATTGCATACGGCAGCGGCAACAGCAAGGTCCTGCACTTCCACATCGACGGTGGCTTCCCCGAACAGGTGCTGCTGTTCCTGCGCGGCCGCCTGTTCAGCCCTTTGCACTACACTGAACTGGGACAGCACCAGCACAGCATTTCCTTCAAAACCAGCCTGGCTGGCGGCGTCCCCGCGCACACCCACCAGCTGGACCTGGCCTCGATCAAACTGCAGGAGGCCGGCGAGCACCGTCACGAGCTATGGTCGCTGGTTGATGACGATGACGAAGGTGCGCTGGAAGTCGGCGACAAGGATGGCGACCTGCTGGAGCGCATCACCGGCGAGGGCGGCGGCATGGGCGGCAAGGCCAATGCCGAAATCAAACCTGGCGGCAAGCATACCCACAACATCGATCCCGGCTCGGTCCCGGACAGCAAGGAAGGCGGCGCGGTGCCCAACCACCAGCACCAGGTCAGCGGCGATACCGGGGCAGCCGGGATGCTGCCCGCCATGCGCAACGGCGCGCCACTGAGCTATGTCAACGACTTGAAGATTCTGTTGGACGGCAAGGACGTCACCCAGCAGGTATGCGAACAACTGCGCGACCGCCCGCAGCAAGCAGCGCAATGGGACAAGCTTGGCGACGGCACCGCCAACCATGCCTTGTGCGGACCGGAAGGCACCGGCGAGATCGACCTGCTACGTCTCGGCCATGAGATGGGTTTGGGCGCACACACGCTGGAATTCCGCGTGGGCCAGCAAAACAGCGGCGGCCTGGTTCAATACAACCTGTATGTGAGCTGACATGGAACAGGCAACCGCTCATGCCCTTTTGCGTGACCGCGACCAATGGCGCGGCGATCGCGATGGCCTCGCCATCAACGCGGACGGTGATCTGGTGCTGGCCGCCGTTGCCGAAGAGGGGTCCACCGAGCCCGCGCATCATGAAGAAGGCGAGTTATGCTTAGCCGGCGAGACCGCGCTAAAGGCAAAGTGGCAGCAGGACGTGGTCCTGCAAGGCAGCGGTCAGCTGCTGGCCGGTCCTTATGACGCCGGCGAGGATCGTGCATGGGAGCGCGTCTTTGCCGACGCCGTGCTCCCCGCAGGCACCAGCATCGTTCTGGAAGCCGCGCTGTCCGCCGCTGCCACGCCGCCCGCGCCGGGCGACTGGTTCACGCTGCCGTCACTGGACGCGTTGCTGGCTGCCGGCGGCCGGTATGCCTGGCTGCGCTGCACATTGAATAGCAGCACCGGCGCCGTCTCGCCAAAACTGCGGCAACTGCGGCTGGCCACGGCCGCTGAAGACTATCTCGATTACCTGCCCATGAACTGGCGGCGCAACGATGCCGACGGCTTTATCTCGCGCTGGCTGCGGCTGATCCGCGGCGAATACAGCCGCGTCGAAGAAGCGCTGGACGACATGCCGCACCTGGCCGACCCGCAATTCAGCACACCGCAGGCGCTCGACTGGCTGGCCCAGTGGTTCGGGCTGGAACTGCCGCAGATCGCCACCGAAGCTGAACAGCGCGCCTTGATCGCCCGTGCCGTGTCATTGTTCGCGCGGCGCGGCACACCGGATTCGATCGCCGAATTCGTGGAACTACACACCGGCATCCGCCCGCGCATCACCGAGGCATGGACCGACCGCCGCACCTGGATACTCGGCCACGGCGCGGGACTGGGTTTCGACACCCGCCTGCCGGCGCTTGACCCGCAGGGGTTGGTGGTAGAAAACGCGGTGGTAGGCGTGAGCGGACCGCTGGCCCAACATCAGACCGGCCTGCCGCTATACGCCGGGGAAGCCTATCGCTTCTGCGTAGAGCTGGACAGCTATCGCGCCTGCAACCCGGATACGCTGCAGGAAATCGTCCGCATCGTCGATCGTGAGAAGCCGGCACACACCGATTACCGCATCCACCTGATCGAAGCGGATATGCGGATCGGATTCCAGGCGCAGATCGGCATCGACACCATCATCGGCGCGCCGCAACCGCTGCGGGTGGACAGCGGCAGCCTGAATCTGGATGCGAATCTGCCGGCAGCGCCGGCCAACCGTATCGGCGACGCCACGCTCGATGGCGCGTTCCTATTAACCTGAAGGAGGCATGCAATGCATTCCCACGATAACGCCGAAATGCTGCTAGGAGTCCTGGCCACCGCGCGCCGCAACCGCTATTTCTACGGCAAGCGCATGGACGTTCAGCATTTCCAGATGGAGCAGGACTACGGCAAGCTGAAACAATGGATGATCAACCGGCTCACGCTTGGCATGGGGGTGCTGTGCGGGTTGCAGGTCAGCGTGGAGGACGAGCGCCTGTACGTGGAGCCGGGCGTGGCGATCGATGCGCTCGGGCGCGAGATCGTGGTGCCGGTCAGGACCAGCATCGCTCCGGTGCTGAAGGATCAGGACTGCTGCGGCGGCGCCGGCGGCAACGCCGAAACGCCGGACGGCATCTACACACTGTGGCTGTGCTATCACGAATGTCTGACCGACCGTCAGCCGGTGATGGCGTCCACCTGCGGCACGCGCGACGAATGCGCGCCGGCCACCATCGTTGAAACCTTCTGCCTGAAGTTCGAAGCCGGCACGCCGCCGCTGCAAACAGATCCCGAATGGTGCGCCGACCTGTGGCCCAAAAAGCCGCAGAAGCCGACGCCCAACGATCAGAGCGTGGCGCAGCCGGTGCGCGGCCGCGCCGATGAACAAAGCCTGCGCGAAGCACATCGCAGCCGCCGCCACATCCTGTGCAAGCTGTTCGAGGAAACCTGCGCGCCGCACACCGACAATCCTTGCGTGCCGCTGGCACTGGTGATGCTGCGCGAAGGCCGCATTGCCGCCGACAGCTGCATCGTGCGCCCGCATATCTACAGCAATCAGCAGTTGCTGGACCTGATTCTCTGCCTGGCCGAGAAAATCGAAGACTGCTGCGGCAAGAAGCCCACTACGCTGCTGCAGGTGCAGAGCGTCGACTTCCTGCGTCTCACGCCCGGCGCCGGCGAGACCGTGGTGGCCAGCGTTGCCTCGCCGCTGGAGATCACCGAAGTGGACATCGGCGGCCACCCAAACGCCATCCGCATCCGCTTCAACAAGCCGCTGGCCACCGACCAGCATGCGCCCACCACGCCAGCCGCCGGCGATGCCAATTACGAACTGCACAACGTGCAGATCCTGGCCAACGACCAGCTCGACGGTCTGCCTTATGTACCGGGGTATCTGACGCTGGAAGCGCCGGACACCATCCGCTTCGACCTCGATCCCGAATCGCCATACCGCCGCAGTGGCGGCGGCTGGCAGAAGGGCCGCTACCGCATCTACCTGCGCGGTGATGAGAACCTGCCCAACAACCGCCAGGCCCTGGCCGATGCCGACGGCGTGGCGCTCGACGGCGACGCCCGAGCACCGTCCGGCGGCGTCATGTCCGGCAATGGTAGCGCTGGCGGCGACTTCAACGCGGAATTCGTGATCGGGGCCGGCCCTTCGGCTCAGCTGATGCACGTGGCCAGCGTGGAGTTCTTTGCCTACGATGCAGCCGGCGCCGAGCGCAGCGTCGGCGCCATCAAGACGCCGCTCAAGCGCAGCACGCTGAAAGGAGGCTTCAGTCACTTCCGCATCAAGTTCGATCAGCCGTATAGCCTGGATGAATCGCATATCCCCAGCACGCCGGGGCCGGACGTGTCGTCCTACGAGCACCATAACGTGCAGGTTCTGCTGGCTGCGGAGTACGCGTCCGAACTTGGCATGCCTTATCTGCCGGGCCAACTGACTTTCGAGGCCCCGGACACGCTGCGTTTCGACGTCGTTCCCGGTAACCGCGTGGTGGGCGAGGGCGGCCGCTGGTTCCCGCCGAAAATCACCTTGCGCCTGTTCCTGCGCGGTACGCCGGTCGAGGAGATGGGCTGGCGCGAATTGGTCGACCTGAATGGCGTCAGCCTGGATGGCGAACCTCGCGCTCCGGCCGGCGGCCTGATATCGGGCGATGGCACCGCCGGCGGCGACTTCCTCGCCGAATTCAACGTCGTCAACGAATCCTAACTTGCGGAGAATACGATGTCCGACCTGACTGACCTGCCTTGCGACTGCTACAGCGAACCCGCCGAACGCGTACGCTATTTTCCACGCCAGCTGCTGACCGCCGAAGACCTGCGCGCCGAACAGGAATACCTGCGCGAGAAAGCGCGCCGCCACAACCGCTACCTGCACGGCTGGGGCGTCGTGTGCGGCTGCAGCGTGGAAGTGGTGAGCGACGCCGCCACGCCGACAGTGCGCGTCTGCCCCGGCTACGTAGTGGCGCCGCAAGGCGACGATATCCTGATCGACCAGTGCGTGACGGTGGATCTGAAAACCGGCGCCCACGAGCAACCGTGCTCGGTGCGCTGGCCATGCCCGCCGGAAGGCGAGCCGCCGCGCGCGCAGGATGGCCGTGTGCGGGCCTATATCGCGGTGCGCTACGCCGAGTGCTACAGCCGCCCGGTGCGCGTCCATCCGGCCGGCTGCGGTTGCGACGAAACCGGCTGCGAGTACAGCCGCATCCGCGATACGTTCGAAATCAAGGTGCTGTGGAACCTGCCGGAATCGCACCAGCAGGCACGCGTCGACGACGAGACCTGGTGCCAGACGCTCCAGCAGGACGAGTCGCAACTGCTGCTGCGCCAGCACTCCTATCCGGTGCCGGCCTGCCCGCCATGCGTGGCGGATCCCTGGGTGGTGCTGGCCACAGTGTGGTTCAGCACCGCGCAACATGCAGCCGGCGCCACCACCGGGCCTGCGCTGGCGGTGTCCTACCTTGATCGCCGCGTGCTATTGGCCACGCAGCGCGTGCAGGTGGCGGCGCTGTGCGTGCCGCCGCAAGGTTAGACTATAACTCCGGGCGATAGCGCTGCGGTTCGATCTGATAGCGCTGGATCAGGGCAAAGAAGGCGCGGCGGTTTTTACCCGCCGCCTGCGCCGCCCGCGTCACATTGCCGGCAAAGCGAGTCAGCAGCTGCTCGATGTAGCCGCGTTCAAATTCTTCGATCATGCGTGCCTTGGCGTTGCGGAACGAGACTTCGGCGTCTTCGCCATCCTGCAGGATGGCGTCCGGCAGATCGATATCATCCGCCGCCAGCACCATGCCAGCGGCGATGACCACCGCCCGCTCAATCACGTGCTGTAGCTCGCGCACGTTGCCGGGCCAGTCGTGCGCGGTCAGCTTGCGCAGCGCTTGCGGCGATACCGCACGTACCGTCTTGTTGAATTTCTGCGCGTAGTGTTGGCAAAAATGCGTGGCCAGCGTGGGAATGTCCTCCTGTCGCTCGCGCAGCGCCGGCAGCGTCACCGCCAGGATGTTCAGCCGGAAGTACAGGTCAAGGCGAAACTGTCCGCGCCCCGCCAACGCTTGCAGGTCGCGGTTGCTGGCCGCGATCACCCGCACATTGGCATGCCGCACTGTGTTGGAACCGACCACGCGAAACTCCCCCTCCTGCAAAAAGCGCAGCAACTTCGATTGCGCGGCCAGCGGCAAGCCGTCGATATCATCGAGGAACAGGGTGCCGCCTTCCGCCTCGGCCACCAGGCCGTGGCGTGAACTGTGGGCGGTGGTGTAGGCGCCGCGCACGTGGCCAAACAGCTCGCTGTCGATCAGGTCGGCCGGCACGGCGCCGCAGTTGATGGCCACCCAGGGCCGCTCGGCACGCGCGGACAGGTAGTGAATCGCTTGCGCGCACAGCTCCTTGCCGGTGCCGGTCTCACCGCCGATCAGCACACCCGCGTCGCAGGCGGCAAAGCGCGGCAGCTTGTCGAGCTCACGGCGGAAGGCCGGGCTGTTGCCGATGTAGTCGCGCAGGCAGGGATGCTGGAACGGACGTTCGCCGGCACTGCTTGGCGGCGCTGCCGCGCCCAACGCGCGGCGCAGGCGCGCCAGCAGTTCGGCCGGACTGAACGGGTGATACACGAAATCGCAGGCGCCGGCGGCCAGCAGCTGCTCCAGCTGCGCACAGCTCAGGCCGCAATTGACCGCCAGCACCGGGCAGCAGGGCGGCAGCGCACAGATACGCCGCAGCAGCGCCAGGTCATGCGCATGACTGGCAGGACTGGACACCATCAGCAGCAGGTCAAACGCGGGCGCAAAAGCGACGCCGGGCGGCAGGGCGACCATGTCCGCTTCCGCAGCCAGTGCCGCCATGACCTCTGCGGCGGGGGCGGCATCGGTGCCGTGAACAATCGCGCAGCGAGGTTTAGCCATGGTTATGTGCGTAAGCGAACGGAAGAAAGCTATTGTCTCGCTAAATTGTGGCGGCATTCTCTCCAATTGTAAAAACGTGGCATTTTCATCACAGTTGATTTACAGCTATCAAAATGGCGGCGCTGCATGACATGATGCTGCTGCAACGCTAAAATAGCCGTCCGACAACCTGGCCGATTCCGTATGAACCACCGCCTCTGGCTCCCCGGCGACCCGACGCCTGATTTCCACGTGCGCTCCGGCGGCAATCCGCGCTACACTTTCCACACCATCGCCGGCCGCTACGTCATTCTCAGCTTCCTGGGCAGTGCGGCGCAGGAGGAGAGCGCCAGGGTGGTGCGCCATCTGGAGAGCAAACGCCAGTTGCTGGACGACGAGCGCCTGTGCTTTTTCGGCGTGACGCAGGACCCGCAGGACGAAGCGCAGGGCCGCTTGCGCGACCACATCCCCGGCATGCGCTATCTGTGGGACTTCGAGCGCAAGGTCAGCACGCTGTTTGGCGCCATCGACTCCGATGCCAATGCGTATCTGCCATTCACCCTGGTGCTCGATCCGATGCTGCGCGTGTGCGCGCAGATTCCGCTGGTGCCCGCCGAGCGCCACAACCAGGCGCTGGACGCGGTGCTGGCGTCGCTGCCGGCGGTGGCCGACCACGCCGGCACCGCGCTGACCGCACCGGTGCTGGTGCTGCCGCGCGTGTTCGAGCCGGCGCTGTGCCGCAAGCTGATCGATCTGTATCACGAATACGGCGGCGAGGAATCCGGCTTCATGCGCGAAGTGAACGGCAAGACGGTGGCGGTGATCGAGCAGGGCTTCAAGCGCCGCCAGGATTTTGAGTTTGATGCCCGTCCCGAACTGGCGGCGCTGCGCCAGTTCATTCAGCAGCGGCTGGTGAAACGGCTGGTGCCCGAGATTAAGCGCGCTTTCCAGTTTGACGTTACCCGCATGGAGCGCTACATTGTGGCGCGTTACGACGGCGCCAGCGGCGGCTTCTTCCGGCCGCACAAGGACAACACCACGCCGGGCACGGCGCACCGGCGCTTTGCCTGCACCATCAATCTCAACGCCGACGAGTACACGGGCGGCGAACTGCGTTTTCCGGAATTCGGTCCCCAAACCTATCGGGCGCCCACTGGCGGTGCGGTGGTGTTTTCCTGTTCGCTGCTGCACGAGGCGACGCCGGTGACTTCCGGCGTGCGCTACGCCTTCCTGCCATTCTTTTACGACGAAGCTGCCGCCAGGCTGCGGCAGGCGAATGCGCATTCGCTCACCGGACAGGTATTCGACCGCGCCAAAGGAGAGGACGAGTATGCCGCCCTGCGGCAAGCTGCCCGGTGAGGCCGGCGCCAGGCAATACACACCGCGCGATATTTTGCTTGACCTTCCTGTTGTGGGAAGGTGTACGCTATGAAAACTTGATATTCTCTAAACGCCTGCGGTAATATTGTCAACCTTATGCGCCTTTTTGTCCGTTATCTGCTGTGGCTTCTGATTGCAGCGCTCCCCTTGCAGGGAGTGATGGCTGCTGCCATGGCGTGTCAGGAAGGCGTGCGCCAGGCCAGCGTGTCATCGCACCAGCAAGCCGACCACAGCGCGCAGACGGAATCGCATTGCAGCACCGGCGAAGAACAACCAGCGGCCAGCGCACACGGCAAGTGCAGCCAGTGCGCCAGCTGCTGCGTTGGCGCGGCCGCGCCGCCGGCCATGGATGCGCTGCTGACGCCACCTCCCCATGCCACCATCGCCTTTGCCTGGCTTGAGCCGGCAATGACGGCCCACGTCCCCGCGGGGCTGGAACGCCCGCCCCGGCAGACCTGCTGACAGGCCGTTGCGGCCTGTGCTCCGCTCGTCGCGGGCAGCCATGCCCGCGTCTTCCATCTATCTCAAGGAATATCATGAAACGCTTACGTCTGCCGTTTCCGGCAGCGGCAGGCGCGTCGATGGTCATTTCCGCACAGGGCGCGCAGATTGCCGCCGTGCGGGCGGCCAGCGTCGCGCTGCCGCCGACCCGAACTTCATGCACGCCTGCGCTGACCCGCGTCGCGGTGGCGCTGGGCGCAGTTTTGCTGGCCGGGTGCGCCAGCCTGTCCGACGACCGCGGCCTCAATGAGGTGTCCACGTTGACGCAGAGCCGGGTGGGGCAGGCAGTCCAGTTCAACCAGCAGCCCGACGCCGCCCGGGTCGAACAACTGCTGGCCCAGCCGCTGACCGCCGATGCCGCCGTGCAGCTTGCGCTGCTCAACAATCCATCGCTGAAAGCGTCGTTTGCCGAACTGGGCGTGGCCGAGGCCGATTTCGTGCAGGCCGGCCGTCTGCGCAATCCCAGCTTCAGCTTCAGCCGCGTGCGCGGCGGCGGCGAAACGGAAATCGACCGTGGCGTCATGTTCGATCTCGCCGGCCTGCTAACCCTGCCTGCACGGACGCGCATCGAAAAAGGCCGCTATGAACAAGCCAAGCTGCTGGCGGCGTCGCAGGCGGTGCAGCTGGCGGCCGACACCCGGCGCGCTTACTTCATGGCGGTGGCGGCGGCGCAGTCGGCCGCCTTTGCCGAACAGGTGCGCGGCGCTGCGGAAGCCGGTGCGCAGCTGGCGGAACGGATGTCCAAGGCAGGCAACTGGAGCAAACTGGATGAGGCGCGCGAGCGGGCCTTTTGCCAGGACGCGATCACCCAGCTGAAGCGCACACAGCATGAGGCGACCGCCAGCCGCGAGCGCCTGATCCGCCTGCTCGGTCTGCAAGGCACGGAACAAAAGCTGGCCTTGCCGGACCGTCTGCCGGAGCTGCCGGCGCAACCGCGCGACATGCAGGACGCCGAAGCCACCGCGCTGTCGCAACGCCTGGACGTGCTGATGGCGCGCCGCGACAGCGAAGCGACCGCATCGGCGCTCGGCCTGACCAAGGCCACCGCCTTCGTCAACGTGCTGGATGCCGGCTACGCCAACAAGAGCACCACCGGACTGCCGCGCGAAAACGGTTACGAAGTGGCGCTGGAACTGCCGATCTTCGACTGGGGCGGCGCCAAAGTCGCGCGCGCCGAAGCGCTGTACATGCAATCCGTGCACCGCACCGCCAATGTGGCCGTGCGCGCGCGTTCGGAGGTGCGCGAAGCGTATTCGGCCTACCGCAGCACCTACGACATCGCCCGCCATTACCGCGACGAGGTGGTGCCGCTGCGCAAAAAGATTTCCGATGAAGTCCTGCTGCGCTACAACGGCATGCTGGCCAGCGTGTTCGAGTTGCTGGCCGATTCACGCGAACAGCTCAACAGCGTCAACACCGCCATCGAAACGCAACGCGATTTCTGGATCGCCGATACCACGCTGCAGCACGCCGTCCACGGCGGCAGCGGCAATACCAAGGATTAAGCCATGATTTCACGCAGAGACTTTTTCAAAGGAGCCGGCGCGGTTGCCGTCAGCGCGACTGCGGTCAGCAAGGTCGGCGCCGCCAGCCTGCCGGAAGCGATGACCATGAGCAGCGCCGCCACCAAGGTGCCGCCACCGCCGCCGACTGGCCGTCCATTCAATCCGGTGGTCACGCTGAACGGCTGGTCGCTGCCGTGGCGCATGAACAACGGCGTCAAGGAGTTCCATCTGGTGGCGGAACCCGTGGTGCGCGAACTGGCGCCGGGCATGAAAGCCAATTTGTGGGGCTATAACGGCCAGTCGCCGGGACCGACCATCGAGGTGGTGGAGGGCGACCGTGTGCGCATCTTTGTCACCAACAAGCTGCCGGAGCAGACCAGCGTGCACTGGCATGGCCAGCGGCTGCCGAATGGCATGGATGGCGTCACCGGCCTGACCCAGCCCGGCATCGCGCCCGGCAAGACCTTTGTCTACGAGTTTCAGGCCCGCCGTCCCGGCACCTTTATGTACCACCCGCACGCCGACGAGATGGTGCAGATGGCCATGGGCATGATGGGCTTCTGGGTCACCCATCCGAAAGATCCATCGCTGCACGCCGTCGATCGCGACTTCGTGTTCCTGCTGAGCGCTTATGACGTCGAGCCGGGCAGCTACACGCCCAAGACCAACACCATGCTGGACTTCAATCTGTGGACCTTCAACAGCCGGGTGTTCCCCGGCATCGACGCCATGCCGGTGCGGCAGGGCGACAAGGTGCGCATCCGGGTCGGCAACCTGACCATGACCAACCATCCGATTCATTTGCACGGACACGAGTTTGTGGTCACGGGCACCGATGGCGGCTGGACGCCTCCGGCGGCGCGCTGGCCCGAAGTCACCACCGACGTGGCGGTTGGTCAGATGCGCGCGGTCGAATTCATCGCCAGCGAACCGGGCGACTGGGCCTTCCACTGCCATAAATCGCATCACACCATGAATGCCATGGGACATGACGTGCCCAATATGATCGGCGTCGATCACCGCGGCGTGGCCGAGAAGATCAACAAGATCGTGCCCGACTACATGGTGATGGGCGACAAGGGCGGTTCCATGGGCGGCATGGAAATGCCGCTGCCCGAAAACACGCTGCCGATGATGACCGGCGAAGGCCCGTTTGGCGGCGTGGAGATGGGCGGCATGTTCACGGTATTAAAGGTCCGCAAGGATCAGAAGCGCGGCGACTATACCGATCCGGGCTGGTACAAGCATCCGGCCGGCACGGTGGCCTACGAATGGACCGGCGCGCTGCCGGAGCCGACGCGCAGCACCAATGCGGGCGGACAGTCAATGCCGCTCAAGCACCAGCCCGATGTCGAGGTGACGGTACGCAAACCGTCCGGCCATAGCGGGCATTAATCTATTTTTGAAGGAAATAACATGAACACACTGAAACAACTGATCCTGGCGGCCCTGATCGGCATGGCGGCCGCCGCCAACGCGCAGACCGCCATGAGCGATGGCGAAATCAAGAAAGTGGACAAAGAGGCCGGCAAGCTGACCATCAAACATGGCGAACTGAAAAACCTGGACATGCCGGGCATGACCATGGTGTTCAAAGTCCAGGCTCCGGCCATGCTGGATCAGGTCAAGCAGGGCGACAAAGTGCGCTTCGCCGCGGAAAAGGTCAATGGCGCACTGACGGTCACCGCCATTGAAGTCGCCCAATAGGCCGCAAGGACATCATGATGAAAGCACTGTACAACACCATCGCTGCCGCATGCCTCGCTACGGCCGCCATGGCCAGTCCACTGGCGCTGGCGCACGCCACCCTGAAAAACGCCAGCCCCGCAGCGGGCGCCAGCGTGGATGCACCGCCCAAGGAAATCGCGCTCACCTTTAACGAAAAAATCGAACAGGCATTCAGCAGCATCACGGTTGCGGACGGCGCCGGCAAAGAAATCGCAGCCGGCAAGGCCAGGGTGGACGCCGACAATCCCGCCATCGTGCGTCTGGCTTTGCCCGCCCTGACTGCCGGCACCTACACCGTCAACTGGGCCGTCGCCGGGCACGACGGCCACCGCCGCAAGGGCGACTTCAAGTTCACGGTGAAATAATGGATGTGGTCTCGCTGCTGCAGGTCGGCTCGGCGTTTCTGCTCAATCTCGGATTTACCTGGCTGGTGGGGGCCTGGTTCGCGCGCCGCTGGATACAAGCCAATGGCGCCCGCCGCAACGATATTGATCCTGAACTGCGCCGGCTGGACCTGTGGGCGGCGGGACTTGCCGCATGCAGCAGCGCGCTTGCCTTGCTGGCCGCCACTGCCGTGATGGCCGGCGTCGGCCTGGGCGAAGCCTGCCCCATGTTCTGGATGATGTTGACCAGCACCGCCTACGGCCAGGCAGGGTGCGTCACTATCGCGGCCATGGTGACTGTGCTGATCCTGCGCTGGACGGTTCGAGGGCGCGGTGCAGAGGCCGGTGTGGCCGTCGCCCTGGCGCTGTTTGCCGTCACCCGCGCCTCGATGGGCCACGCCGGTGAAGCAGGCCTGCTGTCTGCGGCGCTGGCGGCGGAAGCCGTCCATTACGCCGCCATCGGCCTGTGGACCGGTGCGGTGCTGCTGTCCGGCTGCTACGTATTGAGCGAGCGCCGGATCGGCCAGGCGACCGTCGGCGCCAGCGACCGCTACCTGGAACGGATGTCGCAGGCGGCGCTGGCGGCAGTCATTGCCATCTTCATGACCGGCGTGTACAGCGCCTGGCTTCGGGTTGGCTCCGCCGAGCATCTGCAACACACATTCTACGGCGTCACCCTGCTGATCAAGGTGGCGCTGGTGCTGCTTGCCATTGCGCTTGGCGGCTACAACAAGTTCTTTGGCCTGCCGGCAGCCAGCCGGTCGCAGCAGGGGCTGCGCGCGGTGCGCACGACACTGCGGCTGGAAAGCGCGGTGCTGATCAGCGCCGTGCTGGCCGCTTCCATCCTGATTTCGCAAACACCACCGGCCGCTATGTAACACCACTCAGCGGCAGGCTCGGACGTCGCCAGCGACCTGCGCTTGCGACGGACCGCATCAAGGCGCTAAATCAGGAAATCCCTACGGTGAGATCAGCATGGCCCGATGTTCGGGCCGCGTTAACCTTGTTAGTATCAAAATACTATGTAAATTAATACTTCAATAAAAGGGACGGCATGTCTATTCACGCGCTGCTCACTGGTGCCAGGCTGGCGCGCATGGGTACGACTGCTCTGCACTTGCTCAGGCGAGCAGGGGGGCGGCTGGCGCTGTGGGCGATCGCCGTGCGCGACAGCTTTATCGTCCTGCTGCCGATCACCTTGCTCGGAGTAAGCGCGACCCTGCTCAGCAATCTGCCATTTCCCGCCGTGCGCCAGTGGCTGGCGGCGCTGTTTGGCGCCGGCTGGCCGCAGGCGATGCAATGCGTGACCGGCGCCAGCTACGGCGTGTTCGGGCTGGCGCTGGCGGTGGTGCTCAGCATCCGCCTGGCGCGCCGGCTGGCAGGAGCGGAAGGCGGCGATGCATTGCCGCAAACCTGGGTTGGTGTGTCGGCCCTGATCAATTTCATGCTGTGTGTGCTGATGAATGGCACGCCCTCGATTTCCGACCTTGGCCGCAGCTCAATGCTGGTCGGCATCGTGATCGGCATCGTCACACCTGAACTGCTGCGCCCCCTGGTGAACCGGCCCAACGCGGTTCCCGATTATGACAGCGAGCCGACTTTCTACTACGCCGTACGCATGACGCCGCCGCTGGTGATGCTCGGCCTGATCGTCATGCTGGGCGCGGCCGCCATCAGCGCGCTGCCGGCGCCGGAGGTGGGATGGCTGGCCAAACTGCCGGCCTTGCAGCAGCGCTGGCAGGACACCGACTGGCTGTTCAGCCTGGCCGCCGTGCTGATCATGCATGTGCTATGGCTGCTGGGAATTCAGGGCAACACCGTGCTGGACCAGTTTGCCCCGCTGCTGTTTAGCACCAGCTTCAACCATACGCTGGCCTTGCGCCCGCTGATCGATGGGTTTGGCCTGCTGGGCGGCGCCGGGGCCACGCTCGGCCTGGTGCTGGCCCTGGTCATCGCGACGCGCGAGGGACCGCTGCGGCGTCTGGCGCTGGCCTCCTTGCTGCCGTGTCTGTTCAACATCAACGAGCTGCTGATCTTCGGCCTGCCCATCGCCCTCAACCCGATCTTCCTGTGGCCATTCCTGCTGGCGCCGCTGGCGCTGACCTTGCTGGCGCTGACGGCCGTGCATCTCGGCCTGCTGCCGCTGCACAACCTGGCCGTGTCGTGGACCACGCCGGCGCTGCTGTCCGGTTACCTGATCAGCGATTCCTGGCGCGGCGTCGCGCTGCAGTTGCTGGGGTTGGCGCTCAGCACCCTGATTTATCTGCCGTTTGTGCGGCGCGCCGAGGCTCGCCGGCTGCGCGTCCAGAGCGCCGCCTTTGATCACGCCATCGCCACCATTGCCGCGCAGGGCATGGCTTATGTGCGCGCGGTGCCGCGCAACAGCAAGCCGGGGCTGGTGGTGCGCGGCCTGCGGGCGGCCCTGGGGCGCGATATCGGCAGTGCCGCCATGACGCTGGTGTTCCAGCCCAAGCATGACCGCCACGGCGCGGCGGTCAGCGTCGAGGCGCTGCTGCGCTGGCGCCACAGCCGTCACGGCCCGGTGCGCGCCGACGTCGCCATCACGCTGGCCGAAGAGGGCGGACTGATCGTCAGGCTCGGCGCCTGGGTGCTGGAACAGGCCTGCGCGCGCAAGGCGCAGTGGAACAGGATGGGCCTGTCCCATATCACCATGGCCATCAACGTCTCGCCGTTGCAGCTGGACGACCCGCAGTTGCCGGCGCTGCTGGCCCGCTGCCTGCGCCAGTATGGCCTGTCGCCGGCGGAACTGGAACTGGAAATCACCGAGAGCCAGGCCATCGCCGCCCGGCCGGTGGTGGACCGCAATCTGGCGCAGATCGTGGCCATGGGGGTGAAACTGGCGATGGACGATTTCGGCATGGGCTACTCATCGTTGCTGCACCTGCGGCGCTTCCAGGTGCATGCCATCAAGATCGACGGTTCGCTCACGCGCGACGTATTGGCCAACCCGACTAGCCGCGACATCATTCACTCCATCGCCGCGCTGGGCTCTTCGCGCCAGCTGGAGGTGGTGGCCGAATTTGTGGAAACCGCGGAACAACGCGACACCCTGGCGACGCTGGGCTGCGGCGTGTTCCAGGGCTATCTGTACAGCCAGCCCTTGCCAGCGGACGCCTGTGCCGATTATCTGCTGCGCCACGGCCGCAGTGCGCTAGAATGCCCCGAAAACCACCAGGAGACAGTGTGAGCCGCCAAGCAAACAAAAACGCACGCAGCGTGATAACCGCCATCCTTCTCACGCTAGGTGTGCTGCAGGCCGCTACCGCCAGCGAGGCGGCGCCAGCGGCTACGGCTGCGGCCGCCATCGGCCGGGAACGCCTCAACCTCGACAAAGGCTGGCGTTTCGCTTACGGTCACGCTTACGATGCGCAACAGGACTTCGGCTATGGCACGCGGCCGTTTTTCTTTGCCAAGGCTGGCTACGGCGATGGTCCGGCCAGTCCCAGCTTCAGCGACGCCGCGTGGCGCCAGCTGGATTTGCCGCATGACTGGGCGGTCGAACTGCCGTTCGACGCGCGCGCCAGCAGCAACCACGGCTCGCTGGCCGTCGGTCGCAACTTTCCGGAAAACAGCGTTGGCTGGTATCGCAAGACGCTCCACATCCCGGCCGCCGATCAGGGCCGCCGCATCGCGCTGGAGTTTGATGGCGTCTATCGTAACAGCGTGGTGTGGGTCAACGGCCACTACATCGGGACCGAACCCAGCGGCTATTCCGGCTTTCGCTACGACATCACGGACTACCTCAATTTCGGCGGCGACAACGTCATTGCGGTGCGCGCCGACGCCACTGTGGAGGAAGGCTGGTTTTACGAGGGCGCCGGCATCTACCGCCATGTATGGTTGAGCAAGACGGCGCCGCTGCACGTGGCGCAATGGGGCACCTTCGTCAAGTCGACCGTGGCTGACGGCCGCGCGCAGATCGTGGTGGACGTCACGCTGGCCAACGACGGCAAGCAGCGGCAGGCCTTCTCGCTGCGTCAGCAGGTGCATGCGCCCGATGGCCAGCTGGTGGCGCAGATGGAACAGCCAGGCCTGCACTTGGGCGCCGCGCGCGACGGTGAATTCAGTAGCGCGCTGAGCGTGCCCGCGCCCCGGCTATGGTCACTGGAGCAGCCCGCGCTCTACACCTTGACCACCAGTGTGCTGCAGGACCACAAGGTGGTCGATACCTATCACACCCGTTTTGGCATCCGCACGGTGGCGTTCGACCCGCAGCGGGGCTTTCTGCTGAACGGCAAGCAGCTCAAGCTGCAAGGCACCAATAACCACCAGGATCACGCCGGTGTCGGCGTGGCACTGCCGGATGGCCTGCAAACCTGGCGCCTGAAGCAATTGAAATCGTTTGGCGTGAATGCCTACCGCACCGCCCACCATCCGCCAACGCCCGAGCTGCTGGACGAGGCCGACCGGCTGGGCATGCTGGTGATCGACGAGCACCGCATGATGGGCACCACCCCGGAAATTCGCGGCCAGCTGGAACGCCAGATCCGGCGTGACCGCAACCATCCGAGCGTCATCATCTGGTCGGTGGGAAATGAGGAGTGGGCGCTGGAATGGAGTCCGCTGGGCACCCATCTGGCGCGCGAAATGCGCGCGCACGTGGAGCGCATGGACCCTACGCGCCGCACCATGCTGGCCACCAGCGGTTCGGGCAAGGGCGTTTCGCTCGGCGCGGACGTGATCGGCTTCAACTACGGCGCCCAGCACGACGTTGACCAATTCCACCGCGACCATCCCGGCAAGCCGGCCGTGATGTCGGAGGAGGGATCGACTTTCACCACGCGCGGCATTTACTTCGATGCGCCGGCGCGCGCCCACCTGAACGCCTACGATCGGCAGGCGCGGCCAGGAAGCAGCCTGAGCATTGAAGAGGGCTGGCGCCGCGTCGAGGAACGTGACTGGATGGCTGGGATGTTTGTCTGGACCGGTTTCGACTACCGCGGCGAGACCACGCCGTTCGGCTGGCCTGCGGTATCGTCGCAGTTCGGCATGCTGGACACCACCGGCGTGCTGAAAGACAGCGCCTACTACCTCAAGTCGGTCTGGACCGGTGCCCCCATGGTCCACATCCTGCCGCACTGGAACTGGCCGGGCCGCGAGGGGCAGCCGATCAAGGTGCATGTGTACAGCAATGGCGACACAGTCGAGCTGTTCCTGAATGGCCGTTCGCTGGGCCGTAAAACCGTGATCAGGAATGGCCACCTGGAGTGGCTGGTGCCGTACCAGCCCGGTACTCTGCGCGCGAGCGCGTCACGCGGTGGCCGGCCGGTGGCTGCGGATGAAGTCAGCACCACCGGCGCCGGCGCTGGCATCGCGCTCAGCGCCGACCGCACCGAACTGAAGGCAGACGGCGCCGATATCGCCGTGGTGTGGGTGAATGTGACCGACCCGGCAGGGAAGATCGTGCCGGACGCGGCCAATCAGATCGATTTTGCCGCCGCCGGTCCGCTACGCATCATTGGCGTCGGCAACGGCGACCCGGCGTCGCACGAGCCGGACCGCCCGGCCGACCGCTACCGCTTTCATGCCGTGTCCGGCTGGCGCACGCTGGCGGTGGCCAGCGCGCAAGATCCGGCGGCGCGGGCCGACATCATCGACACCTCGGCATGGCGCGACCCGACCGCATGGCTGCCGCCCGAAGCGCAGCCGGCCCTCACCAGCCATCTGCTGTTGCGCGGCCAGTTTGCCCGGCCGCCGATGGCAACCGGCGAGCGCATTGGCTTGTTCATCGACCAGCTGGACGCCGCCCAGTCGGTGTACGTCAACGGTCGTGCCGTCACCCCGGTCAAGGTGGATGGCGGCTTGATGATCGCGCTGGAAGGCGCGCAGCTAAAAGACAGCAACAGCCTGACCTACGCGCTGGCGACGCCCAGGGATGGCGTGCAAGGCATGTTTGAGCGTTCGGTCGGCGGCAGCAAGTGGGGTGTGGTGCGGCTTATCGCACCGGCCGCGCCATGGCGCCGCAGCGTGTTCAACGGCTGGGCCCAGGTGATCGTGCAGTCGACTGGCGCCGCCGGGGAGGCGGCATTGACCGCCACTGGACAGGGCTTGTCACCATCCACGCTCAGGCTCCAGCTGCGCTAGCGGGGCAAGGCAATATTATCTCGTGCCTTGTTCAATTTCATAATTGACCCACTGAGCCCAGCTTCCCAGAATGAGCGCACGCGCGCCGGTGCGCGGAATTTCTGGAGTAACCATGCTTCTAATAACGACCAACCTGGCCCGCTACACGGTCCGCGTCATGCTGATGCTTGCCGTGCTTGCCGGCGTATCTGCCGCCAGCGCCGCTGATACGGCGCCGCGGCAACGGCAAAACTTCAACGCCGGCTGGCGTTTCCACTTGGGCGACATCGGCGGCGCCGAGCAAGCGGACTTCGACGACCGTAACTGGCAGGCGGTGGGCTTGCCCCACAGCTTCAGCACGCCTTACTTCCTGGCGCCCGAGGTGTATGTCGGCCATGGCTGGTATCGCAAGGATCTGGTGCTGCCGGCCGTGCCCGCAGGGCGCCGCTGGACGCTGGAATTCGAAGCCGCGTTCCAGACCGCCGAGGTGTACGTCAACGGCGCCAGGGCTGCGCGCCATCGCGGCGGCTATACCGGCTTCCCGGTCGACATCACCAGCGCGCTGCGGCCGGGGCGCAACAGCATCGCGGTCCGGGTCGACAACCTGTGGGACCCGACGCTGGCGCCGCGCGCCGGCGAACATATCTTCAGCGGCGGCATCTACCGCGACGTCTGGCTGGTGACCACCGACGATGTGCACGTGCCGTGGACCGGCACCTTTGTCACCACGCCAGGCCTCAAGGACCGTGCTGGCGCCGTGCGAGTCGCCACCGAAGTGCGTAACGACGGCAAGCGGGCCGTCGCGGTCAAGGTGCGCACGCGCATCGCCGACGCCCGCGGCGCCACTGTCGCCACCTTGCCTGACACAACCGTCCAGCTGCAGCCGGGGCAAACCCAGGAAGTCGCGCAGGAATCGGCGCGCCTGTCGAACCTGAACCTGTGGAGCCCGGAGACGCCAACCCTGTACCGCGCCGTCACCACGCTGGAAGTGGGGGGGCGGCAGCGCGACCGCTTTGAGACCGAATTTGGTTTCCGCACCGTTGAATGGACGGCGGACAAGGGCTTCTTCCTCAACGGCCAGCACCGTTACTTCCGTGGCGCCAATGTGCACCAGGACCAGGCCGGATGGGGCGACGCCGTGACCAACGCCGCCATCGAGCGCGATGTGCAAATGATGAAAGATGCCGGTTTCGATTTCATCCGCGGCTCGCATTATCCGCACGATCCGCACTTCGCCGAAACCACCGACCGCCTCGGCATGATGTTCCTGCCGGAAGCGCCGTTCTGGGGCACGGCCGGCATGGCCAGCGCCTGGGGCAGCTCCGCTTATCCGCCGGAACGGGAACATCAGGCCGCGTTTGAGGAGAGCGTCAAACAGCAACTGGCGGAACTGATCCGCATCAACCGCAACCGGCCGTCGGTGGTGGCGTGGGGCATGGACAACGAGGTGTTCTTCACCGACCAGAGCACCTTGCCGAAGGTGCGCAAGCTGCTGGCGGACGAGGTGGCGCTGTCGCACCGCCTCGACCCGACCCGGCTGGCGGCGGTGGACGGCGCCCAGCGCGGCGAGATCGACCGCATTGGCGACATCGCCGGCTACAACGGCGACGGCGCGGTGCTGTTCCCCAATCCCGGCATCCCGAACTTTGTGGCCGAGTACAATTCGGCCATTTCCGACCGGCCTGGGGCATACGATCCGGGCTGGGGCGACATCGAGCACACGCCGGGCGCCAGGCGCGGCGAGCCGGCGAGCTGGCGTTTCCCATGGCGCTCGGGAGAGGTGATCTGGGCCGGCTACGATCACGGCTCGATCGCCGGCAAGTTCGGCTCGATGGGCCTGGTGGATTATTTCCGTCTGCCCAAGCGCAGCTGGTACTGGTATCGCAACGCCTACCGCGGCATTGCACCGCCGGACTGGCCGCAGCCGGGCAAGCCGGCCGCGCTGCGCGTGACCGCCAGCAGCCCGGCGATCCGCCGCGCCGACGGCACCGACGATGTGCAACTGGTGGTGACCGTGGTCGATGCCAGCGGCACCCAGCTCAGCGACAGCCCGCCAGTGCGCCTGTCGCTGGAAGCGGGGCCGGGCGAACTGCCGACCGGGCGCAACATCCAGTTCACACCCGATGGCGACATCGCCATCCGCGACGGCCAGGCGGCCATCGCCATGCGCAGCTGGCAGCGCGGCGTGACGAAGATCCGTGCCACCTCGCCCGGCCTGGCCGATGGCGTGCTGACGGTGGAAACGCTGGACGGCCCGCGCTACGTGGAAGGCATCACCCCGCTGGCGCCGGAGCGGCCGTATGTCGCGCGCAAGGTGGAAGTGGGGCCGGAACAGGCGTTCGGCCTGAAAAATCCGACCCAGTCCAGCTCCAGTGCGGCCGGCCATGCCTCCTCGCTGGCCAACGATGGCGATGCCGGTACGTGGTGGGCGCCGGCGGCCGATGACGGCCAGCCGTGGATTGTGGTCGATCCGGAGCGGATTCTGAATTACCGTCGCCTGAACGTGCAGTTCGCGCCGGGCGGGCGCTGCGATCTCAGTGCCGAAGCGCAGGACATGGGCGGCATCTGGCGGCCACTGGCGCAGGTGCAGGCCAGCGCCGATACGCTGGAGATTGCGGTGGAGAATGTCACCGGACGCCGGCTGCGCCTGCGCCTGACCGCCGCTGCGGACGCCACCTGCGGCATTGCAGACATCGGCATCCGGGGCACGCCGGCCACCTATTTCTGACAACCACGATTCTTGCGGCGGCCGGCTGTCATTGCCGCCTAGCCGCGACATTGCCGAGGCCGCGACGAATCCGCGGCCTCGCCCGCCACCACCTGCATCTCCACGTAGCCTGCGCGCCAGGCACGCTCCAGATCCTGCTCCACCGCCTCAATGCTGGTGTGCTGCAGATTGGCGAAGCCGCGTATCCCGTAAGCGCGGTTGCGCCCGTTGGTCTTGGCCAGATAGAGCGCCATGTCGGCCAGATTGACCACGCGCTCCCAGGACAGCGGCGCGCCCGCCGGCGCCAGAGGGAAGGGCGCAAAGCCGACTGACACGCGGACTGCGATATCGTGCTCCTGATAGCGAACCTGCTGCGCCGCCACGCCCTGCAGGACGCGGCGCGCGACTTCTTCGATGCGCTGGTGCGGCAGTGCCGGCAGGAAGGCGAGAAACTCCTCGCCACCCCAGCGCACGATCACATCCGTTTCGCGCAGCACAATGCGCAGCTGGCTGGCGATCATCTTCAGCACGGCGTCGCCGGCGGCGTGGCCATAGCTGTCGTTGATGTGCTTGAAGTGGTCGACGTCCAGCAGGAACAGGGCGCCGATGGTGGCGTCGGCGGGCGGCTTCAGGCTGGCCATGTAGTCCTGGAAGTGGCGGCGGTTGTACAGACCCGTCAACGGATCCAGGGTGGACAGCATCGCCAGTTCCAGATTCTTGCTGGCCAGCCGTCCGTTAACCTGTCGTATCTTGCGGTATAGCAGTCCCACCACCGCCGACGCCAGCGCGAACACCAGCACCAGCAACAGCCATACGCGCTTTTGCCAGCGCTGGTTTTCGTTTTCACTCTGGAGCAGCCTGATCTGCTGCTGACTCTTGTCCGCGTCGTAGCGCTCCTGCAATTCCAGCATGGCCTGCTGGCGCCTGGTTTCAAACAATTCGTTGGAAATGGCGCGTTCCCGGTGATAGGCGCTCACCGCGCCGGCCATGTCGCCAGCCGCTTCGAGCGCCTGGCCGTATTCCAGCAGTGCGCTCTGCAGGTCAGGCTTGCCGCCCGTTTGCTCAAACCACTTCAGGCCGGCTTCGATGTTGAGCTTGCCTTCGGCGATACGTCCCATGCCCAGATAAGCCTGGCCCAAATTCATGTGGGCCACCGCGTCGCTGCCGGTTTCATTTAACCCCTTGGTCGCCAGCAAGGCCTCGGAGGCATATTGCGCCGCGCGCGGGTAATCGTGGCGGCGCAGGTAGCTGTCGGCCAGATTGTTCAAGGTGCCGCCCAGCATGCGGCTGGCACCCAGCTTGCGTTGCAGGGCCAGGCCATCCAGTTGCGCGCGCAGCGCGCGATCGGCTTCGCCGAAGTTGCTTGCTACGACAAATTCGCTGAGTTTCAACAGCACCATCTGGATCGGCAGGCGCTGCATTTCCACCAGCGCCGTCAGTTCGCCCAAGGTGGCGTAGGCTTTGTCGCGTTCCTTGATCTGGACGTACAAGCGGGCCATCGCTCTCAAGGCGTTGAACAGCAACATCGGATCGTCGTCCACCTGACGCGCCGTATCGACAGCGAATTGCAGCTTGGCCAACGCGGCAGGCAGGTCACCAAGCTCGACCAGGGACTTGGCCACACCCATCGCCGCCGCCACCTGCACTGGCTTGTCGCCACTGCGCTGTCCCAACTGCTCGGCCTCCTGCGCCTGCCGATATGCCGCTTTGTTGTCGTCGCGAGCACGCGACACCGCCACTCTGGCAAGCAGCCCCTTGGCAACGATGACGTCGTCGCCCAAGGTTTTGCCATAAGCAACGACCTGGTCCGCAATGGCTGCCGCGGTATCGAGCTGATCCAGGAGGGCGCGGACATTGCTGATCTGCGCCAGCAACTCGGCCTGGGTGCGCGGCGGTTCGGTGCGGACCTGCGGCTGCAACGCCAGCAACGGCGTCAAGGTCTTGTCAGGAAGCAGGCGGCTTTGTTCACGCAACTCCATGATGCGTTTGTCCATTGCGGACGCGGCCAGCGCCCACGCCGGCGCGCACAACACGCCCGCGATCAGCAGCACTGCCTTGCTACGCAAGCTATTCCCAAGATTTACCTGACCCGCCAACGGACACCCCAGATCGATGTTTTATTAAAGTATATGACGGCATCCATCGGGCAATCCGACATCGGCGGCGCTGGCGTGAAAATCAGGAAATCCCTACGTTTGAAGTTGTCCGGACGGCATCGAAGCGCCACCGCGCTGGCTCAACCAACGGCGCACCGGGACGTCATAGAACCGCAGGCAGAGGTAGGCCACCGCCACGCAGGCGACAAACGCGGCCGCGGTGACGGGCAGGGCGTCCAGCAAGGGCACCTTGTTTTTCTGCGCCCACGCGGTGTAGGTGTAGATGATCGGGTAGTGGATGATGTAGATCGGGTAGGAGATCGCCCCCAGGAAGGCGCAAACCTTGTTGCCGATGCCGCTATGCACCTGGCCGCTGGCGCCGATGTACACCACCAGCGGGAACACCAGAATGATGCACAGCGCGTCGTAGAGGCCGTTCTGCCACAGCTGGGTTTCGCCGCCAAAGCGCGGCAGCGCGAGGGCAACGACGATCATCAGGCTCGACAGCAAGAATGCGTGCCGGATGCGCCCCACCGTGACCACGCGCGACAGCAGCAGGCCGGCAAAGAACGGATACAGCAGCCTGGTGAGGCCGATGCGGATCTGTGCCGGGTCCAGCGACCATCCGCCAATGACGTCGCCGTTGGGGCCGGCGGCGCAGTAATGCAGCAGCACGCCTGCCGTGATGACGACCAAGATGGCCAGCACGGTATTCGAAAACTTACGCACGAAGAGCGCATACAGGATGTTGGCCACGTACTCGTAGAACAGTGACCAGGCCGGCCCATTCAGCGGGTGCATCTCGCCCCAGCCGCGGATGTCCAGCGCGGCGCCCACCGGCAGCAAGGTCATGCCGATGAGCGCGACCACCACCATCAGCCAGACTGGCGTGTCCTGGATTTTCGGGAAGGTGGGGCTGGCCTGCGTGTAAAACATCACCGCGCCGATCAGCATGCCGACGATGATCATGGGATGCAGGCGGATCAGGCGCCGCTTGAAGAACTCGCCAGTCGACATGCTGCGCCAGCGGTCGTCATAGGCGTAGCCGATCACGAAACCGGACAGCACGAAGAAAAAGTCCACGGCCAGATAACCGTGATTGATGACCTGCACAAAGCGGCTGGCCGCATGCGCTTCGAACAGGTGAAATGCCACCACCATCAAGGCGGCCACGCCACGCAGGCCGTCGAGTATCGGGTAATGCTGCCTGGTGTCCGAAAAGCCGGCGGCTGTAGAACGATTCCCCACTATATGTCTCCTTCTGTGATGATTGTGTGTTGCGTCAGGCCGCTCCGGCCCGGTGAATGGCAATGCCCAGCTCCGCGAACGGCGCGATCTTCTCCGCCGCCATGTCGGCCGGCACCACCAGGTCGGTCATGCTGGCGCAAGCGCTGATCTGATACCTGGCCGCGCCGGGCGTCTTTTCCGCCGTCAGGGCCACGATGACCTGCTCGCTTTGCGCGATCACCGCCTGCTTGAACTCGGCGTCATCGTATTCAAACGCCGTCAGGCCGGAGCCGGCATCCAGCGCGCATACGCCCAGCACGCATTGATCGAAATGCATGCCCTGCAGTTGCTTCAAGGTGGTGATGCCGTGCGCGCCGCCGGTCTTCGGATTCAGGCGGCCGCCGAGCATGATCACTTCCACGGCGGGATGTTTGAGCAGCGCCGCCGCAATGTCCGGGGTGTTGGTCACCACGGTGACGGCCAGCTCCGGCGGCAACGCCTTGGCGATCGCCAGATTGGTGGTGCCGGCATCCATAAACACGCATGCGCCGTCACGCAAGAGCAGGGCGCCGGCCTCTCCCAGCAGCTCTTTGACGCTGCGTTTCTCATCCAGCCGGGCGTGGAAATCCGCCGCGGCCGGCAATGCGCTGACTGCGCCGCCATGCACGCGGCGGCAAACGCCATCTTTTGCCAGGTCCTGCAGGTCGCGCCGGATCGTGTGTTCGGAAACCTCCAGCTCCTGCGACAACTGCAGGCAAAACACCCGGCCCTCGGTTTGGAGCTTTGCACGGATGACATCCTGGCGATGTCGAGCAAAAGAAGCATTTTCAGACATGGGATACGCTTGAGATCGGCTTGAAACGCGCAATCATAGCATTGCACTTGCTCGATTTGCTAAAATATCGCATCGATAGCAATTTTTGTTGCTCGTTTTGTTCGTTTTAGTAAGGAGGTTGAATGAAAGTCGCCCACGTCGCCCTGTGGACCAGAGATCTGGAGGCCGCAGCGAATTTCTGGCGCGAGTATTTCGGCGCCGCCATCGGTCAGGAGTACCGCAGTGCCCGGCGCCCGGGATTTATATCGCGTTTTATCTCCTTGCCCGGAGCGGAGACGCCGATGGAATTAATGACAGCGCCTTGGCTGGAGGACGCGGCCCGTGCCGACCGCGTCGGCTGGGACCATATCGCCATCTCGCTCGGATCGGCCCAGGCGGTCAACGACATGGCAGCGCGCTGCCAGCGTGCGGGGCTGTTGCTGTCCGCGCCAAGAACCACCGGCGACGGCTTCTACGAGGCCGTCATCGCGATGCCGGACGGCACGCCGATTGAGATCACGTCGTAAGGCGCCCCAGCCGGGCTAAAGGAAGAAGTGGGCCTTGAGCGGCAAGATGGCGGCGCCGATCGCGGCGGCATCGCCCGGCGCGCTGGCCAGGGCAGAGTCGCCATTACTGCGGTGACGATAGGACACGGCAAGAACACGGGGCGGCAAGATAAGTATTTCAAGGACATGTGATGGACTCTCCAGATAGGTTTAGCGGCGGACGCTGCTTTGCCGAACGGAGCAAATTCTATGGATTGAGGGACGTGTCATGGAGCATTTCACCGTCAAACTTACCGGTGAATCCAGATCCCCGTCGGCTTTTATGCGCTGCTTGCGCGAGCGGATGCATAGCGACATCGTCGGACTAGGGGGGCTGTTAAAAAAAAGGGGGAACGGAAGCCGGCCGCATTTTATAAGCGGCCGGCCAATACGCAAATCAGGTGGATTTGATGCGATGGCTAAGGATTTTTACATCGGTACTACCGCTTCCGCGCAATGTACACTGAAGCAGAATTTCGAATTCCGCCATCGAGCCGTCTGGCTTTACGGCATTTTTGAGCACATCACGCATGCGATCGCGACTCAACAGAAAATCGATGGCAGCTTCCGTGCCGGCCGATGACGTACCGCCGATCATCAACACATGGCCCGCACCGCTAAGGTTTCGTGTGTACGCGATGAGTGCGAAGCCTGGCTTCGGCGTTTGCTGGGTGGAGAAGTCGTATAGTGCCTCTTCGTCCCCGGTAGGATGGTCATTGCGCACTCGCAGTCGGTCCGCGCCCGCATCCCAGTCGATGTGATAATTCAGGTATTCACGGAATAGATGTACCCATGGATTGGCCTGTCGAATGCCGACCAGGATGGCGTTGGAATGCTTGAGATCATCAAGTTGCAGATCGCGAGCGTAGCGCACATGGAAGCGCTGTGGTGCCGCTGCGGCCAGTTTCCCTAGTTCTGCCGCCAGCGATACCGATAAGGCGGAGGTGTAGCGCCGCCATTGGAATGGTGCGGTGTCGGTTGTTGAGGTGAAGCGTCTGGCGATGTAATCATCCAGTGAAATTTCACGGTGAATTCCTGCCTGATACATCACAAGTTCAGAATCGGCAGGGACCAACAGCGTTTCATGCTCCGGGCCGATCAATGAGGCCCAGAAAATGTCTGCTGGATCGCGTGATCTTGTGCCATAGGCCAGCACAAGTGAGAGGATGGCGATCACCAAACCTGCTGCGATCACATACGTTGAACGCCAGCGTCGTCGCGGCGATTGCAACGTGGTTGAAACAGAAGCCGCTGAAGGTGACTCGTCTGCCGGAGGGCCTGCTTCGCAGGCGGCATCCTGTAGTGGGGGCGCCTTTGGCGCAAATACCGGCACATAGGACCCGCGCGGAATCATAATGCGCAACGTATCCTCGCTACCTTCGGTTGCGTAATACTTGGCAAGTCGCTTACGAAGCAGTCCCGCTGTGGTACGGACGATCGTATCTTCGGCCGGCAGATAATCTGCCGACCTGCCGAATACCGCGACCCCGATATGGTTCTCAGTCAGTCGGGTTGTCTTCTGCTCCAGTGTCGCTATGCATACGTACCGTAAAAAAGATGAGAGTCGCCCAGCGCGTGAAAACTCGACGCTAGCCAAAACGCGGTCCATCGCCTCTTTGCAGGAATTGGTATGTGCTGTCGTGGGCATATCCATAAGCCGAGTATCGAGACGTTTTTGGGCTGGACAATTTATCAAAACCACATGACTGTTATGTGACACGGCAAGAAAATCAGGATATCCTTACTCTCAATTTCAGGCGCCGTTGGTGGATATCGAGATTGTGTCCCACGACGTGGTGTATGAAGAATTTGCCTGAAACGGCGAAGGAAGGCGGTCTGAAGAGGCGGCCATTGTGATTCTTGAGGTAATGTTGGGTTTGCGAAGACCTTAACGTAACCAGTAG
>NZ_JBCNLB010000012.1:0-167362 GCF_039595735.1 Duganella sp.
GTGCACTTCTACGATCAGGTCTTCGTATTGCATGGGATGCTCCTCCATAGGGAAATATGACTGATCGATTGTAGCGTCTATCGTCGGCGCTGGTATGATTGAAATTTGGCAATCCGCACTAAAGAGCATCCCATTTTTACCTTCCTCCGCAACGACGAACTGCTGCGCAACGGCGATTTCCGCCGCTACTGGGCCAGCGCCATCCTCAACGGCTTTGGCAGTTATGTCAGCGCGCTGGCGCTGCCGCTGTGCGCGGTACTGATGCTGAAAGCCACGCCAGCCCAGATGGGCATGATGGGCGCGGCGGCCGCGCTGCCGTTCGCACTGCTGGCCCTGCCGGCCGGCGTTTTCCTCGACCGCAACCGCAAGCTGCCCATACTGCTGGCCAGCAAGGCGATCCAGGCGCTCGCGCTGGCCAGCATCCCGCTGGCGTGGTGGCTGGGGATATTGTCGGTGCAGTGGCTATATGTGGTGTCTTTCGTCAGCGGCGCCTGCGGCGTGGTGGGCGGCGGCGCCGAGCAAGTCTTCCTGACCAATATGATCGGCCGCGACAAGCTGACCGATGCCCAGTCCAAGTTCACCGCCACCGATTCCGCCTCGCGCCTGCTGGCGCCCGGCATCGCCGGGGTGCTGATCCAGTGGCTGACGGCGCCTTACGCGGTGATCCTGAACGCGCTTGGCTTCGTGGTCTCGATTGCCCTGCTGCGCAATGTAAACGCCAACGACCCGAAACCGCCGCCTTCCGACAAGCATCCACTGCGCGACGTGCTGGACGGCTTCCGCTTCATCTGGAGCCAGCCGCTGCTGCGCACACTGGCCTGGGCGTCCGGCCTGTGGCACATGCTGTTCTACGGCTTCGCCGCGCTGCATGTGATTTTTGCCACGCGCGAACTGGGCATGAGTCCTGGCATGCTGGGCGTGGCGCAGATGATCGGCGCAGTCGGCGTGCTGCTCAGCTCTCTGCTGCTCAAGCCGCTCACCACGCGCTTTGGCGCCACCAGCGTCATGCTGATTGGCGTGGGCCTGTGCAGCTTTGCCTACATCGCCAATCCACTGATACCGGCCAACCTGTTTGGCTACCCGCTGGCCAGCGCCATGGCCTGCGCCGCCCTGTCGCTATTCCTCGACTGCGGCGTCATGCTGTTCCTGATGCCCTACACTACCCTGCGCCAGAAGGTCACGCCGGATGCCTACCTGGGCCGCATGGTCTCCACCATGCGCTTCCTGACCGTGGCGATCGCCCCGGTCGGCGCGCTGACAGCCGGCTATCTTGGCGAACATTTCAACGTCCGCACCGGACTGGCCAGCGTGGCGGCCGGCAGCGTGGTGCTGATGCTGTTGCTGGCCTTGTCGCCATCCGTGCGCCAGAAAAGCTGACTAGCCAGTAGGCTGACTCCAATGCTCAACCACGGGAGTCAGCCATGTTCAAATCCATCCTGCTGCCCACCGACGGTTCCGACCTGTCGGACAAGGCCACCGCCATTGCGGTCGATTTCGCCAAACTGCACCAGGCGCGCATTGTCGCCGTCACGGTGATCCAGCCCATGCTGCTGCCCTCGTTGGGCGACAGCGGCGCCATGATCGACACCGGCCAGTACGAAACACAGATCCAGAACGCCGCGCGCCACCACATCGACAAGGTGGCAGCCGCCGCCAGCGCGGCCGGCATTCCGTTTGAAGGGGTGATTGCGATGTCGCCCAATCCCTATGAAGAGATTGTGGAAGCCGCCAAGAAGTACGGCTGCGACCTGATCATAATGGCCTCGCATGGACGCAAGGGCCTGAACAAGCTGTTTTTGGGCAGCGAGACGCAGCGCGTGCTATCCCACACCACGCTGCCCGTGCTGGTCCTGCGTTAGAATTTCTTCGGCAGCAGCACCCAGATGCTGCCGCGCTGCTTCATGCGGCCGGCATTCTCGGCCGCCTCGGTGCCAAAGCCGAAGAAGTAGTCGACCCGGATCGCGCCGCGGATGGCGCCGCCCGTATCCTGCGCCATCACCAGCCGCTGCAGCGGAATATCGCTGTTCGGCTGGGTGGTGGACAGGAACACCGGCGCGCCCTGCGGCAGCTGGGTAGCGTCAATGGCCACCGAACGCTGCGGCGTCAGCGGCACGCCCAGCGATCCTTTCGGCCCCACTTTCGGGTCCGGCAGCTTTTCCTCTTTGAAGAACACATAGCTCGGGTTGACGTTGAACAGCTCCTGCATGCGGGTCGGATGACCGGCAATCCACGCCTTGATGCCCTGTGCCGAGGCCTGCTCCAGCGTCAGCTCGCCCTTCTCCACCAGGTATTTGCCGATCGACTTATACGGATGGCCGTTCTGGTCGGCATACGCCACGCGCACGGTTTCGCCGGTATCGCTCAGCTGCACGCGGCCGGAGCCCTGCACTTGCAGGAAGAACGACTCGACTGGATCATCCACCCACAGCAACTCCTTGCCGCTGAAATTGGCCGACTCGATATCGGCGCGGGTGGCATACGGCACCACCTTCTTGCCCACCACCTTGCCGCGCAGGCGCATGCCTTTCAGTTCGGGATAGACGCTGGCCAGATCGATGGTGACCATATCATCCGGCACCTTGTACAGCGGGGTCTGGTACGGGCCGCCCTTTTTGCGGGCGCCGTGCAGCAATGGCTCGTAGTAGCCGGTGATCAGACCGTCGGTGGCGCCGTCCGGCGCAACCACCTGGTTCGGCTCCAGGAAGGTCTCGAAGAAGGTGCGGATGGCGCGCTCGTCATTGGCATTGACCGAGCGGGCAATGGTGCAAGCCTCTTTCCACGTGGCCTGCTTGATCAGCACGGTGCACGAGGAGGTGAAAGCCGGCCAGGCGGCGCGCAAGTCATCCTTGTCCCAGCCTGGCAGGGCGGCGAACGTGGCCGGCACCATCTGCAGTGCGGCCGGTTTGGCTGGCGGCGCAGGCTGGACCGGCGGCGTTGGCGGCGCCGGCGGCTGCGGCTGTGGTTGCGGCTGCATCGGCGGCTGGGCCGGCTTTTCCGGCGGCAGCGGCGCGGAAGTACAGGCGGCCAGGGCCAGCGCGACGGCGGTCAGCGGAACGAGTAGACTACGGGACGTGAGAGACATAAAAGGATAACTATGTGGCTATTGATGGTAGAAGCAGGCGTGGCGTTCTTCCTGCTGGTGTTCATCGTCTGGTGGACCATGAAGGGCAAGAAGTAGTCAGTGCAGCGTGCGCGGCAGCGACAGCACGAATTCCGGGATCTTGGCCTCGAACTGGTGGCCATCCTCGGCCACGCAGAAGTATTCGCCCACCATCGACCCCTGCGGGGTCTGCAGGGCGGCGCCGCTGGTGTATTCGAACTGCTCGCCCGGCTGCAGCAGCGGCTGATGGCCGACCACGCCCAGCCCGCGCACTTCCTCGATGTGGTTGTTGGCGTCCGTGATGATCCAATGGCGCGAGATCAGCTGCGCGGCCACGGTACCGGTATTTTTGATCGTGATCGAGTACGTAAACACAAAATTCGTGCGCTCCGGGTCCGACTGCTCCGGCAGGTACTGGGTTCTGACCGACACGGTAAATTCATAATTGGACATCAACATTCCTCTAAATGGCAAACTTGCCGATTGTATATCGCCAAGCACCCATTGCACCGCAAATCCGCCCCGTATGCAAGGAGGACGCGCCTGAAAACGGGCGCTGGCGTCCGGACCGGCGTAAAATAGCGCATCTTTTTTATTGCAAGCCCCTCGCCATGACCACCTACCGCATCGCTCCCAGCATCCTGTCCGCCGATTTCGCCCGTCTCGGCGAAGAGGTACGCAACGTCGTAGCCGCCGGCGCCGACATCATCCACTTTGACGTGATGGACAACCATTATGTTCCCAACCTGACCATCGGCCCGCTGGTGTGCCAGGCGATCCGTCCGCACGTGGATGTGCCGATCGATGTGCACCTGATGGTGAAACCGGTCGACCGCATCATTCCGGACTTTGCCAAGGCCGGCGCCAACATCATCACCTTCCACCCGGAAGCGTCCGAGCACATCGACCGCTCGCTGCAACTGATCCGCGACCACGGCTGCAAGGCCGGCCTGGTGTTCAACCCGGCCACCCCGCTGAGCTACCTGGAGCACGTGATGGACAAGGTCGACATGATCCTGATCATGTCGGTCAATCCGGGCTTCGGCGGCCAGTCCTTCATTCCGCAGGCGCTGAAGAAAATCGCGGAAGCGCGCCGCCTGATCGACGAATCCGGCCGCGACATCCTGCTGGAAGTGGACGGCGGCATCAAGATCGAGAACATCGCCGCCGCCGCGGCAGCCGGTGCGGACACCTTTGTGGCCGGTTCGGCCATCTTCGGCCAGCCGGACTACAAGGCCGTGATCGACGCCATGCGCGCCAACCTGGCCAAGGTATAAGACGATGAGCGTACTGGCAGGCGTACGCGCCGCAATCATCGACCTTGACGGCACCATGCTGGACACGATCCCCGACTTCCACGTCGCAATCAACGGCATGCGCGAGGAACTGGGGCTGGGGCCGATCACCCAGCAGCAGATCGCGCTGATGGTCGGCAAAGGCTCGGAAAACCTGATCCGCTCCGTGCTGGGGCTGGATTGGGACGCGCAGCGCGTCGAGGCCGCGTTTGCGCAAGCGATGGATGCCTACCAGCGCCACTACCTGGCCATCAACGGCAATTACAGCACCCTGTTCCCGCAAGTGGCCGAGGGACTGGCCGCGATGAAGGCGCAAGGCCTGCGCCTGGCCTGCGTAACCAACAAGCCGATCAGCTTCACCACGCCCTTATTGAAGCTGAAAGGCCTGGACCAGTTCTTCGAGGTGGTCTACGGCGGCGACTCCCTGCCGCGCAAAAAACCGGACCCGCTGCCGCTGCAAACGGTGTGCGCCGACTTCGACCTGCCGCCCTCCCAGGTGGTGGCGATTGGCGATTCCTCGAATGACGCGCAAGCCGCGCGGGCTGCGGGTTGCCCGGTTTTGACGGTCCCATATGGATATAACCACGGAGAGTCTATACACGACACGGATTCCGATGGTATAGTAGCCACGCTGCTAGAAGCGGCTAGCCTGATTCGTTCACATCACACCAATCGCTGAACAACTGACCAAAATGTCGTCTCTCACCAAAAAACACATCGTCAACCAACCAGGCTCGATTGAGGCCTGGCTGTGGCGACGCTGGCAATCCTGGCAAAACTAAGCCGAACTGATTGCTGTCGTCCGCCCGCTTGCGCGCGACAGGTTTTTTGATGCACCACTACGCTGGCACACCTCAGCCGGCGCATGGAGAGAACACATGACCGAACTCGAATTCAAATCGTTGGCCACGGATGGCTACAACCGTATTCCCCTGATCGCGGAAGCTTTTGCCGATCTCGAAACGCCGCTCACGCTGTACCTGAAACTGGCCCAGACCCAGAACGCCGGCAAGAACACCTTCCTGCTGGAGTCGGTGGTGGGCGGCGAGCGTTTTGGCCGCTTCTCCTTCATCGGCCTGCCGGCGGCCACGCTGCTGCGCACCTTCGGCAACCGCACCGAGATCGTCAGGAACGGCACGGTGATCGAGACGCACGAAGGCAATCCGCTGGATTTCATCGAGAGCTACCAGAAGCGTTTCAAAGTGGCGATCCGTCCCGGCATGCCACGCTTCTGCGGCGGCCTGGCCGGCTACTTCGGCTACGACACCGTACGCCACATCGAAAAAACGCTGGCGCATACGCAGCCGAAAGATGATCTGGGCCTGCCCGATATCCAGCTGATGGTGACCGAGGAACTGGCCGTCATCGATAACCTGAGCGGCAAGCTGTATCTGATCGTCTACGCCGACACCACGCAGCCCGAGTCCTATTCCAAGGCCAGGCAGCGCCTGAAGGAACTGCGCGTGATGCTGCGCCGTGGCGTGGAAGTGCCGGTGGCCAGCGCCTCGGTACGCACCGAAGCCGTGCGCGAATTCGCCAAGGAAGATTATCTGAAAGCGGTCGCCCGCGCCCACGAATACGTGCTGGCCGGCGACTTGATGCAGGTGCAGATCGGCCAGCGCATCCGCAAGCCCTACGTCGATTCGCCTCTGAGCCTGTACCGCGCGCTGCGTTCGCTGAACCCGTCGCCGTATATGTACTTCTACAATTTCGGCGACATGCAGATCGTCGGCGCCTCGCCGGAGATTTTGGTGCGCAACGAGACCGCGCCGGACGGCGAGAAAAAGGTCACGCTGCGCCCGATCGCCGGCACCCGCCCGCGCGGCGCCACTCCGGAACGCGACGCCGAACTGGCCAGGGAACTGCTGGCGGATCAGAAGGAAATCGCCGAGCACGTGATGCTGATCGACCTGGCGCGCAATGACCTGGGCCGCATCTCGGAAATCGGCAGCGTCAAGGTGACTGACCGCCTGGTCATTGAAAAGTACTCGCACGTGCAGCACATTGTCTCCAACGTCGAGGGCAAGCTGAAAGATGGCCTGTCGAACCTGGACGTGCTGCGCGCCACCTTCCCGGCCGGCACGCTGACCGGCGCGCCGAAAGTGCGCGCGATGGAAATCATTGACGAGCTGGAAATCTCCAAGCGCGGCATCTATGGCGGCGCCTGCGGCTACCTGTCGTTCGGCGGCGAAATGGATGTGGCGATCGCGATCCGCACCGGCGTGATCAAGGACGGTAACCTGTATGTGCAGGCCGCCGCCGGCATCGTGGCCGACTCCATCGCCGAGATGGAATGGCAGGAAACTGAACACAAGGCGCGCGCTGTGCTGCGCGCCGCCGAGCAAGTGCAAGATGGTCTGGATGGGGAGTTCTAATATGCTGCTGATGATCGACAACTACGACTCCTTCACCTACAACATCGTGCAGTACTTCGGCGAGTTGGGCGAAGACGTGCGCGTCTACCGCAACGATGAAATCACCATCGCGGAGATCGAGGCGCTGAACCCTGACCACATCTGCATTTCGCCGGGACCGAAAGACCCGTCGCAAGCAGGCATCTCGATCGAAGTGCTGAAGCACTTCGCCGGCAAGAAGCCGATCCTGGGCGTGTGCCTTGGCCATCAGGCCATCGGCGAAGCGTTCGGTGGCAAAATCATTCGCGCCAAGCAGGTCATGCATGGCAAAACTTCTTTAATCGCGCATACGGGCGTGGGCGTCTTCAAGGACTTGCCTTCCCCCTTCACAGTGATCCGGTATCACTCGTTGGCCATCGAGCGTAGCTCGCTGCCGTCCTGCCTCGAAGTGACGGCATGGACCGACGACGGTGAAATCATGGGCGTGCGCCACAAGGAATACGACATCGAGGGTGTGCAGTTCCACCCCGAGTCCATCCTGTCGGAACACGGCCATCAACTGTTGAAGAACTTCCTCGTACGCTGATTAAAGAAGGATAAGTCATGCCTATCACCCATCAAGAAGCACTGCTGCGCTGCATCGAACATCGCGAAATCTTCCACGACGAGATGCTGCACCTGTTCCGCCAGATCATGTCGGGCGAGATGTCGCCAACCATGGTGGCCGCCCTGACCATGGGCCTGCGCGTGAAAAAGGAAACCATCGGTGAAATCGCCGCCGCCGCAACGGTGATGCGCGAGTTCTCCACCAAGGTGCCGATGGCCGACACCACCGGCCTGCTGGACATCGTCGGCACCGGCGGCGACGGCGCGCACACCTTTAATATCTCCACCACCGCCATGTTCGTGGCCGCCGCTGCGGGCGCGCGGGTCGCCAAGCATGGCGGCCGCAGCGTATCCTCGTCGTCGGGCAGCGCGGACGTGATTGAATCGCTGGGCGCCAACATCAACCTGAAGCCGGAGCAGATCGCGCAATCGATCGCGCAGACCGGCATTGGCTTCATGTTTGCACCGAATCACCACGCCGCCATGAAACATGTGGCGCCGGTGCGCAAAGAGCTGGGCGTGCGTTCCATCTTCAATATTCTGGGACCGCTGACCAATCCGGCCGGCGCGCCGAATATCCTGATGGGCGTGTTCCACGCCGACCTGGTTGGTATTCAGGTGCGCGTGCTGCAGCGTTTGGGCGCGCAGCATGCCATCGTGGTCTACGGCAAGGACAATATGGATGAAGTGTCGCTGGGCGCTTCCACCATGGTCGGTGAACTGATCGACGGCGAGATCCGCGAGTATGAAATCCATCCGGAAGATTTCGGCATGTCGATGATCGCCAGCCGCAATCTGCGCGTGGCCGATGCGACTGAATCCAGGCAGCGCATGATGGAAGCGCTGCGCGGCGAGCCGGGCGCGCCTTACGATATCGTCTCGCTCAACGCCGGTACCGCGCTGTATGCGGCCGGCGTGGCCAGCTCGATTGAGGATGGTCTGAAACGCGCACGCGAAGCGATTCATTCCGGCGCGGCGCTGGGCAAGATCGAACAATTCGTCGAAGTGACCCAGGCCCTCGGCAAAGGGGCGTAATCATGTTCGGCATCCATGACCTGACGCTGTTTATCATCTCGGGCCTGCTGCTGAACATTATGCCCGGACCGGACAACCTGCTGATCATGACGCGCAGCGCGACGCAGGGCTGGCGCGCCGGTTCGGCCGCCGCGCTGGGCATCGGTACCGGCACCATGGTGCATGTGCTGGCGGCGGCGCTGGGCCTGTCCGCCGTGCTGTCGACCTCCGCCGCCGCGTTCACGGTGGTGAAGTGGGTCGGTGCGGCATACATCGTCTACATGGGCATCGGCATGCTGCGCGCAAAAATGCGCGGCGAAGAAACGCCGGAAGCACCGGCCCTGCAGCCGCTCGCATGGCGCAAGATCTACTTCCAGGGTTTGCTGACCAATGTATTGAATCCTAAAGTGGCCTTGTTTTTCCTGGCGTTTGTGCCGCAGTTTATTTCGGCCGATTCCAGCAACAAGCCGCTGGCCTTTATCATCCTGGGCACGGTCTTTAATGTTAACGGCATGCTGTACTGCCACGGCCTTGCCCTGTTCACCGCCTTTGCCAGCACGCGCCTGAAAATCAAGCCGCTGGTGTCGCTATGGCTGAACCGCACCATGGGTGGCCTGTTCCTGGCCCTCGGCGTGCGCCTTGCACTCTCGGAGCAACGTTAATCATGTCTGACATTCTGAATAAAATCCTCGCGGTAAAGGCCGACGAAGTCGCCGCCGCCAAAAAATACCGCAGCTTCGCCAGCCTGCGCGACGAGGTGGAATCCAACACCGAACTGCGCGCCGGCCTGCGCGGCTTTGAAGCCAGCCTGCGCGCCAGGATCGCCGCCGGCAAGGCGGGCGTCATCACCGAAATCAAAAAAGCCTCGCCATCGAAGGGCGTGATCCGCGCCGACTTCCGCCCCGCGGAAATCGCCGCCACTTACGAAGCGCATGGCGCCGCGTGCCTGTCGGTGCTGACCGACGAGCAGTTCTTTCAGGGATCGGTGGCGTATCTGCAGCAGGCGCGCGGCGCCTGCTCGCTGCCGGTGCTGCGCAAGGACTTCATGATCGACATCTACCAGATCTACGAAGCGCGCGCGATGGGCGCCGATGCCATTCTGCTGATCGTGTCGGCCCTGGATCACGGCCTGATGGCGGAGATGGAAGCCGCGGCGCATGAATTGGGCATGGACGTGCTGGTCGAAACCCATGACGGCGACGAGCTGACTGCGGCACTCAAGCTGAAAACCCGTCTGCTGGGCGTCAATAACCGCAATCTGCGCACCTTTGAGGTTTCGCTGCAAAACACCCTCGGCCTGCTGGATCGCATGCCAGCGGATAAGATGGTGATCACCGAATCCGGCATCCTGAGCCCGGCCGACGTCAAAACCATGCGCGACGCCAATGTCCACGCCTTCCTGGTGGGTGAAGCGTTTATGCGCGCGCCTGACCCTGGCGTCGAACTGGCTCGCCTGTTCGGCTGAGCAGCGGCTCTGGCGCGATCTCGTAACGGTCGCGCCCTCTTTCCTTAGCGCAATACAACGCCTTGTCGGCGCGGACCAGGATGCCATCCAGGCTTTCTTCCGCGCTGGTCTGGCACGCCACGCCCACGCTGACGGTGTACGGCGGCACCTCTGGGCGGGACGTGCGCAGCGCGGTCCGAATCCGCTCGGTGATATGCAGCGCCCGGTCCAGGCCGGTAGCCGGCAACAGCACCACAAATTCCTCGCCGCCGAAACGGGCTAAATGGTCGGACGCGCGCAAGGCTTTGGTAATCACTTGCGCCACGTCGATTAATACGCGGTCGCCAACGGCGTGACCGTGGGAGTCGTTAATCTTTTTAAAGTAATCGATATCGATATTCAGCATGGTCATGAATGTGCCTTCGCGGCGCATCAGCGCATGCTCTTTGGCGTAGATATCGGCAAAACCACGGCGGTTTAATACCTCAGTTAATGGGTCCAGCGTGGAACGGCGCTCCAGCGTGACCTGCAAACGCCGCGTGCAGACAGTCATAAAACCCACTGTCATCATCAAAGTCATGAACTGGGCAGTGGCCAGATATAAACTGGCAAATGTGCCCGTGCCTAGCAGGTTTACATCGCTGTCACTGCTTACCGCCAATATCCCGCGTACCGCAACCATAATGGATTCAATAATCATTAAAGTAACGAAAAACCACATGGAAAAGTGGCGGTCGCCATATTTCAGGATCACACCTATGGCGCGCACATGCAGGACAAATACCACTACTGAAGAAATGGCGACGCGCATAGGGAAATGCGGCGTAATCCACAACCAGTAACTGAGCAGCACGCCGATTAATATCCAGCTTAAATGAAATAGCCGCCATGACGGTTTGATTTCATAAAAACGCTCAGTGCCGATCATCATTAATCCCAGCCCCCAGGTCATGACGATATTGGCGATCAAAAGCAGAATATTCGATTTACCGTGCAGGGCGAATACCACCACGCCGCCCACCAGCAATACCAGCGCCAATGCCCACTCGCGTAAGCCTCGTATTTCTTTGGGAAAGTTCAGATGCGCCGAGTACAGCACGACGCTCATGGCGACAGCCATCAGCGTTGCCATCAGCAATATGGTGAAGGGATCGGGTAAATTCATCGGGGCCGATTCTAAACCACAAAGCGCCAGCGGGGAAAACAAAGCGGAAAGCACGCTGGAAACTGGCTGGTATATGCTAAAAACTGGCATGAACTGGGCGAAAAAAAGGCCGCATCAGGGGATGCGGCCTTTTTTGTCAGCTTGCGCTTGGACGGAGCGGCCCGGCAGCTTTCTTGCCGGGCTGTTCCAATGTCAGGGTAATGCCTGGCACGCGGTCGCCCTGCAAGGTCAGATTAAAGGTCATCAGCTCGTCGCGGCGGAAGGCGTGAATTTCCACCGTATCGCCCACGGCATAGCGCGACAGCAGATTATCCAGATTGGTGGCGGTAACGCGCAAACCATCAACCGCAATTATAATATCGCCGGCAGATAATCCGGCACGATGCGCGGCGCCATTTTCATGGACGGCGGACAATTTGCAATCATTACCGTCGCGGCCGAGATTCACGTCGAAACTTGGTTTGGACGATTTACGTTCGTCATTATATTTAACGCCGAATGGCGCCAGCAATTTAGCCAGTGGTAAATCTTCCGTGCCGCGAATATATTTATCGAAGAATGGCTTGAAGCGGCCGCCGCTGATTTCGTCAAACAAGGCTTCCGCTTCAGCCGGCGTGACACCGCGGCCACCGCCATGATAAAAATCACGGCCATAACGCTGCCATAATGTGCGCATGACATCGTCGAGCGATTTTTTACCGCCGGTCTTGGCGCGGATACTCAAATCCAGCGCCAGGCCAATTAAAGAACCTTTGGTGTAATAGCTGATAATCGCATTCGGCGCATTTTCATCCTGGCGATAATATTTACCCCAGGCGTCGAAACTGGAATCGGCTACGCTTTGCTTGGTGCGCCCGCTGCCGCGCAACACGCTGCCCGCGGTTTTACCCAGTAATTTGAAATACGCCGGTTCAGCGATCAGGCCGGCGCGCACCAGCATCAAATCATCGTAATAGCTGGTGAAACCTTCGAATAACCACAGCAGTGGCGAATAATTCTCGACCTGCAGGTTATATGGCGCGAACGCGGCCGGCTTGATGCGCTTCACATTCCAGGTGTGGAAGTATTCGTGGCTGCACAGACCGAGATATTGCAGGTAGCCGTCGCTGATTTCCTTGCTTCTGGACGAGGTGGTCGGCAGGTCGTTGCGGTTGCAGATCAGCGCGGTCGAAGCGCGGTGTTCCAGCCCGCCGTAGCCGTCGCCTACCGCCATGGTCATGAAGACGTAGCGGTTCATCGGCGCCTTTTTGGTCTTCGGCTCGAAGAAAGCGATCTGGGTTTCGCAGATTTTTTTCAGGTCAGCGCTCAGGCGCGCCAGATCCAGATTCGGCACGCGGCCGGTGATGACGATATCGTGCGGGACGCCGTGCGCCTTGAAGGTGGCCAGCGCAAAGTCGCCCTGCTCCACCGGATGATCGATCAGCTCATCGTAATTGGCGGCGATGTAGGTGCCAAAACCATAACGTTTCGCTTTCAGTTCCGGCAGCGAGGTGGCCACGCGCCAGTTTGCCGCCGCCTGGCCGGCCGGACGCTGGATATCCACCACGTGCGGCTGCTCTTCCTGACCGAGCACGCGCAGGAACACGCTGGTGCCGTTGAAGAAGCCGTGGTTCTGGTCCAGATGCGCGGCGCGCACCGACAGATCCCAGGCATAGACTTCATAGTGCACTGTCAGCGGGGCGCTGCGGTCGGCCAGCGGGGCGGCCTGCCAGGAGTGCTTATCCAGCTTGGTCAGTTCGACCGGCTGGCCCTTCGATTCGGCACGGATGCGCACAATATTGCGCGAAAACTCGCGGATCATGTAGCTGCCGGGGATCCACGCCGGCAGCGCGAAAACCTGGCCCACTTCGGCCGGGGACGCCACCGTGACCGAAACATGGAACAAGTGCGCGGCCAGATCGTGGCCGACGATGGTATAAGCGATAGCTGCCTGGTTTTTTTTCATCATAAGTCCTGTTTTGTGTCGATGTCGCGCACGATGCCGTCATCATCGACCACCACTTCGCTGACCGCATGGCTTTTCAAAATCGCGCGCGCGCCCTGGTCGCCTTCCAGCGCCAGCAGCAGTGGCAAGTGATATGCACTGAAGGCGACCGGATTGCCGCGCCGCCCTGCAAACACGGGCGCCGCGATGCGCGCGCCACGCTCTATTGTAGCGACCAATGCGCGCATGGTGTCCGGCCGGACGTGCGGCATGTCGCCCAGCCCTATCAGCCAGCCTTCGGCGCCCTTGGTGTAGTCGATTGCGGTAGTGAGGGATTCGGCCATGCCCAGATCGGCGGTGGCGCAGATGCGCACCTCGCAACCGAGGCTGCCCAGCAGCGCGGCGACCTTGTCGTCGCCCTCGCGCACCACAGCCAGCACGCGCGGGAGCACGGCCAGCATATTCTTCGCACTGGCGGCGACGACGATATCGCCGTCGGCCAATGTTTGCAGCAGTTTGTTTTCCACGCCGGACGGGTCGAAACGTCGACCGCGCCCGGCTGCCAGCAGGATGCCGGTTATCGCCATCCGCCGCTTACGCCTGGGCGCTGGCCAGGTCGAACGGCAGTTTGCGCAGGCGCTTGCCGGTCAACTTGAACAGCGCGTTGGCAAACGCGGGCGCCAGCGGCGGCAGGCCCGGTTCGCCCATGCCGGTCGGCGGATCGTTGGACGGCACGATATGGACGTCGATCTTCGGCATGTCGGTCATGCGCGCCACGGTGTAATCGCTGAAGTTCTGCTGCTCCACCACGCCGTCCTTCAGCGTGATGGCGGCGCCCGGCAGGGTCATGCCAAGGCCCATCAGCGCCGCGCCCTGGATCTGCGCTTCGATGGTCAACGGATTGACCGCAGTGTTGCAGTGAACGCCGGCCGTGACCGAGTGCAGTTTGGGCTGGCCATTCTTCACCGATGCCACCACCACGTAGGCGATCACGGTGTTGAACGATTCGTGCACCGCTACGCCATACGCCTGGCCTTTCGGCAAAGCCTTCTTGCCGTAGCCCGACTTGGCGACCGCCAGTTCCAGTGCGGCGATGTGGCGCTTGCCCTTCTCACCCATCAGTTTTTTGCGATACGCCACCGGATCCATTTTGGCCGCATGCGCGGCTTCGTCGATCAGGGTTTCCATCACATAGGCGGTATGGGTCGAACCGACCGAACGCCACCACAGCACCGGCACGTTGGCCTTGACCGAGTGCGCGCTCAGATTGAGCGGCACTTCATACGGCTCGCCCATGCCTTCGACCATGGTCGCATCAACGCCGTCCTTGATCATCATCGGCTCGAACGGGGTGCCGGAAATGATGGACTGGCCGACGATGACGTGATTCCACGCCACGATCTCGCCTTTGGCATCGATGCCGATATCGGCACGGTGCACGTGCGACGGACGGTAGTAGCCGCCCTTGATATCATCCTCGCGGCTCCAGATAACCTTGATCGGCTCCTTGTGGCCAGCGGCCTGCCACACCTTGGCGATGTTGACCGCCTCCACCAGATAATCGGACGTCGGCACCGCGCGGCGGCCAAAGCCGCCACCGGCCATCATGGTATTCAGCACCACCTGCTCCGGCTTCAGGCCGGCGGTGGCGGCAATCGCGCCCTGGTCGATGGTCTGGAATTGCGAGCCGGCCCACACCGTGCAGCCATCCTTGCGCAGATCGACCACGCAGTTCAGCGGCTCCATCGGCGCGTGCGCCAGATACGGGAACTCATACACGGCGGAGATCTTTTTCGCCGCGCCGGCCAGCCTGGAGGTATCGGCCTTGCGCACCGGATTGCCCGGCTTTTGCGACAGCGTCTTGAACTCGGCCAGCTGCTTCTCGCTGCTGACCTTTTCCACGCCGCTGGTATCCCAGTCAATGGCCAGCGCTTCGCGTCCGGTCTTGGCCGGCCAGTAGCCGTCCGCGATCACCACCACGCCGCTGCCGCCGCGATCGGTCTTCACTTCCAGCACATCGATCACGCCCTTGATGGCTTTGGCCTTGCTGGCGTCAACCTTGGCGACCTTGGCGCCGAACACCGGCGGACGCGCTACCACGGCGACCTTGCTGTCCGGCGCCTTGAAGTCCATGCCAAACTGCTGCTTGCCGCTGGACTTGGCGCGCGCGTCGAGGCGCTTCACCGGCTTGCCGATGATGGTGAAGTCTTTCGGGTCTTTCAGCTTGACGGTGGCGGGCACCGCCTGCTTCATGGCTGCTTCGGCCAGCGAACCATAGGTGGCTTTCTGGCCCGATGGGCCGATCAGCGTGCCCTTGACGGTCTTGATCTGGTCAGCTGGCACCTTCCACTGCTCGGCTGCCGCCGCGATCAGCATGGCGCGCGCCTTGGCGCCGATTTCACGGTACTGCAGATACGAGTGGGCCACGCTGCCCGAACCGCCGGTGATCTGAATGCCGAACGCCGGGTCTTTATACTGATCGCCGGCCGGCGCCAGCGCGCCGTTCACCATCGACCAGTCGGCGTCCAGTTCTTCCGCGATCAGCATCGGCAGCGCGGTTTGCACGCCCTGGCCGAACTCCAGGCGGTTGACCTGCACCGTCACGCGGTTATCCGGCGCGATGTGCAGGAAGGCGTTCGGCTCATACACCTTGGCCGGCGGCTGCTGCGCATTGGCGAAACGTCCGCCGCCCGGCACCACGAAGCCCAGCACAAAGCCACCGCCGACGAGCACGCCGGCCTTCATGAAGCTGCGGCGCGACATGCCGGAAGCCGAAGCGCTGGCGATCATGCCCTGATTAAGCCATTCGATACGCATAATGATGTCCTCCTCAGGCGATGGATTTGGCGGCGTCTTTGATGGCGGCGCGGATGCGCTGATAGGTGCCGCATCGGCAGATATTGCCGCTCATGGCGTTATCGATGTCAGCATCCGACGGATTTTTGTTCGTGCGCAGCAGCGCGGTGGCGCTCATGATCTGGCCACTCTGGCAGTAGCCGCATTGCGGCACGTCGATCTTAACCCAGGCGTCCTGCACAGCCTTGCCCACCTTGTCGGTTTCCATGGCCTCAATGGTAGTGATCTTCTGGCCGGCGGCGGCCGAAATCGGCGTCACGCAGGAGCGGATCGGCTGCCCGCCCAGGTGCACAGTGCAGGCGCCGCACAGCGCCATGCCGCAACCGAATTTGGTGCCGGTCATGTTCAGGTTATCGCGCAAGGCCCACAGGATCGGCGTCGAGGGATCGGCGTCTACCTGCACATCTTTACCGTTGATGTTCAAAGTGATCATTCAAGTCTCCTGTTGTCGCTGCGTTGTGATTACTGCTTAACCTTGCTGAACTTGGCCTCCAGCGTCTTGGCGTCGATGGCGCCGGGGACGCGCGAACCGTCGGCGAAGAAGATGGCCGGCGTGCCGGATACCCCCAGCTTGCGGCCCAGCGCCAGCACTTCATCGTTCGGCGAATCGCACGACGCGGCGGCGGCCGGCGCGGCTTTACCGGAGATCATCCAGTCATCCCATGCCTTGCTGCGGTCGGCCGAGCACCAGATGTTCTTCGATTTGGTAAACGAATCATCCGACAGGATGTTGTACATGAAGGTGTAAATAGTGACGTTGTCGGTTTCCTTCAGCGTGGTCTGACGCAGACGCTTGCAATAGCCGCAGTTAGGATCTTCAAACACCGCGATCACGCGCGAACCGTCGCCCTTGACGGTCTTGATGGCTTTATCCAGCGGCAGGTCGGAGAACTTGATCTTGGAGATTTCGTCAATGCGCTCGCGCGTCAGGTCGGCGCCGGTGGTCAGATTGAATACGTGGCCGTTGATCAGGTAGGTGGCGGTTTTGTCGGTGTACAGGATGTCGCTGCCGATACGCACCTCATACAGGCCGCTGTACGGGGTCTCCTTGACCGAATCCACCTTGACGTTTTCCCCCAGACGCGGCTCGATCAGCTTTTTGATCGACTCGGTGCTGGGCGGGTTTTGCGCGCCGACGCAGGATGCCATCAAAACGGACAGGGACAGCAACGCAAACTTACTCTTTCTCATAACTTCTCCGGTAACGACTGATTACTTGCCCATCGCGTGAGAGATGAGGCGGCGCTTCAGCACAGGTAATTTATCCAACAAGTTTAATCCGAAATTACGAACCACGCGCAGGGGCTCAATATCGGTCTCGAACAAGCGCGCCAGACCATCGGTGGTGAGCTGCATCAGCAGCACATCTTCCTTGCGCGCGCGCTCGTAGCGGGCCAGCACGCGATCGTCACCGATGCTGCGATGGGGCTCGCGTTCGGACAAGGTTCTCACCAGCTGCGCCACGTCCGCAAAGCCCAGGTTCATGCCATGGCCGGCCAGCGGATGGACCACATGGGCGGCGTCGCCCACCAGGGCCACGCGCGGCGCGATCATGCTGTGCGGGCGCATCAGGCGCAAGGGGAAGTCGCGCACCAGTTCCGGTTGCAGCGGCGTCAGGGCGCCCAGCTTTTCGCGGGCATAGATGGCCAGGCGGTCGGCGATCTGCTGCGCCGACTCGGCACGCAGCGTGTCGGCCAGCTGTTCCGGCGCCGACCACACCAGCGATACCTTATTACCAGGCAGCGGCAGCAGGGCCACAATGCCATCGGCGCCGGTGAACCATTGATAGGCCGCGCCGTGGTGCGGCCGTTCGCATTCAAAGTTGGAGACCACCGCGCGCTGATTGTAGCTGCGGTAATCGAGGCCGATATCGCACTGGCCGCGCACCCAGGACTGGGCGCCATCGGCGCCCACCACCAGCGCGGCCCTGATGCTGCTGCCGTCATCCAGATGGACCGAGGCGCTGTCGGCGGCGCGCAGCAGGCCGGTGGCGCGGCCGCTCACCATCTTCACGTTCTGGGCGAAGCGCAACGCGGCGTCCAGCGCCTGATTCAGGTTGCGGTCTTCCAGGATCCAGGTCAGCGTATTGGCGTGGGCGCCGTAGGCATCGAACGCCAGGCCGCCGGCACGCGGGCCATCACCCTGCACGATCATGGCGCCGACCGGCGCCACGCGGGCGTGGTCCAGTGCATCCCACACGCGCAGGGACGACAGCAGACGGTGTGCTGTGTGATTGAGCGCGTATACCCGCGCATCCCACCCCTGATCGGCCGCTGGCGGCATCGGCGGCGGCGGACCAAGCAAAGTCACGCTCAGGCCAGCCTGGGCCAGGCCCAGCGCCGCGGTCTTGGCAATCGCGCCATTGCCAACTATGCAAATATCACTTTCGATCACGCGCAGCGCAGCGGGAGAGGTGGGTTTATTCATCCGGCCATTATAGCGTTTGTAGGAAATGGAAATTGCCCCCTTGCGCTTTGCCAGCCGCATGCTATAATTCTGCTCCTTGGCCTGGTAGCTCAGTTGGTAGAGCAGAGGATTGAAAATCCTTGTGTCGGTGGTTCGATTCCGCCCCGGGCCACCAAGAATATCTTTCACGAACGCCGATCCCTGCAGATCGGCGTTCGTGTTTTCAGGCCAAGCTAAGCATCTTTCCCAGGCCTACCGCCGACTAAATTGTCCAAATGCCCCAATGTAGGGGTCCCGCAAGACTTGGACTATTAAACCAATCTAAATTCTCAGAGTCGCAAACAGCAGCAGGTTGCCCTTCAAGTTTCATAAAAGAAAAGATGTGTTCTGTGCAAGTCCGTAATGGAGTAACGGCTAAGGATCGGAAAATTATGAGACCGCTCGAAACACTGCCTGTCGATCCTGACGCCACGCGCATTGCGCTCGAATCCACAGCCGCACGCCTGCGCGAGGCAATTCTTAGGTGCGCCCCCATGCCCCTATTGGCGCTTCTGTGGCAACAGGGCAGTACACCTGACGATAAAGCCGGTCGCACCTCTGAGGCGATCGACATCACCATGGCAATGGAGTATCTGCATGCGGTGTTAGCCAGCTACGAGGGAGATGCTTGGGGAAGCGATACTTCCATCGACGCCATGCAAGCCGTTCTACGCGAAACAGCCGATATGCGGTATGCAAGCATGAAGTATTGCAGAGCAGTTAATGCTGAGCACCGGGAGGGTGAATTCGGCCACCATTCCGGTGAGCTACACTTCCGAGCTCTCAGTAGCTGGATCTTTAGCCGCGCCCATCGTTATGGCGTGCTGGAGGCGGAATTCCTGAAGTTTGCTTTGGAACCTCACGACGACGCGCTACAGCAGGCATATAACGTCAATGCCAGGGCCATTGCCGACGGTCTGCAAGCCGCTGTAACAGCCCTCTTGCAACCAAGGCACACACCCTCACCTAACTTCAACAATGTGACTCACACAAGCGGCTTGCCGGCCGAGCTGCTGGATGACCTATCCTATCAGCCAGGTGAAAGCGCTGAGTTTTTCGGCCCAGGCCTGCTCTGCGGCACACCGCTTCGCACCTTACCGGGTCGCCTAAAGCCGCTGGTTCGCCTCAGTGACGGACATTATGCATGCGATCCCTATTTTCTGCGCGACAGCGTTTACCGTGCCATACAGCGCGGACTGCGCAACCGGATTCCGGGCTATGATGCGAAATGGACAAAGCGGCAAACAGACGCAACGGAATCCGGGTTCACACGGATTTTCGCGCGGCAGCTTGCGGGCGCACGCACTCTGTCGTCGGTCTACTACAAAGAGGTCGGCACCGACAAATGGTGCGAGCTCGACCTCTTAATCTGGCTGGACGACGTACTGTTCGTCGTCGAGGCAAAGGGCGGTGGAATGCCGACACATTCACCGGAGCTCGATTTCGATAAGTACAGCAGGAAAATCCAAGAGCTCATCAAAAAAGCTTATGACCAAGGAAAGCGCTTCCTTGAATACGCCAATTCAAGGGCTGAGGTCATGCTGTTTCAAGAGGACGCAAACGGAAAGAAAAGTCCCGTCGGAAAGCTTCGACTCAGCGACTTCCGTCTTGTTTTTCCGATCGGCCTCACCATAGAAAGCTTCGTACCTTTTTCGGCCTCCAGCAAGCAACTTCCCGGCATCGTCCCGATTCTGGGACGGTTCCCATTCGTCGCCATGGCGATCGACGACCTATTTATCCTGAACCGGTTCCTACCGACGGCAGGGGAACTAATTCACTATCTAATAGTCCGCCAGCGATTAGCCGCCCGCAAGGAGCTCGTCCTCGTCGACGAAGCCGATCACCTGGGCCTATATATCAGCCATAAGCGTTTTGATCTCGCCACTGACTTCATGGTATCCACGGGAATTGAACGAATCGCTCATGGGCAAGCGGCAACACCAGTCAATGCATACTTCAGCCAAGAGAACTGGGAACAAGCCTCACCGCCCCGGCAACGTTTTACCAAGTGGTTCAGCCACGTTCTGCAGGTGCTTGATGTCAACCGCAGACGTGGTTTCCTTCGTACCGATGCCATTATCCGGGATATGGGCGAAGCGATACGAGAACGATTGGAGGAAGGTATCGAATTCGAACTACCTCAACTTAGTGGTGTGTCCCATCGACGAATTTTGCTACTAGGAAGATATCCGTGCGTACTCTGCCTACAATGTGACGACCACGTGGATGTGCTTGAGGAACATCGTCACGCCGCAGAGGCTGCAGCACGCGCGGCGGCTAACGGCAACTGTCCTTTGCTTATCGTGCAGGTACGTAACGGTGTGATCTGCGATGCATGGGGAGTGAACTGTTCCGTTGAAGCGCCACGCTGTTCCAGACACTTGGATTGAAAATCCCTGTATCGGTTGTTCGATTCATTCGGGTGGCTTTTTTGTTTTGCACAGGCAACACTGCGCTGCGCCATTGTTTTCTTGTCCATACTGGAAGCTTGTTCCACCAGCAGACCTGCCACGATGAGCACAACGACCGACGCCCCTGTGCCGCCGCCATTGCAACTGTGGGGCGGCGTGGAAGCCACCGTCAACCGCGTGCGCGACCGCTTCTTCAGTCAGATGGAGCAAAACGGTCACGACAAGCGCCTCTCCGATCTCGACCGCTTTGCCGCCCTTGGCATCACCGCCCTGCGCTATCCGGTACTGTGGGAGCTGGTGGCGCCGGACGGGCCGGACCGGGCCGACTGGTCGCTGCCCGACGAACGCCTGCCGGCGCTGCGCGAACTGGGCATCACGCCGATCGCCGGCCTGGTGCACCACGGCAGCGGCCCGCGCCACACCAGCCTGACCGCCCCTGGCTTTGCCGAACAACTGGCCGAATACGCCGGCGCGGTGGCGCAGCGCTATCCCTGGCTGGAGTATTACACGCCCGTCAACGAGCCATGCACCACCGCCCGCTTTGCCGGCCTGTATGGGCACTGGTATCCGCACGAACGCAGCGACCGCGCCTTCGTGCGGGCCCTGCTCAACCAGTGCCGCGGCGTGGTACTGTCCATGCAGGCGATCCGCGCAGTCAATCCCGCCGCCAAACTGGTGCAAACCGACGACCTGGGAAAAACCTATGGCACCGAACCGATGGCCGAGCGGGTCGAATTTTATAACCAGCGACGCTGGCTGCCGTGGGATCTGCTGTGCGGCATGGTCGGTCCGGAGCACCCGCTGTGGCGCTACCTGCGCGACAGCGGCGCCAGCGCCGAGGAGCTGGACTGGTTCCGCACGCACCGCTGCCCGCCCGACATCATTGGCGTCAATTACTACATCACCAGCGAACGCTGGCTCGATCACCGCTACGAACATTATCCAGCCAACGAACGCAGCACCGACGGCTACGCCGACACGGTGGCGGCGCGCGCACTGGCCACGCCGCGTCCCGGCGTCGGCCCGCTGCTGGAGGAGGCATGGCAGCGCTACGGCCTGCCGCTGGCGGTAACCGAAGCCCACCTTGACGCCAACCGGGAAGACCACCTGCGCTGGCTGCTGGAAATCTGGCAGGCCGCCCAGCACGCGCAGCAGCGCGGCATCGATGTGCGCGCGGTCACCGTATGGTCGCTGCTGGGCGCCTACGACTGGAACTGCCTGGTCACCGAGCGCAAAGGTTATTACGAGACCGGCGCCTACGACTTGCGCAGCCCGCAGCCGCGGCCCACCGCGCTGGCCACCTTGATGCAGGAACTGGCCAGCGGCCGCACTCCATCCAGCCCGGTGCTGCAGGGGTACGGCTGGTGGCGCCGGCCGGAGCGTCTGCTGTATCCGCCCACCGAAATCGGCGGCGCCGATGCGTGGCACCAGCATCTGGCGCAACCGGCGCCAGCGCAGCCGATCCTGATCAGCGGCGGCAATGGCCGGCTGGGCAGCGCCTTCGCCCGCATCTGCGCCCAGCGCCACCTGGCATGCCAGGTGCTGACGCGGCAGGAGATGGACATTGCCGATCCGGCCTCGGTGGAAGCGGCGATCCGCCGTTACCGGCCGTGGGCCATCATCAACGCCGGCGGTTACGTGCCGCCGCCGGGCGCCGAACATGATGCCGATCGCTGCCGGCGCGACAATGGCCACGGCCCGGTGGTGCTGGCAGCCGCTTGCGCGCGCCACGCCATCGCGCTGCTGACCTTCTCCAGCGACCTGGTGTTCGACGGCCGCAAGGGCAGCCATTATCTGGAAGCCGATCAGGTCAACCCGCTCGGCATCCACGGCCACAACCAGGCCGAGGCCGAGCGGCGCGTGCTGGCCATTCATCCGGACACGCTGCTAGTGCGCAGCAGCGCCCTGTTCGGCCCCTGGGACCAGCACAACTTTGTCACCCGCGCGCTGCGGGCGCTGGATGCCGGCCAGCGTTTCAGCGCCGCCGCTGACGTGATCATTTCGCCCACCTATGTGCCGGACCTGGCGCACGCCTGTCTCGACCTGCTGGTTGATCGCGAATCGGGCATCTGGCACCTGAGCAGCGATGGCGCCGTCAGCTGGGCCGATCTGGCGCAGCAGGCGGCCACCCTGGCCGGCCTGCCTCGCCGCCATCTGGTCACCAGCACCGCCGCGCAGCCAAGCTGGCGCGCTCTCGGCAGCGCACGCGGGCGGTTGCTGCCGTCGTTGGACGACGCGCTGCAACGCTATCTGCGCGATACAGGCTGACAACAGCACATTGCGCCGGCGGCCCCGCTGTGACAAGATGAACGATCGCGCACAGCCAACGTAAGCCGTCATGTTCAAATTGTCATTCTTGTCCGTCTTGCTATTTGCCTGTGCCGCCCGCGCCGCGCCAGCGGATCTACGGGAAGCCGGGCAGGCATTGCTGGATGGCGTAAACCAGGCGCGTGCCGCCGGAAGGATGTGCGGCGACCAGTCCTATCCGCCGGCGCCGCCGCTGCGCTGGAGCGAACAGCTGGGCGCCGCCGCGCTGGATCAAAGCAGCGACATGGCGTCGCGCCGCAAGCTCGATCATGTCGGTTCGGATGGCAGCACCGTACTGGAACGCAGCCGGCGCGCAGGCTACAACTGGAGCCGCATCGGGGAGAATATCGCCTACGGCCAGTGGTCGGCTCAGGAAGTGCTGGCGACGTGGCTCGCCAGTCCGACCCACTGCGCCAACATCATGAACGGTGACTTCACCGACATGGGCGCAGCTTTCAGTCGCACGCCGGAGGGCGGCTCCGGCGTTATCTATTGGGCGCAGGTGTTTGGGAAACCGCGCTCCTGATTACCACATCAGGTCATCCGGAATCTTGAAGTCGGCGTACGGATCGTCCTCGTCCACCTCGGTGCTGGTCTGCTTGACGCGTACCACAATGTCCGGATTGCGCTCGGCGATCTTGTCCGCGATCACGCGCGGCACCAGCTCAAAGCCGCCGCCCTCGCCCACAATCACCAGACGGCCCGCCACCAGGTGTTCGCGCACCTGTGCCGTCACGTAGATGCGTTCGATCCTGGTGCCGAAGGTGAAGTTGTAGGCGATGTCGCCGTTGTTACCCTTGCTCTGCTTATTCTGCTGCACCATCTGCGTGATTTGTGCGGCGATGGCTTTCTGCTGGGCCGCCGCGTCACGCTCGGCATTGGCCTGGCGCGCCTTTTCGGCATGCTGGCGCTGCAGCTCCTGCGCGGCCAGCTTGGCCTGATCCACGGTTTCGACGCCGGCACGGCGGTCGTCCTTCTGCTGCTTGCTCTTGTTCTGGTGGGCGACCTTGACTTTATTCTTGTCGACCAAGCCGGCTTTTAATAACTGATCCGCCAGTCCCATGATGCTAACTCCTTATCAACGAAGGCAATAGCATACCATTGTTACTGCTGTTCCCAGCCGCCGCCCAGTGCCAGGAACAGGGCAATCTGGTCCGAGGCCAGCGCCGCGTCGGAGGCCGCCCAGGCGGCATCGGTGGCGGCCAGCGTGCGGTCCGCATCCAGCACGGACAGGAAGTCGATGCGGCCGTATTGGTACAACCGGTGCGACTGCTCGGACGCCAGCGCGCTTTCATCACGCGCGGTTTTCAGCGCGGCGTTGCGGTCCAGCTCCCGGGCGTAGACGGTCATCGCGCTTTCCACTTCCTTGAGCGCGTTGAGCACCACGCCGTCAAACCGCGCCAGCGCACCGTCGGTGCCGGCTTCCGCCTGCGCGATGCGGCTGTGCGCCGAACCGGTGTCCGGCAGCGTCCACGAAATCAGCGGCCCCAGGCTCCAGCGGAAGGCATTGGCCGCGCCGAAATGGTCCAGCAGGCCGGTGCTGCCGACCGAAGCGCCAAGGCTGATGCTCGGGTACAGGTCGGCCGTGGCGACACCGATGCGCGCGGTGGCGCCGGCGAGATTGCGCTCGGCCTGGCGAATGTCCGGCCGGCGGCGCAGCAACGCGGCGCCATCGCCGACCGGGATCTGCGTGGTCAGGCGCGGTGCGGCCTGGCATTGAAGCAGGTGCATATTCATCTCCTGCGGGGTCTTGCCGGTGAGCGCGGCCAGGCGATAATGCGCCGTGCGATGCTGCGCCTGCAACGGCGGCAAGGCCGCCTGTAACTGCGCCAGCTGGCTGCGCGCGCGGGCGCCGTCGATGGCGGCCCCGCGGCCGGCGCGGATACGCTGGTCGGTCAGAGAGACGAATTTCTGCTGCAGCTCCACTGCCTGCTGGGCCACCGCGATCTGGCGCACTGCCGAGCAGGCGTCCGCATAAGCGCGCGCGGTATCGGCGGCCACGGTCACCCGCACCAGATCCACGCCGGCCTGCGCCGCCTGCGTATCCGCATTGGCCGCTTCCACCGCGCGCGCGATCTTGCCGAACATGTCAGCCTGATAGGACACGCTGACGCCAGCGTCGTACGTCCATTTATCCGGCAGCGCCGTTGGCGAGCCTTTGACCACGCCGGAAGAACGGCCCACACCCGGCGCCGCGCTCACGCTGACGACTGGTTTGCCACCCTGCTCCGCTTCGCGCAGCACGGCACGCGTGCGCGCCAGATTGGCGGATGCCACACGCAGGTCGGTGTTGGCGGCCAGCGCCTGTTCAATCAATTTGTCCAGCACCGGATCGTCATACAGGCGCCACCAGTGCGCCGGCAGCGGCGCCGGTTTGTAAGCCGCCTCCTGCGTGCCAAGAAAGTCCGCCGACGCTTCCGGGCGCTTGACCACCGCCTGCTCCGGCACTTTGTAGTCGGGACCGACGGTACTGCATGCGGCCAGTGCGGCCAGCAGCGACAGCGCGGCCAGTTTGTTCAATGAATTCATGCCATCCTCCGCATCAGGAACGCCTGGTCTGCACATCCACCGTCACGGTCTGGCCGGCGACCAGACGGGCGCCGGCAGGCAAGGCGTCCAGCTTGATGCGCACCGGGATGCGCTGCGCCAGACGGACCCAGTTGAAGGTCGGATTGACGCTGGAGAGCAGATTGGACGACGTGCTGCGGTCACGGTCCGCCACACCGCCGGACAGGCTTTCGACACGGCCCTTGAGGCGCAGCGATTCCCCCATCGGCAGCACCACCACCGCGTCGCCCACCTGAATCGCCGGCAGCTTGGTTTCCTCAAAATAGCCTTCGACGTACCACGAGTCGCTATCGATCAGCGCCATCACGGCGCGGCCGGCGCTGACGTAGGAGCCGGCGCGCAGATCCAGATTCGAAATGGTGCCGTTCACCGGTGAGACGATGCGGGTGCGCTCCAGATTCAGTTTGGCGACATCACGCGCCACCACGGCCTGCGCCAACGCGGCGCGCAACTGGTCGACACGCGACGCACCTTGTTCGCGCGTTTCGGCCGAGATCAGGTCGCGCAGATCGTTATTGCGGCGCGACTCCTTCTGCGCCTGCTCCAGCGTGGCGCGCTGCGCCTGCACCGCTGCCTCGGCCTGACGCAACGCCAGTTCAAAGCGCGCGCGGTCCACTTCAAACAGCACCTGGCCCGCTTTCACTTGCTGGTTGTCGTGCACCAGCACGGCGGTGACCTGGCCGGTGACGTCCGGCGCCACCTGCACCACGTCCGCCTTCACGCGGCCGTCGCGGGTCCACGGTTCCACTTCATAGTGCTGCCACAGACGCCATGCCAGCACCCCGGCGACAACCACTGCCGCCATGGTGACGATAAACCGGCCGGTGGCCAGCAGAGAGGTTTTGAGGTTCATGATTAGCCCCGATTCGTTAACAGTGTCGAGAAGCTGCCCAGCAAAATGAAGAACAGCGCAAATTCAAACAGCGCGGGATGCCATACCAGGCGATAAAAACCCACGCGCAGCAGCAACCGTCCCAGCACTCGCGTGCAAACCAGCGCGAGAATGGACAACAGCAGCAAGGTAGGTACGTATAGTCCGTACAGACTCAATTCAGCAGTCATGATGCGATCTCCGGTCGATAAGCGGCCGCGCGCGGGAACAGATCGCGGCGCATGCTGGCCAGTGCGGCTGCGGCTTGCAGGCGCGCTTCACCGGCAGCGGCGGCGCACACGGCGCGCAGTGTGCTGTCCAGTTTTTCCAGCAGCGCCGCTGGCGCCTGGCCATGCTCATGACCGCCGTTGCCGAAATGCGCGCCCAGTTTTTGCAGCAGTGGACGCAGCGGCACGCCGGCCTGTTCCAGCTGCTGTTGCAAGCCGCACAGCTGCGCGGTATGCAGGCCGACGCGCAGCTCGCGCAAGCCATCCACCGCCACCGCGCGCGCTTCCGGCGTGGGGTGGGCAATGGCCAGACGCGGCATCAGCAGGCCAATGCGGTCCAGCATGCGCGCCGAGATAGTCAGCAGCGGCTCCGCCGCAGGCATGCGCGTCATCTGCGCCACTTCGCGGCGTGCGGTACGCAGCATGCGGCGCGCCATCCAGTCGCCGCCCACGGTGCGTACCAGGCTGGTGATCACCGCGGCGGCGATAAAGCCAAACAACTGCGCCACCATGCTGTTCAGGAAGCTCGGGATATCCAGCGTGCCGGTGTCCTGCAGCGACAACGTTCCCGCCACGCCAATCAGAAAGGCCAGCGAACTGCCCGCCGTGGCGGGGCGCGGCATGAACAGGCCGCCGATCAGGAATACCGGCGCCAGTACCAGCACCAACATTTCGTAGCTGTGCACCGCGGGCAGGACGCACAGGATGTAGAACGCCGCCACCGGCATCGAGATCACGGTCCACTTGACGAACATGCGGATCAGCGGCACCGGATTGTCCTGTGTGGCGAAGAAGCAGCACGCCACGCCAGCCATCATCGGTGCTGCCGCGCCGGACGGCCATGCGGTCAGGATCCAGAATGCGCAGCACACCACCATCGTCAACGCCGCCGCCAGCGCCGAACGCAAGGCCATGCCATGGTCGCGGTGCAGTACCGAGGGCGTGAGCGGTGGCGTACGGTATGGCGCTTTTGCCGGCGCGCCGCCCTCCATCACCGCGCCGACGTTAGTGCGCAATTCCAGGCCGTCCTCGCACGCTTCGATCAATGCGTCGAGGCGCTGTGCCAGATTCAGGCGCAGGATTTCACTCCAGCTGGCGTTGGCCGGCAGCGCGGGTTTCAGACGTGCCAGTTCAGCGCGCAAGTGCGCGGCACGGGCAGGATCGGCATTGTGGCCGGCCTGTATCCATGCGGCGGTATCGTGCAGCAGCGCGGCCCACGGCTGCAGGCTGTCCGGATCGACGTCGCGCAGGGTATTCAAACGGTCTTCCACCGCCAGCAGCAGCGGCACCATGGCGGTCAGGCGGTCATGCAGACCGTGCACCATGCCGGCGGTCCAGCGCAGCTGCGAGGTGTCGAACGGCAGGTGGGTCGACATCACGCGCAGTTCGCTGATTTCGCCGGCCAGCGCCAGGCGCGTATGCAGCGCCTGCGCCTTGCTGGCGGCCGGCTTCAGCACATCACCCATCCAACGCTGCGCATCGCAGATGGCACGGTCCAGGCGCGCCAGCAGCACTGGCCCCACGCCCTGCGGGAATATCAGCGAATGCACCACCGTGGCGGACAGAATGCCGATGGTGATTTCCTCCACGCGCGCCAGGCCTGTATCAAAAATGGTGGCCGGATCAGTCACCGCCGGGAAGCCGATCAGGCCGGCCGTATAACCGGCCAGCATGAAGATGTAGGAGCGCGGCGTGCGGTCCAGCAGCGAGACATACAGGCACAGGCCCACCCAGCACGCCAGTGCCAATGACAGCAGCTCCGGGGCATTGGCCATGCGCGGCACCATGATGATGGTGGCGGCGCTGCCGATCAGCGTGCCGCAGACGCGAAACAGCGCCTTGGAGCGCACCGCGCCAGAGAAGGGACTGGCCACGATGTAGGCGGTCATCATGGCCCAGAAAGGACGCGGCAGCCCGGCCGCCAGCGACACGTACAGCGCCAGCATGGAAGCCATGAAGCATTTGAGCGAGAACAGCATCTCACCCAGCTTGGGCGGGTTCATGATGCGCCGCGCTCGGCCAGCACCTGGTCAAGCTTCGTCAACACCCGCACGGTGGCTTCTATATCGGCTTGCGCCATGTCCCTGAACAGATCGCGGCGGAATGGCACCAATGCTTTTTCAAGCCGGTCCGCCATGTGCTTGCCCTCTGCGGTCAGGGACAGGGTCTTGGCGCGGCGGTCGCTCGGGTCGTCCTTGCGCAACACCAGACCCGCCGCCACCAGTTGATCGATGATACGCACCATTGAGGGCGGCTCGATGCCGACAGCTTCCGCCACGACGCCGGGGCGTACACCGTCGCCCAGGCGCGAAATCATCAGCACTGGCCATGCGCTGGCGTGCGACAGCTCAAAGTCGGCCGTCAACGTATCGGCCGCACTCTTGTAGGCGCGCCCCACGTGCATCAGCATATGGACCAGGGACATCAGGGTTTTGTCGTAGCTGCTCATCGAAGACTCATTTGAATATACTTAGGATACTAAATATTAGCATCAAACGAAAATCTTTGCTGGGCAGTGCTTCAGAACCCGAAAGCGGCAAAAGTTCTACCAGGTGCTATCGCTCACCAACCACAAGGTGGAATGAGGCCGTAGCGCCAGCTACATCTGGTTCTTGAAGAACTTCTCCGGCGAGATGCGGATGGCGGCGCCGGTCGGGCAGGCGCGCACGCACGACGGGCCGCCTTTCAGGTCCTTGCACAGATCGCACTTGACCGCCTTCTTCTGCACCGCCGGATCGTAGTCGGCCTGACGCTCGCCAGGCGAGGCGCCAAGACCGAACAGCAGCCACGATAAACCGCCGCCGCGCTTGGGCGGTTTATCGACCGCCATCTGGATCACGCCGTAGGGGCAATTGCGTTCGCAGTTACCGCAGCCGATGCAGGCGTCGCTGATGAATACCTCTCCTTGCAGTGAACGGCCGATGGCGTCCGGCGGACAATCCTTCATGCAGTGCGGATTCTCGCAATGGCGGCAAGCGGTCGGCAGGTGAATGTTGGCGAAGGTCGGCCCCAAGGCGCGCTTCAGCCGCGACGTGCCGTTGTGGGTCTCGGCGCAGGCGGTCTCGCAGTTATTACACTGGATGCACATGGTCTCGTTGATCAGCAGGACGTCCGAAGCTTCTCCCACACCCTGCCCCAGCAGGAACTGCATCAATTCGCCGTCGCGGCTCTTGGTATGCTCCAGCAGGACGTTCTGTTCGGTGCGCGAGATCACCTGGTCTTCCACCGACTTGCGCCAGCTTGGATTGGCGATCAGCTGATCGCGCACGGTCTCCGCATCCAGCACCAGCGCCTCGGTCAGCACGGTGGCCGTCACGGTGGCGCTGCGCGGCGCATCGCGCAGCAGCGCCATCTCGCCGACATAGTTACCGGCGGCCACATACGAGAGAATGCGCTCGCCGCCGCGCGCCTCGTCCTTGCGCGATACCGTCACCGAACCGCGGCGGATCAGATACATGCCGTCGGCCGGGTCGCCCTCCTTGAACAGCTGCTGCTTCGCCTCGAAACGCTTGACCGTGACGCCGCCCGCCACCAGCGCATCGATGGCGGTGCGCGACAGCATATTCCCGAGATAGTTGTAAATCGCATTGCGCACGAAGACCATGTCCATGCGCTTGCGCACATCATCCACCGACGCGATCAGCTTCAGCATGGTGCGGCGCGGCGTCTCCATCAGCACGCAATCAGCACCGGCGCGGATGGTGGCGGTACGGCGGCGGCCCGAAATCAGGCCCATCTCGCCAAAGTACTGGCCCTTATCGAGCTTGATCTGACGTACCTTGCCATCATTGCCGGTCAGCTCAATCTCCACCGTCCCTTCCAGAATCGAATAGAAGGTGTTGGTGTAGTCAAATTTACGGAAGATGACGTCGCCCTTTTGCGGCGTGAGCAGCGTCGATTCCAACATGAACTCGCGCAGCTGCAGCGTGGTGACATGGCTGAACAAGGGCACGCTGCTCTTGATTTCCTCGGTCACCTGCGAGACCGGCACACCCGGACGCCAAGGAATCAGCTTCTCGCGCAGCAGGGATTCATCGGCAGGCTGCACCGGCCTGCCGACGATGGTCTGTACCACCTCGTAACCCTGATTCATGGCCTGCTTGATCAACGGGTAGCCCCCGAGCGCACCAACAATATACAGGCCTGGCACATTGGACTCATACGAATCCGACAGCGCCGGCGTCGACGCCGGATTCGCGTTCGGGAACACCACACCAAAGCTTTCAATCAGCTTGCGCGGCGGCGTTGCGCCCAGACGGGCAATCACGCGATGCGCGTGTACCGACTCCTCCCCGTGCTTGCCGTTGAAGACAAACAGCAGCGGCGTGTCGTCCGCCGGCTCGATATACTTGGTGGTGGCGCTGTAACGCACCTTGATCTTGCCGCTCTTTTCCGCCGCCGTAATCAGCACGCGGTTGCCCTCTTTGCAGGTGGCGAATTCCTCCTGGCGATTCAGGATGTAGACGGTGTTCTTCTCGGCCAGCGCCAGCGCATTCTCGATACCAGCGTCGCCGGCGCCCACCACCACGATGGTCTCGCCGGCATATTCGTCCGGATCGGACAGCGTGTACTGCACCTGCGGCAGATCCTCGCCCGGCACGCCCAGCTTGCGGATATTCCCTTGCAGGCCGATGGCCAGGATCACATGTGTTGAGCGCCAGGTGCTGGCGGCGCCGCCGTTGCTCTGGCTGGTCAGCGTGAACACGCCGCTCTCGGGATCGCGCACGATGGCCGTCACGCGCTGGCCGTGCGCCACATTGACGCCTTGCTGGCCCATCTCCTCGTTCCAGGTCGACAGCACAGCCTCGCGCTTGCCCACACTGAAACTCAGGTCGCTGCGCAGCGGCAGGATGCCCGGTTCGGCCATCACGTGCTTGCCCTTCTGGTACTGGTAGATGGTGTCCGAAAGATGCGGCTGCGCTTCCAGCAGCACGTGGCGCACGCCCAGCGCCTTGGCGCGGGCGGCGGCCGACAGGCCGGCCGGCCCGGAGCCGACGATAACGATCTCGTACAGTTCAGTAGCGTCCATGATTAATTCGCCTGCAGTGAAATGGTGCGCGACAGGCCTTGCAAACCGTTCGCAAATACGTCCGGCTTGAACGCGTCTTCGTTGGCCAGCGACACGCGCAGCGCGGCCAGCTTGCGGTTCATCTCGGCCACGCCGGCAGCGCCGCCCAATGCGCCCTGCCTGGCCAGCGACGACGACAGGCTGGAGATGGCCATATAAGCCTGCTCGGCGCCGGCATAATCGGAGAACTGCTGGCGTCTGGCTTCATCGATCAGACCAAGCAGCACGGCGCGCTGCATCAGCGGCGTAAAACGCTGCTGTTCCAGCTTGACGATGTAACGCTGGATGGTGAGCGACAGCGCATTCGCCAGCGCGATCGGATCGGCGCCGCGTGCCGACGCATTGCCCGCCACCGCCTGATGCAGCTGCGTCACCTGGTCGCTGAAGGCATTGGCGCCGGTCGGATCGGTGGCGCGTACAATTGCGCGCAGCATCAGCAGATTGCTGTCGTTGAGGCGCATGCGGCCCGGCCCAACGCCGAGACGCGGCGTCCACTTCCTGTCGCTCATGGGGTGATGACATGCGTGGCAGTCGAACAAAGCCAGCTCCGGGAACATGCCGTCACGGCCGCGCTTTGGATCAGTCAGCATATCCAGCTGATTCTTCGACGCCAGCGCCTGGCCGATGGCCCACAGGCGCACGCTGTCGTAATCGCCCTTGCGTTTGTGCCAGTCGTCGTCGATTTTGTAGTGGGCCGGCGCCAGCTGGGCGAAAGTATCCAGCTCAAAGCTCAGGCGCGGATGGCCGGCGCCCATGATGCGGTGCGAGACGGCGCGGCTGTTGTCGCCGACGTGGCACGACAGGCACAACTTCGCCTGCTCCACCGGCTTCTCGGTCGGGTACATGCCCTTGGCCACATTGTCCGCGTGCGCGGTGCCGGGCACGGTGTGCGAACGGATCCACTTGTCAGCCGGTCCGTGGCAGGCTTCGCAGCCGACGCCGTCGGACAGCATGTGGCGCTCACCGCGCAAGGCCGGCGGCGGCGTGTGAGCGTGACAGTCCAGACATTCCTGCGCATTCTCCGCACCCTGCTTGAGACCCAGCTTGGCGGCGATCGAGCGCGACTGCGCGTTCAACAGCACGGCGTAAGCCTTGGCGTGCTTGTCGAGACGAGACCATGTAGTGTATTCGTTCTGCTGCACCGTGGAGCCGGTCCATGGCGCCACCGCGCCATGGCAGGTGCTGCTGGCGCAATTGACCGTGCCCAAAGATTGATGCGGCGATGCGTTGGGCAGCACCGCTGTGGTACTCGAACTGGCGGCCAGCACCAGCCCGCAGGCCAGCATCAGGCAGGCGGACAGGATCCGTTTCATTTCTTTCCTTTCTGCACGCGCGGCACGTAGTCGCCGGGCACACCCTTATCGCTGACAGTCCAGACTTGCGCGTCAGGTTTCAAATACAGTTTCGCCATTTCGGCGGCATTGAATGGGCGCGAGCCGATGCGGCCGAATACCGCGATCTGGCCGCCCGTCTCGTCGACCGCGCGGTCGCGGTCCAGGCCTTTGGACAGCGCAAGCGCCGGCGTGCGGGTGCGGCTCCATGCGATCAGCTGCGGTTTCGGTTCCGGCGAGAAGCCGTAGAAGCGCGGCTGCGTGTCCGGCGCGGTCAGCTGCAGTACCTTCAAACCATTGGCGCCATCGGCCACATAGCCGAACAGCGAGGCATTGGTGGAACCGACGATCACGTCGCGCGCGTCATTCAGTTTGCCGTCGGCGTTGAACATCTGGTACACCTTGGGCTCCGCCGGTTTCTCGACGTCGATGATGGCCAGGCCCTGGCGGCCGGCGGCCACGTAAGCATAGGTACGCGCCACATACACCTTGCGCGCATCCTCCAGCGCCACGCGGCCGGGCAGCAGCACCGGCCTGGCCGGCAGCGTCACGTCAATCACGCGCAGGCCGCTCCTGTCGGTCACGAACAGGTAGCGGAACTGCAGCGCCGAAGCGCGCGCGCCGTCCAGCTGCACGGTAGCCAGATGGCGCGGCTTCAACGGATCATTCAGGTCGACGATCACCATGCCGGCATCGGCAGCGATGTAGGCGATATGACCGCCCAGCACAATGTGCTGGGCGCCATTCAGCAGGCCGTTCGGATTCCAGGTCAGCGCACGCTTGAGGAAGTTGTTACGCGCCTCGCCGTCGGCCAGCGTATCGACGTTCACCAGAATCAGCCCCTCTTGCGAATCGCTGATGGCGGCGTAGTGGTAAATCGGATGGAACGGCTGCTCCTGATTGGTCACGCGCATCAAGTCGCCCTGATTGCGGGTCGGTGCGATCGGCTGGTTGGTCGGCAGCGCCATGCAGGTGGCGTTCTTCGACGGCACCTGCGTGTTCTGGCCCAGTGGCGAATACGGCGCGGTGACGATGCGCTGAGACACGCCCTTGTTGGCGATGCTGGCCACGTCATACACACGCAGGCCACCCTTGCCTTCCGCCGTGAACAGATATTCGCCGCGCAGTTGCAGGCAGTTGGCCGCACCTTCGGTTGGATGCGAGTGCGTATCGGTCAATTCCATCTGGCGCGCCTTGTGCTGCTCGTACCAGTCCGGATAAGCGTAGCGTTGCAGGTAGCTGCCCTTCACCGCCTGCGGTTCGTCCCACTCGGTGACAGTGGCGGCTTCCACGTGACCGGCTTCACCGATCCACGCGTTGTAGCCAACGAAGTTGACGAAGTTGGTCCCTTGCAGCAGCAACTGCGCCATGATGGCATTGTTGTCGTTGGCCTTGGAGACATGACAGTCGGAACAGGTCTTGGTTTCTTCCTTGCGTTCCGTATGCGGATAGTGCGGCGCGAACGCCTGCGACGAGAAGCCGCTGGCCGCGATCGGCGGCTGCTGGATGTAGATCTTCTCGCGGTTGGAGTTCACCGACGACAGTACCAGCGCCGAGCTGGAACGCACCGGCGTGATCTTTGATCCCTTGACCGGACCGGCCACGCCCAGCTGGAACATATCATCGCGCGCCACCTGCGGGTTGTAGGAAGCGTAGTTGCGCGTTTCGCCGCCCTCGTAGTGCAGACGCTCCGTTTTCCAGTTGGCCTGAATCGGCAGATGGCAACCGGCGCAGCTGGTGGTCCACGACAGGTGGCAGCTATGGCAGCTCATCTTGTCGTTGTCGTGCGCCAGCTTGGCCACGCCCGGTCCCCACTTGCCCTGCTGGCCTTCCGGTCCGGCGCTCATCAACTTGGCGCGCGCCGCCTTTTCGTTGTAGTGGGGGTTGGCCGGATTGACCGAGTCCTTCACCAGGCTGACTTCCCACTCCTTCTTCGGATCGGTGGCGGCGCGTTGATACAAGCGGCCTTCGCGCCATTCAAAGCGCTGGCGGCCGTCCTGCGTTTTCAACAGCGACATGTCCATGCCGCCCGGCTTGGCCGCGGGACCGCTGGTGCGCAGGGTTGGATACTTGGTGGCGCTGCCGTGGCAATCGACGCAATCGACTTCGATCGCCGCCGCCACCTCGCCGTAAATGTGGCCGTTGCTGTGCGCATCCTGCGAGAAGTGGCAGTCCACGCACTGCATGCCCTTCTCCATGTGGATCGAGGCCAGGTGCACGGTCTTCTTGAATTTATCCGGATCGTTATCGTCAATGATATTGCCCTTGGCATCCAGCAGCGCGCCCTTGCGGTCACGCTTGTAGATGGCGCGGAAATTCCAGCCGTGGCCGTGGTAGTCGGCGAACTGGGTGTCCTTCAGGGTCGGATTCAGCCTGGAGACGTTCTTCAGGAATTCAGGATCGCTCCAATTGCCGCGCGTCGCCGCCTCTTCCGGATTGCGTGCCTGGATGGCGCGGATCTCGGCATCGGTCGGATACTTCTGCTTCTTCGGCCACATCGCCGGCGCATCCGATTCGTAGTCCCACATGGTGTAGCCGTAGAACGAGTTCACGAAAATATTCGGCTGGTGCATATGACAGGTCATGCACTGCGACGATGGAATCGCGCGCGTGAATTCGTGCTTGATCGGGTGGCCGGACTCGTTTTTCGGAATGGTCGGATCGACGGTTTTGCTCATACCGCTGTTGCCGGCCGACGCGTAAGGGCCGGAGTGCAGCGGATCGCGGTCATTGGCGTAGATGGTGTGGCAGGCGGTGCAGCCGGACGAGCGATAATCGCCTGGCTGCTCATTCGTGCCAAGGAACCACAGGTGCGGGTCGTTCAGTCGCGTCTTGGTGATGTTGATGGCCGGGACCGCGATACGGCCGCCCGTGCCGGGGCCTCGATTGGACTGGTGGATATCCGGACGCCCCGGTTCATCCAGCTTTTGCAGCGTACCGGAGCTGTTCGGCAGGCCGATTTCCGGGAAGGCGCTGCTGATCACGCGGCCGCCACGCTCAAACACGCGGAACACGTCAGCCGGGGCAATGGTTTCCCACGCCGGCAACGGATACAGGCGATCCAGAATGCCCTTTTCCACAAACAGCTGGTTATCCACGCGCAGCGGATTGACGATCGCCGCCGCCGCGCCTTCCGGCGTGTAGGATTCGCCAAGGATGTAGCGTTTGTAAGGCAGGATACCGTTGTTGTAGCTGGCGCCGCCCCACAGCATGGCGGATGTCGCCATCAGGCTGCGCTCCTGCGCCTGGATGATCGGCAGGTGGCAGGCGCCGCAGGCGTCGCGCGCCACCCGCAGGTCGCCGGGATTGATGAAGCGGATGTAGGCCGGGTGTTCCTGATTCAGCTTGGCGTAAGAGCCTTGCGGATTGGCGGACGATGGGTACTTCCAATACTTCTCATTGCGCGGCAGGATATGTGCAGCGTCCAGCGCCGAGCGGTAAGCCGGGCTGTCCGGCTTACCTTCACCGATGACGGAGGCATTGCCGCCGTGGCAGTCGGTACACCCCAACACCACACCCGGATTGGCGTGCATGGTGTGGCGGTCAGTGACGGTGTGGCAGCTCAGGCAGCCGGACGATTTGGCGTCGGCCTGTTGTTCGCTTTGCGCAGCCGGCGCCGCGGGCGCCATGATGTATTCGCGCAGCGTCAGCACCGCCGTGGAATTGGCGCTCACCAGCGATACCGCCGCAGCCGCCATCAGCAGCAGCGCCAGTGCGAGGATGTGTTTGAACGCCTTCATGTCAGTAAGTCAGAACCATGTTGAATAAAACGGAATACAGCGTGCCCTGCTTGTCGCCATACAGGGCCTTGAGCGCTTTGCCAGGCCGCAGCGCCGCGACCGAGCTGTTGATGATGACGTTCTGGTTGTAGAACGGCCGCCAGTGCATGCCAACTGAAAAATCGGTCCCCATCTCTTTCGACGGCAGCGCCTGCGCGCGCAGCACTGCAAGTACGCGGGTGTCCATGAAGCGCAGGTAGGACACGTTGCCGAACACGCGCAGTTCCGGCATCAGATCCAGGTCCGCCCCCACGCCGATCAGGGCCAGGCCCGGATTGACGAAGTTGGACTGGCCTTCATCTTTGGATGAGCGCAGCGACGGCAGGATGCCGTTGCGGCCGGACAGCGCCACGCCGCCGCCGCCGATCAGCGGCAAGCCCTGACGGATGGAGAAGCTGCTGTCGGAGCCGGCGATCTGCGGATTTTCCAGAATGGCGTCGAAGCCGGTGGACTTGTTGTCGTACGGGTCTTTGTCGCCGGAGGCCAGCACCAGCGAGGCGCGCGCGCGTATCCAGCTGAAATCGCGCGACAGTTCGCTGGCGTGGTAGCCGGCGCGGATCTGCTGTGCGCTGTGCGCCAGCGGATCGTGTTCATTATGGCCGAGGGCGAGATACGTGGATGTGGCCAGATTCCATTCACCGAGATGGCCGTCGCCGCTGTAGCCCAGATAGGTGACATGATAGCGGTGCGAGCGCAGGTCGCCGAGGAAGGCCGGGCGCACCAGGAAACCGTTGGTGTCGTACGTCTTTTCGGTTTCCGAATTGCGATTGTGGACGATGCTGGCTTGCGAGGTGAAGCCGATCCACGGCCAGTCCTGACGGTACAGATTGGCCAGGTAGACCTGATCCTTGCGCAGCCCCTTGCCAACGGCGTTCAAGCCGCTGTTGGTGTCTTTCTCAAAGCGCGCGAACGCGGCGATGTTGTATTGCCAGCGGTTGTTGTCGCGACTGCCGAACAGGCGGATGCCAAACGGCGAGTCCTGGAACAGGAAGCCGCGGAAGTCGTTGGTGAATGGCTGGATGCCGACCCGCAGGCTGTCGAAGTCATAGCGGTCGGAGACGTTGCGCAGGTGGACGTCGGCAAACATCTCCTGGATGCCGACGAAGTTATCGGTACGGCGCTTGCCTTCCGATGGATCGATGCGCAGCGCGCCCGCTTCCTGCACCAGGGCGCGATTGAAATTGAAGACCGGGACGAAGCGCAGTTCGTAATCTGGCGGGCGGAAAGTGGTGTCGCCTTTGATTAACCCCAGATTCAGAATCAGGTTTTGCACCATGACCGTCTGCTGGCCGCGGCCGAAAATGTCGTTGGCGCCGGGCGCGATGCCGATCTGCCCGGCCACCGGGGTCGGCAAGCGACGCAGCTCCAGCAGCGAGTCGGAGACCACACCGAGGTTGAAGAACAGGTCAGGCGCGTACTGCTTGAGAACCGGCAGGTCGGCTTTCAGCGCGTTCTGGTTGTAGGGGTCGTACCAGGGGAACTTGAAGCCCAGCGTTTGCATCAGGCGCCAGCGGTCTGCTATCGGCAGGGATTCGCGCGGCAGGTTGGCTTGCGGCGGCGGCACCTGCAGTGGATCGATGGCTGGCAGGACGGCCAACTGCGGCACGCCGGCCGCAGCGCCCGGGCGCGCGGGCTGGATGCCGTCGGCAGCTTCCGGGGCGCGCGCGGCACCCGGGGCGTCGAATACTTCGATCGTCATTTCGCCGTATTCTGCGGGCGCCATCTGAATCCAGCCGGCGCGTTGCGCATCCAGAGGTACCTTGTACCAGTCGCCGCGCTGCTCAAGAATGCCGACCATGGCGCCGCGCGACAGCTCGGCCAGCGGCAGCGACTTGACGGACGGTTCCGCGCGTACCGGCACTGTGACGGCCATGACCTGCAATTGCTGCAGCGATGAGGAGGCGGCGCCAGACTGCGGCACCGCGCGGACTGACGCGGCCGGAGCGGCTGTGGCGACTGACTGCGTTGCAGGCAGTCCGGCGCCCGCTTGTTGCGCGGTGGCGGCGGCCATTGCCGAGGCGCCGAGCAGCGCGCTGGCTGCGTGGCGGGAGAACGCGGTTTTAGATGCCATCACACACGCTCTGCTCTGTACTGTTGTTGAATGGCGCTTGCGGGCACTGGGCGTAGCGCAGGTTGCGGCCTTGCGGCGCCAGCGTGTCCGCGCGTCGCGAGGCCGGCGCATGACCGATGCCGGTCTTGAGTGACGCCGCAGCCCGCGCGACGCCCAGCATGCCGATCATGTCATCCTGATCGACGCCATCGCCAGATACGCCAATCGCGCCGATCAGGGTGGCGCCACGATAAATAGGGAAACCGCCCGGGAAGGTCTGCATGCCATTCTCCAACCCGATCGCATTGCCGGTGCAACTACGGTTGGCGGACGATGGCGCCAGAATCGCCCCCACCAGCGACGGATACACCAGATCCAACTGCAGGCCGACGTTAAACGGACTCCAGGTCGCCGTGGTCTTGGACAAAGGTCCGGCCGGGTTGCCATCAATCCCATCCGGGAAATGAGGCCGCGCGATATTCCCGATCGAGCGCGCCGAAAACGCCATGCCATCGCCGAACGCCGCAGCATTTCCAAAGAAGCTGCGCGACGTCGCCATATAGCTATCCACGCCAAACAAGGCGCCCTGCTTGAGTGAACCATTAAAGTAGCCCAGCTGCGGCAAGGCGGAAATCGCCGCCGACGCGCCAGACGACGAGAAGAACGCCGCCGTGCGCGCCTTCTGCAGGGACACGTCGACACCGAACACCGGCCCATCGCCGCTGCGTGCAAGACCCAGCACATGGCCAGCAGTATCAACGACGGACACCGTCACCTCCGCTGCCGAACCGACCGGAATGCGGATCTGCGCGCGCGCCTGCGCGGCCACGCCCAGCGCCTGCGTAATCACTTCCTGCACCTCCGCCGCGCTCATACCCACGCCGCCGGAGGCCGCCGGCAGCGGCGACAGCGAAGCGCTGGCCGGATAGCGATTGCCCGCCGCGTTCACCAGAATCTGCGTACTGCCCTGCGCGATAAATCCGGACGCAGGTTCACCAAACGCCGTGCCGGCCAAAATCGCCGTGCCGTCGTAGTAGCCGTCCACCGCCAGCAAGCCGCCGGCCATGCCGCTGATGCGCGTAGCCGTTACCGCCACCGGCTGCGAGGCCGAATCTGCATAGGTCAGCGTGACGCCGCCGGCGGTGATGCGATCCGCACGGATGCAATCCGGCGCTGCAAAGCCGATTTGTGCCGACAAGGCGATGCGCTCATCCAGATCCGCGCCGCTGGTGGTGGGTGATGGATCGAGGCCGTACACGCCATCCGCGATAATGCCCACCCCACCAACCACGCGGCCATTTTTATACAACGGGAAGCCGCCTGGATCAGCGGCGAGACCCAGCGGCGAACGCTTGGGGCCAATGCCGATGCCGGCGCCGCGCTGCACCAGATCACCGCACGGCAGTTGGCTGAACTGGACACCAAACAGCGGCCCGCCCGCCGTCTGCGCAATGCCCGGCACAAAGTGGTCCTGCACGATGAAGCTGGCCGTGCGCGTGCTGAAGGCATTCCCGGACGAGGACAGATAGGCGCCGGTCAGCGCCTTGGCCACCGCCGCCAGATCGGAACCGATCAAACCACTCAAACCGTCCAGGCCTTGCGGGCTGTCCGCGCTGTTCTTGCCGCTGCCGCTGAGGATATTCACCGTGGTGCCAGCGCCGTTCATGCGATAGACCGCCAGCACATTGCCGACGCGGTCCACCACCGCAATGGTGGCTTTGGCGCCCAGCCTGGACGCCGCCTCCGCGCCTTGCGCCAGCACCTGCTCCACTTCCGCAGCCGTGATGGATTGCGGCGTGGCTGCCGGCGCAAAGCAGCTGCCGCCGGTGGATGATCCGCCGCCGGAAGCGCTGCCCGCGCCGCCGGACGAGCCGTCACCGCCGCTGCATGCGGCCAGCAAGGCCAGCGCCATCAGCGCGCCAGCCATCCGTCTGGCGGAATGAGAAATACGCACGCTCATGGCTTCATCACCTTCGCGGCTTTGGGACCGGCGTGCAGATCGGGCATGTGATAGCCGTGGCACATTGCGCAATCCGACTTCACCTTGCCCACCACCGGTTCGGTGCCGACGTGACAATCGCGGCACTCTTTGATGGCTGGCATCAGCACATCGCTGGATTTGCCCGACCTGGCAGCCATGTGGCAGTCGCCGCATGGCGCCTGACGATGCGCGGCGTGGTCGAAGCTGGCTTTCGGCATCCACGCATGTTGCGGCGCCACCGGCGCAATCTTCCATTGCGGCAGATCCGCGCCCGGCGTGCCGGCCTTGCCCGGACCAGGCACGCGCGTCACATCGTGGCAGACCACACAAGAGGTTTTCTCGAACAGCTCCGTGGCTGCGGCGGCGGCACGCGTACGCGCATCACCCGGACCTTGCACGAAGCTGACCGGCGCGCGCTGCTCAGCGCCTGGACGCACCGTGAACACCGGACCATTCACCGGCGGCGTATCGATCGCCACCTTGCTGCTGTTGACGTAGCCGTAGAATTCGCGCAGCGTCGACAGCACTTCGGCCGGCGAACCATGCGGCACCTGGCGCTGCGACAGCGCCGGCTCAAACGCCAGCGCGTGACAGGACTGGCAATCGTTTTGCATGGTCACGCGCTGGAAACCGGTACCGCTCTCGGTCGGACGGTGACAGCTTGCGCATTCCAGCCTGGTCTTGCCATTCGGGCCGGCGATGCCGCCCGCCACCAGGTGTTTATCATGCGGGAACTTGAGCGTGTTGGCCTGGCCAATCGGCTGGCTGCCCTGGCGCAGGCGAACGAAGGTCGTCTCCGACGCCGCCACCTGCACGCGGAACTGTGGATGCAGCCTGGCGAAGTCCTTCACGTTGGCGACTTGCGTGCCTGGCAGTTTGCTTTCCAGGTCGCCATGACAGGAGGCGCAACCGGCACCGATGTAGCGGCGGTTCTGCGATACCAGGCCCTCGGCTCCCTGGTGGTCACGGTGGCAGATGGCGCAGCGTGTTTCATGCAGCGCCGGCATGGAAGCGACTTTATCGGCCACGTGATTGCCGATGCCGCGATGGCACGCAAGGCAGTCCTTGTCCTGCACCTGCTTGAACGGTTCGGAATGGCAGGATTTGCAGTCCAGCCCAAATGGCTGGTGCGAAGAAGACAGCGTGCCGGGATTCCATTGCGCGTCCAATCCCAGTGCGGTTGGCGAGGCACGCGTGAACCCGTGGTTCAGCATCGGCGCGGCAGCCGGCGTCTTGCGCAGATTGACGGCCTTCTCTTCCACCGGCTGGAAGATGGCAGGCCATACCGACGCCATCACCGGCAGCACCAGTGCGCCCAGCAGCACCACTACAAACAGCAGCCACGACATGCTGCGGCGTCCGATCAACGGACGTTGCAGCGCATCGATCTCCTTCTGGAGCTTATCGTTGTTACGGGATTGCATAAGCGATTACCAGTAGAAGAAGACGGAGACGATGTGCGCGATGAGCGCCACCAGCAAAGCGATCGACATCGGCACATGGAACAGCAGCCAGATTTCCGTCAGCGTTCGCAGTCGTACGAAGGAACGAATGCGCTTGAGCTGCTGCAGACGGCGGAATTGCAGGGTGTAGATTTCGTTGGAATTGGGGTCGGCCTGGTCGCCGACTTCGCGCAGACGTTTCAGCACGCGCGCGGTGGCGCAGTGGCGATTGCGGCCAGTCAGGCGTTGGCGGCGTTTAGTAAAGATCTCGCAGGCCGCTGATTCTTCCACCAATGCCAGCAGCATTGGCGGCCGGCCTTGCGCCAGCATGCGGCAGCGGTCATCGAGGTCGCGCAGGTCCTGCGCGATCTGGTCCAGCGTGCGGCCGTCCAGCAGATCGCCCATCAGCGATGGATGGTGCAGGTACAGCACCACACCCCAGATGCCGCTGATGATGACGGCCATGGTCAGGGCGTAGGCGAAGGTGTGGACGTTCCAGCCGAATTCAAAGCCGCAGTGCAGCGTGGCCACAACAGCCAGTGCGAGACCGAGGTAGACGTGGGCCGACAGCCAGCCGCGCAGGGTGCCCATGCGCGAAGCATAGGCGCGTTTGCGCACGCCGAGCAGCAGCAGGAAGACAATCAGCAGCGCGCCCAGCGTGCCGAGGCCATAACCGAGGATGGTGCCGCCGCCCGGTTTGATCGGCGGATTATCGACGACATACAGCGCGATGCACGCGGCCAGCAGGACGATGGCCCACTTGGCGTAGCGGAAACGCTGGAACGACATGAAATTGTCTTGCAACATATTTTGACTTCTGGCTGGAGGCTGGTGTCTTTTTATTTAACTGAAATTGCAAATAGTCAACTATATGCAGGCAGTCTAACACCATCTGGCATGGGAAATTTGGCGATATTTTTATTTGGCGCGTATACGCAACTGTATGCGCGTTTCGCCTGGTTTTACGGGCTGCGGAGACGATTCCAAATCGCCGGGAGCGGCGCTGGCATTGCCGGTTTTGGAGATGCGTGCGGTAACGACAAGCTTGTCGAATTGTGACATTTTCACGCCGGGCATCATGCCCATGCTGTCGTCGAGGGTGAATTGCAGGGGCAGATCGCGCACTTGTTTACGCAACACGGCGAGCGGGAAGCGCGGGCCATCGGCGGCTTTGGCGACCACGAAGACGGTATCGGTGTCGGCCACCTGGGCACGCACGGCGGGGTCCAGATCGACCATGCCGCTGATAGCCGTGCGGGCCGGCGCCGGCGATGGCGGGACGGCAGCGGCACGCGCGGCGGCGTCAGCGCCTTCCATCGGTGCGCCGATGTGAGCGAGGTTGTCGCGGGCCATCTGGGCGAATTCGGAGTTGGGAGTGGCGTTGGCCAGGGCGGCTTGCCAGTGCACGGCAGCGGCGGCGAGGTCAGTGCGTTCGAATGCGGCGTCGCCCGAGAGAATCAGGGCTTTGACGTTTTTTGGATCAGCGGCCAGGGCGCGCGCCAGCAAGCGTTCTGGCTCGCCTTTCAGTTTCTGGTTCTGCGTCATGGCGAGGACGTCGGCATAGTCGGCCAGGATCTGGGCATCGTCCGGGATGAGGGCGACCAGGCGTGCATAGGCGCCGCTGGCAGCGACGAAGCGGCCCATGGCGCTGTAGGAACGGGCCAGCAACGCCCAGCCGTTAGGGTCCTGCGGTTCGCGTGCCATGCGCTCGGCCAGTTTGGCGACCATGGCCTCGGCTTCGTTGCTGGTGTGCGGATCGAGGCCCTGGCCCGCGGCAGCGGCAGGCGTGGCGGCCGGCGCGACCAATGCTTGTGGCGTTCCCAGCGATGCGTACAACACGCCCGCGCCAGCCACCAGCGCGAACGCCAGCGCGACAGCTTGCCAGCGCGGCGCCGATGCGGCGGCCTGCGCGGTGTGTGGAACGGCGGGATGCACATCCTCGGCGACCCGTTGTTCAAGTTCGCGGCGGGCGGCTGTGTAGGCGTCGGCGTCGATGCTGCCTTGTTCGCGGTCGGCCTCCAGCTCGCGCAGCTGATCGCGCAGGACGGCCAGATTCAGCTGGTCGGCTTGCGGCGCGGTAGCCAGGTTGGCGCGCGACAGCAAAGGACGCAGAATCAGCCACAGGACCAGCGCGCAAATCACAGCGGCGGCGAATACGAAGCCGTTCATGGCTGCTCCTTGTCGTTATCCAGCAGCGCGCGGGCGCGCTGCAATGCTTCTTCTGAAGGCGCAGTCTCACGCCGCGCCGCGCGCAGGCGCGAAATCAACAACGCAACGCCGGCCAGCAGCAACAACGCCGGCCCAAACCACAACAACCAGGTGGTCGACTTCACCGGCGGACGATACAAAACAAAGTCACCATAGCGCTGCACCATGAAGTCCAGCACTTCCTGCTCAGACTTCCCCTGCGCCAGCTGCTCGCGTACTTCACGGCGCAAGTCCGCCGCCAGGCCGGCATGCGAATCCGCGATGGTCTGGTTCTGACACACGAGGCAACGCAATTCCTCTTCCAGCGCGGCGGCGCGCTGGTCCAGATCCGCATCCGCCTGCGCCGACAACGACAGCAGCATCAACAAGGCAGCAATCCACTTAGCCATTGCCGCTCTCCTTGTTCAGCTTTGCGATCAACGGCACCAGCGTGCCGGTCACCACTTCCGGCGTCAGGATGCCGATCTGCTTGTAGCGGATCACGCCACGCTTGTCGATAACGAAGGTCTCCGGCACGCCGTATACCCCATAGTCGATGCCCACGCGGCCATCCTGATCAAACGCCGACACCACATACGGATCACCCGCGCGCTGCAGATTGGCGATACCTTCGTCGCGCACATCCTTGTAATTCAGGCCGACGATCGGCGCCAGCTTCATGCGCGCCAGCTCCATCAGCACCGGATGCTCCTGACGACAAGCCACGCACCACGAGGCCCACACATTCAAAATCCACACCTGCCCCGCCATATCACGGGTGCCGATCTGACGTTCCGGCATATGCAGCTGCGCCAGCGAAAACGCCGGCGCCGGCTTGTTAATCAGCGGCGACGGCACCTCGCGCGGATTCAGATGCAAACCCACCCACAGAAATCCCAGCAGCGCAACGAACACGCCCAGCGGCAGAATAAAGCGCTTCATGCCTTGCCTTTCTTCAGACGATAGCGCCGGTCCAGCGCCGCCAGCAGCCCGCCGAACGCGATCAGCAGTGCACCGGCCCAGATCCACGCCACAAACGGCTTGTGCTGAATGCGCACGATCCAGTTGCCCGCCTTGACTTCTTCGCCCAGCGCCAGATACAGGTCGCGCGTCGGACCGCGATCAATGGCCGCTTCCGTCATTGGCATGCCGCCGGATGCAAACTGGCGCTTCTCGGGCAGCAGCGTGACGATGTGCTTGCCATTGCGCGTCACATCAAAGGTGCCGCGCACCGCCGAGTAGTTCGGACCTTCCACATTCTGCAGGCCGACAAAGCGGAAGTCATAGCCGTTGACGTGGTGGATATCGCCGCTCTGCATCGGCACGTCGTGCGATATCTCGCGGCCCTTCACCAGCGTCACGCCAATCACAAACACGCCGATGCCGGCATGCGCGATCAGCATACCCCAGTAGCTGCCCGGCAGCGTGGACAAGCGATGACTGAGGCGCGTGCGGTTGTCTTCAAACACGCGCAGGCGTTGCAGCAGATGCCACACGCTGCCCAGCAAAATCCAGGCAGCCAGCCCGAGGCCCATCAGCAGCAGTGGCGAAATGCCGACCGCCACGCCGGCGGCAATCGCCAGCAGCACGGCGGCCACGCCAACCCAGCGCAGGCTGCGCACGTCCTTGAAGCCGGCCTGCTTCCAGCGCAGGAACGGGCCAGCGGCCAACAGCAGCAGCATTGGCGCCATCAGCGGCACGAACACGGTTTCGAAGTATGGCGGGCCGACCGAGATTTTGCCCATGCCCAGCGCGTCCAGGAACAGCGGATACAGGGTGCCCAGCAGCACAGTGCCGGCGGCAGCCACCAGCAGCACGTTATTCACCAGCAGCAGCGACTCGCGCGAGAACATGGCGAAGCGGCCGCCCAGACCAACCTGCGGCGCGCGCCACGCGTACAGCAGCAGCGATGCGCCCACCACCAACGCCAGAAATATCAGCACGAACAGGCCGCGCTTTGGATCGGTGGCGAAGGCATGAACCGAGGTCAGCACGCCGGAGCGCACCAGGAAGGTGCCCAACAGCGACAGCGCGAACGCCATGATCGCCAGCAGCACGGTCCAGTTCTTGAAGCTGCCGCGTTTTTCGGTGACGGACAGGGAGTGGATCAATGCGGTGCCGACCAGCCATGGCATGAAGGAGGCGTTTTCCACCGCGTCCCAGAACCACCAGCCGCCCCAGCCTAATTCATAGTAGGCCCAGAAGCTGCCGAGGAAGATCCCCAGCGTCATGAAGGTCCATGCGACCAGGGTCCATGGACGCGACCAGCGTGCCCATGCGGCGTCCAGCTGGCCGCCAATCAGGGCGGCGATGGCAAACGCGAAGGCGACCGAGAAGCCGACGTAGCCCATGTAGAGCAACGGCGGGTGCGCGATCATGCCGATGTCCTGCAGCAGCGGGTTGAGGTCCTGGCCTTCAGCAGCGCCAGGCAGCAGGCGCTCGAACGGGTTGGAGGTCCACAGGATGAAGGCGAGGAAGCCGACGCTGATCAGACCCATCACGCCGAGCACGCGCGCGACCACTTCGGCCGGCAGCTGGCGGCTCAGCGCGGCGACGGCAGCGGTCCACAGCACCAGGATCTGAATCCACAGCAGCAGCGAGCCTTCGTGTCCGCCCCAGACGGCGGAGATGCGGTAGTGCAGCGGCAGCAGGGTGTTGGAGTGGGAGGCGACGTACAGCACGGTGAAGTCGTTGGCCACGAAGGCTTGCACCAGGCAGGCGAAGGCGAAGGTCACCAGCAGCGCCTGTGCGTAGGCGGCAGGGCGGGCGACGGCCATCCAGCGGCCCGCAGCGGGGCCGCCATGCAGCGAGGCGAATAAAGGCGCCACGCCTTGCAGCAATGCGACGCAAAACGCCAGCATCAGCGCGAACGAACCTAATTCTGGAATCATTATTTCTTGTCCCTGGCCTCGGCGGCCTCTTTCAGTGCGCGCGCAGCGTCCGGCGGCATGTAGTTTTCATCGTGCTTGGCCAGCACCTCGGTGGCGGTGAAAACGCCGTCGGCGCCCAGCTTGCCCTGCACAACTGCGCCCTTGCCTTCCTTGAACAGGTCCGGCAGGATGCCGCTGTAGCGCACCGGCACGCGCTGCGACAGGTCGGTGATGACGAAGTCCACACTCACGCCGTCGCCTTCACGGCGCAAGCTGCCCTGCTCCACCAGACCGCCCATGCGCAGGTTGCGCGCGTGGTCAGGACTGGCCAGCAGTTCGGTTGGCGTCACCGAGAACACGAGGTTCTTCTGGAAGGCGGACGAGATCAGCCAGGCCGCCAGCGCCAGCAGGGCCAGGCCCGCGGCCACCAGCGCCAGGCGCTTTTGTCTAGGTTTCATCGTGATCCTGTTGATGTTTCAGCTGCGTCAGCGCGGCGCGGCGGCGCAGGCTCAGGGCCACGCTTTCGCACACCGGCAGCAGCAGCGCGGCGCCGATCGAGCCCCACACGTACAGGCCATATCCGCCCATGTGCAGCCATTCGCTCATGCGGCATCCTTCAGCCACGCGCTGCGTTTCTCGCGTTCGATGATGATGCAGCGCAGGCGTGCCAGTGCGGCGGCGAAGGTGTAGGACCATGCGCCCAGTGCCACCAGCAGCATCCCGGTCAGCATCACGGCGGCCATGCTGGGTGCGGCGGTCAGGCTGACGGACGCGCCTTGATGCAAGGTGTTCCACCACTTCACGGAGAAGTAGATGATGGGGATGTTGACCACGCCGACCAATGCCAGCACGGCGCCTGCGCGATCGGCGCGGCGTGGGTCGGTGATGGCGGATTGCAGTGTCATGAAGCCGATATAAAGGAATAGCAGTATTAATTCAGACGTCAGGCGCGCGTCCCACACCCACCACGCGCCCCACGTCGGTTTGCCCCACAGGGCGCCGGTCCACAGCGCCAGCGCGGTGAACATGGCGCCGGTCGGTGCGAGCGCGCTGGCCATCATTGATGACAGGCGCGTGTTCATCACCAGACCCAGGCCGGCCCAGAAGGCCATTGCCAGATAGATCACCATGGACATCCATGCGGCGGGAACGTGCACGTAGATGATGCGGTAGGAGTCGCCCTGTTGCCAGTCGGTGGGCGCTTGCACCAGGCCGACGTACAAGCCGGCGGCGGTAAGCAAGATTGCCAGTGCTGCAAACCATGGAATCAATTTGCCCGCCAGTGGATAGAACTGTTGCGGAGCGGCGTAACGGTAAAGCAGACTGGTTTTCATTGTGGACATTGTATCAACAGTGTTCACTCCAAGGCAATGCGCAAAGCCGCCGCCGTGGCCCACGGAGCCAATGCTACAGCGCCTGCCAGCAGGCCTCCCAGCAAAAACAGATGCGATTGTGGATCTGGCGCCACAGCAGCGCCGGCGCCGAAAATTAGTACGGGTACGTACAGTGGTAAAACTAATAATGCAATCAGGACGCCGCCGCCGCGCACGCCCAATGTGAGAGCAGCGCCGATCGCGCCGATCAGGCTGAGGATGGGTGTGCCGAGTGCCAGGCTGGCCAGCAGGACGATCACTTGCTCGGCGGGCAGGCCGAATTGGAGGGCCAGCAGCGGCGAGAGGATGATCAGCGGGATGCCGGTCGTTAGCCAATGCGCGAGGATTTTGCCGGCGACCAGCAGCGTGGCCGGCTCGGGCGAGAGCAGCATTTGTTCGAGTGTGCCGTCGGCGTGGTCCTGGGCGAACAGGCGGTTCAGCGCGAGCATGGAAGATAGCAGCGCGGCGATCCACAGCATGCCGGGGCCGATCGTGCGCAGCATGGCCGGCTCGGGCCCGAGGCCCAATGGCGCCAGTGCGGCGACGATGATAAAGAAGAAAACGGAGGACAGCACGTCCGCGCGGTTGCGCATCGCCAGCAGCAGGTCGCGGCGGATGATGCCGAGGAAAGCGGTCATCATGACGAGGCTTTCGGCGTCGCGGGCGCGGCGGCCGACGGCGTGGTGCCTGCGGCGATCGGCATGACAGCGGCAGCCATAGGCGTGGAGCCGGCGGCCAGCGGCACGGCAGCGGCGGCCGATGGCGCGGGCGTGGCGTTGCATTGCGCGGGGCCGGCGGCGGGAGGCGTGGCGGTCGCGCGGTCGAGGTTGAGTTCCAGCGCCTGTGCTGGGCACAGCGGCAGGTCGGTGTGGGTGGTGTAGACCAGCATGCCGCCGCGCGTGAAGTGCTGATTGATTGCTGCGCACAGGGCGGCCACCGCATCCTGGTCCAGGGCGTTGAATGGCTCGTCCAGTATCCACAGCGGTGCGGACTGACCTTCGGCGCCATGCAGGCGCGCCAGCGCCAATCGCTTGCGCTGCCCTTGCGACAGCGAGCGGGCCGACAGTTGCGCGGCGCGGGCCAAGCCCAGTGCTGCAAGCGACTGCTCGGCATCCGCCCGCGGCAATGTGCGCCCCTGCAGGCGCGCCGCGTACACCAGATTTTCCCACGCCAGCAGCTCGTCCTTGACGGCTGCCGCATGGCCCAGATAAATCATCTGGCCGTGATACTCATCGCGGCAGGCGGCAAGCGCCCTGCCCTGCCAGCGTACCTCGCCCGATTCGGCATGCGCCAAACCGGCCAGGGTACGCAGCAAGGTAGTCTTGCCGCTGCCGTTGGCGCCGCGCACGCGCAGCGCCTGTCCTGCCGCCAGCGACAACGACACGCCTTTGAACAAGCGGCGTTCTCCGCGAACGCAGCAAAGATCAACGGCCTGTAACGTCATCGCGGCGCGGACCGGTTACTTACGCTTGGCAGCGCTGGCGTCACGCGCGGCGCGGAACTCGGCGTCCCTGGACCAGTTAGGCCAGTCCTTGGAGTCCGCCAGATCGCGGCCCAGCGAATACAACATGCCCAGATCGTGTGACATGCCGGCGAAGCTCCACTTGGCGCTCCACTCGTCCGACGGCTGGTGGTAGTTGTTGGTGGTGTAGGCCTCTTCCGCCTTGCGGCCAGCTTCGATGCCGCCATCTACCAGGTCGTTACCCGAGCCGTACGAAATCGCAGGCACGCCGCGCTTGGCGAACGGGAAGTGGTCCGAGCGGAAGAAGTGGCCCGCTTCCGGCAGCGGATCAGGCGTGTAAGCCAGGTTGTACTGCTTGGCCTTGGCGATCAGCTGATCCAGCAGATCCAGCTTGGCGCTGCCGGAAATGGTGAAGTTACGCGCCAGGCCTTCCGGGCTCAGTGCATCCATGTTGATCACGCCAACCGTGGTCGCCAGCGGATACAGCGGATTGGCCGAGTAGTACTCGGAACCCAGCAGACCTTTCTCTTCCGCGGTCACCGCCAGGAATACCACGCTGCGCGCAGGCGCAGGCGCTTTGCCGTAAGCGCGCGCCAGTTCCAGCAGCGCGGCGATGCCGGTGGCATTGTCGACGGCGCCGTTGTAGATCTTGTCGCCCTTGGCGTCCGGCAGGCCTACGCCCAGATGGTCCCAGTGGCCGCTGTAAATCACGGTTTCGTCAGGCTTTTTGGCGCCCGGCAGACGCGCCACCACGTTCTTCGAGGTGATGACTTGCGCATCGACCGCGTAGTTGGCCGACAGCGTGATGCCCTTCAGCTCCGCAGGCTTGAAGTCGCGGGTCTGCGCCTGCTTCTTCAGCGCTTCGAAATCGAGGCCGGCGCGCTTGAACAGATCCACCGCCAGGTCGCGCTGAATCCACGCCTCCATCGGCGCGTGCGCTTCCGAAGGCTTCTTGCGCACGATGTCATACATGACGTTGGTGTTGGAGTTCTTCACCGTGTTCCAGCCGTAAGACGCCGGCGCGGTTTCGTGCACGATGATGGTGCCCAGTGCGCCACGGCGCGCCATCTCTTCATACTTGTAGGTCCAGCGGCCGTAATAGGTCATGGCCTTGCCGCCAAAGTCGCCCTGGCCGGTCTCGAAGTCAGGATCGTTGATCAGCACCACAGCCAGCTTGCCCTTCAGGTCCTGGCCCTTGAAGTCATCCCACTTGCGCTCAGGCGCGGTCACGCCGTAACCGACGAACACCAGCGGCGCATTCTTGAAGTCGACCAGTTTGGAGCCGTTCATGGCGGCGCGTACGGCCAGATCATCGCCCTGCTTCAGTTCCTGCACCTTCTTGCCGTCGCTGACCGACAGCTTGACCGGGCCCTTGATTTCAAAGCGGCCCAGCGGCACGTCCTGCGTCCACGCGCGCTGGCCCTTGACCAGGTCACCGCCTGGCTGCAGACCGGCGGCCTTGAACTGCTCGATGATGTAGGCGACGGTCTTGGTCTCGCCGGCGGTGTTCGGACCACGGCCTTCGAATTCGTCGGACGACAATACCTTCACATCCTGCGACAGACGTTTTGCGTCGATCTCAGGACCGTTTGCCGCGTGGGCGGCAGTCGCTGCAAACGCCGCGATCAGCGACATTACAAGCATGGTTTTCTTCAAGCTAGCCTCCTTGGGTTACATAAAAAATGGTCAGCGTATGCCGACCATGCCGCGAACGGACGCGTTCAATTTGGCAGGGTCGTAGCCATAGCCGTCCTTGAACACGATTTCCACGTTTTCGATATCGGCGATGCGCCGTGTCGGATCGCCTTTCAGCACCACCAGGTCGGCGTGCTTGCCCGGCGCGATCGAGCCGATGCTGTTCTGGCGCCCCAGATATTGGGCGCCGTTCAGGGTGGCGATGCGGATCGCCTCCAGCGGGGTGAAGCCGGCTTCCACCAGCAGCTGCACTTCGCGCTGATCGCCAAAGCCAGGCAAGGTGCCGCCATTGCCGGTCGGATCGGGACCGGCGATCAGCAGGCCGCCGGCGCGCACGAACGCCAGTTCAAACGCCATTTCCTTTTTCAGCAGCGCCTCCTGGCGCGCGGCGTAGCCGGGCACCGCAGCCGTCAGCGCACGCGCTTCCAGATGGCTGCGCAGCGCCTCCGGCGACATTAGCGCCATCTGCTTGCGCGACAACAGCGGGCGTGTCGGCACAAAAGCTTCAAACACCGGCAGCGTGGAAGTGATGGCCACCTTGCGCGCCACCAGATCGGCGATCAGCGCACGCACTTCCGGGCTGTCGATCTCGCGCTGCTCCCACGACGCGGCCACCGCGCCGCCGGCCGGGCATTCATCCGGCTTGCGGTCTTTGACAAATTCGGTGTCGGTGAAGACCGGGCCGTGTTCCAGATTGTCGATGCCCAGCGCGGCGGCCTGGCGGTAGTCGACCGCGCACAGGTGGCCGGTGACTTTCAGGCCGTGCTTGTGCGCCTGATCGATGGCGGCACCCAGCACTGCACTGGAAATTTTCATATAGGCCTTGAACGAGGTCGCGCCCTCGCCGGCCCAGAAGTCCACCGTCTTGCGCGCGTGGTCGGTCTCGGTCAGCACCGCCATCTGCGGGAAGAAAGTGTCCTTGCCTTCAAGGTAAGGACCGGTGACATCGATATGGGGACCGGGGATGTTGAATTCGTCGATCTGGCGGCGGATATTCAGATCGGTGTACGGCTCCACGCTGCCGGTGGTGCGCATGGTGGTGACGCCGGCGGCCAGATACAGGCGCGGCGCGCTGAAGGCGATTTCGGTGACAAACACGCCGGGCGGCGGCGTCTTGCCGTCCTGGTCGCGGTTGATCGACTCCACGTACATCAGATGATTGTGCATGCCGACCAGGCCGGGGATGACGCTGCGGCCGCTCAGATCGATCACATGGGCGCCCTTGGGCGGCGCGGCGCGGGCATCGGTGATGGCCTCGATGCGGCCGTCGCGCAGCACTACCATGCGGTCTTCCTGGGCGGGGGCGCCGGTGCCGTCGATCACGCGCACGTGCGTGAGGGCGATCAGCGGCTGGTCGTACTGGATGAACTTGCGTACTTCCGCCGACGGCGATTGCGCCAGCGCCGCCGCGCTGCACGCCATGGCCGCACAAGCCAGCTTGATCCGATGTCGCATCCATCCCCCCCCTTTTTCGTAGCTGGACATACTGCCACGAAACACCCAGGTGGACAATGTCATAAACAATTTTCAACTTTGCAATTATTTCCTGTAGGATATAGGTTTTCTTGCAAGGAGCCCGTATGCGCCGTTTGATCACTGCCCTGTTTTGCCTGAGTCTGACGGCAACGCTGCCCGTCATTGCCACAGCCGACGACGCAGCGCCCAAGATGACCGCCCAGCAGTTCCTGTCCTCGCTGACTTTCCGCGAAGGCAAAATCACCCTGCCCGGCGATATCGCCACCCTGGACCTGCCGGCCAATTTCCGCTATCTGGACCCGGCAGACAGCGCCAGACTGCTGACCGATGGCTGGGGCAATCCACCGGGCGCCAAAACACTGGGCATGATTGTGCCGACCGACGTCAATCCGCTAAGCGCCGCCGGCTGGGGCGTGGTGGTCACCTATGACAAGGACGGCCACGTCAAGGATGACGATGCCGACAAGATCAACTATGCCGACCTGCTGAAAGACATCCAGGAAGGCATGGTCGAGAATAACAAGGCGCGCAAGGAGCAAGGCTATGCGCCGATGACGCTGGTCGGCTGGGCCGAGCAGCCAAGTTACGACAAGGGCCAGCACAAGCTGTACTGGGCCAAGGAACTGCACACCGAAGGCGACAAGGAAAACGGTTTGAACTACAACATCCGCGTGCTGGGCCGCGAAGGCGTGCTGGTGCTGAACGCGGTCTCGGGCATGAACCAGATCGCGCAAGTCAAAACCGAGATGAAAAAAGTCACCGGCTTCACCGATTTCACACCAGGCAACCGCTACACCGACTTCAACGCCAGCACCGACAAGGTGGCGGAATACGGCATCGCGGCGCTGGTGGCGGGTGGTGTGGCGGCCAAGCTGGGTTTCTTCGGCAAGATTTTTGCCGTGCTGCTGGCTTTGAAAAAATTCATCCTGATCGGTGTCGCCGCGATCGGCGGCTGGGTGTACAAACTGCTGGGCCGCAAGCGCGAGGAAAAAGCCGCGGCCGTTGACCTGAGCAAGCCGGAGTAAGTTGATGGGCAAGCTGATCGTCTGGCTCCTTGCGGCCGGCAAGATGGGCAAGCTGCTGACCACCAGCGCCACCATGCTGATTTCCATCGTGGCGTACAGCTGGATTTACGGGTGGCGTTATGCGGTCGGCTTCGTCGGTCTGATCTTTGTGCATGAAATGGGCCACTATGTGGCAGCGCGCCAGCGTGGCCTGGCGGTAGGCGCGCCGACCTTCATTCCGTTTGTCGGCGCGTGGGTAGCGCTCAAGGACGTGCCGCATGACGTCGAGACCGAAGCCTACATCGGCTTTGCCGGCCCGTTGGCCGGCACGGCCGGCGCGATGGTCTGCTATTACTTCGCACGCAACAACGACAGCAATTTGCTGCTGGCCCTGGCCTATTCCGGCTGCATGCTGAATCTGATCAATCTGATTCCGGTTTCGCCGCTGGATGGCGGACGCATCACCGCCATCATATCGCCCAAGGTGTGGCTGGCTGGTGTGCCTTTGCTGGCGGCGCTGTTCTTCTACCATCCGAGCCCGATGCTGATCCTGGTGGCGGTGCTGGCCTATCCGCAAATCAAGGAAGCCATCTGGGGCGATCCGGCCAAGCCGGATGGCTACTACACTGTGCCGCGCGACACGCGCATCAACTACGGCGTGCTGTATCTGGGGTTGGTGGCGTTCCTGGCCATGATGAGCTACAGCGTGCACGACATGCTGGGCAGCTCGGTGAAGTAACGTACGGTTGGGGCGCAGTCATGCGCCCATACTGGCAGCCTGTACGCTTGAGGGGCAGGCCATGCCGGAGGGACCATCCATTGTTATCTTGCGCGAGCAGGCCGAGGGTTTCGTCGGCCGCACCATCACCCACGCCAGCGGCAACAGCAAGGATGTCGATTATCCGGCGCTGGCCGGGCAGCCGATTGTCGCCCTGCGCAGCTGGGGCAAGCACTTCCTGATCCAGCTGCCGGACCGCGCGCTGCGGATTCATTTGCTGATGTTCGGCAGTTACCGTATCAATGAACGCAAGGATGCGCAGCCGCGCCTGAGCCTGGGCTTTGACGATGGCGAGGAATTCAATTTCTACACCTGCTCGGTGAAGACGCTGCCGCCCGACCTGGACGCGCAATACGACTGGAGCGCGGATGTGATGTCGGATCAGTGGGATGCGAAGGCCGCGCTGAAAAAGCTGCGCGCCAAGCCGGACATGTTGGTGTGCGATGCCACGCTTGATCAGGAGATCTTTTCCGGCGCCGGCAATATCTTCAAGAACGAAGTGCTGTTCCGCATCCGCGTGCATCCGCTGTCCAAGGTGGGCGCGCTCTCGGCCGCCAAGCAGCGCGAGCTGGTGGAGCAGATGCGTGTCTACGCCTTTGATTTCCTGCGCTGGAAAAAAGCCTTCGTGCTGAAGCAGCACTGGCTGGCGCACACCAGGCGCATCTGCCCGCGTTGCGACATCCCCTTCCACAAGGCGCATCTGGGCAAGACCCAGCGCCGCAGCTTCTTTTGCGTCAAATGCCAGAAGCAGTACCCGCCCGCGCTTACACCAGCCCGGTCAGGTAGTACACGGCAATCACAAAGAACACCGCCAGCGTCTTGATGATGGTGATGCCGAAAATGTCGCGGTAGGACTGGCGGTGCGTCAGGCCGGTGACCGCCAGCAGGGTGATCACCGCGCCATTGTGCGGCAGCGTGTCCATGCCGCCGCTGGCCATGGCCACCACGCGGTGCATCACCTCCAGCGGGATCTGCGCCGCTTCCGCCGCGCGGATGAATTGATCCGACATGGCCGCCAGCGCGATGCTCATGCCGCCCGAGGCGGAACCGGTAATGCCGGCCAGCGAGGTGACCGACACCGCCGCATTCACCAGCGGATTGGGCACGCTGCGCAGCGCTTCGCTGACCGACAGGAAACCCGGCAGCGCGGCAATCACGCCGCCAAAGCCATATTCCGAGGCGGTATTCATGGCGGCCAGCAGCGCGCCGCCGACCGCGGCCTTGGTGCCGTCAGCAAAGGTGAAGCGGATGCGCTTGAAGGCGGTGGCCACAGTCAGCAGGATGCCCAGCAACAGCGCGCCTTCCACCGCCCAGATGCCGATCACGGATTTGATCGGCAGCGTAACCGGGGCGTGCAGGCCGGGCAAGGCATCGGCCGTCAGGGCGTAGCTTTCGCCATACCAGCCGGGAATCATTTTGGTCAGGATGAAATTGGCGACGCCCACCAGCACCAGCGGCGCCAGCGACAACAATGGATGCGGCAAGCCGGCGCGCGCCGCTGCCGCCGGGGGCGGGGCAGCGGCGGCAGGCGCGCCGGTGGTCGCAACGGTTGCACTTTCATAGCCCTCACCCGTGGCCATGGCGCTACGGCGGCGCCATTCCAGAAAAGCCAGGCCGGCGGCCAGGGTGGCGATGGAACCGGTCACGCCCAGCCACGGCGCCGCCCAGCCGGTGGTCTTGAAGAAGGTGGTCGGAATGATGTTCTGGATCTGCGGCGTGCCCGGCAAGGTATCCATGGTGAACGAGAACGCGCCCAGCGCGATCGCGCCCGGCATCAGGCGCTTGGGGATATTGCTCTGGCGGTACAACTCGGCCGCAAACGGATACACGGCAAACACCACCACGAACAGCGACACGCCGCCATACGTCAGCAGCGCGCACACCAGCACGATCACCGCATTGGCGCGGGTGCGGCCGATGTACTTGATGGCTGCCACCACTATCGACTCGGAAAAGCCGGATAATTCGATCAGCTTGCCGAACACCGCGCCCAGCAAAAACACCGGGAAGTACAGCTTGACGAAGCCCACCATCTTGTCCATGAAGATGCCGCTGAACACCGGCGCCACCGCGCCCGGGTCGGTCAGCAGCACCGCGCCCAGTGCGGCCACAGGGGCAAACAGAATCACGCTGTAGCCGCGATACGCGGCCAGCATCAGAAACACCAGTGCAGCAAGAACAATCAAAAAAGACATGCCGGCTCCGCAAACAAGTTGGACTGGCAGTCATTGTAGAGACTATCGCGCCGCCGTGCTGTCCCTCACGCCCGCCCGGCACCACAGGAAGGGACGCGGCTCGGCGCCAACCGCCGCGCGGTGCGTGCTGCAACTGGCGGTGTCCATGTGCAGGCCATAAATTTGCAGGCGTTGCGCCGCCCGCTCGATGGTGGCGCGGTCCACTGCGGCCAGATCGATGCGGTGTTGCGGCAGCAGGTCAAAGGTGCAGCCGCCGGCCGGCAGGCGGCGCAATTCCACTTGCAGGCGCACATGGCGCATCAGGCTTTCCAGCTTGCCGCAGCCGGCTGCGTCATCGGTCAATCCAAGCCAGCGTGCCGCCGCCAGCTTGCGCAGGCGGGTGCCGTCGCGATCGTTACGGGCGGCGCTCAACAGCACATAATGCGGTCCCTTGCGCTCGGCAATGGCGGCCTGCTGGCGCGCGCGCCAAGCCGGCGATTCCGGCAGGCCGGTGCCCAGCGCCACCACGCGCACGGCCGGCGGCAGGAAGGTCGCCATCCATCCGGAAGGCGGGTCCGGCTGGGCAAAGAAGACGATGCTGTCGGCCGGACTGGCGATGGCCGGCACCTCGGCGCTGAACGCCTGGTCAGCCCATTCCGCATGGCCCCAGTTAGCAATCGGAAACACATTCACCGCCAGCAGCGCCAGCACCGCGCCGCCCAGGCGTTGCGCCTGCGGCGCGATATATTGCCACGCCAGCCAGATCGCCAGCGGCGCCAGCAGTTCCAGCGGCACCAGATAGCGGTAAATGCTGAACATGCGCATCCACACCAGGTAAGCGATGGCCACAAACGCCAGCAGCAGCACGCTGCGCGGGGCCAGCTTGCGCTCGCGGCGCTGGCGCAGCCACACCAGCAGCAAGGCCGCCAGCGCCAGATACAGCACTGGCCACACGGCGAGCTTGAGCGGAATCTCCGACACCCGTCGCGTATTGAAGGTGAAGATGAAAGGCCACAGCAGGTTTTCCAGCCAACCCTGCGGGCGGAAGAACACATCGATCACGCCGTGCTCTTGCGCCAGCGGACTGTGGAAGAGGTTGTTAAATTGCGGGAACAGCGGATTGCCGAAGGTCTGCCACATTTTGAGGAACCACCAGCCGCCGGCCACAGCGATGCCGCCCAGCACGCCAACGCCGAACACCACGGCCAGCCGCAGGCGTTGCCACCATGCCAGCGGCACCCACAACAAAGCAACGCACAGCGCCACCGCATACGTGGCGTTGGTCAATTTGAGGCCGGCACTCACGCCCATCGCCAGGCCAGCGCCCAGCAGGGCGGCGGCCGCGCGCCAGCCCCACTGCGGCAGCGCATCCCAGTGACGCAGCACCAGATACAGCGAGAGCAGTACCGGCAGCGCGCTCAGGTTGTCGCCCATGCTGTTGCCGAGTTCGCTCAGGAAGCCGGGCGCAAACAGGCCGGCGCCAGCCAGCAGCAACACCAGCCGGCGCGGCGCGGAGGCGCCCAGCAGCTGGCGCGTGATCCCGCACAACAATACAAAGCTCAGTCCATGCAAGGCACCCAGCACGAAGCCCGCCGCGCGCGGCGGCAGCCACTGGTTCAAGTAGTAATAAGGCAGGTCCAGCGTGGGATTGAAATAGCTCTGGAAACCGGCCGGCGCCAGGTCGAAGCCGATACGGCCATTCAACAGCGCGTGGACGTTGTACAGGTGATAGTTGCGCATGTCCCAACCATCGTCCTGCCCGCTGCTCAGCGAAAGCAAGCCCAGCATTAAAGGCACCAGCAGCACGGCCCACCGGCCGGCGCGCGGATGGTTGAGGAAGGCAGTGCGGCGCGTCCACCACGCGGCCAGCGCCGCCAGCCGGGTATCTAACAATTTAATCATCCGTGTTCAGGCCGGGGACAAACAAAGGCGCTATTATAGTTCCAACCAACAAGCCAATTATTAGAAAAGTAATGCGGTGGGGGAGACATGACGGAACTGCACGCCTCGCTCGGGAGCGGGGGCAAGTTGTCGCTGAACTGGACTTACCTGAACGCGATTGCCAACGGCATTTCGGCCATCGACCTGGGCGCGCTGGCCCTGCGCAATTTGCACGATGCGCGCCAGTTCGTGCGCGAATATGGCTTTGACCTGGACCAGCCGGCCGCCGCCGCGCTGATCCGCCGCGCCCACCAGGAAGCGGTGGCCTTCATCCGCTGTTCTTTCCTGGAGCCGGCGCAAGCCGGGCTGATCCCGCCGGAAGTGGCCGAGCCGGAAGATCCCCTGCTATTGCTGGTGTATGCCTCGCTGCGCGGACAACTGGTGGACACGCGGCGCATGTGGTCGTGCGCGGTGCTGAAGGTCATGCATGGGATCTTCTACATCGACAACAACCTCAAGCTGCGCCACTTCCACGCCATCCGCGCCCAGGTGTTCGGCACGCTGGACGAGGTGATCCGCCGCGACGGCGACCGCCATTTCCTGACCGACGGCGAGGTCTGCCTGCCGCTGCTGCACTACGACCGCAAGGACAACAAGGGCCGCAACAGCATCCTGCTCAAGCTGCTGCAAAAAGCGGCCTATCTGGCGGCCGATATTTTCGATCATCTCGGCGTGCGGCTGGTGTTTGCCACCCGCTGCGAGTGCCTGCTGGCGCTGCGCACGCTGCAGCGCGCGCATCTGCTGTCGGTCACCAATGTGGACGCCGAGCGCACCCGCAACACCCTGCTCGACCTCGATGCCGCCAGGCAGGTCTTTGGCAAGTACCGGGCGCAGCTGGAGCACAGCACGGCGTATCCGCTTGACCTGCTGCGGCAGATGGATGCCGAGCTGGCCGAAATCGCCCAGCCGCAAACCCGCTGCGACAATCCGCACAGCGGCGTGGGCTTCAACAGCATCCAGGTGACGGTGCGCAAGATGATCCACGTGCAACAACTGGACGCGGCGCCGGAGCAGGATTACGACGTCGGCTTCTTTTTCGAATATGAAATCCAGCTGATGGATGAAGCCAGCTACCAGCGCAGCCTGAGCGGCCCGGCCAGCCACGAGGCCTACAAGAAACGCCAGGTCGACACCGCCCGCACGCGCGTGTTCGGCCGCGAGCTGATACGCTGGATCGACAGCCGGCCCGATACCTGAAGCGTGCGCCGCCGGCCGGCGCGCTGGCTTACCATCGTCTGTCATGCGCATACGGACTCTCCTGATGGCAGCCTTACTGGCGGCGGCAAGCCACGCCGCGGCGCAAACTGCGCCCAGCGTGACCGTGCAGTCCACCCGCGATCCGGTCGACAAGTCCTACCGCAAGATGATCGCCGGCATGGACATCTTCGAGCGTCACCGGGCGCTGGCGCCGCAAGCCACGCTGCGCTTCCAGTTGCTGCCGCGCCTGCCGACCACGCAGCTGGACGGCATCACCCTGCGCGTGGCCGGCGACACCATCTCGCTGCCGGTGACGGTGGCGCCCGATCACACCTTCACGCTGGAACGCAACGCGCAAGCGCTGAAGGAAGACGCGGCCCTGATCGCCAGCCGCAAGACCAGCACCCTGACCTGGCGCGCGCAGGTGCGCAGCCCCAATGTGCCGGAAGGCATGCGCCGCCTGGGCGACCTGCGGCTGGAATGCCTGGTGGGCGTGGAAGCCGGGCTGCTGTCCAACAACAGCCAGTTCTTCGCCTGGCTGGACCAGCTGTTCACCAGCGCCGAAAGCATCTGCAACGCGCCCGATGGCAACTACCTGTTCTTTGCCGATCGCCCGGTGGCCGGCATCACGCTGTTTGACGGCAACCTGAGCGCCAACCTGCCGCCCACCGCACTGCACGCTGGCGGCACGCAAACCGCGGCCACCCTGCCCTACTGCGATTGCCAGGTCCTGCTGGACCGTGCTTACTACGCGCCAATCTGGGACCAGCGCTGGTCGGACGAAACCCTGCTAAGCTTCAAGGACCAACCGTCACCACTGTAAAGGCATGCCATGAAACACCTCGCCCCTACCCTGCGCCTGGCTGCGGCCAGCCTGCTGGTGCTTACCGCCTGTGCCGGCGCCCAGGCGCCGCAGGCCGCCACGCCCGCGCTGTGGCAAAAGATTCAGTCCGCCAACAATGACCTGGCGTGCGACAACAGCAGCCAGTGCCACAGCATCGGCATCGGCTCCAAGGCTTGCGGCGGGCCGGAAAACTACCTCGCATGGTCGAGCAAGAACAGCGACGGTGCCCAGCTGAAAGCGCTGGTGGAACAGCACGCGGCCGCGCGCCGCGCTGACGACAAGCGGCAAGGCATGATGTCGACCTGCTCGGTGGTCAGCGATCCCGGCGCCACCTGCCGCGCCGGCACCTGCGTGCTCAATGAGCGCGCGTTCGCCAGTCCCGGTCAACCAAGCGCCAAATAAAAAAACCCGCGTCATCCTGCACGCGGGTTTTGGTGGCTGGCGATCGCGATCAGAACGCCAGCGCTTCCTTCACGCGCGAGTTCTGGAACAGCGGCAGTGGATCGGTGGTATCCACTTCCACCACGGTGGTGCCCTGCTTGACGCCGCTCAGCAGGAAGTTCACCGCCCCCAGGTAGCGCTTGCCGGTTGGCAGGCCGGACCAGCTGACGCCCACGCTGGCGGTGCCGCCGATGGTGGCCGAGCTTGGCGCATTGACCTTGAAGTTGCCGCCGGTCGAAGTCGATTGCACCAGCCAGCTCGACAAGGCGTAGGTGGCCGAGCCGCCCTTCGGCGCATAGCCGACCACGCACACCTTGTACTCGCCCGCAGCCGGGTTCAGCAGTTGCACCGATTCATTCGCGGTGTCGCCGCCGCTGCTGCCGACCACGGTCGACCCCTTGGCCACCACCATGTCGAGGTCGCTCAGGCCCGGCGTTGCGCCTTGCACTTCATCATCAAACAGCGAGAAGCGCGCGGCGATGGTGCCAGCTGGAATCGTGACCGTGTGCACGTTCACGCCGGTGCCGGCAGTACCGGCACACTGTGCGCTGCCGGTCGACGGGCTGGACGCCTGCACCACGGTGCGGGTTTCCACTGCCGCCGGCACCAGGCCGCCTTTCACCGTACCCAGCGCGCCGGCAAAGCCGGTGCCGACGGTGATGATCTTGCTGCCGCTGGTGGCTTCGCTGTAGACGCGGGCCGGCGCCGCCAGCGCGCTGCCGCGCACGGTCAGCGGGCTGCGCACCACGTGGGTGCCGTCGGTCCAGGTCAGCTTGCCGTAGGTCCAGGTGTCAATCGGCGCGTCCACACGGGTTACCTTGACCGTGAAGCTGGCTTTCTCGCCCGGCGCCAGCACCAGTTGCGACGGCGTCACCACCACCGAGTAACCCGGCACCGAGGCAGCCGCGTTGTAGGTGGCCGCAGTGGCGCCGACGTTGGTGACGGTGCGGGTCAGGGTCATCGAACCAAGCACGTTGCCGGCAGTCAGCGACGCCAGGTTCAGGTTTTGCGGCGCCAGCGAGCCGCCAAACGCCGAGCACTGCGCTGTCGTGTAGATCAGGCCCTGGCCGCACAGGAAGCGTGCGTAGTCGACCGGCTGGATGTCATACACCAGGCCCGGATCGGCCGCCGAGGTTGGCGACACGTGGCCGGCGCCCTGGCCCCATGGCAGGTTGCCGGTGTTCTTGGCGGTGGCGTCCCATGCCAGACCGGAGGTCAGGCCGTCGGTATAGGTGTCGAAGGCGGTGGTCATCAGCGCCGACTTGATGGCGGCCGGGGTCCAGTCCGGATGGCGTTGTTTCAGCAGCGCGGCAATGCCGGCCACATGCGGCGAGGCCATCGAGGTGCCGGTCTTGAAGCCCCACTCCGCCACCGGCGATGCGCCGCTGGCGGCAATCGCGTTGCGCTGGTCCTTGGTCAGGTCGGCGGTCACGGCGGCCAGGATGTCGGTGCCCGGCGCGGTCAGATCCGGTTTCAGGATGTTGGCGTTGGCCACGTTCGGGCCGCGCGACGAGGAACCGTTCATGATCGGCGCCTTGACGGTGGGGTCGAAGGTGGCGCGTACATTGCCGAGCGCGCTGTTGGCCGAGGCTGGCGCCGCAGCGACGTAATCCTTGACCTTCTTGCCTTCTTCCTTGGTGATGTGGACAGTCGACAGCACGTGGCCCTGGTTGATGATGGTGGCGTTGCCGCCTTCCACGTTGGTGATGATCACGCCCACCGCGCCGGCCGTCTTGGCGTTGGCGCTCTTGTTGACCAGCACGTTGTCGCCGCGGTCGCACACCAGCACCTTACCCTTGACCTTGTTTTCATCGAGGTAGGTGACCGCGCCGTCGGTCGGGCCGAAGCAGCGCGCCAGCTTGACCGGATCGACATCCGGCAGGCCGGCGTCCTTGGCCAGGATCAGCGGTGCGGCCGGGGTGTTGGCATTGCTGGAAGCACCGCTCACGGTGACGCCATTGCCAAGGATGGCATCGCCCAGGTAAATGCGGTCATGGGTCGAGTTGCCAACCGTGGTCAGCCATGGGCTGATGTGGGCCACCGGCGCCGGCGCAGTCGCGGTCGGGCCCTGGTTGCCGGCCGAGGCGGCCACGAACACACCCGCTGCCGCCGCGCCCAGGAAGGCTTGCTCGCCGGCTTCGTTGAAAGTGCCGCCGCCTGCCGATGGGCCGATCGAATAGTTGATGACGTTGACGCCATCCTTCACCGCCTGGTTGATGGCCGCCACGCTGCTGGAGGTGGAGCAGCCGTTCTTGCCGGTCACGCCGTCGGTCCAGCACACCTTGTAGGCGGCAATGCGGGCGCGCGGCGCGATGCCGGAAATCTTGCCCATGTTGACGCCGTTGATGGTGACCGCCACGCCGTTGTTGCCGCCGGCGGTGCTGGAGGTGTGGCTGCCGTGGCCGCCCTGGCCTTCGGTGCCGGCCACCGAGTCACGCGCCGAGTTGAACTCGGTCCAGTGCAGGGTCTGCGACGCTGGCTTGTAGTAGCGCGCGCCGATCAGTTTGTTGTTGCAGTTGGCCGCGCTAAAGCCTTCGCCGGCGTCGCAGCTGCCTTTCCAGCTGGCTGGCGGCGCGTCGTACACCACGGTCGAGCCGCTGTGGCTCGGGTTGCCGTTCTCGTCCACGCGGTCGGCGTAGCTGTTGTTCTCCGGCCAGATGCCGCCGTCGACGATGCCGATGATGATGTCCTCGCCGGACGAGCCCTTGCCGCCCAACTGGTCCCACAGGCCGCCCGGCTTGTCCAGGCCGAGGAAGCTCGGCGTGTAGCTGGTGTCCAGCTGCAGGATGTTGTCGGCGGAGACAGCCGCCACGCCGCTGTGTTTTTTCAGCGCGCGCACCTCATCATCGGTCAGCAGTGCCGAAAAGCCGTTGAACACCACGTCGAACTTGTTGGTGATCTCGGCGTTGGCGACGGTGCTGATGACGTCGTTCTGCTTGGTTTCAAGGTAATTGATGTAAGCCTGCACGTCGGCGGCTTCCACGTTCAGGCGCTGGCCTTGCGGCGGCATGGTGGCGGCCAGGCCGGCCACTTGGCCGGTATAGGTGGCAACCGGCTTGTCGACCAGTTGCACGATGTAGGAACGGCGCTCGGCTTCCGCGTGCGCGCCGGCGGCCATGGCCGACAGCACCAGCAGGACAGCGGTGGAGACAGGACGAAGTTTCAGTTTCATGTGGGTGTCTCCTTGCTTAAACGTTGCCGTGCTGCTTGGCGCGACGGCGCGCCATCAGGCTGATCGCGGCCAGGCCCAGGCCCAGCATGGCGTAGGTTTGCGGTTCCGGCACCGGCGCCAGGGTCAGGTTGTCAAACGCGAACTGGGCCTGGTTGTTGGACGGGTTGACGCAGTTGCCGCCATCGAAGATGCACGAGCTGATGGTGACGTTGCTGAACAGCGTGCTGCCAAATGCCGATTGCAGGTTGGCGCTCACGAACGGCGAATAACCGCCCACCAGTTCCGGGAAGTCGAAGGAATGGCTCACGGTGCTGCCGCCGGTGGTGATGCCGGTCACGGTCAGCTGGCCGTAGGAATAGCCGGGCAGATTGTCGACCGGCGCCAGGAAGGCGTATTCCAGGCTGCCGAGGCTGAAGGCCAGGTTGTCGCCGCGCGAGATTTTCAGGCTGCCGTCGTTGACGCCCAGGTAGTAGTTGCTGGGGTTGCCGGTCGGGCAGCCGGCAATCGCGCACAGGAAAGGATCATTGCCGTTGCCGATGGCGCCGGCGAAACCGGTGCCGCTCGGGCCGGCGGCCGGGGTATCGATCACCTCGAAGTGGTAGCCGCCAGCGTCGAAGGTGTCGAGACCGTTGAAGGTGTTGGAATCGAGGCTATCGAAATCGATGGTGTCGGCCATGGCAGGCGCGGTGCCGACCAGCGCCAATGCGCCAATCGCTGCCGCAGCCATTTTTTTCAGCGCGGGCGTAGACCGGGCTGACTGGGCTTGCGTGAAGTATGTCATTTCTCTACCTTGTGGTTAAGGGATGGAGCCATGGCCCGCCCGGTCGATTGCCAGACTGGACCCTGATTACTTTTCTTAAAAAGTAACAATCAATATAGCCAAACCCATTCCGCAAAGTAACGAAATATTAACGTTTATTATTTATTTATGTTTATAAAAACCAAATAATATCTTGCTTCCACTATGGAAGGGATGTCATCACACGGTCATCAAAATCTGCTGAAATTGCCTGAATTCCGTTGTAATTGTACAAAAACTTCTACGCAAAAGCGTAAAAAAAGCCAGCCACAGGGGCTGGCTCTCCAGTGCGCGCCGAAGCGCCAATTAAAATATTGTCATAACTTTCTTTATGGCAACGCAGCGTTCATCCTCCTGTTTTGTTACCGAAAGGGAACGCTTGGTTCCATCCGACAAATCCGGGAATTTAACAATTGCCGTTTCCAGGCGCTGTACACTGGCCGGAGTGCAAGTGGCCGGGATCAACGCCGGGCCGTAAGCGCGCATGTACACCGGCCCGGCGGTCTTGTCCAGCTGCCCCAGGCTGTCCAGACGCTGCGCCGCGCTCAGTTCATTGAGCGCGCCCTGCTCGGCCGGATACAGCGAATTCATCGCCGTGCGCACGCGCGAGAATGGCAGCGTGGTCTGCAGGTCGGCAATGGTCGCCAGCCACTCGGCTTTGACCTTGGCGTCCGGGCGGCCGGCAGCGGCGGCAATGGCGGCCTGCTGGCCGCTGTCCGACTTGTCGCGCCCCTGCTCGGCTGCCAGCAATGCCGCACTGCCCGGATAGGCGTAGCGGTTCAGGCGGCCGATGATCTCCCAGCGCACATCCTGGCTGACGTTCAGGCCCGGCACCACCAGCTTGCCGTCGAGGATGTCCGCCAGTTGTTTGAGTGCAGCCGGGCTGCTGGCCAGGTTCAGGTAGGCGCCAAACCAGCGGCGCTGGAAGTTCTTGTCGGCGCTGGCGGCTTGAGTGGCGGCAAACGCCATCTGTTCCAGCTGCGCGCCCACCTTGGTGCGATAGGCAGAAGGCCCCATCGCATCAAGATAGCCTTGGGCGGCGCGCATCTTGTCGACGATGTCGCCCAGCAGCGTGTAATCCTTTTCGGCCGGCGCATTGGCCAGCACGGTGCCAAGGAAATCATTCAGCGGCAGCTTGGCCGCACGCACGCTGTCCCACAGGCTTTGCCACAACATCGAACGCAGCAGCGGATCCTCCACCTTGCTCAAACTGGCGCGCGCGGTGGCAAACGATTTTTTATCCAGCTGCACCTGCGCAAAGCCCCAGTCCTGGTAGTTCGGATAGACCAGGTCCGGGCAAGCCGCGCCTTGCAGTTCCGGCACCGCGGTGACCGCGCCCTGGTAGGTGACGGCGACGTTCTTGCTCAGCGCCAGGCCTTGCGCGCCCTGCTGGAACAAGGCGATCTGCACGCGCTGTTCGCGCAGCGTCGGCAGTGCCGGGCTGGCCGCGTTCTGGCGCAGCGTAAAGGAACTGAGCTTGCCGCCTTTGCAGCTGAAGTCGGCGGCGATGGTGTTCACGCCGGCTTCGTACAGCCATTGTTTAGTCCAGCCACTGAGGTCGCGCTGCGCCGCTTCGCCCAGGCTGCCGATGAAGTCATCCAGCGTGGCATTGCGGTACTGGTACTTGACCAGGTAATTGTGCACGCCCTGGCGGAACACTTCCTCGCCCAGCAAATGGCGCAGCTGCTTGAGCGTGGACGCGCCTTTCGAGTAGGTGATGGCATCGATGTTGTCGAACGCATTGGCGGTGGACGCCACCGGCGTTTCAATCGCGTGCGTGGTCACGCGCTGGTCCTGCACGTAGGCGGCCTGCTTGCCGCCCGAGTAGAAGCCCTGCCAGGCGTTGGTGAACTCGGTCGCCTCGGCGGTCGCCAGGGTGCCCATGAAGGAGGCGAAGCTCTCGTTCAGCCACAGGCCGTTCCACCACTTCATGGTGACCAGATCGCCGAACCACTGGTGCGCCATCTCATGCATGATGACGCCGGCCAGCGACTGCTTCTGCGCCGCGGTCATTTCTTCCTTGTGCAGGAAGCGGCCTTCGGCAAAGGTGATGGCGGCGGCGTTTTCCATGGCGCCGTACAGGAAGTCCGGCACCAGCAACTGGTCATACTTCTCAAACTGGTAAGGAATGCCGAAGTACTGGTCAAAGAAGCCCAGTCCCTGCCTGGTGTACCTGAACCAGTCCTGCGGCGACACTTGCGCCGCCACCGACTGGCGCGCGAACAGGCGCATCGGATATTTGCCGCTGTTGTCTTCCCATACCTTGTACGGGCCGGCGTGCAGGGAGAAGTTATACGGGCTCAGTTTCTTTGAGCGCGGGAAAGTCCAGCGTTTGCCGCCGTCGATGTCCTGCACGCTGGTTTCGCGGGTGGTGGACGACACCACCCAGTCGGCCGGCGTGCTGACGGTGATCTGGTAAGTGCCTTTCAGGTCCGGCTGGTCGAACACCGGGAACATCTGGTGCGCGGCCGCCGGCTCGAAATGCGAGTAGGTATACACGCGGCCATCGACCGGATCGACCATGCGGTGCAGGCCTTCGCCGTTGGTGCTGTGCAGGCGCGTGTAGGCGATGGTGACGGTGTTGCGGCCGGCCTTCAGGTCCTGCGCCGCCAGCGTGATGAACCACTGGTTGTATTGCGGCGTGACGGCCTTGCCGTTGACGACGAGGCTGGTGATGGTGGCCTTATCGAGATCGATGGTCAGCGCCTGCGACGCATCGGTCAAATCAAAGCTGACGGTGGTGGTGCCGCTGAAGGCTTCCTTGCCGGTCAGGGCGAAGTCCAGCGTGTAATCGACATTGCTGACGCGCGCTGCGCGGGCGGCGGCATCCTGTTGCGAGAGATAGGCGTTTTCGGCGCGCGGAGCGGGCGTGGAGGCGGCATGCACAGCGCCTGCGGACAGCGCTACCGCTGCCGCGATCAGATACTTTTTCATGGGTTCCTCAAAAGGCAAGCGTCATTCCCGCGCAGGCGGGAATGACGTGGTGGCGGCTTACTTCCGGGTGTAGGTATTCAGCCAGTCGAGCACCGTGTGATGCCACAGCACCGAGTTGGCCGGCTTCAGCACCCAGTGGTTCTCATCCGGGAAGAACAGGAATTTGCTCGGGATGCCCTGGCGCTGCAACGCGGTAAAGGTGCCCAGGCCCTGCGCGGTTGGAATGCGGAAGTCCAGGTCGCCCTGCACCACCAGCATAGGCGTCTTCCAGTTCTTTACCTTCAGCGCCGGGTTGAACTTCTCGTGCTGTTCCGGCACGTCGTAGTACGGACCGCCGTTTTCCCATTCGGTGAACCAGATCTCTTCGGTGGAGTAAGCCATGCCGCGCGTATCGAACACGCCGTCGTGGTTGACGATGCACTTGAAGCCATCCGACCAGTTACCGGCGATCCAGTTCATCATGAAGCCGCCGTACGAGGCGCCCAGCGCGCAGCTGTTCTCGCGGTCCAGCCATGGGAATTTCTGCACTGCGGCCGCCAGGCCTTTTTGCAGATCTTCCAGCGGCTTGCCGCCCCAGTCGCCGCTGATCGAGTCGGTGAATTTCTGGCCGTAGCCGGTCGAGCCGTGGAAATCGATGAACACGGTGGCGTAGCCGGCGCCGGCATACACCTGCGGATTCCAGCGATAGCTCCACGAGTTGCCGAAGCTGCCCTGCGGGCCGCCGTGCACCAGGAAGGCCACCGGATACTTCTGGCCCGGCTGCGCGTTCCATGGCTTCATCACGTGACCATAAACCGTGTCGCCATTGGCGCCGACGAAGGAGAACTGCTCATATTCGCCAAACTTGACGTCGGCCAGCGCGGCTTCGTTCAGGCGGGTCAGCTGCTCGGCCTTGTCGGCGCTGCCGCCCAGCTTGAACTTGTACAGCTGGGCGCCGGAAGCCAGATTGGCGTGCGCGATCACCACCGTGTCCCTGGCCACGTCAAAGCCGCTGACGTAACCCTTGCCGGTCAGCGCAGTTATCTTGCCGCTGGCGGCGTCAATCGAGAACAGGCGGTGCTGGCCGATGTCATCGGCCACCGCCAGCAGCGCCTTGCTGTCCGGCGTCCAGCGGAAGTCGGCAATCGAACGGTCCCAGCTTTCTGCCACGGTGCGTTTCTTGCCGGTGGCGACATCGATCAGCACCAGGTGGAAGCGGTCCGCCTCGAAAGTGGGCTTGTCCATTGCCACGTAGGCCAGGGTCTTGCCGTCCGGCGAATAGATCGCTTTGGTATCCCAGGCCTGGTTGTCGGCGGTCAGGTTGTTCGGCTCGCCGCCGATGGCCGGCACGGTGTAGACGTCGAAGTTGGTCGACCAGGCTTCGGTGCGGCCGGCAATACGGGCCGAGAAGGCCACGGTCTTGCCATCCGGGCTGAAGTGGTATTCATCGTGGTCGCCAAACGGCTTGGACGGCACGTCGCCATCCAGCTTGCCGCTCAGGCTGACCGGCTCGGCGCTGACCTTGCCGCTGGCGTCGATTGGCGCCGAGTACAGCACATTGTTGCGGCCATCGGCCCAGGTATCCCAGTGGCGCACGAACAGCTTGTCGTACACCTTGCCGCTGGCCTTGACCTTGGCCTGCTCGTCGAGACGCTTCTTGCTGCAGGCCAGATCGGCGCAGTCGCGGTACACCGCCATGCTGAACAGCAGGCGGTCGCCCTGCGGCGACAGGCGGAAGTTGTCCACGTCCAGCGGCAGGTCGGTGACCTTGGCCGCCTCGCCGCCGCTCAGCGGCAGGCGCCACACTTGCGACGAGCCCGAGCGGCCGGACAGGAAGTAAATCGCGTCACCGCTGGGCGACCATTCCGGATCGGTGGCGCTGGCGGCGGCCTGAGTCAGGCGCACCGGCGCGGCTTGCGGATGGCGCAGATCCAGCAGCCACAGCTGCGTGTTGCCGCGGTTCTTGTCCATGTCGGTGCTACGGACGGTGTACACCACGCGGGTGGCGTCGGGCGACAGCACGGGGCTGCCGACGCGCTCCATTTTGACCAGGTCTTCTACGGTGAAGCCGCGTGGCGCGGCCACAGCGCTGGACGCCATCGCGGCGCCCAGCAGCAGCAGTGGAATTCTCATTCGGGGGTTCTCCGATGTTATTAGAAAAATACCGGCTTGTGGCCGGGCATCGGGCATGATACCAAGAGTGGCGGGCCAGGCGTCAGCTTGTTACTTTATGCTACTTTCCAGCGCGCACCTGGCGCACCGCGTCCCAGTAGCCATCGACCTGCGCCCGATGCTGCTGGTAGAACTGCTTGTTGACGATCAAATACATGGGCGTGACGATCAGCGGCGTCGGCAGCATCTCGATCTCGCCCTTGTACTTGCGGGCGATGATCTGCTCGCCCTCGCCCTGCTGGGTGACCACGGCCGCCACGCGGTTTTGCGCCAGCATGGCAAACGCCTGCTCCGGGCTGCCGGCACTGTCGTCAATCACCACGTTGAGCTGGCGCAGCAGCGCCACATGCAGCAAGCCCGGCTGCGTACCCACCGGCTGACGGCCGAGATTGAGAAACTGCCTGCCATCCCAGTCCACCGTGCCGCCGCGCCGGCGCGATACCGAGAAACTGATTTCGCCCACCGCGCGGCTGACATCGGGTTGCGACTCCCTCATCGGAAACGCGGCGTAGGATGTGCGGTCCTCAATGAAGGCGGCCAGCATGGCGTCCACCTGGCCGGTGCGCAGCTGCTCCATGCACTGGAAACGCGGCGCCACCACCGGCTGGATCTGCACCGGCTGCAGGCGCGAGGCGCGGCGCAGCACATCCTGCGCCTGGCCGGAACCGTCGGGATAGGTCATGGGCGGGAAAGGATGGTCGAACACGCACATCTTCACTTCCAGCGGCGCGGCCTGCGCCAGCATCGGCAAACCCAGCAGCAGCGACAAGACAATCCCGCGCACAGCAGTCTCCTTTCCAAGTTGATAATGAATATCTTATCGCTTCATTTCAAAAAGTTCTTGACTTATTTAAGACGACCGGTCATATTTAACACATGGCTAAAGCAAATGTTAAAGAGCAAATCGTCACCACCAGCTTGAACCTGCTGCACAGCAAGGGGTTCAATGCCACCAGCGTGCAGGACATTACCGACGCTGCCGGAGTGCCGAAGGGCTCGTTCTACAACCACTTCTCCAGCAAGGAAGCGCTGGGGCTGGAAGTATTGCAGCGTTACACCGACGGCGTGGCCGACATGGCGGCCGTGCTGAAAGAGCGCAGCCTGGCACCACGGGCGCGCGTCCAGCAGTATTTTGAACGCATGATCGCCGGCAACGCCGCCAACGACTTCAACTTTGGCTGCATGCTGGGCAACTTCAGCACCGAGCTGTCCAACCAGATCCCGGCCATGCGCAGCGCCATGCGCGAGGCGTTCAGCCTTTCGACCGGCGCGCTGGCGGCCGTGATCGCCGAAGGCCAGCAGGACGGCAGCATCCGGGCCGACGCCCCCGCCGAGGAGCTGGCGGGATTTGTCACCGACGCCTGGCAAGGCGCCGTGCTGCGCGCCAAGGCCGAACAAAGCCGGGCGCCGCTGGAACGCTTTGTGCGCGTGGTACTGGGCCGTATCTTGCCCTGAATTTTTTTCGGCCGTTTTTAAGACGACCGGTCATATTGTAGTTTTTATTTAACTTGAAAGGAAACATCATGAACTTCAAAGATGCCGTCGTCCTGGTCACCGGCGCCAACCGTGGTTTGGGCAAAGCCCTGGCCGAAGCCGCCGTCAAAGCCGGCGCGCGCAAGGTGTACGCGGCTGCCCGCACCCCTGCCAGCGTCGACATCGCCGGCGTCACCCCGATCAAGCTGGACGTGACCGACGCGGCCGACATTGCCGCCGCCGTGCAGGCGATTCCGGATCTGCACATCCTGATCAACAACGCCGGCATCCACGTGGTGGGCGGGGTCACCGGGCCGGACGCCCTGAGCGCCGCCCGTGCCGAGTTCGAAACCAACTTCTTTGCGCCGCTGGCGCTGAGCCATGCGTTTGCGCCGGTACTGGGCCGCAACGGCGGCGGCGCCATCATCAACATCCTGTCGGCGCTGAGCTGGGCCAGCTTCCCGACCACCGGCACCTACAGCGCCTCCAAGGCGGCGGCCTGGGGCCTGACCAACGGCCTGCGCAACGAATTACGCCCACAAAACACCCAAGTGCTGGCGGCGCACATGGGCTATATGGACACCGACATGACGGCTGGCATCGACGCGCCGAAATCGTCGCCGGCCACGATTGCGGCCGCCATCGTCAGCGCCCTGGAAGCCGACCAGGATGAAGTGCTGACCGACGAGCCATCGCGCCAGGTCAAAGCCGGCCTCGGCGCGCCACGCGGCTTCTACCTGGGCGAAGCCCGCGCCTGAAATTCGGGGTCAGCTCTGACATTCGGACATTGGGGAACTAAAAATTGCGTAAAAAGTTCCGCAAGTGTCCGATTGTCAGAGCTGACCCCGACTGTTGGGGCTGATAGAAAAATTTTTTGGCAGCTGCAATAAATCGCGTATTTTCAATCGCGGAAAAGGGGCATAATCGTTTACTCAGCCAGGTGAAAGCGCGCAGGTTGTCTGCCGGCTTGACGTGTGCGCAATTCGTTTTCCCCGCCGGTAATGCTTCGCTTTGTATTGCCTCACAATCAGTTGTGAACAATTGTAAATCGGCGTTGTATGAGCCTGTCCAGCGCGCTAAGGTAGCAGCTTCACCTCGGCGCGTTTTGGCTCCTCTGCGACGACCACCGCGCAGCCGAAGTCACATGGAATACGGGAAACGCCACTATGCTTACTGCCACCTATGTCTTGTTGACACTATCTATCGAGCAAAAGAAAGAACGCCACTTCATTTCGCGTCTGCTGCAATACGTGCAGTCGATTGCGCGCCGTCCGCAGGAAATCGATCCTGTGTTCATTGAATCCCAACTTAAACAATTGACCAGCTTTGCCGAAGCACGCCATCAGCGCAAGGTCGAGGCCTGCCTGATGCCGGCCATCCGCGCCGCCGAACCCAATTGCACGCCGCTGCTGAACGATCTGGAATGCCTGAGCAAGCGTGGCAGCGCCATGCTCAACGCGGTCTACCGCTGCCTGCGCCGCGCCATGCGCCGCAGCGCGTCGCAAGGCAAGTTCCTGTGCAAGACGGTCGATCTGTATTGCCAGAATCTGCTCAAGCGTCTCGACAAGGAAGAACAGGAACTGCTGCCGCTGGCGCAGAAGGTGATTTCCAGCGATGAGTGGTTTGAAATCGGCAGCAAGTTCCTGGCGCAGGATGACGACGATGCGGCATCGCGGCCGGAACTGCGTCCGCATCGCGGCTACAGCGCCGGCTACGGCGCCGCCTCCGCTTAACGCAGCGCCGCGCTGTTTTTCGCCAGCTGCACGTAGAAGCGCACCGCTTCAAGGTAGTTGTCGATGCCGATGCGCTCATTGGTGCCGTGGAAGCGCGGCAGGTCGTCCTTGCCCGCGCGCACCGGCGAGAAACGGTACACATGGTCGCTCACCGCCTGATAGTGGCGCGCGTCGGTGGCGCCAATCACGATGCCGGGCGCCACCACCGCGTCGCTGAACACTTCGCGGATGGTGCGGTTGATCAGCGCATACGGCGCCGAGTCCACCGGCGACACCGGCGACGGCTCCGACCATCCCGCATCCAGCCCGGCGTGCACCGCCTCATTGTTGACGGTCTGCCTGACGTGCGCCATCACATCCGCCACCGTGTCGCCGGGACGCACACGGAAGTTCACCACGGCGTCGGCGCGGCCCGGCAGCACGTTGTCCTTGTTGCCGGCATGGATAACCGTCAGCGCGGTGGTGGTGCGCAGGATGGCGTTGGTGCCGGCCGCCTGCTCCAGCTGCTGCCGCACCAGCGGCGCAAACAACCACAGATTGGACAGCACCACGCGGTTGACGCCGGCCATCTCCGGCGCGATGGTGTCGAACATCTGGCGCGCCACGCCGGTGAATTCGGCCGGCATCTGCTTGCGCTCCAGCGCCGCCAGCGCCGCGCTCATGGTGCCGATGGCGGTTTGCTGCGGCGGCATCGAGGAGTGGCCCGGCGCCGTGGCCACTGACAGGTTAACGCTGGCATAGCCTTTCTCCGCCACGCCGATCAGCGCCACCGGTTTGGCAATGCCGCTCATGATGCCCTGCGTGACCAGCATGCCTTCGTCCAGCACGTAATCCAGTTTTATGTTGCGTGACTTGAGCAGCTTCGCGATCTCCACCGCGCCGCGCCGGCCGCCTACTTCCTCATCGGCGCCGTAGCCGAGGTAGAGGGTGGCGCGCGGCTGGTAGCCGGCAGCCAGCAGCGTTTCCACCGCCTCCATCTGCGCCACCAGGCTGCCCTTGTCATCCCACGATCCGCGTCCCCAGATGAAGCCATCTCTCACCACGCCGTCAAACGGCGGCTGCTGCCAGCTGGCTTCCGTGCCCGGCGCCACCGGCACCACGTCCTGGTGCGCCAGCCACAGTACCGGCCTGGCTTGCGGATCGCTGCCCTGCCAGGTGTACAGCATGCTGTGGCCGATCATTTCGCGCTTGAGGGTGGCGTGCAGGCGCGGGAAGGTTTGTCCAAGGTAGGCTTGCAAGCGCTTGAATTCCTCGGCGTTGGTGTCGGCCGATGCCGCATCGGAGATGGTGCGGAACTTCAGCGCGCCGGCCAGCCGCGCAGCTACCGCGTCGGGTTCCAGCGCCAGCGGCGCCACCGGCTGCACCAGCAGCTGGCGCGATGGCAGCCGCCAGGTATGCCACGCCAGCGCCGCGGCGATGACAACAATCGCCAGCAATACCATCCACACAATCCGCTTCAGCATCGTCATTTATCCGTTAAAAAATGCACCATTCTGGGCACTGTTGTTTTGAATTCAGCCGCACGATTCTAAAGCTTGCACATGCCATATCGTGCAGCTAATATCGCCAATATGCAGACCAATCCCGCCACCGACCTTGCACCGCTGGACGTGCAACTGCTATGGCTACCGGAAGCCATGCCGGGTAATCTTTTTGCCGCTGTCGATGTGCTGAACACTGCGGCCGGCATACTGCAATTGCGCAAACCCCAGCGCACGCCGCCGCTCAGCTGGCGCATCCTGACGCCGCCCGGGGTGGAAGCCCCGCTCAGTGCCAGCGCCATGGCGCTGCATCAGCGGCTGCCGGCACAGGCACTGCCGCCCGAACGCACGCTGATCGTGATACCCGGCCTGGCCGCGCGCAACGCGCCACACATGGGCGAGATCGCGGAGCGCCATCCCGACGTGCTGGCCGTGCTGCACGATCACGCGCTGCACGGCGGCCTGATTGCGGCCTGCTATACCGGCATGGTGTTCCCGGCGCGACTGGGTTTGCTGAACGGCGTGCAGTGCGCACCGCCGTGGGCCTATCAATCGTGGATGCTGCAAAACTACCCGGAAGGCGACTTCTCCACCGATCAGCCGATGTCGTTCCACGAGCGCCTGTACACCTGCGTGGCGCCGGCGCTGCAAACGGAATTCATCGCCACCCTGCTGGGCCGCCTGCTCGACCCCGACCTGATGGCAGCGTGCCAGCAGGTGCTGCAGTACCAGCAGCGCCGCCAGCGCATCACCTCTGAACTGAGCGGCGAATGGCTCACGCCCACCGCCGACAGCCCGGTCTACCGCGCCACCCAATGGCTGCAGGCGAATCTTGAACAGCCCTACAACCTGCAGGCGCTGGCCGAAGCTGCCGCCACCAGCGAGCGCACCTTGCTGCGCCACTTCCGCCAGGCGGTCGGCATGACGCCGCTGGAGTATCTGCACAAGCTGCGTGTCGAACGCGCCAAAGTCATGATGGAAGTCTCGCTGCATAACTTCCATACGATCGCCGCCGCTTGCGGTTACGCGGACGCAGGCTCTTTCCGCCGCCTGTTCCAGCAAGCCACCGGCATGAACCCCAGCGTCTACCGCGAGCGCTTCACCTTGCGCGCGCGCCGGCCGCACTGGAAGGTGGAACAAAAAGCGCAAAGGGCACTCGCATCATGAACCACGGCGCCAGGATACTGCATCTACGTGGCGCCGCCGGCATGGACGCCATTTACCGCAAAATCAGCTGGCGGCTGCTGCCGCTGTTGATGCTGTGTTATGTGGTGGCTTATCTGGACCGCGTGAACGTCGGCTACGCCAAGCTGCAGATGGGCGCCAGCCTCGATTTCAGCGAACAGGTATATGCCTTCGGCGCGGCCGCCTTCTTTGTCGGCTACTGCCTGTGCGCGCTGCCGGCCAATCTGCTGCTGGAGAAGATCGGCGCGCGCAAGACGCTGCTGCGCCTGATGTTGTGCTGGGGCGCGATTGCCGCCGCCGGCGCGCTGGTGCGCGAACCGGTGGAGTTCTACGTGCTGCGCTTCCTGCTTGGCGTGCTGGAAGCGGGCTTCTTCCCCGGCGTGATTCTCTACCTGACCTATTGGTATCCAGCCGCGCGGCGCGCGCGCGTGTTTGCCATCTTTGCTTCCGCCACGCTGCTGGCCGGGGTGGCGGCAGGGCCGCTGTGCGCCTACACACTCCGGCATTTGCGCGACTACGGCATGCTCGATGGCTGGCAGTGGATGCTGGTCACGCAAGGCTTGCCGGCCGTGCTGCTGGGCGTGATCGCCTGGCTTTACCTCGACGACAAACCGGATGATGCGCGCTGGTTGTCTTCCTTTGAACAGCAGATGGTGGAGCAGGATCTGGAACGCGACGAGACCGCGCTGCACGGCCCGGCCGCACACGACGCCGATGAAACGCAGGACGAAACGCCGGCGCTGGCCACCATCTGGTCGCTGCTGCGCGAGCCGTCTATCAGCCTGCTGGCCTTGTCCAATCTGCTGCTGATCGGCGCCAGCTACGCGCTGGTGTTCTGGTCGCCGGCACTGATGCAGCGCTGGGGCGCCGGCAATCAAACCGAATTGGGTCTGCTGACCGCCCTGCCGAATCTGGTGGGCGCGGTGGGCATGGTGTTGATCGGCTACGACTCCGACCGCCGGCGCGAACGGCGCGGCCACTTCATCGCCTGCATGGTGCTGGCGGCCGGCGGCCTGGGGCTGGCCATCGCCGCCGACAACGGCCTGGCATGGTCGCTGGCCGGACTGGCGCTGGCCACGCTGGGGGTGGCGGCCGGCGCGCCGCTGCTGATCGCCATCCTCACCAGCATGCTGGACCGACGCCGCGTCGCTGCCGGCATCGCGCTGGTGGCCAGCCTTGGGCTGGTAGGCGGGGCGGTCGGCCCCACGTTCAGTGAGCAGATGCTGCACTGGGGCGGCAGCGCCGGCATGCTGGCCGCGCTGATCGTGCTGTACATCGCGGCGGGCGCCATCCTGCTGTGGGCCTTGCGGCTGGCGCCACGTCGCGGCGGCCCCGATGCCGGCCATGGCCAAACCGACAAGATGGCCCGCAGCTAAGGGTTGGGCTAGAATCTGGGACGCGCCGCGATCCGGCGCGCCCGATTACCAACCTACAAGCGAAACTACCGATGCGTTTTGTACTGCCTCTCCTAGCGGCTGCCATCGCGGCCGGCGTCCAAGCGGCGCCTACTCCCATCACTCTTGACCAGGCCATGGCCAATCCCGACTGGATCGGCAATCCCGTCGAATCGGCGTGGTGGGGCTGGGACAGCCGCCAGATCTACTTCAAGCAAAAACGCAGCGGCTCCGCCGTCCGCGATACGTATCAGGTGAACGGCACGACCGTGAAACTGGTTGAAGAAAAACAGCTGGCCAATCTGGACAGCGAACAGGTGATCTACAACCGCGAACGCACGCGCACAGTCTTGCTGCGCAATGGCGATCTGTTTGAGCGCGACCTGAAAACCGGCGCGCTGACGCAGATCGTGCGCGGCACCACGGCCGCCGCCGATCCGCAATACGCCGCCGACGGCAACCACGTGCAGTTCCGCGTGGGCAGCGACTGGTTCAGCTGGAGCCGCAGCGAGCGCCTGGTTTCGCCAGTGGTCCTGCTGCGCACGGCCAAAGATCCCGATGCCACGCCGGACGCCGACTTCCGCCGCGACATGCAGCTGCGCCTGATGTCCACGCTGGCGCGCCTCAGGCAAGAGAAGGATGAAACGCGCGATCAGCGCAACGCCGACCGCGCCGCCGACGCCACCCGCGCGCCGCTGCCGGTTTACCTGGGCGAGAAGGTCAGCATCGAAACCAGTTCGTTGTCGCCGGATGGCCGCTATCTGCTGGTGGTCACCGCCGCCAAGGATGGCGACAAGCGCCGCGTCGGCAAGATGCCGCGCTACGTCACCGAATCCGGTTACGAGGAAACCGACGATGAGCGCAAGCGCGTGAGCGAAGCCGGCCCGCTGCAGCATCAACTGAAACTGGTGGAAGTGGCGACCCGCAAAGTGACCGAACTGTCTTTCGACGATCTGCCGGGCATCAAGGTCGATCCGCTGGCCGAGATGCGCGCCGCGCAAAAGCTCGATCCGCTGAAAGGCAATCGCGGCCTGCGTTTCGAAAGCCGTGAAGAATCGATCCGCTGGAGCGCCAACGGTGCGCGCGTGGCGGTGATGGCGCAAGCCATCGACAACAAGGACCGCTGGATCGCCGGCGTCGACCTGGCCGCCGGCAAACTGAAACCGCTGCACCGCCTGAGCGACGCCGCCTGGGTCAACAACCGCGGCAACGACTTTGGCTGGCAGCCGGACAACAGCACGCTGTGGTACGAGTCGGAGGAAAGCGGCTACTCGCACCTGTACCTGCAAGCGGCCGACGGCAAGACGCGCGCCCTCACCTCGGGCAAATGGGAAGAGTCCAACGTCACCTGGTCGAGCGACGGCCAGACCGCCTGGTTCATGTGCAACCCCAAGCTGCCTGGCACGTATGAAGTCTGCTCCACCAGCACCAAGGACGGCACACTGAAGGAACTGACCTCGCTGGGCGGCGTTGAAAGCTTCACGTTGTCGCCGGACGGCCGCAAGCTGCTGGTGCGCTACTCCACCGCTTACATGCCGACCCAGATCGGCACCGTCAGCAGCAGCGGCGGCGCCGTCACCCAGCTGACCGACACCCGCACTGCCGAATTCAAGGCGCGCGAGTGGGTACAGCCTGAAATCGTAGCCGTGCCATCGACCCACGGCGCCGATCCGGTATGGGCCAAGCTGTATCGCCCGGCCACGCTGGAAGCCGGCAAAAAATATCCGGTGGTGATGTTCGTGCACGGCGCCGGCTATCTGCAGAACGTGACCAGGCGCTATCCGGTCTACTTCCGCGAACAGATGTTCCACAACCTGCTGGTGCAGCAGGGTTACATCGTGCTGGACATGGACTACCGCGCTTCGCTGGGCTATGGCCGCAACTGGCGCACCGCCATTTATCGCCAGATGGGCCACCCGGAGCTGGAAGACTACCTCGATGGCCTGAACTGGATGGTGTCCAACCAGCAGGGCGACGCCAAAAACGTCGGCATCTACGGCGGCAGCTACGGCGGCTTCATGACCTTCATGGCGCTGCTGCGCGCACCGGAACAGTTCAAGGCCGGAGCCGCCCTGCGCCCGGTCACCGACTGGACCACCTACAACCACGAGTACACCGCCAACATCCTGAACACGCCTGAACTGGACCCGCAGGCATACAAGGTGTCGTCGCCGATAGAATATGCGGACAAGCTGCAAGGCCACCTGCTGATCGCCCACGGCATGATCGACGATAACGTGTTCTATCAGGATTCCGTGCGCATGGCCCAGCGCTTCATCGAACTGAAAAAGGATAACTGGGAACTGGCATCGTATCCGCTGGAGCGCCACGGCTTCGTGCATCCGGAAGCGTGGTACGACGAATACCGCCGCATCTACCAGCTGTTTGAACGCACCCTGAAATAAGGAGCACCATGAAAAAGCTTGCCGCCTCGCTGATCCTGGCGACGTTGTTCACCGCCGCCCACGCCGAGCCGAAACATCCGGCGTGGTCGCGCAGCTCGAACGTGTATGAAGTCAATCTGCGCCAGTACAGCAAGGACGGCACACTGAGCGCGTTCACCGCCGACCTGCCGCGCCTCAGGCAGCTGGGCGTGGACATCATCTGGCTGATGCCGATCCACCCGATCGGCCAGAAGAACCGCAAGGGCGCCCTGGGCAGCTATTACGCGGTGCAGGATTACACGGCCGTCAATTCGGAATTCGGCAGCATCGACGATGTGCGCAAGCTGGTGAAGCAGGCGCACGCGCTGGGCATGCACGTGATCCTGGACTGGGTCGGCAACCACACGGCCTGGGACCACCCGTGGGCCGCCCAGCATCCGGAGTGGTACAAGAAGAACGACAAAGGTGAAATCGCCGCGGTCAGCTTTAAAAACGCCGCCGGCGAGACCGAGGAATGGGCCGATGTGATCGGCCTCGATTACGGCAACAAGGAACTGTGGCCGGCGATGATTGCGGCGATGGCGTTCTGGGTCAAGGATGTCGGCGTGGACGGCTTCCGCGCCGATGCGGCGGGCTTCGTGCCGGTCGAATTCTGGAACCAGGCGCGCGCGCAGCTGGACAAGATCAAGCCGGTGTTCATGCTGGCCGAAGGCGATGACGTGGCGCTGCACGACAAGGCCTTCAACGCCAGCTACGACTGGTCGCTGAACGGCATCATGAAGAAGATCGGCAAGGGCCAGGCTGGCGCCGCCGAGCTGCGCGCGTATATCAGCGGGCCGGCGAAAACCTATCCGCGCGACGCCTATCGTCTGCAGTTCACCAGCAATCACGATATCAATTCGTGGGAAGGCGCGGACAAGGACCTGTATGGCCCGGCGTGGGGCGCGATGGCGGTGCTGAGCTACACCCTGCCCGGCATTCCGCTGGTGTACAACGGCCAGGAAGCAAAGCTGGACAAGAAGCTGGCGTTCTTTGAAAAAGACCCGATCGCATGGAACAACATCGATCTGGAATTGTTCTTCGCCGGCCTGAACGCGCTGAAAAAGCAGAACCCGGCCTTGTGGAATGGCGCCTCCGGCGCGCCGGTGCAGTTGCTGGATGTCGGCAATGAACAGCTGTTTGCCTTCAAGCGCCAGCAAGGCGCCAACAATGTGCGCGTGATCGTCAACACCACCGGCCAGCTGCAGAAGTACAAGCTGGCCGGCGACGAAGGCCAGGCTTACCTCAAGCCGTGGCGCTGGCGCATCGTGGTGCCGGAATAAACTCCGGGGTCAGGTCCGTCATTTCTACACGAGCCCTGCCGTAGCGGCGCTACGGCAGGGCTCGTGTAGAAATGACGGACCTGACCCCGGAGTTTTATTCGGTGGCCAGGCGTTTGCCGAGGCGGTACAGGTACTCCTGGCCTTCGTACAGCGATTTCACGCGGATATGTTCATTCAGTCCGTGCGCGCCGCTGCCTTCCGGGCCGTGGAACATGCCGCTGACGCCATAGGTCCAGATGCCGGCGTTGTTCAGGAAGCGGCCGTCGGTGCCGCCAGTGGACATGGTCGGAATCACCGGCACGCCCGGCCACATGTCGTTGCTGATCTCTTCCACTGCTTGCATCAGGGTGGCCGTCATGGGCGGCATCGGGCCGTCCACGCCTTCGCCCACGCGGGTGATCTTGATCTTGTCGTCCGCCACCACCCGCTGCAGCGTGGCCTGCACTTCCGCGATCGCTTCGCCCGGCAGGATGCGGCAGTTGACGATGGCGCGCGCGCGTTGCGGCAAGGCGTTGTCGGCATGGCCGGCATCGACCTTGGTGGCCACGCAGGTAGTGCGCACGGTGGAGTTGTGCGACGGGCTGACGGCGTACAGGCGGTCCAGCGCAGCCTGGTCTGGCGGGTCTTGCAGGATGGCTTTCATGTCCGCCGCCACCTGGCCTTTTTCGATGTTGGACATGCGCTCGTAAAACGCCCGCGTCACCGGCGACAGCTTGAACGGGAAGGAGAACTGGCCGAGGCGCGACAGGCCATCGGCCAGATGGTAGATGGCGTTGTCCTTGAACGGCGCCGAGCTGTGGCCGCCCGGATTGGTCACTTCCAGCTGGAAGCTCTGGTAGATTTTCTCGCCGGCCTGGATGCCGTGGCGCACCGGCTTGCCATCCTTGTCCAGCAGGCCGCCGCCGCCTTCGTTGAGCGCGATCTCGGCGTCGATCAGCGCGCGGTGGTGGTTGACCAGGTATTCTGCGCCGTCGAATTTGGAGGGCACCAGTTCCTCGTCGCAGGTCAGCGCCATGATGATGTCGCGCTTGAGCGGCAGCTTGTCTTTTTTGTAAACGATCATGTTGTTGACGAAGGAGGCGGCCATGGCCTTGTCGTCCGACGCGCCACGCGCGTAAAACATGCCGTTTTCCTCGACCAGCTTGAAGGGATCGCGCTCCCAGTCCTCGCGGTTGGCTTCCACCACGTCGATGTGGGCCAGCAGGAGCAGCGGCTTCTTGCTGCCGTCGCCCTTCAGGCGCGCCACCAGATTGCCCTTTTTCGGGCCGCCGGGCGGGATCACCAGCTGGATCTCGCTATCTTTGAAGCCACCGGCTTTGAGGCGCTTGGCCATCCTTTCGGCGGCCAGCGTGCACGAACCGACCGAGTTGGTGGTGTTGGTTTCCACCAGTTCCTGGTAAATCGCGCGCATCTGCTTTTGCACGGGCGTCAGCGCCGCACCGTGGGCCGCGCCGGCCAATGTCAACCCTGCTGCCAACCAAGCTGCCTTCTTCATATTCGCCCCATCCCGATGAGATTGCCTAAACGGCCAAATTTATACCCCGACCATAGGGCTGTCAACAAAGTGGATTCAGATGCTTGCCAAACTGCCGGACTGGTCGCTATAATGCGTGCCCTTGGCCTGGTAGCTCAGTTGGTAGAGCAGAGGATTGAAAATCCTTGTGTCGGTGGTTCGATTCCGCCCCGGGCCACCAAGATTCAATAAAACGCCGATCCCCGTGATCGGCGTTTTTGTTTCTGCGCCAGGTGATATCCGATTCAGCATGTCGCCCGCCCGAAATTTCATTAGACCGCCATCCGGTATCGGCCTATTGTCGCAATGGCCACTTCCCATCCGACGACAATATAAAATGAAGAGACTGCTTACCTCGCTGTGCCTGACGGCCGGCGCCCAGCTGTGCCTGGCCGCCCCGCCCGCCCCCGCCACCGTCAAGCTGACCATCGATGCCAATCAGGTGCAGGGGCCAATGACGCCGATCTGGGCCTGGTTCGGCTATGACGAACCAAATTACACCACGGCGCCCAACGGCAAGAAGCTGCTGAGCGACATCGCGGCACTGAGCCCGGTGCCGGTGTATGTGCGCGCGCACAACCTGATGACCTCCGGCGACGGCAGCTACGCCCTCAAATGGGGCTCCACCGGCATGTACAGCGAGGACCAGGACGGCAAGCCGGTCTACAACTGGACCATCATCGACCAGATCTTCGACACCTACGTGCAGCGCAAGATGAAGCCGCTGGCCCAGATCGGCTTCATGCCGAAAGCGCTGTCGCAGCGCCCCGAGCCTTACCAGCACCACTGGCAACCGGGCACGCCCTACAAGGACATCATGACGGGCTGGGCCACGCCGCCCAACGATTACGACAAATGGGCCGAACTGATCTACCAGTGGGTGCGGCACAGCGTGGAGCGCTACGGCCGCGAGGAGGTGGAAAGCTGGTACTGGGAAGTGTGGAACGAGCCGGACGGCCTGTACCTGATCGCGCCCGATACCAAACTGGAATACTTCAAGATGTACGACTACGCGGCCGATGCCGTCAAGCGGGCGCTGCCAACGGCGCGCATGGGCGGCCCGCACACGGCCGGCGCCGGCCGTTTCATGGACGATTTCCTGCAACACGCACTGCATGGCAAAAATTTCGCCACCGGCAAGACCGGCTCGCCGCTGGACTTCGTGGCCTTCCACGCCAAGGGCGCGCCCACGGTCGTCAACGGCGTGGTGCGGATGGGCATGGGCACCCACTTCCAGCGCCTCGACGATGGCTACGCGCTGGTGCAGAAATACCCGGAACTGAAGGGCATCCCGGTGATCATCGGCGAATCCGATCCGGAAGGCTGCGCCGCCTGCGGCATGCAGACCAACCCGGAAAACGCCTACCGCAATGGCACGCTCTACGCCAGCTACACGGCCGCCTCGATCGCGCGCGAGTTTGACCTGGCCGCCCGGCGCGGCGTCAACCTGATCGGCGCGGTGAACTGGTCGTTCGAATTTGAAGACCAGCCCTGGTACGCCGGCTTCCGCGACCTGGCCACCAACGGCGTCAACAAACCGGTGCTGAACGTGTTCCGCATGTTCGGCATGATGGGCGGCCAGCGCGTGGCCGTGGGCGGCGATCAGGCCTATGACGCCGTCCGCATCATGGCCGAGGGCGTGCGCGGCGCGCGCACCGACATCAATGCGCTGGCCACGCGGGACGGCCACAGCATCGCCGTCATGGTGTGGAATTACCACGACGACGACATCATCGACGCCGGCGCGCCGGTGCAGCTGAAGCTTGCCGGCATCCCCGCCCAACAGGTGCAGCTGCGCCACTTCCGCATCGATCAGGAGCACAGCAATTCCTACAGCGCGTGGCTGCGCATGGGCTCGCCGGCCAGCCCGACTGCCGCGCAGGTGGGGCAGCTGCAGCAGGCCAGCGAGCTGGCCCAGCTGGGCGCCACCCGCACCCTGCAGACGCCCGGCGGCCAGGCCACCCTCACGCTGCAATTGCCGCGCCAGGCGGTATCGCTGTTCACGCTGAGCTACTGAACGGCCGTTTTTTCAGGAAATGACTACACATTCTTCGGGATTGAACTACTGTAGGGCGGGACGCGCGCATCGTATTCTTGGATTCCAAATAAAGACATTGCATGCCGGTCCGCCGTGGCCGCATCGCCACAGGAATTCAGGGAATGAAGAAAATATCATGGCTGGCGCAAGCCAGCATAGGCATGCGCCTGGCGCTCGGTTTTGGCCTGGTGGTACTGTTGCTGGTTGCGGTGGGCACGCTGAGCGTCATGCGCCTGGCCGAGGGCGCCAGAATGACCGAAGAGATCGTCAACGATCGCCACGTCAAGGCGGCGTTGGCGCTGCAGATCAAGAACGATGTGAACGCCACCGCTCGCAATCTGCGCAACGCCATGCTGGCCCGCACGGCGGCAGAGCGGAAGATCTTCCTCGACCGGATCGACACGGCAGTCACGAGCGCCACGGAACGATTCGGCAGGCTCGACAAAATGATCAACACCGCCCAGGCCAGGGACATCTTTCAGCAGATGATGGCGGCCCGCACCGCCAACGCCGAGGTGCGCCACCGGATAGTGCAACTCATCGAAGCCGACCTGCACAGTCAGGCGGTCGACCTGCTGTTCAGCGAGGGCATACCGAAGCAGGATGCGTATTTCGCCGCGCTGGAAAAGATGGTCTACTTCCAGGAGGAGTTGATGAACAGCATAGGCCGGAATTCGATAGCGCGCGCGGGCGCCGGCAGCACCCTGACGCTGATCATCACGGTGGCGGCCGTGCTGCTGGCCGTGGCCGCCAGCATCGTCATCATCCGCGGCTTGCTGAAGGAACTGGGCGGCGAGCCAGCGTACGCCGCCGACATCATGAAAAGCATTGCCGCGCGCGATCTGACGGTGCCGGTGCAAACCCGGCCGCAGGATGAGGACAGCATGCTGGCCGCCGTGCGCAACATGTGCAAGGACCTGGCCCACGCCGTGACCGAGATCCGGGCCGGCACACAGACCATTGCCGCTGCCGCCCAGCAGATCGCTTGCGGGAATGCCGATCTGTCCGGACGCACCGAAGAGCAGGCCAGCGCGCTGGAGGAAACCGCGTCCTCGATGGAGCAGCTGGCTTCCACCGTCAAGCACAACGCCAACCATGCGCAGCAGGCCAGCCAGCTCGCGCTGGCCGCCTCGGAGACGGCACGCCAGGGCGGCTTGGCGGTGGCGCAGGTGGTGGACACCATGGGGGCGATCAACGCCTCGGCCCACCAGATCGCAGACATCATTGGGGTGATCGACGGCATCGCCTTCCAGACCAATATTCTCGCGCTGAACGCCGCCGTGGAGGCTGCGCGCGCCGGCGAACAGGGGCGCGGCTTTGCCGTGGTGGCGTCCGAGGTGCGCAATCTGGCCCAGCGCAGCGCCACGGCCGCCAGGGAAATCAAGACCTTGATCGGTAATTCCGTGGAACAGATCAAGGCCGGCGACCGGCTGGTGGATCAGGCCGGCGCGACCAGCAGGGAGGTGGTGCAAGCCATCCAGGGCGTCGCCAGCCAGCAGCAGACGGCTGGTATCGATCAGGTCCACCGCGCCATCTCGCAGATGGATCAGGTCACGCAGCAAAACGCCGCCCTGGTGGAAGAAGCGGCGGCGGCCTCCGAGTCGCTGCAGGAGCAGGCGGAAAAACTGGCGCAGGTGGTCGCCCAGTTCAAGCTCGGGCGCTAACGCAATGGCTTGACCCGGGCCAGGTTTCCAACTATATTAAACCAATAGGTTAATTAATCGATTGGTGAAATGTGATGCAGGACCAGCTCAGCCGGACGTTTTCCGCCCTTGCCGACCCCACCCGCCGCGCCATGCTGGCGCGCCTGTCGAATGGGGAAGCCAATGTTTCCGATCTGGCCCAGCCTTTCCTCGGCGCGATGAGTCTGCCCGCCGTGACCAAGCATTTGCAGGTGCTGGAAAAGGCCGGGCTGATCACCAAGACCCGCAACGCCCAGTGGCGCTCGTGCAAGCTCAACGGCGACGGCCTCAAGGACGCGGCCAACTGGATGGAGCAGTACCGCGTGTTCTGGGAGGAAAGTTTCGACCGTCTTGATGCCTATCTGAAAACCGTCACCGCCAAACAACCACCTGAAGGAGATGAAAGTGTCTGAGTTCAACGCCCCTAATGAAATCCGCATCATCCGCACTTACGACGCGCCCGTGCAAGCCGTGTGGGACGCCTGGACCGATCCGGCCCAGGTCGCCCTGTGGTGGGGACCGCGCGGCTTTACCCTGACCACCCACAGCAAGGATTTGCGCGTGGGCGGCATCTGGCACTACACCATGCACGGCCCGGACGGTACCGACTACCCCAACAAGACGCTGTACCACGAGGTGGAGCCGCTGCGCAAACTGGTCTACGACCACGGCGCCAATGACGAACAGGCGCCGCTGTTCCGGGTGACGGTGACGTTTGAGGAAGTCGGCGGCAAGACGCAGATGGATATGCGCATGGCGCTGGCCAGCGCCGAAGCGGCCGCGCAAACGCGCCACTTCATCAAGCAGGCCGGCGGCGATTCGACCTGGGACCGGCTGGCCGAATACCTGGGCAAGCGCTGCGCCGATCAGGACACCTTCGTCATCAACCGCAGTTTCGAGGCGCCGCGCGCGCAAGTGTTTGCGATGTGGACCCAGCCCGAACATCTGGCGCGCTGGCTGCCGCCAAGCGGCATGGAGATGCGCCTGCTGCGCGCCGATATCCGCAGCGGCGGCGCGGCGTTTTACTGCATGAGCGGCAATGGCGTCACCTTGTACGGCCGCTCGCAGTACGAGGAAGTGCGTCATCCGGACCGGCTGGTGTTCATCCAGCAGTTCTGTGACGAACACGAGAACATCAGCCGTCATCCGCTGGCGCCGGTGTGGCCGGAAAGCTGGCGCACCACGGTGGCATTCAGCGTGGAAGGGCCGCGGCGCACGCGCGTGACGCTGAGTTCGGCAGTCCACGGTCCGGCCACGGCGGAGGAACGCGCCATCTTCCTCGACGCGCGCGCCAGCATGACGCAGGGCTGGAGCGGTTCCTTCGACAAGCTGGAAGCAGCACTTACCTGATGTAACAAGTGAAGTAATTTCCAGCACATTTACAGCCACTGGTGCAGGCAATACGCTGTCTGCATCGGTGGGCGCCGCCCGCCTTCACTTGAGGAGCTGTAAATGAAAAAGACCCTGATGGCCGGCCTGCTGGCCGCCGCCGCCCAATTCGCCCACGCCGGCACCGTGCTGGTGGTGTTGTCGGACCAGGATAAGCTGGACCTAAAGGACGGCAAGGTGATGCAGACCGGTTTCTTCATCAACGAGCTGATGGAGCCGGTCCAGACCTTCATCGCCGCCGGCCACACGGTGGTGTTTGCGACACCAAGCGGCACGGCGCCAAGCGCCGACCAGAAATCGGATGATGTGAATTTCTGGGGCGGCAATGAGCAGGCGCGCCGCGCAAGCAAGGCGCTGCTGGCCACGCTCAAGCTGACCGCCCAGGGCGCATCGCCGGCCATCAGCCTGGCGCAGGTGAAGCAGGCCGGCTACGACAAGTTTGACGCCGTGTTCGTGCCGGGCGGCCATATCCCGATGCAGGATCTGCTCAAGGATCAGAGCCTGGGCGAGCTGCTGGCCAGCTTCCATCAGGCGGGTAAGGTCACCGGCCTGACCTGCCACGGCACCATCGCCCTGCTGTCCACGCTGCCCGATGCGCGCGGCTACGTCGGCAAGCTGGAAGCCGGCCAGCGCCCGCCGGCGGCGCAATGGATATACCAGGGCTACAAGATGACCGCGTTCACCAATGAAGAGGAAGAACAGGCCAAGGGCTTCCTCAATGGCGGCCAGATGAAGCTGTTTCCGCAGGATGGCCTGAGCGCTGCCGGCGCGCAGTTTGTCGCCGCCAGGCCATGGAGCGAGAACGTGGTGGAAGACCGCGAGCTGATCTCGGGCCAGAATCCACAATCGGGCAAAGCCGTGGCGCTGGCCATGCTAAAAAAAATGCGTTGACCGCGGATCGGTGTCACCATAGCGCCAACCGACGCCGGTTGGCGTTTTTTTTTGCGGACCATTATGCCCCAGAGCCCCCTGCTGCTGCGCCGCCTGCTGCGCGCCAAAGACAAGATGGATGGCGCCCCCCACGAGGAATGGCCGGTCGCGCGGCTGGCCGCGGTGAGCGCGGTGTCGCCGGCCTACTTTGCGCGCGAATTCAAGCAGGCGTTCGGCTTGCCGCCGCACCGCTACCTGCTGACGCGCCGCATCGAGCGCGCCGCCGCGCTGCTGCGCGAGACCGATCTGCCGGTGACCGAGATCGCGCTGCAGACCGGCTGGACCAGCCTGGGCACTTTTGGCCGTATTTTTCGCGATATCACCGGCGCCAGTCCCGGCGAGCTGCGCCTGCACGCGCGCGCGCAACCGCCCGCCGGCGCGCAGATGCCGGAGTGCGTGGCGCGCCATGCGCAACGTCCCGACCTCAAGATCGCAGTTTTGGAGAAGCGGCGCCGGCAGGCGGCGGGCAAACTGTAGGTCCCGAATCCAAGGAGGTGATATGAGTCAAACTGTGAATATGGCCGGTGTGTACGTGCGCGATCAGGACGAGGCGCTGGCGTTTTATGTCGACAAGCTGGGCTTCGTGGTGCACACCGATGTGCGCAACGGCGATTACCGCTGGCTGACGGTGCAGGCGGCCGGTCAGCCCGCGTTCCAGCTGGGCCTGTTCCGTCCCGGCCCGCCGATGCACGACGCCGCCACCGCGCAGGCCCTGAACGAACTGGTGGCCAAGGGCGCCATGCCGCCGCTGGTGCTGCATGTCGACAACTGCCGCGCGGCCTACGAGCGCCTGAGCCAGCACGGCGTCGAATTCACGCAGGCACCGGTGGAACGCTATGGCACGGTGGATGCCGGCTTCCGCGATCCATCCGGCAATGGCTGGAAGATGCTGCAGCGTCAGGGCTAAAAAGCAAACACCCCGCGCGCGGCGGGGTGCGGGTTGCGCGCGGGGCGGGTCAGGAGACGCGGCGGCGCAGCGCCAGGCCAAGCAGGCCGACGCCAGTCAGCAGCATGCCGTAGGTGGCAGGTTCCGGTACCGGGCTGGTGAAGTACAGGCCGCCGTTGGACAGCGAGGTGAAGCGGGTTTCAATGGTGGTCACGCCCTGCGTGCCCGCATCGATCTGGTAGAACGCCGTGCTCTGCTTCACATTGCCGTCGGAGCCGCCGCCAATGTGCAGGCCGATCCAGCTGACACCGTACAGCGGCATGTCGAACACCAGCTTGGTGACGTCGGTTACCGTGGCAACGGCCGTGGCCTGGCCGTTCGACACCAGACCGATCATCGCCAGCATGGCAGCGGCATTCGTGTCGGGGGATTCCTTGACAAAGTTGCCGCCGGTCAGTCCCGAGCAGCTCAATACCGGCACGTTCAGCAGGTCGTTGAGAATGCTGCAAGCTGGTGGATCAGCTGGACCACCGCCGCCACCACCGCCACCTGGCGCGGCAAATGCGGAAGCCGCCAACATCATGGTGCCCAGAACGGCTGCCTTAACAGTTTTTCGTGCGAACGCTTTCATTTTTATTACCCCCGTTTATGTGTGCGTGTACTGGCAATTACGTCGCTCAGTAGATTCATGCTAGCACCAACAATAGTTTCCAGATACAAAAAATACATTTCATTTTTATATTGGGCATTGTCACTCCGATAGGAGCTTTGTATGAGCACAACATGAGTTATTTAACGGAAATAAAACGCTTACCTCCCACCTCTCAGCGCGCAGGCGCGCAGGCAAAAACCGGTGCCAAGAAAACGGCTCCCCCTTTCCCGAGAAGCCATTTCGCCGGCGCGAGCGGGCGGCGCTTGTAGGCGAAAAGCCACACTAAGCTGGGGCGGCTGGACGGGCCGCCAGGCGTGCAATCGTTATCACGTTGACGCAGGCCACCACCACTTCCAGCGCGGTGCCGCCGATGGAGCCGGCGATGAGGTTATTGGCGATCCACAGGCCGGTGCCGCACAGCATCACCAGCCGCATCGGGATGCCTTGCAGCAGGAACAGCGCCAGCGTGCCGAGGCAGGAAGCGGCCAGCGGCAGCCAGTCGCTCGGCTGTCTGGCCAGCGCCAGGCCGAGTGCGAGATTGGCGGCCACCACCGCGGCCGCCACCCAGCGCGAACGGGTGCGCAGCGCCAGCAGCGAACGCAGCAATGACATGCTGGAACTGGCCACTGCGGTCGGGTTGCCCAGCAGGGCAAAGTGGACGATGTAGCTGAAGCACTCACCGGCCATGAACAGTTTGAAACGCCGGTCGTCCGTTTGCAGGAAGGAGCCGACACCCAGCGCGAACGCCACGTAGCCGACGCACTGCGCCGGCGAAAACCAATCGATCATCATGGCCGGCATGATACGCGATCGCGACGCCTTGCTCTCCGCTTCCGGCGGTTCAGCGCCGCCGGCGTGCGGCTGATCGAGCGCGCCCCGGTGACGGAAAACTGCTGGCCCGGTGCCCGGGTGGACGGGCGGAAGCGGTCGGCGGCGCGCTGAAAGCCTCCACTGCCCAGCACTGAATTCGCGCCCGGTCTGGCCGCCGCGCCGCAGCCAGCTAAGGCGCGGCCGCCTGCCCCTGCTCCGCGCGTGCCAGCGAGGCGCGCAGGGTGATGCTGACCGGGTAGTCGCGGGTGACCGGACGCTGCAGGCCGTAGCAGCGGTTGAGCAGGTCGCTGACGCCGTTTTGCGTCATCTCGCGCCACGGCATGTGCACGGTGGTCAGGCGCGGGGCGGAAAATTCGGCGCTGGGGGTGTCGTCGTAGCCGATCACCGAGATTTCATGCGGCACGCGGATGCCGGCTTCCTGGAAATAGGACAGCGCGCCGGCCGCCATTTCATCGTTGGCGCAGAACATGGCGCTGCAGCGCCGGCCCGATTCCACCAGCTCCCTGGCCGCCGACCAGCCGCCGGCCGGCGAGAAGTCTTTTTCCACCATCCACAGCTGGCCGGTATCGATGCCGGCCGTCGCCAGCTCGCGCTGGAAGGCGCTCACCCGCACCACGTTGTCGGGCAGGCTGGCCGGTCCGGACACCAGGGCGATCTCGCGGTGGCCGTGGTCCAGCAGGGTGCGGGCGGCGAGCCTGCCGCCCAGCGTGTGATCAACCGTGAAGCATTGGTCGGCAATGCTGTCGAAATGGTGGTTGAGCACCACCACCGGCTTGGGCCGCGGCCCCAGCGCGCTGAGGTCTGCTTCCTGCAGTACATTGGTCATCAGGATCAGGCCGTCGCAGCCGCGCTCGACCAGGAAAGCCATGCCCTCGATGGCTTGCTGGCGCGCGCCGCCCAGGCCGGCGCCAAAGGCCACCACCATGTGCAGGCCGGCCGCGCGCAGTTCGGTGTCGATGATTTGCAGGATCGGCGTGTAGAAGGTGCCGCTCAGCACCGGGATGTAGACGCCGATCATCTTGCTGTTGCCGGACAACAGGGTGCGCGCCGCATGCGATGGGCGGAAGCCCAGTTCGTCGATGGCGGCGCGCACCTTGGCCAGCGTAGCCGGCGACACCGAGCCCTTGCCGCTGACCACGCGCGATGCCGTGCCCAGTCCCACGCCCGCCAGCCGGGCCACGTCTTTAATGGTCGCCACTGTTGTGCTTTTTCACGTAAGTCATGATGTTGAGGAAAGTGTCGGTCCAGTATAACTGACGGTGCGCCGCCAGATAGCGCAGCAGTTCCTCATGCGCCTCGGCGCTGGTGCTGAGGTAGTCGCCGCCGACGCCGTGGAAGGTGAAGTTGACCATGGTGCCCTGCCGCGCCGCCTGCTCGACCACGGCAATCAGCTGCGCCCCGCTCCACCCTTCCGGCGCCGCCACCCCCACCGCGTACGGGTCGAGCGCGGCCATCGCCGGCGTCAGCGCCGCGCCGCTGACCTTGATGGCGACAAAGGCCGCGCGCAGGCCCGGCAGGTAATTGGCGCCGGCCGCCAGCTGGTCGCCGCAGGGCACGGTGTAGGTGCGCTCGCGGCGGCCGTCGATGGCGTACAGCATGGTGTTGCCGAGCCGGACCTGGTCCTGCATCTGGGCCGCGCTGGTGGTGTCGAGGTCGCGCTGCGGCAACACCCAGTCGTGGCCGGGGGCGCTGCGCGCACACTGGTGGAACAGGCTGTGGTTGCCCAGCTCGTGCCCGGCCGCCGCCGCGCGGCGCCAGTCGGCCAGGCGCCGCTCGACCGCCGGGTTGGACAGCTGCAGGTAGAAGCTGCCCTTGAGGCCGTACTTGTCGAGCGCGGGAATGGCCACGTCCAGCTGCGAATCGAGCGCGTCGTCGTAAGCCAGGCTGACAGCCGCGCGGGCGCCGTGCGGCCACTGGAAGGCGGGATCGGCAGCGGCGGCCATGGCTGGCGCCAGCAGCAACGCTGCCAGGGTCAAGCAGGTGCGGTAGCTCATGCGGGAGTCCATTATGGAAACGTTACCAGATGATGGCAGCCGCGGGCCGGGCTGTCAACCGGCCGGCCCGGTTGGAAACGTTGCCAATTAGCCTCACTTTGGCGCCGCCGGGGCCAGTTTACGCCCTGACTGCTGCGTTGCGAATTGACTTTGATTTTTGAGGAATGCTATATTCGCCACAGGATTGGAAAGCTTTCCAAGCAAAGGCCAGGCAGTCCCGCAGGCGCAGTTGTTTATAAAAACCAGGAGATAACATGCATTATCCAAAGGCACGACAAACTTTAATGAGTCTGGCAGTAGCCAGTGCCTGCGCGGCAGCCCACGCGCAGGAAGCCCCCGCCCCGGTGAAAGCCGCCGAGGCGCAACCGGAAGTCCAGAGCGTGGTCGTGACCGGCCTGCGCCAGTCGCTGATTTCATCGATGAACCTGAAACGCAATTCCGACGGCATCGTCGACGGCATTGTGGCGGAAGACATCGGCAAGTTCCCCGACACCAACCTGGCCGAGTCGCTGCAGCGCATTTCCGGCGTCTCGATCGACCGCTCGATCGGTGAAGGCTCCAAGATCACGGTGCGCGGCGTCGGCCCTGACTTCAACATGGTGCTGCTGAACGGCCGCCAGATGCCGACCTCGAATCTGGGCGACCTGAACGGCCGCGCCTTCGACTTCGCCAACCTGGCGTCGGAAGCCATTTCGCAGATCCAGGTGTACAAGACCAGCCGCGCCGAATCGCCGACCGGCGGCATCGGCGCCACCCTGAACGTGATGACCGCGCGCCCATTCGAGCGTCCCGGCCTGCACGCCAGCATCGGCGCCAAGGCCGTGCACGACACCACCAACGGCAACCTGCCGGGCGACGTCAAGGCCAGCAGCTCGACCACGCCGGAAGTGTCGGGCATCTACTCCAACACCTTTGCCGACAACACCTTTGGCGTGGCGCTGACCGGCAGCTACCAGGAACGCAACCTGGGCTACAACACCGCGGCCGTCTCCAACGGCTGGAAAGGCCCGTTCCGCGGCGATGAAAACAACTGGGGCACCATCCCGCAAGGCCCGAGCGACAGCTGCCCGGCCTGCACCATCACCAACCGCCCGACCGGCAGCCAGCTGTACTCGGTGCCGCAAAACCTGAACTACAACTTCAACGGCGTCAAGCGCCAGCGCACCAATGCCCAGCTGACCCTGCAGTACAAGCCGGTCAGCACCCTGGTCACCACGCTGGACTACACCTATTCGGAAAACAAGATCCAGACCAAGCGCAACGATATTTCGGCGTGGTTCAACTTCGGCCCGTCGAGCAGTTCGTGGACCGCCGGTTCGCCGTCCAGCCCGCTGATCTACAAGGAATTCGTGGCCAACAGCGACATCGCCATGGGCGCCGCCGACTTCGCCACCAAGACGCAAAACAAGTCGCTCGGCTTTAACGCCGTGTGGAAGCCGACCAGCGAGCTGCGTTTCGACTTCGACACCCACCACTCGACCGCCACCTCGGGCGCCGACAGCCCCTTCGGCTCCAGCAACACCCTGGGCACGGCCAGCTTCAGCCGCGGCAACACCACCGCCGACTTCAGCAAGGACTTCCCGGTGCTGAGCATTGACGGCGCCGATTTCGTCAAAGCCGGCCAGCAGGTGACCGGCTCGGTGTTCACCAACTCCTATATGCGCGGCGAGGTCGACCAGACCCAGGTCAAGGGCGCGTGGAAGGTGCTGGATGCGTCCGAGGTCAAGTTCGGCCTCAACTACACCAAGGTGGACAACCGCTCGGCGTTCTCCAACAACCAGCGCGACACCTGGGGCGGCGCCACCAAGCCGTCCGACTACCCGAGCAGCGTGTGGCATCCGGAAACCGTGCGCGGCTACTTCGACCAGATCGATGGCAGCGGCAACCCCAACCTGTTCAACCAGTTCTACACCTTCAACTTCGCCCAGGTGCGCCAGCTGGTGGCCACCGCTTCCGGCAAGCCGGAGCTGTACCTGCCGAAGACTTACTTCGACAACGACGCCCGCACCTCGGAGAAATCCAAGTCGCTATACCTGCAGTTCAACACCGACTGGGATACCGCGCTGCCGATCCACACCGCGCTGGGCCTGCGCTACGAGAAGACCGATGTGGTCTCGACCGCGCTGGTGCCGGCCGCCGTCAACATCCGGTGGGTGTCGCAGAACGAGTTCCCGATCACCTTTGGCGATCCGACCTTCACCACCCTGACCGGCAAGTACAACAACCTGCTGCCAAGCTTTGACTCGGACATCGAGCTGACGCCGAACCAGAAGATGCGCTTCAGCTACGGCGAAACCATCGGCCGGCCGCGCTATGACCAGATCCAGGGCGGCACCACCCTGAACTCGCTGGTGCGCACCGACGGCGGCACCGGCTCACAGGGCAACCCATCGCTGAAGCCAGTCAAGTCGAAGAACTTCGACCTGTCGTACGAGTGGTACTACGGCAAGCAGAACTTCGTCTCGCTGGGCTTGTTCAAGAAGAACCTGGAGAACTACGCCGGCCAGTCGCAGATCATCGCCACGCCGTTCAACCTGCACACGCCGGTGGGCGGCGCGCTGTGGAACGAGGCGCTGTCGTCCGGCAAGTGCCAGTCGGCGGACACCACCTGCATCCGCAACTACATCTTCACCAACCACCCGACAGCGCCGGGCGTGACGCCGCCGGGCGTCAACGGCGACGTCAACGGCACCATCGTCGGCCAGCCGAACGATCCGGTCGCCAACTTCCGCATCACCTCCTTCTCCAACCAGAAGAAGGCCGACCTGAGCGGCGCCGAGATCAACCTGCAGCATATGTTCGGCGAGAGCGGCTTTGGCCTGTCCACCAACTACACCTATGTGCATTCGGGCCTGCGCTACGACAACAACAAGCTGGGCGAGCAGTTCGCGCTGGTGGGCCTGTCCAACTCGTACAATGTGATCGGCATCTACGAGGACAAGAAGTGGACCGCGCGCCTGGCCTACAACTGGCGCGGCGAGTTCCTGGCCTCGACCTTTGACGGTTCCGGCCCCAACCCGCAGTACGTCGAGCCGTATGGCCAGGTGGACATCAGCGTCACCTACGCCTTCAACGACAAGCTCAGCGTGCAGCTGGAAGGCATCAACGTCACCAACGAGATCACCCGCGTGCACAGCCGCACCAAGCAGCAGCTGGAATCGGTCACGCAAAATGGTCCGCGTTACATGGTAGGCCTGCGCTACAAGTTCTGATTGTTGTAGTAATGCCACGAAAAGGCCGCTGTTCCGTCAGCGGCCTTTTTTCGGTTACACTCCCTGTAATCTATTACGTAATAAGACCATTATGCTGAGACGCATCGTGATTGTGGGTGGCGGTTCCGCCGGCTGGTTGACCGCCGGCCTGATCGCTGCCGAACATCGCGCCGCCGGCGGCCTGCAAGTGACGCTGATCGAATCGCCCGAGGTGGCGCCGATCGGGGTTGGCGAAGGCACGTGGCCCAGCATGCGCGACACGCTGCGCCGCATCGGCGTGTCCGAATCCGATTTCTTCCGCGAGTGCGACGCCGCGTTCAAGCAGGGCTCGCGCTTCAACCGCTGGGTTGACGGCGGCGACGGCGATTATTACTTCCACCCGTTCGTGCTGCCGCAGGGCTATGGCGAGGTCGACCTGCCACAGCAATGGCAGGCGCAGCACCCGCACATTCCGTTTGCCGACCTGGTCAGCTTCCAGCCGCACCTGTGCACCCAGGGCCGCGCGCCCAAGCAGGTGGTCACGCCCGAGTACGCGGCGGTGGCCAACTATGGCTACCACCTGGACGCCGGCAAGTTCGGCCTGTTCCTGCGCAAGCACTGCCTGGAAAAGCTGGGAGTGCAGTATGTGCCGGACCATGTGGTGGGCATCAGCGCCCACCCGGACGGCGACATTGCCGCGCTGCAGACGCAGCACCACGGCGCGCTGGCGGGCGAGCTGTTCATCGATTGCACCGGCATGCAGTCGCTGCTGCTGGGCCAGCATTACGGCATTCCGCTGATCCCGCAGCAGCAGGTGCTGTACAACGATGCGGCGCTGGCGGTGCAAGTGCCCTACCCGGCCGAGGATTATCCGATCGCCTCGCAGACTTCGTCCACCGCGCAAAGCGCCGGCTGGATCTGGGACATCGGCCTGCCGGGCCGGCGCGGCGTCGGCCATGTGTACGCCAGCGCCTATATCAGCGACGACCAGGCCGAGGCCGAGCTGCGTGCCTACATCGCACAGACCAGCGGCCAGACCGAGATCCCGGCGCCGCGCAAGCTGCGCTTTGCGCCCGGCTACCGTGAAAAATTCTGGCACCGCAACTGCGTGGCGATCGGCCTGTCGGCCGGCTTCATCGAGCCGCTGGAGGCGTCGGCGCTGGCCATCGTGGAAATGTCGGCCGCCATGGTGTGCGACGACCTGCCGGCCACGCGCGCGGCGATGGACATCGTGGCCGCGCGCTTCAACGCGGCGTTTACCTACCGCTGGGAACGCGTGATCGACTTCCTCAAGCTGCACTATGCGCTGAGCCAGCGCCGCGACAGCGCCTACTGGCGCGACAACACCGATCCGGCCAGGCTGCCGCAGCGCCTGCGCGACCTGCTGACGCTGTGGCGTCACCGGGCGCCGTCGCGCAGCGACTTTGACCGCATCGAGGAAGTGTTCCCGCCCGCCAGTTACCAGTACATCCTGTATGGCATGGGCTTCCGCAGCGATTTCAGCCGCGCGCCCCGGCCGCAGGAGGCCGCCATGGCCGACCACTATTTCCAGGAAGCTGGCGAATTAACCCGGAAAATGCTGGGCGCGCTGCCTGACAACCGCGCGCTCATCAACCACATCAAGCGTCACGGCTTGCAGAAAATCTAAAACGAGAGACATCTATGCCTAACCCGGTTTTACTGAACAACCTTGAACACCGCGACCTGCGCGTCATCACCCGCCGCGGCGCCGACCTGGGCGACCAGGTGATGTCGGCGGTCACCTTCCCGTCCGAATTCCGCGACGTGCAGGCCTGCTACCCGATCGTCTTCCGCAAGACGGTGGACGGCCTGGGCTTCGAGCCGATCGCCCTGTTCGGCTTTCAGGAGGGCGAGAACCTGTTCCTCCAGGGCCAGCGCTGGGACGCGCCGTATGTGCCGATGATGATCGAGCGCCAGCCGTTCCTGATCGGCGTCAGCGGCGAGGAGCTGATGGTCAACGTCGACCTCGACCACCCGCGCGTGAGCCGGACCGAGGGCCAGGAAGTGTTCAAGCCGCACGGCGGCACCACCGAATTCCTGGAGCAGGCCAACTCGCTGCTGTTTACCATCCACCAGGGCATGCAAAGCCTGCAGGGTTTCCTGAGCGCGCTGCTGGAGCACGAGCTGTTGGAAAGCTTTGTGCTGGATGTGGAGCTCAACGACGGTTCGCAAAACCGCCTGGTCGGCTTCTACACCATCAACGAGGACCGCCTGCAGGGCCTGAGCGGCGAGGCCATCGTCAAGCTGCACCAGGCCAACTACCTGCAAGCGATTTACCTGGTGCTGGCTTCGCTGTCCAACTTCCGCGCGCTGATCGACCGCAAGAACGCCACGCTCCATGTCTGACGCCATCCGCGAAGTCAGCGGCCTGGGGCCGGACGACCTGACCGACGAGATCCTCAGCGCCACCACGCCGCTGGTGCTGCGCGGGCTGGCGGCCGGCTGGCCGATGGTGCGGGCAGCGCTGGAGTCGGACCGCGCCGGCAGCGACTACCTGCGGCGCCACTACCAGGGCGCCACCGTGGGCGCCATGCTGGGGCCGCCGGAAGCGGGCGGACGCTTCTTCTACAACAGCGACCTGAGCGGGTTTAACTTCCAGCCGGTGCACGTCAAGCTGACCGGCGTGCTGGATGAGATTGAAGCCAAGCGCAACATGGATCCGGCGCCGACCGTGTACGTGGGCTCGACCAGCATCGACACCTGCCTGCCCGGCTTCCGCCAGCACAACGACCTCAAGCTCGGCCAGCGCGACGCCCTGGCCAGCATCTGGATCGGCAACCGCACCCGCATCGCCGCCCACTACGACCTGCCGGACAATATGGCGGTGGTGGCGGCCGGGCACCGGCGCTTCACGCTGTTCCCGCCGGACCAGCTGCAAAACCTGTATGTCGGCCCGGTCGACTTCAACCCGGCCGGCCAGGCCATCAGCCTGGTGGATTTCCGGCAGCCGGATTTCGCGCGCTTCCCGCGCTTTGCCGAAGCGCTGCGGCATGCGCAAAGCGCGGTGCTGGGGCCGGGCGATGCGCTGTTCATTCCCAGCATGTGGTGGCACCACATCGAGGCGCTGGACGCCTTCAACGTGCTGGTGAATTACTGGTGGCGGCAGTCGCCGGACTATATGGACACGCCCACCAACGCCCTGATGGCGGCCTTCCTCACCCTGCGCGATCTGCCGCCGGCGCAGCGCAAGGCCTGGCAGGAAATCTTCCGCCACTATATTTTCGAAGCGGACGAGGACACCGCCGCCCACATCCCGCCCGCTGCGCGCGGGGTGATGGCGCCGCTGACCGCGGACGGCGCGCGCGCCCTGCGCACGCTCTTACTGAAACGATTCAATCGCTAAAGCATAAAGGAGACCACCACATGCGCGACCCGAACAATCGCCACCCCGTCCGCCGCGTCGTCATTTGCGGCGGCGGCACGGCCGGCTGGATGGCTGCGGCCGGCGTGTCCAAGGTGCTGGGCAAGCAGCTCGACATCAAGCTGATCGAGTCGGAAGAAATCGGCACCGTGGGCGTGGGCGAAGCCACCATCCCGACGCTGATGAACTTCCACAACGTGTTGGAGATCAACGAGCAGGAATTCATGGCCGAGACCCAGGCCACCTTCAAGCTGGGCATCAGCTTTGAAGGCTGGCGCAACGTCAAGGAAGACTATATCCACTCGTTTGGCACCACCGGGGTGGACCACTGGACCGCCGGCTTCCAGCACTTCTGGCACAAGGGCGTCGAGCGCGGCCTGGCCAGCGACTACGGCGATTACTGCCTGGAGCTGAAGGCGTCGCTGGAAAACCGCTTTGCCCACCTGCCCAACAACGGCATGAATTACGCCTATCACCTGGATGCCGGCCGCTACGCCAAATACCTGCGCCGCCTGAGCGAGGCGCGCGGGGTGCAGCGCATCGAGGGCAAGATCGTCAGCTACAGCCAGCACGACAACGGCGACGTGCGTTCAGTTACGCTGGCCTCGGGCGCACAAATCGAGGGCGATCTGTTTATCGACTGCACCGGTTTCCGCGCGCTGCTGATCGGCGAGGCCATGCAGGAACCGGTGGAAGACTGGTCGCAATGGCTGTTCTGCGACCGCGCGATCGCGGTGCAGACCAGCTCGGTCGGGGACGCGGTGCCGCTGACGCGCTCGATGGCGCACCAGGCCGGCTGGCAGTGGCGCATTCCGCTGCAGCACCGGGTCGGCAATGGCATCGTGTATTCCAGCCGCTACCTCGATGACGACGCCGCGCGCCAGCAGCTGCTGGGCAATGTGGAGGGCAAGACGCTGATCGAGCCGCGCATGATCAAGTTCACGCCGTGCCAGCGGCGCCGCACCTGGAAGGGCAATGTGGTGGCGATCGGCCTGTCGAGCGGCTTCCTGGAGCCGATCGAGTCAACCAGCATCCACCTGATCCAGCGCAGCGTGATCCGCCTGATGCAGTCGTTCCCGTCGGATGGCATCCAGCAGGTGGATATCGACGAGTACAACTTCCAGTGCAATAACGAGATCAATCACATCCGCGATTTCATCATCCTGCACTACCACGTCAACAACCGCACGGATTCGCAATTCTGGATCGATGCGCGCGAGATGAGCATTCCAGCCTCGCTGCGGCACCGCATTGAGCTGTTCAGGGAAACCGGGCGCGTGTTCCGCATTCCAAACGAGCTGTTTGCGGAAAACTCGTGGATCCAGGTGATGCTGGGCCAGGGCATCATGCCGAAGTCGCACCACCAGACCGCCGACCTGATGGGCGATGAGGAATTGCGCGCCTTCCTGGGCGGCATCAAGGGCCGCATCGACCGCACCGTGGTGCAGCTGCCGACCCACCAGGCTTACGTCGAACGCTACTGCGGCCGCCCGGACGCCAAAGCCGCCTAATCAAACGCCACGTCTTCCAGCCGGAAGCGGTATTGGCGACGCTCCGGCAAGTCCCGGCCTGCGCCGGGCGTCACCTTGCGCGCCGCCGCCGGCGGCGATGAGGGCGGCTGGGCGGCCGGCATTGGCGCCTGCAATGCCGACAGCAAGGCGCCCACCGTCGCGTCCGCCAACGAAGGCGCCGTCGCGGTCGTTGGGGGCGCCCCGAGCTGCCGGGCCAGTTCCAGCCGCAAGCTGGTGCGCCATCTTGAAGACCTGCAAATCTCTGCAAATTTCAAAGCAGAAGAAAACAGAAAAAAGCAGAGGAAAAAAAAGTGACTTTGCCACAGGGGGACGGCCTACGGTCCCCCTCTCGCCTCCTGCGCAAGATTTTTTGCCCTGTTCCTGGCGCGCCACACTCGTGAAAAATATTTATCATTTCCGAATTTTGCAAGTAGTAATATTACAAACCCATCCAGTCCATCGAAGATTGGAGGCAAAACCATGACAACAACGGAGATAAGCATGAAACTTCACTGTAGTTTAGTTTCACAGATGAAATTCGCGCTGGCAGCCAGCGTCTTGGCGGCACTGGCGGCGTGCGGCGGCAGCGACACCGGCGGCGCCGCACCAACTGCCAAAGCCCTGGGTCTGCGCGCCGCCAGCTCAGGAACAGGCACGGCGATGCAGAGCGCCCCGGTGGCACCCGGCAGCATCCGCATGCATTTCCACCGCACCCAGGGCGACGAAGCCCAGTGGGGCGTGTATTCGTGGGATGGCCCGGCCCACCCCAGTCCGGCCTGGATCAGCGGCCGCTTCATGATGACCCAGAGCGACAGCTTTGGCGGCTACGTCGACATCCCGGTCGACACCAGCAAGCCGGCGATCTGGTTCCTGGTGACCGACGGCAGCGGCAACAAGAATTGCGGCAATGACCAATCGGCCGCCTTCCGCAGCGATATCGCCAGCGCCGGCCAGGAAGTCTGGATGCTGGAAGGCGATTGCACCGTCTACAACAGCCAGCCGGCCATCAGCTTCGGCAACCTCAACAACGCCAACGCGCACTGGCTGACCGCCGCCACCCTGGCCTGGCCCGGCGTGCCGGTCAGCGGCGCCAGCTACAAGCTGTATTACGCCATCAACGGCGGCCTTGGTTCCGGCGTCGACGGCGTCAGCGGCGCCGACGGCAGCATTGCCCTGCGCAGCGCGGCCGCCCTGCCGCCGGCGCTGCAGCAGAAATACCCGCACCTGGCCGGCGCCACCGCGCTCAGCATGTCGGCCGACGATGCGGCCACCATCGCCGGCAAGGCCAGCTACCAGTTCGCCATCGCCCAATTCGACGCGGCCGGCAAGCTGGTGCAGGTGACCTCGCTGCAAACCAGCGGCATGCTCGACAGCGTGTTTGCCGGCGCCGCCAGCCAGGCCACGCTGGGCGTCAGCTATGCGCGCAGCGGCGGCGCGCCCACTTTCCGCGTGTGGGCGCCGACCGCCAAGTCGGTCAGCCTTAACCTCTATCCGGACGCCAGCAGCGGCGCCAGCGTAACGCGCGCCATGGTCAAGGACCAGGCCAGCGGCGTGTGGAGCTACAGCGCGCCGGACGCCAGTTGGGTCAACCGCTACTACTACACCTACAATGTGCAGGTGCTGTCGCGCTGGGCCGGCAACACGCTGGTCAACAACACGGTGACCGATCCGTACTCGTTCAGCCTGAACGCCAACAGCCAGCGCAGCTTCGTGGCCGACCTCGACAGCCGCCTGCTCAAGCCCGACGGCTGGGACCACCAGCGCCTGCCGCGCCTCGACCATCCGACCGACATCGCGCTGTACGAACTGCACATCCGCGACTTCAGCGCCAGCGACAGCACGGTGCCGGCCGCCCACCGCGGCAAGTATCTGGCCTTCACCGACCGGCAGTCCGACGGCATGCGCCACCTGCGCGACCTGCAACAGGCCGGCCTGAGCCACATCCACCTGCTGCCGGCGTTTGACATCGCCAGCGTCAACGAAACCGGCTGCAGCACGCCGGCCATCCCCAACGGCGCCGCCAACGGCACCGAACAGCAGGCCGCGGTGGAAGCGGCGCGCGGCAGCGACTGCTTCAACTGGGGCTATGACCCGGTCCACTACAGCGCGCCGGAAGGCAGCTATGCGTCCAACGCCAATGACGGCGCGGTGCGCGTGCGCGAATTCCGCGCCATGGTGCAGGGCCTGCACGAACAAGGCCTGCGGGTGGTGATGGACGTGGTGTACAACCACACCAGCGCCTCGCAGCAAGGCCCGCTGTCGGTGCTGGACAAGATCGTGCCGACCTACTACTACCGCCTCAACGCCGGCGGCGGCATCACCAACGACAGCTGCTGCGCCGACACGGCGGCGGAAAACCTCATGATGGCCAAGCTGATGATCGACTCCACCGCCACCTGGGCGCGCGACTACAAGGTGGACGGCTTCCGCTTCGACATCATGGGCTTCACCCCGCTGGCGGTGATGAAGCAGCTGCAGACGGCGGTCAACCAGGCCGCCGGGCGCGACATCTACCTGTACGGCGAAGCCTGGAACTTCGGCACTGTGGCCAACGACAGCCGCTTCGTGCAGGCGCGCCAGGCCAATATGTATGGCAGCGGCATCGGCTCGTTCAACGACCGCATCCGCGACACCCTGCGCGGCGGCGGCTGCTGCGACAGCGGCGCGGCCCTGCTCAGCCAGCAAGGCCTGATCAACGGCGTGTACGACGATCCCAACGGCCATTCTTCGCAGACCCGCGACGACCTGCTGCGCCTGGGCGACCTGGCCAAGGTGGCGCTGTCCGGCACCCTGCGCGACTACCGCTTCACCGACCGCTTCGGGGTGCTGCGCAAGAATGCGGAAATTGATTACTTCGGCCAGCAGGCCGGCTTTGCCGCCCAGCCGTCGGAAACCATCAACTACGTGGAAGCGCACGACAACCAGACGCTGTTTGACATCAACGCCTTCAGGCTGCCGCCGGGCACGCCGCTGGCCGAGCGGGTGCGGGTGCAGAACCTGGGCGCGGCCTTCACCGTGCTGTCGCAGGGCGTGCCCTTCCTGCACGCCGGCCAGGAAATCCTGCGCTCCAAATCATTGGACCGCGACAGCTATGACGCCGGCGACTGGTTCAACAAGCTGGACTACAGCTACCAGAGTAACAACTTCGGCGTCGGCCTGCCGCTGGCGGCGGTCAATGCCGGCAACTGGCCGCTGATGGCGCCGATCCTGGCCAACCCGCTGATCAAGCCGGACAGCGCGGCCATCGTCAGCGCCCGCAACGCCATGAACACGCTGCTGGCAATCCGCCAGGACAGCAGCCTGTTCCGCCTGCGCACGGCGCAGGACGTGAGCGAGCGCCTGCGCTTCCACAACACCGGACCGGCGCAGGTGCCGGGCGTGATCGTGATGAGCATTGCCGGCCAGGGCTATGAAGGCGCCCGCTACAAGTCGGTGGTGACCCTGTTCAACGTCACCAAAACCGCGCAGACGGTCAGCGTGCCGGAACTGGCAGTGCGCAAGCTGAAGCTGCACCAGCTGCAGCGCCACATCAGCGGCGCCAGCTATTCCAGCGCACGCGGCAGCTTCACCGTGCCGCCGCGCAGCACGGTGGTGTTCGTGGAGAACGGCCCGGGCCAGGACGGCTGAGCCGGCACTTGGATATTGGCGGGGAATTGGTTATAGTGGGCCGGCGGCAATATCCGTATCTCCGCCGCGCCCACACACCTGCGAGGAAATCCATGAAAACACTGTTCGTAGCCAGTCTGATCCTGTCCCTGAGCGGCGCCGTGCTGGCGGCCGAGCCGACCGCGCAGCAGAACAAGATGAAAACCTGTAACGCCGACGCCGCCGGCAAAAAAGGCGATGAACGCAAGGCCTTCATGAAGGAGTGCCTGAGCGCCAAGCCGGCCGCCGAAGCGCCCAAGCTGAGCCAGCAGGACAAGATGAAAAAATGCAATGCCGACGCCAGCGGCAAGAAAGGCGATGAGCGCAAGGCCTTCATGAAGGAATGCCTGAGCAACAAATAAGCCGCGCCAGCGCTGGCCCCAGCCGCCCGCCCGGGCGGCTTTTTTTGCGAATAAAGTATCTCTGTGGGCATATTAATTGCTTTAAAACTACTCCTTTGTGACTAGCGCAATGTAATGACCACTTACTCTCAAGCTAATTCGGGCACTTTCCTACCCCATATGCCCGACGTCGCCCGCTGCGAACTGTCCCTGCGGGAACTCAACCAGATGTGGCGCCTGATCGAAGCCTCGGCCAAGATGCATTGCCCGGCCGAGGCGCGCCTGCTGCTGCCGGCCATGGTGGCCACGCGCACCGGTTTCGCGCACCTGGAACAGGCGCTGGTGGCCAATCTGGTGCAGGAAAAGGTGCGCCACGTGCTGGCCGAACTGGGCACCCAGGCGCGCTACGCCATCGACATCCTGGTGCGCAACCTGTACGAGCGCACCGCCGATGTCGGCTTCCTGGCCACCGACCCCGACCTGTGCCGCTTTGTCGCCGGCCTCGACCAGGACGCCGGGGCCGCGCGCCAGCGCCTGGCCGACTACCGCGACAAGTACACCGTCTACGATCAAATCCTGCTGCTCGACCTGGCCGGCCGCGTGCTGGTGCAGGCCGATCCGGCCAACCCGGTGGGCCTCAGCCACGACCCGCTGCTGGCCGCCGCCCTGGCCGCCGACGGCTATGTCGAAACCTTCCGCGCCACCGACCTGCGCCCCGGCCAGCCGCGCGCCCTGGTCTACGCGCACCGCATGCGGCACCCGGACAGCGGTGCCCCGATCGGCGTGCTGTGCCTGTGCTTCCACTTCGAGCAGGAAATGGCCGCCATCTTTGCCGCCTACCGCGATCCGGCGCAGCGCGCCAACATGCTGCTGCTGGACGCCCACGACCAGGTGATCAGCAGCGCCGACCCGCTGTGGATCCCGGCCGGGGTGCGCGTGCCCACCAACCCCGACGGCCAGCCGCGGCTGCTGATGTTTGGCGGCCGCGAATACCTGGTGCGCACCTTCAGCGCGGCCGGCTACCAGGGCTATCCCGGCCCGGCCGGCTGGAAGGCGCAGCTGATGATGCCGGTCGAACTGGCGTTCCGCGCGCACGGCAGCCAGGCCCTGGCGGCGGTGGCGCCGGACCTGATGCAAGGCCTGCTGTCGCACGCACAGGCGTTCAGCCCGGCGCTGCACGAGCTGATGGGCGCAGTCACGCGCACCACCCGCACCATCGAGCGCATCGTCTGGAACGGCAAGGTCACCAGCGCCGCCAACCACAGCGCGGCCGGCGGCAGCCAGCTCAACACCGTGCTGGACCAGATCACCGACACCGGCCAGCGCAGCGACGCCCTGTTCTCGCACTCGATCCAGGACCTGTACCAGACCGTGCTGGCGTCCAGCCTGAGCGAGGCCGGCATGACCGCCCAGCTGCTGGTCGACCTGCTGGACCGCAACCTGTACGAGCGCGCCAACGATTGCCGCTGGTGGGCGCAGTCGGCCGCGCTGCGCGCCGGCCTGGCGCAGCCGGCGGCGCCGGCGGGGCGCGCCATGGCCGGCGTGCTGGACGCCATCAACCGCCTGTACACGGTGTACGCGCGCCTGTTCGTGTACGACCGCAGCGGCCGCATCGTGGCCAGCAGCGGCGGCGACGACCTGGTCGGCCACGGCATCGGCGCCGACACGCTGGCGCGCGTGAGCGCCCTGCGCAGCACGCTGGAACACTATCCGGAACCGTTCGGCCCCTCGCCGTTCTATGGCGGCCAGCCGACCTACACCTACCACGCGGCGATCCGCGCCGCCGGCGGCCAGGTGATCGGCGGCATCGGCTGCGTATTGGACGCCGCCCCCGAGCTGCGCAACATGCTGCACAGCGGCGTGGCCGGCCGGCCCCGCATGCACGCCTGCTTTGTCACGCCGCAGGGCCAGCTGCTGGCCAGCACCGACCCGGCCCATGTGCCCGGCGCGCAGCTGGCGCTGGCGCCGGCTCTGCTGGCCGAGGCCGCCAGCAACGATGGGACCAGCGTCACCCGCATCCTGCCGCACGACGGCCAGTACGTGATAGCCGCCTGCAGCCGCGCCCGCGGCTACCGCGAATTCCGCGCCGCCGCCGGCGTCGAGCAAGCGGTGCTGGCGGTGCTGCTGCAAGCGTTCGGCCCGGTGCGCAGCGGCGCCGCGCTGCCGGCGCCCGCCCGGGTGGCGATCGAGCGCCTGCGCGACAGCGGCCCCGACTACGCCATCTTCCAGGTCGGCGCCAGCCTGATGGCGCTGCGCGCGACCCACATCCAGGAAGCGCTGCCGTTCGCGCGCGTGCAGCGCACCGCCAGCGCCGCCCACCCGGCCCGCATCGGCATGCTGGACGCGGCGCTGGCCGGCGGCCGCCAGCACTGCGTCTGGGTGTTCGACCTGGCGCTGCTGGTCGGCGGCCAGGCCGGCGTGGTGACCGAACACAGCCAGGTGATGCTGGTGCGCCACGGCGACACCGTGCTGGGTCTGCTGGTGGACGAGCTGCACGCGGTGCAGCCGTTCGACCCGGCCGACCTGACCGCCTCGCCGCTGGACAGCGCCGGCGCCGCGCTGGCGCCGCGCCTGATCCAGGCCAACCAGGGCCAGCTGCTGATCGAGGAACTGTGCCTGGCACGCCTGCTGGCCCGGCTGCGGGCGTAGTCAGGACGCAACACCGGCGCCGATTTGTGCCGTTCATCGCAAACCTGTCGGCGGCGGGCGACAAGTTCAGTAAAATTAACATTGTCGAATTTGTTAACCTTACCGAGGAATCCCATGCGCCGTACCGTTGCTGCCGTCCTGCTCCCCGCCCTGTTCACCGTGGGCGCCGCCGCCCAGGCGGCTGAGTCCATCCGCTCGCTGCCGGGCTTCATTGCCATCAACGCCAAGGGCGCCTTCAGTCTCAGGGTGGAAGTCGGCAAGACGCAGTCGGTGGTGGTCAGCGGCGAGGACCAGTTCGTCAGCCTGCTGAAGACCGAGGTGATCGACAATGAGCTGCAGATCCTGCTGCCGGAAAAGCAGTTCAGCTCATCCAAGGGCGCGCCCACCATCCGCATCACGCTGCCGTCGCTGAGCCGGGTCAAGGTGGAGGGCGCCGGCGAAACCCTGATCAACCAGGTCAACACCGACCGCCTCGACATCAGCTACCTGGGCGCCGGCCACCTGGCCGCCAACGGCAAGGTCAAGTACCTGCGCCTGAACGCCAAGGGCGTGGGCGAAGTCGACGCCCGCCAGCTGCAGGCCGAGCGGGTCGACGTGCAGTTCGAGGGCGTCGGCAACGTCAGCGTGTACGCCACCGGGCTGCTGAACGCGGTGGCCAAGGGCATCGGCAGCCTGACCTATTACGGCCACCCGAAAAAGGTCAACAAGGACGTGTCCGGCATCGGCAATGTCAAGGCCGGTGACTGAAAGGAATAATTGCCCCGGTGACACGAGATGCGAATGCAGGTACTATCAGCTGACCAAGCAACCGCAACGCATCTGGAGGCTTTCCCCGTGCCTGTGGCAAACGACATAGCGCACTGGCGCGCGCAAATCTTCGCCCGACTGCTGCTGGTGGTGTTTCTGCTGGGCCTGTGCACCGCGGTGCCCAGCGTGCTGCTGGCCATCAGCGAAGGCATGTGGTCGATTGCCATCGTCGACAGCGTGGCGCTGCTGTGGATCGGCGTCATCTGGCGCTGGCGCCGGCTGGGGTACACCGTGCGCGTGGTCAACTTCCTGGCGGTGGCCTTCATGGTCGGCCTGGCGCTGCTGCTGAAGGTGGGGCCGGTCAGCCAGATCTACCTGATGGCGGTGCCGGTGCTGGCGGCGCTGCTGCTGGGCCTGCGCCCGGCGCTGTGGACCCTGGCGCTGGCCGGGCTGGCGGTGATGGTGCTGGGCTTCGAGGACAACGCCAGCCTGCAGCTGGCGGGCCTGCCCGACTACGCCTTCCTCAAGGCCGGCATCATCTCGCTCAACTTCATGTTCATGACCGCGGTGCTGACGCTGTCGTGCGCGGTGCTGCTGCAGCACCTGGAGCGCTCGCTCACCCAGCTGGGCGACCTCAACGCCGAGCTGCGCCTGACCTCGGCCGCGGTGGCGCGCCTGAACGACATGGTGCTGATCGCCCAGGTTGACCAGGACGCGGCCGCGCCGCAGACCGCCCAGCGCATCATCTTTGTCAACGCCGCGTTCGAGCGCCGCACCGGCTACCGGCGCGACGAGGTGATCGGCCAGAACCTGCGCATGCTGCGCGGCCCCGCCACCGAGCAGGCGGTGGTGGACGAGATCGAGCGCCACATGGCGCGCAGCCAGCCGGTGCGGGCCGAGCTGCTGAACTACACCAAGAACGGCGAGCCGTACTGGGTCGAGACCGAGCTGGTGCCGTTTGCCGACGAGGGCGGCGTCAACACCCACTGGGTGGCGGTCGAGCGCGACATCACCGAGCGCAAGAAATCGCAGGACGATATCCACCGCCTGGCCTTCTTTGACGTGCTGACCGGCCTGCCCAACCGGCGCCTGCTGATGGACCGCATCGACAAGCTGCTGGCCAGCTCGGCGCGCGGCGGCACCTACAGCGCCGTCATGTTCATCGACCTCGACCGCTTCAAGACCATCAACGACGCGCGCGGCCACGCCACCGGCGACGCCCTGCTGTGCAACGCCGCCGAACGCTTGAGCAAGCTGATGCGCAAGGCCGACACCGTGGCGCGCATCGGCGGCGACGAATTCGTGGTGCTGCTGGGCCACCTGTCGCCCGAGCTGGCGGGCGCCACCCACGCGGCGCTGACGGTGGCGGAAAAAATCCGCGCCGCCATCGGCCAGGATTTCGAGATCGCCGGCCAGAGCTACAACTCCACCGCCAGCATCGGCGTCACCATGCTGCCGCGCGACGGCGCCGCCGCGCAAACCGCGCAAGACCTGCTGCGCGAGGCCGACACCGCCATGTACCGCGCCAAGTCGGACGGCCGCAACGGCATCGCCTTCTTTGAAAGCGCGATGCAGGCCGAAGTCGAGCGGCGCCTGACGCTGGAGCGCGAGCTGGCGGCGGCGCTGGCCGCCGGCCAGCTGCAGATGCATGTGCAGCCCCAGGTCGACCGCCACGGCCACGCCATCGGCGGCGAACTGCTGATGCGCTGGCCGCAGGCCGACGGCACCATGGTGCCGCCCGGCGTGTTCATCCCGGTGGCGGAAGAATCCGGCCTGATGGTTGCGCTCGGCACTTGGGCGCTGCACCAGGCCTGCGCCGCCGTGCTGCAGCTGCAGGCGGCCGGGCTGGCCATGCCGCTGTCGGTCAACGTCAGTCCGACCCAGTTCCGCCAGGCCGACTTTGTCGAGCAGGTGCAGCGCGCGCTGGCCGCCAGCGGCGCGCCGGCGCAGCTGCTGGTGCTGGAAGTGACCGAAGGCCTGCTGATCGACAAGATGGACGAAACCATCGCCCGCATGCACCAGCTGAGCGCGCTGGGCCTGCGCTTCTCGATCGACGATTTCGGCACCGGCTATTCCAGCATGGCCTACCTGAAGAAAATGCCGCTGTACGAGCTGAAGATCGACCGCAGCTTCATCCTCGACACCCCGGACGACCCCAGCAGCAAGGCGCTGGTGCAATCGATCCTGGCCATGGCCAGCCACCTTGGGCTGCGGGTGGTGGCGGAAGGGGTGGAAACCCGGGCCCAGGCCGACTTCCTGATCGCCCACGACTGCGCCAGCATGCAGGGCTACCTGTTTGCGCGGCCGCTGCCGCTGCCGGACCTGATCGCCCGGCTGCAGGCCGGGCACACGCTGGCGGCGGCCTGAGCCAGCTTAATTCAGCACCGTCACGCGCTTGCCGCTGACATTGCGCTGGGCCGGATTGCCATACACCGTCACCCCGCCGGACCCGTTGGCCGAGGCCACCAGCGACTGCGTCACGGTGGCGGCAATGCCGCCCGAGCCATTGCTGCTGAGGTCGGCGCTCTGGCTGCTCAGGCCGGCCAGGTCGGCGCTGCCGGAGCCGTTCAGGCGCACCGTCATATTGCGCACCCGGCCGCTGGCGCTGGCGCCGCCCGAGCCGCGCAATTCCAGATGCAGCGCCTCGCCATCCAGCTGCCCCAGCTCCAGCCGGCCGGAGCCGTTCAGACCGGCCGTGATGGTGCCGCTGCGCAGGGCGGACGCGTTCAGGCCGCCGGAACCGTTCAGGCGCGCGTCCAGGCGTTCGACGCTGCCGCTCAGGCGCACCGCGCGCGAGCCATTGAGCGACAGCTCCAGCGGGCCGCCATGCAGGCCGCTGACCGTCAGCGCGCCCGAGCCGTTGGCGCTCAGCTGGCGCAGCGCCGGGGTGCTGTAGACGATGCGCAGCGGATGCTGGGTGCGGACATTGCCGTCGACCCAGATGCGCAGGGTGCCGCCGCTGGCGTCGGTGCGCAGCAGCGGCACGATATTGCTGTCGCCCTCCACCTGCAGCGCCGTGGCCTGGCCGACGCGGATCTCGACCTGCATGCCGCCGTTGATATCGACCCCGTCCAGCGTAGCCACCTGGCGGCTTTCCACCGCATGCTGGCCGTTGCCCTGCAGCGCATCGCTGCTGAAGGCCGACTTGTAATGCACGCCGCCGTCGCCATCCGGCACCACGATCACGGCGCAGCCGGCCAGGCTGGAAAGAGCGGCAAGGGTGATGAGCGTATGGCGCATGATGGCAAGTCCTTGAAGTTATAATGCCGCCACTATAGCCAGCGCCGCCGGCCCGCGCGTGCGCCATGCGACAAACGGTAGAAAACAGGGAATGAACCGCGCCATGACGACCTCCGATCTGCACGACCTCCGCGACCGCACCCGCCAGTTCGCCCACGCGCGCGACTGGGCGCAATACCACACGCCCAAGAACCTGGCCATGGCCATGTCGGTGGAAGTGGCCGAAGTGGCCGAGCACTTCCAGTGGCTGGCCAGCGGCGCCGCGCACGAGCTGGACGATGCCACCCGCGCCGCCGTGCGCCACGAGCTGGCCGACGTGCTGCTCTACCTGGTGCAGCTGGCCGACCAGCTGAACGTCGACCTGCACGCGGCCGCGGTGGAAAAGATGGCGCTCAACGCCCTCAAATACCCAGCGCCTTGCGGATCTGCGCCGCCACGATTGCCCAGCACGGCGAAGTAGCCGCCACCTCGTCGTAATGGCTGCCGCCGGGCAGCACCAGCACCTCGGCGGCGTCGCCGGCGGCGATGGCGCGGCGGGCATAATCCTGGCCCGCGCGCAGCGGCGCGATGGTGTCGTGCTCGCCATGGATCAGCACCGTGCGCACGCCGGCCGGCAGCATCTCGGCCGGCGAGGTATCGCTGAAAATATCGGGCCGCGCGGCGCTGGCCACGCCGGCCAGCTGCGCCATATCGCGGTCGCAGCTGGTCTTGATCAGCGCCTGCTCGTGGCGCAGGTCGGCCAGGCCGCCCAGGCTGATCACCACCGGCACCGGCAGCGGATCGGCCACATACAGGGGACTGCTGCGCGGCAGCCGCGCGCGTGCGCCGGCCCACTGCGCCAGATGGCCGCCGGCCGAATGGCCGACCAACACGACGCGCGCCAGATCCAGCTGGTGCTCCGGCGCCAGCGTGCGCAGCCGGTCGATGGCGGTCGCCACATCGTGGTACATGCCCGGATAGCCGCCGCCGGCCTCGTCGTAGCGGCGGTACTCGACATTCCACACGGCGATGCCCTGGCGCGCCAGATCGCCGGCCATATTGCGCATCTGGGTGATGCCGCCGAACTCCCTGGTCCAGCAACCGCCATGGATGATCACCGCCACCGGGAACGGCCCGGCGCCGGCCGGCTGGAACAGCTCCGCAAACTGCGACGGCGCCACACCGTAGGGCACATGGCGGGTCGGCGCCGGCCCGCTCAGCGCCAGATAATCCTGCAAGGTCATGGGCGTGGCAGCCAGCGCGGTGCCGCCCACACTGCCGGCTGCCGCGGCGGCCAGCAAAGTATGTCGTATTTTTTTCAGCATGCGCTTATGCTACACGATCCCTGCGCCATCCACCGCGCCGGCAAACACCTGTTTCACGACCGCGCCTCGGGCAGGGCATCACACCAGGCCTCGATCCGTTCCACCTCCGCCTTCGCCAGCCTCTGGCGCACCGCCTGCGGCAGCGGCCCGAAGCGCCGCGTCAGAAGGCGCTCCAACAGCGCCGCGGCACCTTCCTTGCGGCCCTGCTCCAATCCCTGCTCCAGACCTTGTTCCAATCCCTGCTCCAGACCCTGCTCTCTGCCTTGCTCCCGACCCCGTTGCAGGCCTTGTTGCAAGCCTCTCTCAATGAATGACTGCTCCAACGGGCTAATCCATTTCATTTTGCGCTCCTCTTCCCATTGCACAACAGACTGCCAATAGCGCTGCTCATATGGCTCGGGCAAGGCCATCATCCAGTTAATGACATCGAATAGCACCAGTATGCGCTTCCTGCCACCATGCCGGCCGGCGCATCGCCGCAGCCGGCCCGCACCAATATTGATCCAATACAAAGCCGGAACAAAAAAAGGGGCCGCCCCGCAGGATGGCCCCCAAACTAAACGCCCCCGCTTAGAACTTGTAGTTGGCGCGCGCGTAGTAGTAGCCGCCGTTGATGCCGAACGGCGAGAACGACGGCAGGATATTCACCGCCGCATTGTCGCCGGCCGCCCGCTGGTCGGCCAGCAAGTTCGGATTCACGCCGTTAGGATAGATGTTGAACAGGTTGTTCGCGCCCACCGCCACCGACCACGCGTTGTTGATCTTGTAGCCCACCTCCAGATCGGTGATCAGCTTGGGCTTGATCTCGGTCAGGTGGTACACCGAGCCATCTTCGCTGCCATACTCCGATGCCTTGCCGTAGATGGCTTCGCGCAGGTTGACGGTCCAGCTGCCGACCTTCCACAGCGCCCCCAGGTTCACGCGCAGTTTGGGTGAGGCGGTCTCCAGGTCCGAGATCGCGGTCTTGTCCAGCAGCGTTTGCGGCAGCAGCTGCGCCGGCGCCTGATTGACCTTGGTGACCTCCACCTTGTTGTAGTTGGCCGCAATCGACCAGTCCACCTTGCCGGCGGTGCCGTAGTTGGCGTTGATCGTGGTGACAAACTCCAGACCGCGGCTGCGGGTATCGACCGCGTTCGAGAAGATGTTGATGCCGGTCTGGCTCACGGTGCTGTCCAGCACATTGCCGTTGGCCTTGATCGCCGCCGTCACCGCCGGCGAATTCACCGCGCCGCCCGAGCCATACAGCGAACCGGAACCGACGATGCGGTCGCGGATCTTGATCTGGTACACATCCAGCGTGATGGCCACGTTGTTGGCCGGATTCACCACCAGCCCCAGCGACAGGTTGGTCGAGCGCTCCGGCTTCAGGCCGTCCACGCCGACCAGCTTGGCGCCGGCCGAATTCGGCGCCAGCTGCACGAAGGCGGTGGTCGGGCCGACGTTGGTGGCCGAGTAGTATTCCTCGGCCAGGGTCGGCGCGCGGAAGCCGTTGGAGAAGGTGCCGCGCAGCGCCACTGCCGGCGAGAAGTCATAGCGGCTGGTCAGCTTGCCGACCTTGGCGTTGCCGAAGTCGCTGAAGTGTTCGTAGCGGCCAGCCACATCGACCGTCAGGTCGGCGATCGGGTTGCCGGCGATGTCGATGTAGGCCGCCTTGTTGGTGCGGCGGTGGCTGCCGGCGTCGGTCAGCGAGAAGCCGGGATACGACTGCGAACCTTCCTTGTAGCGCGACGCTTCGTCGCCGGCCTCGATCTCATACTTGTCGATGCGGTGCTCGATACCAGCCGCCACATTCAGCGGCTTGGCCCAGCCCACGTCAAACTCCTTGCTGGTCTCCAGCGTGGTGGTCAGCTGGCTGGCGATGAAGGCGCCGGCCCGGAACACGGTCGGCGTGTAGCCGGTGTCGTTGAACAGCGAAACGTTGCCCGAATCGGCCACGCCGATCTGCGCCTTGTCGCGGCCATAGGTCGAACTCAGGTCGGTGTTCCAGCCGGCCACCTTGCCCTTGATGCCCACCGTCAGGCCGAAGTCCTCCTGCTTCATGGTCTCCTTGGGCGAGAAGCCGGTCGGATAAATCTTCGGCAGGCGGCTCGGCAGACGGTAATTCTCGAACGCGCGCGCTTCCTTGCGGCCGGCGGTGAAGATGGTGTAGAACTGGCTGTCCGGCGCGAAGTCGTAGCCGAAGTTGGCGGTCATCACGTTCAGGTGATACTGCGCGTCGCCGGCAATGTGGTTGACGTGCGGGTAGTCCGGATGCTGGAACATGCCCGGATATGCCGCCATATTGGCCGGGTTGACCACGCGCGGATCGAGGCCGCCGCGATCGCTGTAGCCGTGGTACTTGGATTCCGCCGTCAGGCTCAGATAGGCGTCGGCAAACGGCTCCAGGCCGATATTGGCCGAGGCATCCGCCGTGCGGCCGCCGCCGTCCACATAGCCGCCGCCGGTGGCGCTGACCGTGCCGCCGTGGTTGTTCGACTTGAGAATGATGTTGACCACGCCGGCAATCGCGTCCGAGCCATACTGCGCGGCCGCGCCATCCTGCAGCACCTCGATGTGATCGATGGCCGACACCGGGATGTAGTTCAGATCAGCCGCCGCGCCGCCCTGGTACGGGCCGCCCAGCACCGCCAGGTTCGAGGTGCCGTGGCGGCGCTTGCCGTTGATCAGCACCAGCGTGTTGTTCGGGCTCAGGCCGCGCAGACGGGCCGACAGCGTCAGGTTGGCGGTGTCGCCGCCGAAAGCCTGCGCCGTGAACGATGGCAGGTTCTGCGCCAGCGCCTGGATCAGGTCCGGCTGGCCGGTGCGCTGCAGCGACGCCGCGTCCAGCACCTGGATCGGCGAGGCGCTGTTTTCCACCTTGATGCCGCTCGAACGCGTACCCGTCACGATCACCGCTCCCGCGTTGGGCGTGACGCCTGCATCGGCCGCTGCTGGCACGTCCTCGGCGTGCGCAACAAACGTCAGCGTGGACAACACGGCTGCAACGCCGATCTTGAGTGTGGCCTTATGCATATTTAAATCCCCATTTTTGAATGAAAAAAAGTAAGACCTCAACCGCAAACAACAAACTTATTTCTTGGCCGCGACCACCTCGATCTCGACCAGCCAGCCCGGATTGCTCAGGCCCGCCACCTGCACCACGGCGCGCGCCGGCAGGTTCGGTTGCGCACCACCGAAGTACTGGGTGTAGGCTTCCATGAAGCCCTTGGTGTCGGCCTTGCCGCCCTTGGCCGGATCGCCGACCAGGAACACCTGCATCTTCACCACGTCCGACATCTCCAGCTTCATGCCCTGCAGGATTTCCTTGATCTTCTTGAGCACCGTTTCAGACTGGGTCCTGGTGTCGCCGAAGGCTTCCAGGGAATCGCCCGGCGCATCCTTGTTGACCACCGCCGGCACCTGGCCGCTGATGAAATGGATGGTGGCGGTCGGCGGTATGGTCACCGCCAGCGCGATCGGAAAATCGGAGTTCGGAATCTTGTGGCGCACGATATCGGCCTTCGGTGCGGCGGCGGCGCTGCCGCAGGCGGCGGCGATCAACAAGGTGGCCAATGCTTTTTTCATCGTCATGTTCTCTCTCAGTGTTTGTTGGACATTACGGAATTGCCGAACGGGTCGACGCCCAGCGCGGTGCGCAGCGCGCCGACATCGGCCTCGCTCACACCATCGGCCTGGTTGCCCCAGTTGGAGCGCACAAAAGTCAGCACGGTGGCGATATCGCGGTCGCTCAGCGACTCGCTGAAATCCGGCATGCCGCCGCGCCCCTTCAGCAGCACGGTCGCCACCTCGCTGCCCTTGCCCTGCACGAACTTGCTGCCGGCCAGCGCCGGGAAGGCGCCGGGTATGCCTTTGCCGGTCGGCTGATGGCATGCCGCGCAGTTCTTCAGGAACAGCGCCTTGCCGTCCGTCTGCTGCGCCTGCGCCTGCGCGGCCAACGCCGTCAGCGCCGCCAGCGCCGTCATCAAAAGCTGCTTCATGCGCTGGCCCTTTCATGGATTTTGGCGATCTGCTGCCATGCCGATTCGATGGCGCCGGCCTGCCAGCCGGTCAGATAGCTCAGGTGCTCGCCGGCCAGCAGGATGCGGCCCTCGCCTTCCAGCAGCGTCGGATAGGCGGCGGCGCGGGTTTTCTCGGTCCACTCGGCCCAGCCGCCCAGGTTGTACTGCACCCGGTGCCACGCCACCGAGAACGCCGTCTCGAAGCTCTCGGTGTATTGCGGGAAGATCTTCTGGCCGGCCGCCAGTGCGAACTCGGCGCGTTCCTTGGGCGACAGCGCACTGATTTCAATGGCCTGCGTCTGGTACTGGTAATAACCGAGCAGCACGCCCTTCTTCTTCTGGAAGCCATACGACGGCACCGAAATGGTGTTGATGCCTTTCAGGTCGGTCATGATGTGGCCGCCGTAGATGTGGTCATCCTCCTCCCAGAAGCGGCGCTTCATCTGCAGGCCGATCTTGCCCACCGGCGCATACGCCACCGCGGCCACGGCCTTCTTGAATTTGTCCGAGAAATCGGTATCGATCTGGCGCAGCACCGACAGCGGTATCGCGCACAGGCAGTAGTCGGCGCTGATCGCGCTGACCTTGCTGGTGCCGGTGTCCTTGTAAGTCACCGTCACCCCCTTGTCGTTCTGACGGATGGTCTGTACCTCGGCCTTGTAGCGGATATTCCTGCCGACGCGTTTTTCAAACGCCCTGGCGATGGCATCCATGCCGCCCACCGGCTGGAACATGGTGTTCTGCATCGGGAAGTCCTGCACCGCGCTGTAGACGTTGCCCAGCTTCGACGCCAGCAAATCCTTGAAGCCCAGCGGGTCGGACGGCGTGCCGGGGTTCGCACCCGCACCGGGATTGACCGCCCAGCCACGGCCGCTGCGGCCCTTGTACTGCAGGTCGCCGGCGGACAGCGCGCCCTCGTGCTGCAGATAGTCCAGCAGCAGACGCTGATCATCGGCGCTCAGTTCCTGATCGAGCGCGTGATTCTTGACCGACTTGGCCAGCAACTCGGCCACATGGCCGCGCATATCGGCTTTCACTTCCTTGATGCGCACCCGCTTGCCGGCCAGCGGCCCGGCGTTTTCCGAATACACATAGGCGTGATCGTTATCGTTGATCATCACCTCCAGCGGGACCTCGAACAGCCTGGTGTAGTGCAGCGTCGACTGATGGTGCAGCGGAATGCGCCATGGGCCGTGGTTGATGTAATGGCCGTCATCGAAGGCGCAAGTCTGCTTCTCGCCGCCCAACTCGGTCAGGCTGAAACCCTTGCGCGCGGTCTGGCAGCGGCCGCCGGCAAACGCGCGCGCTTCCAGGATCTGCACCTTGTAGCCCAGCTTTTCCAGCTCGAAGGCGGCAGTCATGCCGGCCAGGCCGGCGCCCAGTATCAGCACCTTCTTGCCTTTGCCGCTGCCGCTCAGCGCCGGCGGCGCGGAAGCGGTGGAGGCAATCCCCATGCCCCACGCATTCATGGTATTCAACAGCAATCCGGTGCCGCCCACCGCCGCGGCCCGATACAGAAAATCCCTCCTCGTAAATGAACTAAACGATTTATACGGTTTTACTGTTTTACTATCCATCTGCTTCCTCACCAGTCTGCTGAAAGATCCTTGGGAGACTTGCGATCCCATAGTTCCTCTTTAGCAAACGGCGTGCCACTGCATGGACAAAAAATAAACCTGTTTCACGTATTTGTATCTATGTCCTTACATGCGCCCGCGGCGGGGCCGCAGGCGCAAGGACTTTATTTATGGGCCGCTCAGTTGACCAGACTGCGGAAGCCCTGCGTAGTGCTACGTAAGGCCGCGCCGGGAAGCGCTTTTTGAGTGCGCGGCAAGCGCGCGATTTCTGCTGCCGACAGATGTTGGTGCGCGGCACTGGCCTCGGCCAGGTGGCAGGCCTGGAACTGCAGCGGCGCGGCCGCGTCCAGCAGATACACCATATCCAGATTGGCCGGATCATAGGCCAGCTTGACGCTCCAGCTGCCGCGCAGGCGTGCCCGTTCGAACCAGCGCTCGTTGATGGCGCGGGCGCAGGTGTACAGGCTGTCGAACAGGGCGATGCCCTCGGCCGTCACGCTGGCTTGCGCCACCGGCATCAGGCTGCAGCGCAGCAGCTGCTCGGGATAGATCTTCAGGCCGCCGCCGCGATGCTCGCGCCCCCAGTCCCACAACTGGCGCGGGGTGGCGTTGCCGGCATGCGCCAGCTGCTGGCGGCCGTTGTAATACAGGATGCAGTCGATCACGATGCGGGTGAACTGTTCCACATCGAGCACGCCATCCAGCCGGCACGACGCCCTCGGCATGCCCGGCGCCAGCAGGCGGAAGCGCTTTTCCAGCACCGCGCGCCAGTCGTCCGGCCCCTGCTCCACCGCCATGCTGCGCAGGTTGAAATTATTCAGCAGCGTATCGCCGCTCCAGCCCAGCGTCAGCGCGGCATTGGCCAGCAGCGCTTCCGGCAGATGACGGCACGGCCACTGGTCAGCGTCGATGTTGCGGCCATAGCGCTGGCTGTAGTGCTGCTTGTCGGCGCCGCAGTTGGCCAGCGCCAGCATGGCCTGCGACCAGTGCACCTCGCCCAGGCCGACATACACCCCGCACACCATGCGGCTGAAGACGTCGGTCACCACATAGATCAGCGGGCGGCCGATGGCCTGATTGCGGTCCGCGCGCGACACCAGCTGCACCTCGGCGCGCAGCGCGTCCAGATAAAAGCCGTCGCCGGGCCGCCCCGGCGGCAGCGCGGACGCCGCCAGCGCCGGCGCCGCCGCCTGCAGCATGGCCGGCAGCGCGCGTGCCGCGCGCCGCGCCACCTCGGGCGGACGGTCGTCATCATGATCGAGCCAGTAATTGAACTGGCCAAAGGTCGGCACCGCCTTCATCAGGCCGGACGGCGTGGTCAGCACGCGGCCGGCGTCGGCGTCGATGCGGCGCTCGACAAAGAAATCCGCCAGCATCTGCTGGTACGCCCCCAGCCGCGAGAACTTGGCATGGGCGGCCGCATAGCGCGCCGTGGCGACGCGGAACACGCGGCGGATCTCCTCGTCCGCGTTCAGGCCCGGGCCGGCCTCGGTGCCGTTTTTACGCGGCCTGCCGCGCTTCACCCCGGCCGAGGACTGGCGTACCTTGCCGCGCCCGCCGGAGTTGCTGTAATCGGGCAGCAACGCATTGGGCGTCTGCCCGCGCTGCCAGTAGCGGCGCAAATAGCGGTAAATGGTGGGATGCGAGACGCCGTGCTGCGCCGTGGCCTGGGCGATCAGCGGGCCGCGCAGGCGCGCCTCATAAATCTGCGGCTCCTGCGCCACCAGCCCGGCGATGATGTCCCACGCGCGGGCGCGCAGTTGCAGGTGCTTGGGCGGCAGCAGCTCCTGGCTGACCACCACCAGGTAAGGGTCGGCCGGCAGCACGCTGGCGTGGCCGGCCTGGATGTCGGCGTGCAGCGCCGACAGCTGGATCAGCTCCACCTCCGCCGAACTGGCCGCCACGTCAAAGACATAGGCGTGGTTTTGCTCGGGAGCGATCCACAGGATGCGGACGGTGCGCGGCGACGGATGCGTATAGTGCAGCAGGTCGTTGCGCAGCAGCATTAGCGCTCCCGCGAGGAAAAGGAGGAGACATTAAACGGCCGCGTATCGACATAAATCGAGTGCAAGCCGGCCGGATTCGCCTCGCGCAGCATTTGCGGCTTGATCGAATCAACCAAGGTCGTCCACAGCTTCCTGAATGAAGTCATTGCCATGCTCCCATGCGTAACGTCTCCAGGTTGAAGGCGCTGATGCTGCCGCCACTTATCACGATTGTGCTATCACATATGCAATAAGTGGGCCAGCCGCCCTGCCGCTATGGAAGCCGCGGCGGACGCGGCCCGCCAAGCTTGCTTTTGGTGCAATGCAGCACCAGCATGGGGAAAGCAAACGGGGCCTTGCGGCCCCGTGGTGATCAATACTTCTTCTTCGGCTTGGCGCCCGGCGCCGGCTTCTTGGGCGGCGTGTGCTTGGCCGACTCCGGCGGCATGCGGTCGGCATGGCTGATCTTCAGCTGCGCGCCGCCCACCCACACCTTGCCCAGGTTGCGGAACATATCGTCCGGCATGCCGTCCGGCAGTTCCAGCATGCTGTGGTCGTCGAAGATCTCGATGCGGCCGATGTACCTGGCTTCCAGCCCGGTCTCGTTGGCGATGGCGCCGACAATGTTGGCCGGCGTGATCTCATGGTTGCGGCCCACCTCCACCCGGAACGCCGACATCGGCACCGCCAGCTTGCCTGGCTTTTCCTTTTTCTTCCTGGCGGGCGCCTCGTCGCTATCGTCGGCGGCCGCGCGCACGGCGCGGTCCAGCGGCGAGCCGGCCGCCTTGGCCGGTTTGTCGGCGCGCGCCGGCTTGGCGGCGGCTGGCGCGGCGGCCGGAGGCGGCGCCCCCTCGCCATCGACACTGATGCGCAGCGCCTGGCCGGCCACGCGGATGCCCGCCATCAGCTCCAGCGCTTCCTTGCTCAGCGTGTCCGGCATGTCCAGCACCGTGAAGTCATCGAAAATCTCGATGCGGCCGATGTTCCTGGAGTCGATGCCGCCCTCGTTGGCAATGGCGCCGACGATATTGCCCGGCTTGACGCCGTGCTGGTAGCCGACCTCGATGCGGTAGGTGCGCATGCCCGGCTCGGACTCGCGCGGCATGCGTTCCTTCTTGCCGAAACGCTCGCTGCGCTCCGGCCGCTCGGCGCGCTCCGGACGGTCAACGCTCTGGCGCGGCGGACGCTCTTCCCACTGGGTCTGCTGCTTTTTATCCAGCAGCAGCGGCACGTCGCCACGCGCCAGCTTGGCCAGCGCGGCGGCGATTTCCACCGCTGGCACATTGTGCTCCTGCTCGAAGTCCTCGATCAGCGACTGGAACTGTTCCAGGCCGCCCTCGGCCAGGGTATCGGTGATCTGCTGCTTGAAGCGGGCAATGCGCACATCGTTCACCGCCTGGATGGTCGGCAGCTCCAGCTGGCCGATCGGCTGGCGGGTGGCGCGCTCGATCATCTTCAGCAAGCCTTTTTCGCGCGGCGTGATGAACAGGATCGCCTCGCCGCTGCGGCCGGCGCGGCCGGTGCGGCCGATGCGGTGGGTATAGCTTTCCGGATCGTGCGGCACGTCGTAGTTGACCACGTGCGAAATGCGCTCCACGTCCAGGCCGCGGGCGGCGACGTCGGTGGCCACCAGGATATCGATCTTGCCGTCCTTGAGCATCTGCACCGTACGCTCGCGCTGCGCCTGCTGGATGTCGCCGTTGATGGCGGCCGCCGAGAAGCCGCGCGCCTGCAGCTTCTGCGCCAGTTCCTCGGTGCCCAGCTTGGTGCGCGAGAAGATAATCATGCCGTCGAAGTTCTCGGCTTCCAGGATGCGCGTCAGCGCGTCCAGCTTGTGCATGCCGGACACCAGCCAGTAGCGCTGGCGGATGTTCTCGTTGGTGCCGGTCTTGGCCGCCACCGTGATTTCCTTCGGATTGCGCAGATAGGTGTTGGCGATGCGGCGGATGGCCGACGGCATGGTGGCCGAGAACAGCGTGGTCTGGCGCGATTCCGGCGTCTCCTGCAGGATGCGCTCGACGTCGTCGATAAAGCCCATGCGCAGCATTTCGTCGGCTTCGTCCAGCACCAGCGTTTTCAGTTTGGACAGATCGAGCGAACCCTTGTCCAGGTGATCGATCACGCGGCCAGGGGTGCCGACCACCACGTGCACGCCGCGGCGCAGGGCCGACAGCTGCGGGCCGTAGCTCTGGCCGCCGTAGATCGGCAGCACGTGGAAGCCGGGAATGTGGGCGGCATAGGTCTGGAACGCCTCGGCCACCTGGATCGCCAGCTCGCGGGTCGGCGCCAGCACCAGCGCCTGCGGTGCGCTCTGTTTGATATCGATGCGCGCCAGGATCGGCAGTGCGAAGGCGGCGGTTTTACCGGTGCCGGTCTGGGCCTGGCCCAGCACATCCTGGTTATTCAGCAGCAGCGGGATGGTCGCCGCCTGGATCGGGGATGGCGACTCATAGCCGACATCATTCAGCGCTTTTAACAGCGGCGCGCCGAGATCGAGGTCGGAAAAAAGGGCAATTGGGGATACTGGGGAGGCAGACATGGCGTCACTCACAAAAATTGTTCGAATCGCCTAATTGCGAAAGAAATTGGTGCGTAGTTTACTCTGTCTGGGCCAACTCAGTGTTTTTTTGCCAGAATTAACCTCCAAATGCACGCTTTTCAGGAGTTTTCCATGATTCGTCCCTTGCTTGCCACCCTGTTCCTCGCCGGTTCGGCGGCGGCCGCCAGCTACGGCCCCCAGCTGGAAGGCTTCGCCTATCCGCACCCGCTGCACAAATACAGTTTTGCCTCCCAGGGCGTCAACCTGGAAATGGCCTACATGGACGTCGCGCCGGCCGCCGCGGCCAATGGCAAGACCGCCGTCCTCCTGCACGGCAAAAACTTCTGCGGTGCGACCTGGGAGCAGACCATCAGCGTGCTGACCAGGGCCGGCTACCGCGTAGTGGCGCCCGACCAGATCGGCTTCTGCGCCTCATCCAAGCCAGCGCACTACCAGTACAGCTTCCAGCAACTGGCCGCCAACACCAACGGCCTGCTGAGACACCTCGGCGTCCAGCAAGCCATCGTGGTCGGCCATTCCACCGGCGGCATGCTGGCCACGCATTACGCCCTGATGTACCCCGACGCCGTGACGCGGCTGGTGATGGTCAACCCGATCGGGCTGGAAGACTGGAAAGCGCTGGGCGTGCCGCCGATCAGCGTCGACCAGTGGTATGCGCGCGAACTGAAACTGTCGGCCGACAGCGTGCGCGCCTATGAACGCGCCACCTACTACGGCGGCAACTGGAAGCCGGAATACGAAAAATGGGTGGACATGCTGGCCGGGTTGAATAACGGTCCGGGCAAACAACTGGTGGCGTGGAACTCGGCGCTGATCTACGACATGATCTTCACCCAGCCGGTGGTGTATGAATTCCCGCTGCTGAAAGTGCCGACCACGTTGCTGATCGGCGATGCCGACACCACCGCCATCGGCAAGGACGTGGCGCCGCCGGAAGTGAAAGCCAGGATCGGCCGCTACCAGCTACTGGGCAAGGAAACCGCCAACAAGATCCCGCAGGCGCGGCTGGTGGAATTCAAAGGAATGGGGCACGCGCCCCAGATGGAAGATCCGGAAGCCTTCCATCGCGCGCTGCTGGCGGAACTGAATCGATAAATGCAGAAAAGACGGAGTTGGAATCCGTCTTCCCTCTTGCGCCGCCCAGGCCCGGAGGGTCCGGGGCGGCACGTCAGGCACGAGCGCTGCTTATGGGCTTACTTGCTGGCTGCAGGCGCCGAAGCTGCCGGGGCCGGGACCGAAGCTGCCGGTGCCGAAGCGGAGGCAGAAGCCGATGCGCTGGCCTTGTGTGCCTTCTTGTGCGTCGCCTTCTTGGCAGGTGCCGAAGCGGCTGGTGCCGAGGCGGCTGGCGTCGAAGCGGCGGCCGAAGCCGAGGCTGCAGCCGAAGCGGCAGGTGCTTGAGCGAAAGCAGCGGAAGCGAACAGGCCGGCGATCAGGGTGGCGATTACTTTTTTCATGATTCAGTCCTTTTAAGAATAATTTATATCGTTTATATCGTTACTTACTTGGCTGCGGGTGCTGCGGCGACGGCTTCTGCCGCTTTGGATTCTTTGACTTCCTTCTTGGCCGCGTGATGGACTTTCTTTTTGGCGGCGGGCTTCGCTTCGGTTTTTTCCGCCACTGCAGGCTTGGTTTCGGGAGCGGCAGGAGCGGTCGCAGGCGCTTGAGCGAATGCTGCGGTTGCGAACAGGCCGGCGATCAGAGAAGCGATTACTTTGGTCATGATGTTTTCCTTTTCGGGGTTTCGGCATCGGGACAATTCCCGTGTCGCATGAGCAAAAAACGCGACCCGCCACAGCGGAGTTGACGGCTATTACAAATGCTTACAATCAACAAGATTCGGGGTCAGCTCTGACATTCGGACACGGACTTCGCACAATTGATGAATATCAAAGCACGTCTATAAAAATCGAAGATGACTTCGCAGTCTGCCAGGACAGCGAAATTTAAGGACGCATTGATATTTCTCAAACGTCTTGCTGCGCTGTCCGAATGTCAGAGCTGACCCCGAATCTGGTCCTTGAGCGCCGCCAGCGCCATTTTTTCCACCAGCCCCGGCGCGATCAGTTTCAGCCAGCGCCCCAGCTTGCCCTTGGCCGACATCACCACCTCGCGCCGGCGCGACGTCATGCCTTCCACGATCAGCGACGCGCACTGCTCCACCGACATCGCCTTGTCCTCCTTCAGGCTGCTGCTGCCTAGCGCACCGCCAGCCGCGTTGAAGCCGCGATGGCGGATCTGGGTCGCCACCACACCCGGATAGGCGATGGTCACGCTCACGCCGTGCGGCTTCATCTCGATGCGCAGCGCTTCAAAGAAGCCGCCCATGGCGAACTTGGTGGCGCTGTAGGCCGTGCGTCCCGGCACGCCCACCAGCCCCGCCAGCGAGGACACCGCCACGATGCTGCCACGCGCCTGCTTCAGATACGGCAGCGCCGCATGCGTGCACCACACGCTGCCCCACAAGTTAATCCGCATCAGTTCCTCGTACCACGCCAGGTTTTCCACCTCCGAGAACAGCGCATGGGCCGAGCGCCCGGCGTTGTTCACCAGCGCATCGATGCGGCCGAAGCGCTGCACGCACGCCGCGATCAGGGCCACGCACTGTGTTTGCTGCGCCACATCGGTCGGCACCACCAGCGTCTGCGCGCCGGACGCCGCACACCGCGCCGCCACCTGCTCCAGCATGGCCGCATTGCGCGCAGCCAGCACCAACGCCACGCCAGCGCCGTGCCGGCGCGCCAGCTGACGCGCGATTTCCGCGCCGATGCCGTCCGATGCGCCCGTGATGATGATGGTTTTCATAGGTCTCCTTTGTTTGTGTGATTTACAGTAAGATTACCGCCTTCTGCATCACACCATGGAGTAAATATGCGTCTTCCACTGATCGCCCTCGCCGCGGGCCTCACTCTGCAAGCCCACGCCCAGCAACCGGTGGTGGCCGAGGCGCCGTTGCGCGCCCACCTGTCGCTGCTGGCCGACGACCTGTTTGAAGGCCGCGGCACCGGCCAGCGCGGCGGCGACCTGACCGTGCGCTACCTGGAGACGCAGGCCGCGGTCCTCGGCCTCAAGCCGCTGGCCGACGGCACCTACCGCCAGCTGGTCAAGGCCGAAGGCAGCAAGCTGCTGCCGGGCAGCTTCGCCCGCTTTACCTCGGACAGCGGCAAGATTCTCACCCCGGCCACCGGCAGCGAGATTCTGATCGGCACCATGGGCGGCAAGGAAGATATCACCATCGATGCGCCGCTGGTCTTTGTCGGCTACGGCGCCGTCGCCCCGGAAGAGAAGTGGGATGATTACAAGGGCGTGGACGTCAAGGGCAAGATCCTGGTCATGATGGTCAATGATCCGCAGCCGACCGCCGAAGAACCCAACCGCTTTGGCGGCAAGGCCTACACCTACTACGGCCGCTGGATGTACAAGTACGAGGAAGCGCTGCGCCAGGGCGCGGCCGGCGCCCTGCTGATCCACACCACGCCGTCCGCGTCCTATGGCTGGAGCGTGCCGGCCACCAGCTTCTCGCACGAGCGCTTCCACCTGGCCGGCAGCGGCAATCCGCTGGAAGGCTGGCTGCAGGAGGACACCGCGCGCGCCCTGTTCGCCGCTGGCGGCTTCGATCTCGACACCCTGCGCGCCCAAGCCGAGCGCCGCGACTTCCGTCCGGTCGACCTCAAGCTGAAGATGCATGCTGAAGTCAAAAGCAAGATCCGCCAGATCGAGCAATACAACGTGGTCGGCATCGTGCCCGGCACCGATCCCAGGCTGAAGTCGGAGGCGGTGGTGTATTCGGCCCACTGGGACCATCTCGGTATCGACGAGAGCAAGCAAGGCGACAATATCTGGAACGGCGCCATCGACAACGGTTCCGGCGTGGCAGCCCTGCTGGCCATGGCGCAGGCGGCGGTGCAGCATCCGGCCAAGCGCGCGCAGGTGTTCCTGTGGCCGGCCGGCGAGGAAACCGGCTTCCTCGGCAGCAGCGCCTATATGCGCAATCCGGCCTGGCCGCTGGATAAAACCACGGCCGACCTCAACCTGGATTCAATGAACTTCGTCGGCAAGACGCGCGACATCGGCGTCGCCGGCGCCGAGCGCAGCAGTCTGTACGATGCCGCCGCCGTGGTGGCCAAACGCATGGGACTGAAGCTGGCACCCGCGATTCCGGATCTGTCCGGCGCCTACTTCCGCGCCGACCATTTCAGTTTTGCCAAGGCTGGCGTGCCGGCGTTCAATGTCGGCTCGGCGGTGTTTTCAGGCGACGGTTATTTCGACTTCATCAAGGATCAGGAAAAATCGCGCGCCCGTCTGGTGGCATTTAAACAAGATTACCACCAGCCGTCCGACCAGTACCACGCCGACTGGGACCTGTCCGGCATGGTGCAGCAAGCGCAATTCACGCTCAACCTGGGCTACGAAGTGGCCAACGCGCCGAAAATGCAGACCTGGAAGGCCGGCGATCCGTTCGGCAAGGTCAAGCGTTAAAAAACTGCCACACGGAAACTGAGGATGTCCGCCTATAATTCAGGCAGACATGTTCAGGTGAACTATGAAATTCAAATCCGTGTGGCTTATTGTTTTGACCATGTTGACGGCGGCCGCTGCGTCCGCCGCCAACGTCAACTTCAACGGCGGCGCCGTCAGCAACTGCACGCTCAACGCCAGCACCTATAACTGCACCAATAGTTTCGCCATGGGCGCCACCGATGTGGCCGTGATTGCCAGCGGCTATACGGTGGTGATGACCAGCTTCTCGCCCAGCTACAACCAGGGCCTGAGCATCAGCGGCTCGGGCGCGCTGCAAACCAGCGGCAACATGGACCTGTCCAGCATTAATCCGGCCAATGTCAGCACCGGCGGCACCACGCTCACGGCCGGCGGCAGCTTCAAGCTGGGCTCCAGCACCACCATCAACGGCTCGGTGGTGGCGGCCAGTATCAGCACCAACTCGGGCGATACCATTACCGGTTCGGTCAGCGTGACCGGCCTGGCCGACCTGGGCTCGGCCATCAACATCAATGGCAACCTGAACGCGGGCTCGGTCAAGACCGGCTCGCCCGGCACCATCGGCGGCGCGATCACCGCCAGCACCACCATCGACATCGGCTCCCATCTGACGGTGGGCGGCAACATCAGCGGCACCACCATCACCACCACCAGCCCGGTCACGCTGAATGGTTCGGTCACGGCCAGCGTGGCGTTCACCCTGGCCTCGGGCAGCTCGGTGTCGGGCAATATCACCGCGCCCAAGGTCACGCTGAATGCCTCCGGCTCGACCGTCACCGGCAACATCTCCACCAGCGGCACGCTCGACATCGGCAGCGGCAACACGGTCAACGGCACGGTGAACGCCGCCACGCTGAACATGCGCGCGTCCGGCGCGGTCATCAACGGCGCCACCACCATCAGCGGTGACGTCGACATGGAATCGGGCAGCACCATCAATGGCGATCTCAAGGCGCGCAACGTCACTACCCACTCCGGTAGTGCCGTCATCAATGGCAATGCGGCGGTCAATGCGATTTATATCGACTGGAACAACAGCGTGACCGGCACCATCACCTGCACCGGCGCCCTCAGCGGGTCGGTGCCCTGCAGCTGCGTCAGCAAGCCGCAGTATTACGACTACACGCCACGCTGCGGCCCGGCCAGCGGCGGTGTGCCGCACCACTTCCAGATCAATCACAGCGGCAGCGCGCTGACCTGCCAGCCGCAGACCGTGACCGTCACCGCCTGCGCCAACGCCACCTGCACGGCGCCGCACTACAGCAGCAATGTCGATGTCACGCTGCAGCCGGGCGGCAAGACTTTCACCATCAGCGGCGGCGTGAACAGCGCGGCCACGGTGGAAGCCAATGTCGCCAAGGTTTACACCCTGTCGGCCGCCGCCAGTGGCGTCAGCAATGCCACCACCTGCGTCAACAGCGGCAGCGGCGCGGCGTGCGATATGGAATTCAAAAGCACCGGACTGACGGTGACTGGCACCAAACACGTGTCGATGGCGTCCGGCGCGCTGGTGACGCTGCAGGCGCTGACCGCCTCGCCCGGTGCGCCCAGTTGCATTCCACTGGTAAGCAACCAGACCGTCGATATCGACATGGCCTGCAGCTACCAGAACCCCGCCAGCGGCACCGTCGCGGTCGGCATGGGGGCCAAGAGCGTCAGCTGCGGTGCGAATGCTTTCGGCAGCACCGTCAGCGTGCCCTTCACCTTTGACAGCAACGGCAAGGCCACCACCAGTTTGCAGTACGCCGACGTCGGCAAGGTCGGCCTGAGCGCCAGCTATACCACGCCCCGATTCAACGCCACCGGCAACGGCGACTTTATCGCCGCGCCGGCGAAACTCCTGATCAAGGCAGACAGCGCAACAGCCAGCATCGGCCCGGACGTGGCGACCGCGGTGCCGACCAACGTCTTCGCCAAGGCTGGCGAATCGTTCAAGCTCACGGTCACCGCCGTCAACACCAGCGGCGGGAATACACCGAACTTCGGCAAGGAAAGCCCGGCCTCCAAGGTCAAGTTCGCGGCCAGCATCAACAACCCGACCGAAGTACCAGTGCCGACCGGCACCGGCAGCCATGGCGCGCTGAGCTACACCTTGCCTGCGTTGGGAGGCGGCAGCGGCACGACCGCCAATTTTGACAATGTCGGCTACCTCAAACTGACCACCGCGCTGGACGATGGCACCAGCGGCAACGGCTATTACCTGGGCCAGCCGCTGGCCAGCTTCCAGCCCACCGGCACCCAGTTCGTCAGCCGCTTCATTCCCGACCACTTCGATACCGCACTGATGACGGCCGATGAAATCAAGCTGGTTGGCACCAACACGCATATGGATTGCACCAACCTGGTGGACGGCGTCAATCCCTGCAAATACACCGGCGCCGGCAGCAGCTTCATCCACTCGAATCAGGCGTTCTTTGTGAAAGTGCTGGCCTACAACAAAGCAGGTGGGCTGACCAACAACTATTTCGGCGCGCTGGCCAAAGTCATCGCCATCAGCGCCATGAGCAGCAAAGGCGGCGCTACGCCGGTCAACGCCGCCGACGAGGCCATTACCTGGAGCGGCGGCGCCAGCGCCGTGCGCTTCACCTTCCCGGCCGACGCGCCTGGCGTGCCTGCCTCCGGTATCGGCTTGCTGACGCCCCCGCCGGCAGGCAGCGCCGCCAACCTGCCAGTCTTCAAGTTTTCCTCGGCGTACCCGGCCAACGTCCTGCCGGCCACCATCTACCTGCGCGCGTCCGACGCGGACGGCGTCAGCTCCAAGCGCACCGTGGCAGCGGACTCGGTGGAGGCGCCCCTGAATGTCGTGAGCGGACGTCTGCTGGTCGCCAATACTTACGGCTCGCCCAACGCAGCGTTGCCAGTCAAAGTCATGGCGCAGTACTACATGCCGGCCGGCTATGTGTTCAATGCGCTGGCCAATGGCAGCGGCATTGGCAAGACCGGCTTGTATATCAAATTCTATAACTGCCAGAAAGCACTGAAGGCCGCCGACGGTAGTTGCCTGGGCTCGGCCAGGCTGGCTGACGCCAATGCGACCCTTGCCATCACCAAAGGCGTCGGCAGCTTCAAGCTGGCTGCGCCGAACATCTCCAGCATTGGCACCGTCGATGTGCAGCTGATCAACGACAGCAACGCCCACCTGATTCCCTACCTGCCCAGCACCACCGGGCGCGAAACCTTCGGCGTCTACCGCTCCGGTCCGGTGGTCTACCGGCGCGAGGTGTATAACTGAGCGGCGCTGCAAGCGCGCGCAAAACGGAGTACGATGCCGCTTTCTGGACCACCCATCAAGGAACAGCATGGAAACCAACTCCAAATGGATCGATATCGAAACCGCTGACGGCAAGTTCGGCGCCTACCTGTCGCTGCCGCGCGGCGGCAAGGGCCCGGGCATCGTGCTGCTACAGGAAATCTTCGGCGTCAACCAGCATATCCGCAACGTGGCCGACCAGTATGCGGCCGACGGCTACGTGGTGCTGGCCCCGGACATCTTCTGGCGCCAGGGCCAGCGCATCGAACTGGGCTACGACGACGAGCAGTGGAAGCGCGCCTACGCGCTGATGCAGGCCACCGACTTCGACAAGGCCCAGCAGGATGTCGCCGCCACCGTCAAGGTGCTGCGCAGCCACGTCGGCGACGCCAGGGTGGCCTCGCTCGGCTTCTGCTTCGGCGGCCGCCTGTCCTACCACACGGCCGCCAACGGCCTGGTGGATGCGGCCGTGGCCTACTACGGCGGTGGCATTCAGAACGCGCTCGATCGCGCCCCGGACATTCAAGTGCCGGTGCTGATGCACTTTGGCGCCGAAGACAGCCACATCCCGCTGGATGCGGTGAAAAGCATTGCCGAACGCTTCGACCACAACGAGCAGGTGGAAATCCATGTCTACGACGGCGCCGAGCATGGCTTCAACTGCAACCACCGCGGCTCCTACCATCAGCGCGCCGCCGCCGAGGCACACGGCCACTCGCTGATCTTCCTGAGCGAGAACCTCTAAGCCAGCGCGCGCCCCATGGCGCGCTTCCAATCCGGCGCGCGGGGGCAACTCGGGGCCGGATTCAGCTATGTCCGCGGCGCTTTCAGGCGCCGCAGCTGCAACGTCACGCCGATCAGGAACAGCACAAACAGCACGCCGGTAATGGCTTTCAGTTCGGGGGCCTCGGCATTGGCCAGCAACGGCGCGCCCAGCGGCAGGCGGGTGGTGGTTTCCGTCACCGCCGGGATCATGTGGAACAGGAAGGTCAGCGAGTAGCTGACGATGGCCACCTTGGGCGACTTGATGCGCCACGCCAGCGCCAGCACCACCAGCGTGATCACGCCCAGCGCGTGCGGCTTGCCGAAACCGCCATGTTGATAGATGCCAAAGCCGGTCAGGCAGGTCAGCACGGTGGTCCAGATGTAGACCTTGCCCAGCGTGCTGGCCGGATCGATGTTCTTGTGCCGCACGAAGGCAATCAGCGCGGCTGCCACCGCGACCAGGCTAATCAGGGTGTGGATCACGCCCAGGTAAGTAAGACCGTAGATCATCGCGCATCCTTTCAGGGTTGATGCGCTGATCGTACACAGGATTGCGGCCGCGGTCGTACCACTAAAGGGCTATTGCGGCCTGCGTTAAAATGACGGCATCACTGTTGAGAATGGCATCATGGCGCGCTTGAAACTGGACTTCCCGGACGAGTTGTTTATTTTTTCCACCCAGCTGACGGTGCGCGTGACCGACATCAACGGCGCCAACCACCTCGGCAACGACTCGATGATTTCCATGATCTCGGAAGCGCGGGCGCGCTTCCTGTACGACTACGGCGTGCAGGAGACCGGGCAGGACGGCATCGGCATCATCGTCACCGACCTGGCCACCACCTACCGCGCCGAAGCCCATGCGCGCGACCAGCTGGTGTTCGAGGTCGGCGTGATGGACTTCAACCAGTACGGCGGCGACATCATCTTCCGCATCCGCCGTCCGCGCGACGGCAAGCTGGTGGCGATGGCCAAGTACGGCTTCGTCTTCTTCAACTACAAGACCAGCCAGGTCACGCCGATGCCGCCGGAGTTCCTGGCCAAGTTCCCCAAGGTCAACCGGCTGGATTAACGCCTGGCCACTTTCGGCACGATGGCCTGGTTGAACCAGTCGTCCAGCATCTGCTTTTCGTAGCGCAGCGGATCGCTGTCGAAGTAGCCGCCAAAGCGGTTCTGGTAATTCATGTTCGACAGCTGCTCGTCGCCGCTGCGCAGTACCTGGCCGTTCTGTTCCAGCGTGTACTTCAGGTGCACATGCGGCCAGTCGGCGCCGCCGTTCATGATGCGGATCTCGTCGCCGCCGCGGCGCGGATACAGGCGGCCGGCCAGGTCGATGTCCAGCACCTCCACCTTCAGCTGCTGCCCGGCCGGCAGCTTCTTGTCCAGCGTCTTGAAGTACTCGTTGAATTGCTGCAGCGTGCGCTCGCGCTCGATGGCGTTGCGCGGCACGTCGGTGTAGTCCTCCGGCTTGACGTAGCTGACCGACACTTGCGCCAGGGCGGCGCTGGAAGCCAGCAAGGCCGCGACGGCGGCCAGCACGGTTTGGTTCAATCGGCGCATGATGCGTTCCCCCCTTTGCATGGATATGAACAATATAGGCCGTTTCGCGCCCAAAATCCCGCGCTGAATAAGTTTGTTACCAATCGGCGCACAGCATGCATGTCACAAGCCTGTCATACCAGATCGATAATATTGCGGCCGGCCATAAACTACAACAGGGTACATACCATGACCGAGCAACTCGATACTTCCCGTCGCAGCATCCTCAAATTCCTCGCCGGCGCGCCCTTGCTGCCGCTGGCTGGCGGCAGCGCCACTGCCGCCCTGCTGTCCGCCTGCGGTGGCGGCGACGCCGCCGCCCCGGCCGCCCAGCTGATGTCCGTGAGCTTCTCCGGCATGGCGGCGCCATCGCTGGCCGACGCGCCGAAAATGGCCACCACCACCGTCGCCTCGGCCATGCAGGCGCTGTACTCGGACGGCAAGACCGTACCGTACAACCTGGCGTACCAGACCTTCTTCATCACCGGCGCGCAAGTGCCGAACGGCAGCGGCGGCACCATCCTGGCCGGCGGCTACTGGGACATCAACAACAAGCCGATTCTCGACCAGACCGATCCGTCGTCGCGCCAGTTCTTCTCGGACGCGCCGGACGGCACCTCGCTGCTCAAGCTGCCATCGACCACCGTGCCCAACATCAAGGGCAACGCCGTGTTTGCCGTGGTGCAGTTCGAATACACCACCCGCAACGTCAAGGGTGATTCGGTGTATGGCATGCTGCCGTCGCCGATCGCCATCCTGACGCTGGACCAGGACAAGACCACCGGCGCGCTGACGCTGGTGAAATACCACAACGTCGACACCAGCCCGGCCAACGGCCTGTGGATCACCTGCGGCGCCAGCCGTTCGCCATGGAACACCCACCTGTCGAGCGAAGAGTACGAACCGGATGCGACCACCATCGCCAGCAACACCCAGTTCGCCAACTTCTCGACCAATCTGTACGGCGACGCCGCCAAGGCCAATCCTTACCACTACGGCCACCTGCCGGAAATCACGGTCAATCCGGATGGCACCGGTTCGTGCAAGAAGCACTACTGCCTGGGCCGCATCTCGCACGAACTGGTGCAGGTGATGCCGGACGAGCGCACCACCCTGATGGGTGACGACGCCACCAACGGCGGCCTGTTCATGTTCGTTGCCGACAAGGCCAAAGACCTGTCCAGCGGCACCCTGTACGTGGCCAAGTGGAACCAGGTCAGCACCGACAACGGCGGCTCGGCCACGCTGTCATGGGTCAAGCTGGGCAGCGCCACCTCGGCCGAGATCAAGGCCCTGGCCGACCAGCTGAAAGCGGCCGACATCATGGACGTGAAGACTGCCGATCCGAACGACGCCAGCTACACCAGGATTCCGTTCAGCGGCAAGTTCAACTGGATCAAGATCAAGCCTGGCATGGAAAAGGCCGCAGCCTTCCTGGAAACCCACCGTTACGCAGCCTTCAAGGGCGGCAGCCTGGGCTTCACCAAGATGGAAGGCACCACCGTCAACGCCAAGGACAAGATTGCCTACTCGGCCATCGCGGCCATCGGTTCGGCCATGACCAACGGTTCGGGCGGCATCGCGATCAAGGGCCCGAGCGCGGGCGCCGTGTATGCGCTGAACATGAAGGGCGGCCAGGTCGACACCAGCGGCGCCGCCATCAACAGCGAATGGGTACCGGTCGACATGGCTGCCGTGCCGGCGCTGCTGAGCGAAGACCTGAAGACCGCCGACGCGCTGGGCAATCTGGCCAATCCGGACAAAGTGGCCAATCCGGACAACATCAAGTTCTCGGAAAAACTGCGCACCCTGTTTATTGGCGAGGACAGCGGCACCCACGTCAACAACTTCCTGTGGGCGTACAACGTCGACACCAAGGCGCTGACGCGCATCCTGTCGACGCCGTCGGGCGCCGAGTCGACCGGTCTGCACGCGGTGGACGACATCAACGGCTTCGCCTACATCATGAGCAACTTCCAGCATCCGGGCGACTGGGAAGCGGCGCTGCACGGCAAAGTGCAAGCCACGCTGGATCCGCTGATCCGCGCCAACTACCGCGACCGTTACGGCGCGGCGGTCGGCTACATCACCGGCTTCCCGGCGCTGAGCTTCTGAGCCACATCATTCCTTAGGTAATTCACAGCCCGCAAGCGCCAAGCGCTTCGCGGGCTTTTTTTCGCGCCAACGCTGCAACTGGGTCGCCAACAGTTTTTCATCGGGCAGCAACATGCGGTAGTCGGCGGCGATGATTTGACTGGGCAGGTTATCCAGCGCATAGCGTGCTTCGTCCGCGCCTTTGGCCGCGCACAGGATCAGGCCGACAGGTGGATTCTCGCCGGGTTTGGTCCAATGCTCCCGAGCATAATTCAAGTAGAGGTGCATTTTTCCGGCATCACCTGCATCAAACTTGCCAGTTTTAAGCTCAATAACGACCAGGCACTGCAGGCGGCGATGGAAGAACAGCAGATCGATGCGAAACCACGTATCGTCCAGCCGCAGCCGACGCTGCCGGCCGACAAAGGCAAAGTCGTCGCCCAGTTCCAGCAGAAAGTCCGCCATGTGCTGAATCAGCGCTTCCTCAAGATCGGACTCCGAATACTCGTCTTTCAGATTCAGGAACTCCAGCACAAAAGGATCCTTGATGGCTTCCTCTGGCGTGACGATATCCTCGGACCGCGTCTGCTCGCCCTGCCTGTTCATGCGCCCCTTGTTCGCAGACAAAGCCGTGCGCTCGTAGAATTGGCTATTCACCTGCCGCTCCAGTTGCTTGACCGACCAACCATTTCTCAGCGCTTCCGACTCGTAAAAAAGCCGCGCTTCAGGCTGCTTAACCGACATCAACCGAACATAGGCTGACCACGGCAACTCCAATTTGCCAGAAATCGTCTGGCAGATTTCCGGCCAGCACACATAGAAATTCCTCATCTGCTGCAAGTTCTGCCTGCTGAAGCCTCGGCCGAAGCGCTTGCTCAAATCTTCTGACAGTCTTATCAATAACTGGTCGCCATACAGTGCACGCTGATCGCCCTTCTGCTCATATTCCACAATACGCTTACCGATTTCCCAATAAGCCCGGGTCATCAATGAATTGACATGACGCGCGGCGCTGCTGCGCGAGGATTCAAGAAGTTCGACAATCTGCGCGTGAATGGCGTCGTAGTTGGCGATGAGCATTTTCTGCCCCTCCAAGGCGTGAGATTAAACAAATCCTAGCCTTGGTTAGCTGACCTCCTTTAGATTCAACGCAACCGAAACGCTCAGGCGATGGTGGCGACGGTTCCGCCTTCGGCGCGAATGGCGGCGCCGTTGATGACGGCGGCGCGCTCGCTGGCCAGGAAGGCCACCACGTTCGCCACTTCGTGCGGCTTGGCCAGGCGGTAGATCAGCGACGACGGCCGGTTCTCGGCCATGAACTTTTTCTCGGCCTCGGCGTACGACAGGTCCGGATTCACCGAGGAGATGAAGCCTTTCAGGCTTTCCGTCTCCGTCGGCCCCGGCAATACCGAGTTCACCGTGACGCGGCTGCCCTTGGTCAGTTCCGCCAGGCTGCGCGAGATCGACAGTTGGGTCGCCTTGCTCGCGCTGTAATGCGCCATGGCCGCCATCGGCGTCAGCGCGACTTCGCTGGAAATGAAGATCACCCGTCCATGGCCGCGCTCCAGCATGCCTTTCATGTAGGTGCGGGCCAGCCGCACGCCGCTCCAGACGTTGACCTCGAACATGCGCTGCCAGTCAGCGTCCGAGGTGGCGAAGAAATCGCTCAGCGCATACGTGCCCATGTTGTTGACCAGGATGTCCACTTGCGGATAGCGCGCTGCGGCCACCTGCTCGCTGCCGGCCACGCTCATGTCCGCCAGCAGCGGCAAGGCGCGCCCGGCGCCAAAGCGCTGGTTCAGGGCGGCCACCGCCTGCGCCACACCGGCTTCGCTGCGGCCGTTGATGATCACGTTGGCGCCGTCTTCCAGCAATTGCACGGCAATCGCATTGCCAGTGCCAGCAGTCGATGCGCTCACCAGCGCGGTTTTTCCTTGCAAGTTCAAATTCACGATGGGTCGTCAAAGTGGGTTGGAATGGCCGCAGTATGCGTTGTGCCGATTACTTTGATAATCCATCGCAATGGAATAATATTTAAGAATTCAATTCACAGATGAGTCAATATGGATAACCGCAGCGGCGAAATGATGGTGTTTGCCAGAGTGGTGGAAAGCGGCAGTTTTTCGGCCGTCGGCAAGCTGCTGGATCTGACGCCGTCCGCCGTCAGCAAGCTGGTGGGACGGATAGAGGGGCGGCTGGGAACGCTGCTACTGCAACGCTCCACCCGCCAGTTGACGCTGACCACGGAAGGCAAGCAGTTCTACGACAGCTGCGTGCGCATCCTGGACGATATCGAGGAAGCCGAACAAGGCATCGCCACCGGCAAGGCCGCCGCCCATGGCGCGCTGCGGGTGAATGTCTCGCTGCCGTTCGGCACCCACCAGTTTCTGCCGCTGATTCCCGAATTCAGCCAGCGCTATCCCGATATCCGCCTCGACCTGTCGCTGACCGACGCCCTGGTCGATCTGCAGCGCGAGCGGGTGGATGTGGCCATCCGCATGGGCACGCTGGCCGACGCCAGCTTTCAGGCCCGTCCGCTGGGCACCAGCCGGCTGGCGGTGGTGGCCTCGCCCGACTATCTGGCAGCGTGCGGCGTGCCGCGCCATCCCGACGATCTGGCGACGCATCGCTGCTTCAACTTCAACTTCCGCCGGGTGCGCGACGAGTGGCCGTTCCGCCTGGACGGGCAGACGGTCTACCGGCAAGTCGGCGGCGGCATGCTCACCAACAATGGCGAGACCATGCGCCTGCTGACGCTGAACGGCCTCGGCATCAGCCGCCTTGCCCTGTTCCACATCGGCCAGGACCTGGCCGACGGCAGGCTGGTTGAATTGCTGCCGGAATTCAATCCCGGCGATACGGAGGAAATCCACGCCATCTTCCGCCAGCAGCGTTACATGCCGCAGCCGGTGCGCGTGTTCATCGATTTTCTGGTGGAGAAACTGGCGCCCTAACGTGCGGCGCCCCCGGCCGATGCGGCGGCATAATGCAGCTGCATCCTTCCCCGGGAGAACCATCATGTGGAAACCAGCCTGCGCCGTCATCTTGAGCATCCATCTGGCCAGCTGCGGCGGCGGCTCGGTTTCCGTCGGCGTCGGCGCACCGATCCCGCCGCTCACGCCGACGCCCGCCGGCCCCGACACGCTGGCCTCGGGCTTCAAGGTGCCGTGGTCCATCGCCTTGCATGGCAGCACCCCGCTGGTGAGCGAACGCGACACTTCACGCGTCCTGGCCGTGGCGGAAAACGGCACCCTGACCACCATCGCCACCATTGCCGGCGTGAACGGCAGCGGCGAAGGCGGCCTGCTGGGCATCGCCGTGCGCGAGGGCTATCTGTACGCTTACTTCACGGCCGGGACGGAAAACCGCATCGCGCGCTTCCCGCTGAGCGGCGCGGGCAGCGCCACGCAACTCGGCGCGGCGCAGGTGCTGCTGAGCGGCATTCCCGCAGGCAGCACCCACAACGGCGGGCGCCTCGGCTTCGGCCCGGACGGCATGTTGTACGCTTCCACCGGCGATGCCGGCAACAGCAGCCGCTCGCAAGACCTGAGTTCGCTGGGCGGCAAGATCCTGCGCATGACGCCGGACGGCCGCATCCCGTCCGACAATCCCTACGCCGGCTCCTATGTCTACAGCTACGGCCACCGCAACGTGCAAGGCCTGGCCTGGGCCAGCGACGGCACCATGTACGCGTCCGAGTTCGGCCAGAACACCTGGGACGAGCTGAACCAGATCAAAGCCGGCGGCAACTATGGCTGGCCGGTGGTGGAAGGCAAGGCCGGCGACGCCAGGTACACCGACCCGCTGCAGCAATGGCCGACCGCCGACGCCAGTCCGAGCGGCATCGCCATCAGCGGCGGCAACATCTACCTGGCCAATCTGCGCGGCGAGCGCCTGCGCAAGGTGCCGCTGTCGGCCACCAGCACCGCCAGCGAGTTCTACGTCAAGGAATACGGCCGCCTGCGCGACGTGGTGGCCGCACCCGGCGGCCGGCTCTACCTGCTCACTAACAACACCGACGGCCGCGGCACGCCGCGCGCCGGCGACGACCGCCTGCTGAGCATCCCGGCGCCCTGACCGCAGCGTATTTACAAAAATCTTTGTTTTTAGATAGTAATATTGCCAAAAACGAAGTATTGTTGTGATCGCACATATGCGTTACAGAAGACTAACGCTGCGCCGTTGCGCCACACTGCGACGTACAATCAGTTGGGGAAGTGTTGTGTAAGGCAACGGGAATATTTATTGCCTGTTGTTAATGGCTTTGGGTCAGACTACAATCGGGAAATTCACCTCAGTCGTGTCATTTTGCGGAAGTTGTTCATATGTCTTTTTTGTCCTCAGCTGCGCCCAAGTTGGCACCGTGGAAAGTCCTGTTGGTCGATGACGAACCGGACATTCATGACATCACCAAGCTGACCCTGAGCCGCTTCCGCCTCGACGGCCGCGCCCTCACCTTCCTGCACGCTTACAGCGGCGCCGAAGCCAAGGAAGTGCTGGCGCGCGAGACCGATATCGCGCTGGTGTTCCTGGATGTGGTGATGGAAAAGGAAGACAGCGGCCTGGAAGTGGCGCGCTGGATGCGCGAAGACCTGGACAACCAGTTCACCCGCATCGTGCTGCGCACCGGCCAGCCCGGCCAGGCGCCGGAAGAACGCGTGATCGTCAACTACGACATCAACGATTACAAGGAAAAGACCGAGCTCGACCGCACCAAGCTGTTCACCACCACCTTTGCCGCCCTGCGCGCCTACCGCGACATCATGAAGGTGGAAGAGGCGCACCGCGCGCAAGTCAATTACCGCGAAGGCCTGGAGCGCGTGATCGCCGCCTCGGCCCACATCTTCCAGCAACGCAACCTGAAAGACTTCGCCAACGGTCTGCTGCAGCAGGTGGTGGCCTTGCTGCGCCTGGAGCACAGCATGCTGCTGCGCCTGCGCGGCGCCACCGCCATCAGCGGCGAAAACGATTACGAAATCCTGGCCCAGATCGGCGACGAGGAAGGCACGCTGCTGACGCCGCAAGTCATGGCCCAGCTGGACGCCGCCAAGAGCAACAAGATCTCGCGCGTGGAAGGCGACACCTACATCGGCTACTTCCCCAACAACAGCGGCAAGGCCTCGCTGCTGGTGCTGAAAGGCGTGGAAGAAATCTCGGAGATCGACACCAAGCTGCTGGAAGTGTTCTGCTCCGGCGTCGCCATCGCCTTCGACAACATCCTGCTCAACCAGGAAATCACCGACACCCAGGCCGAGCTGATCCTGCGCCTGGGCGACGTGGTGGAGTCGCGCTCGAACGAAGCCGGCAACCACGTGCGCCGCATGTCGGAAGTGTGCCATCTGCTGGCGCAGGCGGCCGGTCTGCCGGAAGATGAGGTGGCTGTGCTGCGCCACGCCGCGCCGATGCACGACATCGGCAAGATCGCCACGCCGGACGCGGTGCTGCTCAAGCCGGGCAAGCTGGATGCCGCCGAGTGGGAAATCATGAAGCAGCACCCGACCGTGGGCCTGTCCATCCTGGACGGCTCGCAGCGCCCGATCCTGAAAGCGGCCGCGGTGATCGCCCACCAGCATCACGAGAAATACGACGGCAGCGGCTATCCGCAGGGCTTGAAGGGCGAGGACATCCACCACTACGCCCGCATCGTGGCGGTGGCCGACGTGTTCGACGCGCTGATGCACAAGCGCTGCTACAAGGATGCGTGGCCGATCGAGAAAGTGGTCGACCACCTGCGCGAAGTCGCCGGCCACCACCTCGATCCGGTGTATGTGGACCTGCTGATCAAGAACATCGACAAAGCGCTGGCCATCAACGAACGCTTGCCGGATTGAATAAGCATATTAGCAATTGTTCGTAGGAACTAGATTTCCTTGCTCGTAAGATCGTGGTCTGTCTCCTCAGACCACGCAAGGAAATCACGATGTACAAACACGCCCTCCCGCCCCTGCTGCTGCTGGCTGAACTGCTGGCCGCGCTGCCGGCCGCGCACGCGCAAGACAGCGCGAATATCGATCAAGTGACCATCGTCGGCTCGCGCGCGCGCAACCGCACCGTATTCGATTCGGCAGTGCCGATCGACCGCTTTGGCGCACGCGAGGTCGAGAACGCCCTGTCCAGCGGCGAAGTGGGCGCGGCCCTGCAGGCGCTGGCGCCCTCGATCAATTTCCCGCGCATTGAATCCAGCGGCGCTGCCGACTCGGTGCGCGGCGTGCAGCTGCGCGGCCTGGCGCCCGACCAGGTGCTGGTCCTGATCAACGGCAAGCGCCGCCACGCCAGCGCCGTGCTGGATACCGAAAGCAGCTTTGCCGGCACCGTGCCGGTGGACGTCAACGCCATCCCGCCCGGCGCCATCGACCACATTGAAATCCTGCGTGACGGCGCCGGCGCGCAATACGGCAGCGATGCCGTGGCCGGCGTGATCAACATCGTGCTCAAGCAGCAGCGCAGCGGCGGGTCGGCCTCGGTCAGCTATGGCGCCAACCATACGCAGTTCGAACCGACCGGCGAACGCAAGACCGACGGCCAGACCGTCATCGTCAACGCCGACTACGGCGTGCCGCTGGGCGACGCCGGCTACTTGCGCTTCGGCGCCGAAAGCCGCAGCCGCAACCCGACCCAGCGCGCCGGCGCCAGCGACGCCGGCTGGACCTCGTGGAACGCGACCCCGGCCGATCTGGCGCTGGACGGCAAGGTGGTATTCAAATCGGGCGACGCGCAATCGCACAACAACTACGCCTTCTACAACGCGCTGCTGCCGCTGAGCGAGCGTGTGGATGCCTACTCCTACGCCACCGTCAACAAGCGCCAGTCGGACGGCAGCGCCTACTTCCGCTATCCGGGCGATCCGTCCAACGTGCTGGCGCTGTACCCGAACGGCTACCGTCCGGTGACGCATGGCGACGCCAGCGACGTCAGCGTGGTGGCCGGCGCGCGCACGGCCAGCGCCGGCTGGAACTGGGATCTGAGCGCGCGCCACGGCAGCAACATCTTCCACTATGACCTGAGCAACTCGGCCAACGCTTCGCTCGGCGCGCAAAGCCCGACCAGCTTCCATCTGGCCACGTTTGACTATCGCCAGAACGCAGTGAATGCCGACCTTACCCGCGCGCTGAACTGGGGCGTGCCGCTCAACCTGGCGCTCGGTGCCGAGTATATCCGCGAGACTTACACCAGCGCGCCGGGCGATGCGGCCTCCTACGCCGCCGGCCCCATCACCGATGCGCCGCCGGGCGCGCAAGCCGGCCCGGGCTTGCGCCCGCAAGACGCGTTTGACGGCAGCCGCGATGTCCGCTCGATCTACGCCGATATCGAAAGCGACCTGACCAGGCAGCTGCTGGTGGGCGCCGCCGCGCGCTATTCGGACTACAGCGACTTCGGCAGCGCCAGCACCGGCAAGCTGTCGGCGCGCTACAAGTTCACCGAGCAATTCCTGTTGCGTGCTTCGGTATCGAACAGCTTCCGCGCACCGGCGCTGGTGCAGACCGGCTTCCGCTTCTCCACGCTCAACTTCAACAGCGACGGCAGCGGTTTGCAGACCGCCTCGCTGCTGCCGGCCAGCGATCCGCTGGCGCGCGCGTTCGGCGCCCAGGCGCTGAAGCCGGAAAAGTCCACCAACCTGTCGCTGGGCCTGGCGTGGAAGCCGGCGCGTGCCACCAGCTTCACGCTGGACGGCTACCGCATCCGCATCAAGGATCGCATCACCCGCACCAGCGACCTGCAAAGCGATGCCGCCACCGCCTATCTGGCCGGCATCGGCCGCAGCGATATCCAGTCGGTGGCCTACCTGGCCAACCTGCTGGACACCACCACCACCGGCCTGGACGCGGTGCTGAACCACGACCTGACGTTCACCGGCGCCAGGCTGAACCTGAGCGCCGCATTCAACCTGAACCAGACGCGCATCGACCGCGTGCACCAAACTTCAGCGGCGCTGGCGAAGATCGATCCGGAGCTGAGCGTGCTGACCGACAGCAGCCTGTTCCGCATCCGCAATGCCTCGCCCAAAAACAAGCTAGTGCTGGGCGCCGACTGGCAGGCGGCCGGCTGGAGTGTGCAGGCGCGCGCCACGCGCTTCGGCCCGCTGAAGGATTTCTCGTATGACGACCAGGCCGAAGTGATCGACGGCGTGCACGCGCAGCGCTTTGGCGCCGTGTGGACGCTGGATCTGGAGGCGCAATACAAGTTCAGCCAGCAGCTCACGCTGGCGGTCGGCGCCGACAATCTGCTGGACCGCTATCCGCAGCGCGTGCGCGCGACCAACAACGCCACTTACGGCGGCGCCCTGCCCTACAACTTTATCAATCCGATCGGCGTGAATGGCGCATACTTCTACGGCCGCCTGCGCTACACCTTCTAAAGGAATCCCATGAAAAAACTGTTGACCGCCCTTGCCCTCAGCGTGGCCTTCGCCGCACCGGCCTGCGCCGCCAAAAACGCCCTGGTGCTGCAAACCGACTTCGGCACCTCGGACGGCGCCGTCTCCGCCATGCGCGGCGTGGCCTATGGCGTCGATGCCAACCTGACCGTGGCCGACCTGACCCACAACATTCCCGACTACGACATCTGGGTCGGCGGCTACCGCCTGTTCCAGACCGCGAACTACTGGCCGGAAGGCACGGTGTTCGTGTCGGTGATCGATCCGGGCGTCGGCACCACGCGCAAATCGGTGGTGCTGAAGACCAAGGCCGGCCGCTACTTCGTCGGTCCGGACAACGGCCAGTTCACCCTGATCGCCGAACGCGACGGCGTGGCCGAGCTGCGCGAGATCGATGAGAAAGTCAATCGCCTGGCCGGTTCCGGCGAGTCGTACACCTTCCACGGCCGCGACGTGTATGCCTACGTGGGCGCGCGCCTGGCTTCGGGCAGCATCAGCTACGAGCAGGTGGGGCCGTCCCTGCCGGCGGCATCGGTCATCAAAATCCCGTACCAGAAGGCGGTGCTGGAAAACGGCAAGCTGCGCGGCATCGTGCCGGTGCTGGACGTCAAGTACGGCAACGTCTGGACCAATATTCCCAAGGCGCTGTTCGAGCAGCTGGGCGTCAAGGAGCACGAGCCGCTGCGGGTCCGCCTGTTCCACAACAAGAAGCTGGTCAACACCGTGGTGGCGCCGTATGAGCACACCTTTGGCGGCGTGGCCAAGGGCAAGCCGCTGGTCTACCTGAACAGCCTGCTGGACGTGTCAATCGCCCTCAACCAGGGCAATTACGCGGCCAAAAACAACATCAATTCCGGCGTGGAGTGGGAAGTGGAAGTCAGCAAGGCAAAGTGATAGGACGCGCCTCTGCCTGATGGCGGAGGCAGCAAAAAAGCATGATGTTCCCTGCTAGTATCGGCGCTTTCCCAGACCAGAAAGGAACATCATGAAATCTCGCTTCATTCTCGGCGCCGCCGCGATCGCCGGCGCATTGGCCTTCCCAACCGCCTTTGCCGCAGAGGCCAAGCCGACCGTGGTACTGGTGCACGGCGCCTTTGCCGACTCATCGAGCTGGGATGGCGTCACCGCCAAGCTGGAAAAAGACGGCTACACCGTCATCGGCGCCGCCAACCCGCTGCGCAGCGTCAAGACCGATGCCGCCGCCGTGGCCTCGGTGCTGAAAAGCGTGAACGGTCCGGTGGTGCTGGTGGGCCACTCGTATGGCGGTTCCGTGATCAGCGCGGCGGCCGCCGGCGCCGCCAACGTCAAGGCGCTGGTGTATGTGGCCGCGTTTGCGCCGGATGCCGGCGAAAGCGCCGCCGCCTTGGCCGGCAAGTTCCCGGGCAGTACGCTCGGCCCGACGCTGGCGCCGCCGGTGGCGCTGGCCGATGGCAGCAAGGACCTGTACATCCAGCAAGCCAAGTTCCACAGCCAGTTTGCCGCCGACGTGCCGGAAGCCAAGGCGCGCCTGATGGCCGCCGGCCAGCGTCCGATCACCGACGCCGCGCTGAACGAAGCCTCGCCGGCGCCGGCCTGGAAAACCATTCCTTCGTGGTTCGTCTACGGCAAGGCCGACAAGAATATCCCGGCCGCCGCGCTGGACTTCATGGCCAAGCGCGCCAATGCGAAAAAGACGGTGGTGATTGACGGCGCCTCGCACGTGGTGATGACCTCGCACCCGGCCGAAGTGGCCAAGCTGATCGAGGAAGCGGCCAGCGCCAAATAAGTCAGTGCTGGTTTTCCTGCTGCTTCACCATGCGTTCGGTCATGGCACGCAGCGATTTCAGCGCGTTGGTGACGAATTCAATCTGCTTGTCGTCTTCCGCGCGCTGGGCATCAAACGGCGGCAGCGGCATCTGGAACGGATTGGCGGCGGCCTGGGCATCGGCATCGGCCGACGCCTGTTGCTCGGCATACGCGGCATAACCGTCGCCATTGTCGCTGGCCGCCGTGTCCGGCGCAGCGCTGTCCGGTGACGCCTTCAGGATGCCAGCCGCCTGTTTCAGCTGGCTGGCCAGGTCTTTCAACTGCTGCAAGACAGCCTTGGCGTCCTTGCCGCCAAACAGCAGCAGCATGCGCCGCAGGGCGTCGATCTGCTTCTTGATTTCGGCCACGCGTTCGCGCGCCAGGGATTTCTGATCCTGGTCGGCGCGGCGCGACAAGGCATCAATGGCCTCGGCATTTTTCTTGGCCATGTCCAGCTGCTTTTGCAACAGCTCCAGATAGGAGTCGGTGCCGTCGTTGAAGCCGGATGAGCTTTGGATGGTGATGGGTTGCATGAGTCAATCTCGCAAAAGGCTGGTCGCTCTTATCTGATACAGGCGACACCGGCGGCGTTCGCGTTAAACTCATGCTTTTCCTACAACCATGGGTCTGCCATGAACCAGACGCTGTCCCGCCCGGCCCTGATCAGTTACTACCTGGTGATCCTGTTGCTGGTGGCGACCCCAACGTTGTTACTCTGGCACCAGTTCGGCATGACCAGGACGCTGGAGATCTCCCCCCGCCATCCGCACGCGGTCGCGCTGGCGGATGACAGGAAGGAATTAAACGGCGATTCGGTGTCGACGCTGATACGCACCGACGATGCGCTCATCATGCAGTGCCAGCCGGGCGCCGCCGCCGTCTATCGGTTTTGCAAGATGCAATTTCTGGTGGGCGATCCGACCAAGGGCGTGGACTTTTCCCAGTTCGACACGATTACCTTCGACATGCGCTATGCAGGCGAGCCGAAAGTCTTCAAGCTGCATTTGTTGAATTTTGAACCGGAGCTGTCCGTTGTCGGGAACTGGAACTCGCAGCGCTTTAACGAAGCCGAAATTCAATTGCCGCCGCAGCCGGTCTTCACTATTCCGGTCAACGTGGTGCACACGGCGGAGTGGTGGCGCAGCTCCAGCAAAGTGCCTTTATCCCAAAGCTATACGCGGCTGGACCACGTCACGGCGATCGAACTGTCCACCGTCACGCTGACTCCCGGGCAACCGGTCACGATGGAGGTGCGCTCGATCAAGTTCCGCGGCAAATGGATATCGAAGACCAATCTTCTGATGGGCCTGGTCTCGGCCTGGATCGGCTGCGGCCTGCTGGGCTTGTCGCTGGGCCTGCTGCACTTGCGCTTCAGCCTGTCGGCCAGCAATTCACGCCTGGAAAGCCTGACCGCCATCGATCGCGAACGCAAGGCGGCCGAGGCGGCGCGCGAGGCGGCGCTGGCCGAAGCACTGCGCCTGGCGCACCAGCGCAGCAACTTCATCGCGCAGATGAGTCATGAATTACGCACCCCGCTGAATGCCATCATGGGCTACACGCAGCTGCTGCGCAATAACCGCCAGCCGCTGACCGAACAGCAGGCCACCAGCCTGGCGACCATCCACGAGAGCAGCCAGCATCTGCTCAGCCTGATCAACGACATCCTCGACCTGGCGCGGGTGGAAGCCGGCAAAATGGTGCTGTACCCGGCCGCCACCTCGCTCAGCGTTTTCCTCAAGGGCGTGGTCGACATCATGCGCGTCAAGGCCGAGGAGAAAGGCCTGAGCTTCAGCTACCAGCTTGCCGCCGATCTGCCGGCTGCCATCACCATCGACCAGACCCGCCTGCGCCAGGTATTGCTCAACCTGCTGGGCAACGCCGTGAAGTTCACCGATCGCGGCACGGTGTCGCTGCGGGTGCTGCCGGCGCCGTCCGCGCCCGACCCGGCCGTCGATGACGGCCAACCCTGCACCGGTCTGCGCTTCGAGGTGGCCGACAGCGGCATCGGCATGAGTGCCCAGCACCTCGGGCGCATTTTCCAACCCTTCGAGCAAATGGGCAACATGGAGCGGCGCGAAGGCGGGGCGGGTCTGGGCTTGGCCATCAGCCAGCAACTGGTGCGCCTGATGGGCGGCACCATCGCGGTCGTCAGCGCGCCGGGCAAAGGCAGCACCTTCTCCTTCGAACTGCTGGCGCCGGTGGCGGCCAACAGCCCGGCCGCCGCGCAGCCGGCGCAAGCCATGGTCGGCTACGAAGGCGAACGCAAGCGACTGCTGATCGTCGATGACGTGCCGCAAAACCGCGCCATGCTGGTGGATTTGCTGCACTCGATAGGCTTTGTCGTGGCCGCGGCCGAGAATGGCCTGGAGTGCCTGGTCTTGCTGGACAGCTTCCGGCCCGAGCTGATCATCATGGATGTCATGATGCCTTTGCTGGACGGCAACGAGACCATGCGGCGCATACGCAAGATGCCGGCCTCGGCGCACACGCCGATCATCGCGGTGACCGCCGGCGCCAGCCAGGACGATGAATCGCGCTGCTTTGAAGCCGGCGCCAACGCCTTCCTCGTCAAGCCGATCGATCACGCAGCCCTGCTGCACACCATCGGCACTTTGCTGTCGCTGAGCTGGATTGCCGACGCCGCCCCGGCGCAACCCGGCAACCTGGTGGAGGACCATGGCGCCAGCCTGGTGGCGCCGCCGGCCCAGGAAATCGAGGCGCTATGGCAACTGGCGCAGCTCGGCAACATGCGCGAGATCAGGAAGTGGGCCGACTACCTGCAGGCGCTCGATCCGGCCTACGCGCCTTTCGCGGAGCGCCTGCATACTCTGGCGCGGGGCTACCACTCGCTCGCGCTGACGGCCTTCGTGCTGCGCTACCGCGATGAGCCGGCGCCGCCGCAGCCGTGAAGTCACTTGCGCTTGATCTTGGGGAAACGCAGTTTGTAATGCAGGCCCATGCCCGGCGCGCTCACCACTTTCACGGTGCCGCCCAGCGCGCCCGTGACCAGGTTGTACAGGATGTGCGCGCCCAGTCCGCTGCCGCCCGAGCCGCGCTTGGTGGTGAAGAAGGGATCGAACAGCTGTGACAGGGTGCTGGTGTCCATGCCGACGCCATCGTCGCTGTACTCGAAGTCGACAAAGTCGCCGTCGACCTTGCCGCTGATCTTGATCTTGCCCGACTGCCCTTCCTCGAAACCGTGCACCAGCGAATTGACCACCATATTGGTGACGATCTGCGAGACGGCGCCGGGGAAGCTGGCCATGTTGATGTGCTCCTCGCAATTGATCTCGACCTGGATCGGCTTGCCCTTGAGCTTGGGCTGCAGCGACAGCAGCACCTCGTCCAGGTACTTGCGCAGGTTGAAACTGCGGATATCGTCGGACGACTGATCGACCGCCACCTGCTTGAAGCTGCGCACCAGCGCCGCCGCGCGCTGGGTATTGGTGGTCATGATCTTGAGCGACTGGTCGATGATGTCGAAGAACTGGTTGAGGCCGTCCTCATCCAGGGTGCCATTCGCCAGGTCTTCGCGCGTCAGCTTGAGTTCCTCCACCAGGTGGCTGGTGGCGGTCACGCAGATGCCCAGCGGCGTGTTGATCTCGTGCGCCACGCCGGCCACCAGCCGGCCCAGCGAGGCCAGTTTTTCCTGCCGCACCAGTTCACCCTGCGCATCCCTGAGCGAGGTCAGCGCGCTTTCCAGCGCGGCATTCTGTTCTTCCAGCTGTTCTTTCGACAGGCGGATCTGGCGGTCGGCCTGCATGCGCGCGATCGCCACCGCCACGTGGCTGGCCATGAAGGCCAGGATGTCGAGGTCGGCCTGGGTGTACTGCACCTGGTCGTCATAGCTTTGCACGACGATCACGCCATACGCCACGTCGCCCAGCAGCATCGGCGCGCCCATCCAGCTGTGGATATCGACATTGCCGAGCGGATGTTCCATTTCGCCGCTGTCCACCAGCGCCTTGAAGCCGGCGCGGTCCAGCAGCATGGCCTGCTTGCGCTGCAGGATGTAAGAGGACATGCCGACGCCATAATCGAAGCGCTTGACCGGCACCTGCTCGTCCTTCTCGTCGACAAAATAGGGAATGCTGATTTCCCGGGTGTCCGGGTGGTACAAGGCCATCAGGAAATTCTTGGCCGGCACCAGTTCGCTGATGATCTGGTGCAGGCGCATGTTCAGGCGGCTGCCGCCGGTGGCGGTGGCCGACAGGTTGGCCAGCTCGTACAGGCCGCGCTGGATATTTTCCGCGCGGCGGCGCTCGGCCACCTCGTGCTGCAGCTGAGCGGTGCGCTCCTGTACCGCGCGCTCCAGCCGGTCCACGCTCTGCAAGCCCTGCAGCGCGCTGGACACATGGTGCGAGATCAGCGAGAACAGCGCCTGGTCTTCCTCGCTGAAAGTGTGTTCCTTGTCATAGCTCTGGATCACCACCGCGCCCAGCACCTGGTGGTTCTGGTCCAGCAGCGGGCAGCCCATCCAGTGCTCGGCAATGGTGCCGATGCCGAAGTTGGCATTGTCCTCGCGCTTGGAGACGTGCTCGGCGGCCGTCATGATGATGGCTTCGCGGTTCAGGATCACCGCGGCCGTGGGCGACTTGCCGGGCACCAGCTCAAACAGCTCGTCGCGGCTGGGCGGCTCGTCCACTTCGTCGACGTAATACACAAAGCGCACCAGATTCGGCGGGCCGTCCTCGTTGCTCAACGCGACAAAAAAGTTGGCCGCATACATGATGCGCCCCAGCGCGGCATGCACGGCCTGCAGGAATTCACTGATATCGGTACAGCTACTGGATTTCTGCCCGATTTCGAGCAGCACGGTTTGGACGGCTTCCAGCCGGGAGAGTCGACTTTCCATCATTTTCCTATGTTATGGCCATTGCGGTACATGCGCATAGGAAATACTAGCAGGTCCGGCCCGGTCTGGGCCAGCGCCATGATGCGCTCAGAGCCGGGCAACATGCGCTGCCCGGCTTGCGCATTTGCGCGGTGACGTCTACTTAGGCAGCGTCCGAGGTTTTACGCTTTCGACGCGCAGCCACTGCGCCGACCAGGCCCAGGCCGCCCAGCAGCATGCCGTAGGTCGCTGGTTCCGGCACAGCGGTCACGGTGGCGCTACCGGTGTAGGCGCCAGCGGCTTTCGACAGCACGGTGCCGCTCACCAGCAGGAAGTAGTTGCCAGCGGCCAGCGGGCCGGTGCTCAGTTCCCACTGATCGGTTTTGCCGGTCGACAGCTGGGTACCTTTCAGCACCAGGCCGTTGTCGTCGAACAGGCTCAGGCCCAGAATGTCCAGACCGTTTTTAGCATTGCCGGACGACGAGAAGGTGTCGGCAAAGATTGAGCTGCCCGCGCTCAGGGTGAAGGTGTAACGTTCGGCAAAGGTGTTGCCGGCATTGTTGCCGGTGATCAGGTGGCCGAAGAAGTCGCCACCGCTGCTCAGGTCCAGCGCGACATCCGGATTGCTGATATCCGCTGCCATGGCACCTTGTGCCATCAGGGCTGCGCCAGCCACAACTACTGCGCCTACGATGCGTTTTGCTGTTTTCATGAAACCTCCTTTAATCAAAAAAAAGCGGTGTGAATACACCGCGCGAGGAGATTGCAATTTAACAGCAGAGCCCGTCAAAACAGGCCCCGCACGATTGATTGTTACAGTCGCTTACACGTTTATTTAACGAAATCTTAATTCTATTCAAGCATTAGAGCTTGCAAGAACTAAGTTACATTTAAGCTAATCTTAAGGCTTTTTAAAGCCATTTTCTACCCACATGGAAGCAGATGTTGCGCTGAGTTTAAAGCTGGGCGCCACCCGCACGCGCGCCAGCTCTTCGCCATACTGGTCGACTGCGCTCAGGGTAGCATAAGGTTCGTCCTCGTCGGGGGTAATGTCGAGACACACCTTGACCGGCCCCTCGTCCGTCCCCACCGTCACATTCTTGTGCAGCTGGGCGTGCAGTTGCTGCTCATGGCGGCGGATCACTTCGCTGGCGGTCTTGACCAGCGTATTGAAGGCATTCACATCCAGCGGCTTGGGATTCTTCTTGTCGCGCCCCATGGTCCACGGCCCCACCAGCGCCGGCTCCGGCTCGCCATCCTTGATCATGGCCACGGCCCAGCCGTCGTCGTCTTCATTCTTGATCACGCGGGCGGTCCAGCCATTGCCCTGCCACAGGCGGTCTTCCTGCACCAGGGCGTCGTCGTCGGATTCGGGGTAGTCGTTGCTCATACTTATGGTCGTTTCGAAAGAAAAGTCGGGGTGGAATAATAAGCGGCTCGCCCCGTAACAACAATAGGAAGCCGACCATGAACCGCAAGATTTTATCCGCCCTGCTGGCCGCCACGTGCGGCAGCGCCTGCGCCCAGAGCAGCGTCCAGCTGTATGGCCGCCTCAACGTCGGACTGGAAAGCGTGCAGAACGACGGCGTGCGCGTCTCGCGGCTGAGCAACAACCGTTCGGTGCTGGGGTTCCGCGGCGAGGAAGACGTCGGTGGCGGCGTCAAACTGCTGTTCCAGATCGAGGGCACGCTGTCGCCCGACACCGGCGCCGGCAGCCCGGCCGCGCGCGACACCCGTCTCGGCATCAGCGGCAACGGCGGCACCTTGTTTGCCGGCAACTGGACCACGCCCTACAACGGCGCCACCGCCAGCCTCGATCCCTACTATCCGACCACCGCCGGCTACATGAGCCTCATGGGCAACGGTGCTGCGGCCACCGTCAACAACATCAGCGACACCTCGTCCTTCGACCGCCGCCAGCAAAACAGCGTGCACTACTGGACGCCGCTATGGCACGGCCTGCAATTGCGCATCGCCCAAGGCGTGAGCGAGGAACGCCCGGCCAGCGGCGCCAGACCGTCGCTGAGTTCAGCCGCGCTGGTGTACGAACAAGGCGCCTGGTACGCCACCGCCGCCTACGAGCGCCACCATGCATACCAGGGCCCGGGACTGAACGACAGCGCCGCCAAGCTGGCCGCCGCCTACCGCTGGGGCGATACCCGGGTGGCGCTGGCAGCCGAGCGGCTGCGCTATGAAACGGCGGCCGGCACCCTGGCGCGCCACGACGTCTATCTGTCCGTCACGCAGCAGATCGGCCGCCACGGCATCAAGCTGGGCGTCGCCCATGCCGGCAATGGCAGCGGCAGCGCGCCGGACGGCACCACCATCGGCTTCGCCCGCAAGGGCGCGGACACCGGCGCCACCCACGCCACGCTGGGCTATGACTACACCCTGTCCAAACGCAGCGCCGTATATGCCTATTACAGCCGCCTGGCCAACCGCCGCAACGGCGTGGCGGACTTTGCCATCAACAGCCTGGGCGCGCAACCGGGCGCCACGCTCAAGGGCGTGGTGCTGGGGCTGCGGCACAATTTCTGAGCACAGCGCAAAAGCCCGCAACGCATGCGGGCTTTTTTGATGCGGTCTCAGGCGACCTCAGCAGGTCATGCAAGGTGGCCGCTCGGTGATGGGCGGCTTCAGCGGCGTGATGCGCGGGTCGATGGCCGGCTCCGGCATCTGGTAGCTGAACGGCGTGATGATGATAGGCGGTATGGTTGGAGGCGCCGAGGGCGGGCCTTTCGGGCCTCCGCCGGACAGGCGCTGGGCGCTGCGCTGGCGCCGTGTACATTGACGTACCGAAGGGATCGATTGCCCCTCGCTCATTGCTAGCCAAGCCATGTTCATGCCCTCCATGTGCAAGTGAGATTATCAGTTTAGACCACCATAACTTTAAATCAAGGGCTAATCCCGCCTGCGGCACCGCTCATCGCGGCGTCCGCGCGTTCCATCCCGCAAATCCGCCAGTCTGTCGCAATCCGATGGCTGATGCGGGCCGGCCCCGGTACAGTTCCATCATGCCAAACGGCATGGACAACATAACGAACCGGGGTAACGCCATGAATAGCAAAGCCAAAAAACTGATCTTCGCCACCCTTATCTTCCTGCTGGCTGTTGCCGCATGGCAGTCGGTGTTTGGCGACGGCATGTCCGTCAATATCGACGGCGATGAAATCGACGGTCCGCTGGGCGCGGTGCTGGCGGTGATGTTCGGCGGCGCCGGCATGCTGCTGGCCGGCGTGATCATGACCTGCGTGGCGATCTTCCTGTGCGTGCTGTTCGCCAGCCTGGGCATCCTGGCGGTGTTTGGCGTCGGCCTGGCGGCCGTGGTGGCGGTGGCGGTGGTCTCGCCCCTGCTGCTGCCGCTGCTGATCCCGATCGGCCTGTACTGGCTGTTGGTCAGCCGCCCGCGCAAGCAGCGGAGCATGCAACAGCCGGTCTAAAGTTTTAAACCGGAAGCGGCCGGGACCTGATGCCCCGGCCGATCCGCCTCCGCATCCATCAATTCCACCCGGTTACGGCCGCCACGCTTGGCGCAGTACAGCGCCTGATCCGCCCGGATCAGGGCCGGGTTGCCACCAGGCGCCGCCCCGCCCATCGCCGCAATCCCGATGCTGACCGTGATGTCCAGCGTGTGGCCATCGTCGAGCAGCATCGGCGTCTGTTCCACCCGCTGGCGCAGACGTTCGGCAAACACCGCTGCCGCATCCAGATCGGTGCCCGGCAGCAGGATGGCAAATTCCTCGCCGCCGATGCGGCCCAGCATGTCGATCTTGCGCTGGCCTTCGCGCATCAGGTCGGCCAGCTGGCGCAGCACGGCGTCGCCGGCCGCGTGACCATGTTCATCGTTGATGCGCTTGAAGTGGTCGATATCCAGCAGCAGCACCGCCGCGCAGGCGCCGATGTCGCGTTGCAGCCGGCCCTCCTCTTCCTGCAGCCGGCCCATGAACTCGCGCCGGTTTGGCAGGCCGGTCAGGAAGTCGGTGGTGGCCAGCACGCGCAGTTCGTCGTCCATGCGGCGCCGCTCGGTGATGTCCAGCGTGGAGACGATCACGAAATCCAGGCTGTGCGTGTGGCCTGGCATCACCAGCAGGGTCAGTTCATTCAGGCGCGCCACGCCATCCAGCCGCTCGAAACTGCCCTCGCAGGCAAAGAAGTGCTGGCCCTGCGCCAGCGCGGTGACGGCGCGGGCGAAATTCGGCAGGGCGGCGGCGTCGAAGTTTTGCGCCAGCGTCAAGCCGCTCACATCTTTACGGCCCGGCGGCGCCGCCACCTGCTCCAGCGCGGCCGCGTTGACGTCCAGGATGCGCACCAGCGACGCCAGCCGGCGCAGCTGGCTCGGATTGGCCTGCAGGTAGGCGGCCAGGTCGTCCACGCCAGACAATTCCAGTTCGGCCAGCGCATTGCGCAGCGCCGACCAGTCCTGCTCCCACAGCGCCACCGGCGCATGGTCGTACAGGCTGCGGAAGCGCGCCTCGCCGGCACGCAGCGCCACCGCGGCCTGCGCCTGTTCGATGGCAATGCCGGCCAGCCGCGCGCCCTGCTCGATCAGCGCGATGTTGGCCAGCGTGGGCAGGCGCGCCTCGCGGTGATAGATGGCAAACGTGCCCAGCACCGCGCCGCTGGTGCTGACGATGGGGTCGGACCAGCATGAGCCCAGCCCCGCCTGCAAAGCCAGGTCGCGATATTCCGCCCACGACGGCGCGCTGCGGATATCTTCCACGATCACGCGGCTGCGCGTCAGGATGGCCTGGCCACAGGCGCCCAGGCCGCTGTGGATGGACTTGCCGTGCACGGCGGCGTTGAAGAAGGCCGGCAGGCTGGGCGCCGCGCCGACCAGCAAATGTTCGCCGTCTTCGTCCAGCAGCAGAACGCTGCACAACATATCCTCATGGTCGGCCTCCACACCCTGCACCACGCTTTCCAGAATGGTTTGCAGCGGCGCGCCGGTGGCCAGCAATTCCAGCACGTGACGGCGGGTCTGTTCGCGCTGCTCGATGCGGGTGCGCTCGGTAATGTCGCGGAACGACCAGATGCGCGCCGGCTCGCTGCCCAATTGCAGGCCGCGCGTGTGCTTTTCGATCACCCGGCCATCCTTCAGATGCAGCACCTCGTGCTCTTCCGCCAGCGGCGCGCCGCGCTGCACGCCCGGCAGCAGCATCTGTGCCGGCTCGTCCAGCCGCAGGCCGCAGTCCGGATGGCGCAGCTGCGCACACATATGCGCCATCAGCACCGCACCGTCGCTTTGCCAGTCCAGGTGCTCGGGCACGTTCCACAACTCGCGGAAGCGGCGGTTGGAGTTGAGCACGGTGCCGCCCAGGTTGTCGACCAGGATGCCGTCCACGGTGGAATCGAGAATGCTGCGCAACATGGCCTGGCTGCGCTGGGCGCTGTCGGCCAGCACCAGCAGCGTGGTCTGGCCTTCCTTGAGTTCCTCGGCCAGCGCGCTGCTGCGCTGCTGTCCTTCACGCGCGCGCAAGCGGCCGCGCGCCAGCAGCCACGTCAGCCATGCCAGCAGCCCGCTCAGGGCCAGACCCAGGCCGCCGATCTGCTGTGCCTTGTCGCTGCGCGCCGGCGCCGCCGACGGCAGCATGGCGATGCGCAGTGTCCACCGATGGCTGGCTATGCTGATCTGCTGGCGCGTGAAGCGCAGGCCGTGGCTGGCGTTGGGCGCGCTGTCGTGCATCAGCTCATCCGGATTGATGCGGTCGCCGTCGTAGATTTCCACATCCAGCGCGGCCGCGCGCGGCCCGCCCAGCCCGGCCATCAGGTCGCCCACGCGGAACGGCGCGTACACCCAGCCGCTGATGGCGGCGCGCCGCTCCGCCAGGGTGCCGGTCGGCTGCGGATGGTTATACACCGGCAGCACCACCAGGAAGCCGGCCTGCTCCGGCGCACCGCCCTCCTGCACCAGGCGGATGCGCGCGCTCATGGCGGGCTGGCCGGAATCACGCGCCTGCTCCAGCGCGGCACGCCGGCGCGGCTCGGAGGCGGCATCGTAGCCGAAGGCGCGCCGGTTGCTGCCGCTGAACGGTTCAATGTAGACGATCGGCGCATACCAGGCGCGCTGGCCCGGCGGGAACACCTGGTAATCAGGAAAGCCGCCGCGCCGCACAATGGCCTGATGCGCCGCCAGCTGATGCGGTCCGATCAGCTGCATGTAGCCGACCCCGTGCACGCCGGGGAAGTGGCGGTTCAGGTCTTGCCCGGTGAGATAGGTCTGGAACTCGTCGCGGTCGACCTGCAGCGAGCTGGCAAACAGGCCCTGCACGCCGTACAGCACCTGCACATAGGTTTGCATGCGCTGGTCGAGATTGTTGACCAGTTCGCGCACGCGGCCATCAAAGTCCGCTTGCGCGTCCTGCTCGGCGTCGACGCGGGCGCTGTGCCACAACACCGCGGTGACACCCAGGCAAGCGCTCAGCACCAGTGCCGACAGGACCACTGGCGACAGCAGTCCCTGCAGCAGGCGGTGCAGCCTTGCCTGGGCGTCGGCGGGCATCTACACCTCCGTGCCCACGAACTGGTGGTAGCCGCGCGCGCGCAGGGCGCAAGCCGGGCAGGTGCCGCAGCCATAGCCCCAATCGTGCAGCGCGCCGCGCTCGCCCAGATAGCAGGTGTGGGTACCGTCGCGGATCAGGTCCACCAGCGCCTGGCCACCCAGTTCCTGCGCCAGTTCCCAGGTTTGCTTCTTGTCGCGCCACATCAGCGGCGTTTCCAGCTTGATGCGCGTGTCCATGCCAAGGTTGAGCGCCACCTGCAGCGCTTTCATGGTGTCGTCGCGGCAGTCCGGGTAGCCGGAGAAATCGGTTTCGCACATGCCGCCCACCAGCACCGTCAGGCCGCGGCGGTAGGCCACGGTGGCGGCGACCGTCATGAACAGCAGATTGCGGCCGGGGACAAAGGTGTTGGGCAGGCCATTGGCCTGGGTTTCGATGGCGATATCGTGGGTCATCGCGGTTTGCGAGATGACCGAGATCAGCGACAGGTCGATCATGTGATCTTCGCCCAGCTTCGCGTCCCAGTCGGCCGAGTGCGCGCGCAGGCTTTGCAGCAGTTGCGGACGCACCGTCAGTTCAACCGCGTGACGCTGGCCGTAGTCGAAACCGATGGTTTCAACGCGCGCGTAGTGTGTCAGCGCCCAGGCGAGGCAGGTGGTGGAGTCCTGGCCTCCGCTAAACAGGACCAGGGCGGAATCGGTAGGCAGCATAAGTTTTTCCAGATGAAGCAATATTATTAGTACGCCATCTTTTGGGCCAATCCGGTAACATGCGCCTAGCGCACATCTACTTGGAGTTTCATGTTACCGGCATCGCCAGCAAAAAAATGGACAGGATCACGAATTTTGGCACAAGTTGTGGCAAAAGGGTCCGCCGGCCTCGGCGCAGCCGTACTGAGCGTGGCGGTACAGGCGGCGGACGGCCTGAAATACGAGGTGCGCATCGACGCTCCCGGCGACGTGCGCCAGCTGCTGGAGCATAACCTCGACCTGGTGCGCTTCCGCGGCAACGACCGCATGGACCGCGAACAGCTGCAGCGGCTGGTGCGGGTGGCGCCGGAGCAGATCCGCACCCTGGTGGCCACCGATGGTTACTATTCCCCGGTGGTGAGCGCGCGGCTGGACCGTGATACCGGCACGCCGCTGGTGCTGGTCAAGGTGGAACCGGGCGAGCCGGTACGGGTCGGCGCAGTCGATTTGACGCTGCAGGGCTTTGCCGCCAACCCGGATCAGCCGGCCGACAAGCAGTTCGACGTCAACGCGCTGAAGACCGCCTGGCCGCTGAAGCAAGGGGCGGTATTCCGGCAGGAGGATTGGGAGACGGCCAAGCGCAGCACCTTGCGCTCGGTGGTGCAGACGCGCTATCCGCGCGCGCAGCTGGTGGACAGCCAGGCCACGGTGGACCCGGAGGCCCGTCTGGCCAACCTGCGGGTGGTGATCGACAGCGGGCCGGAGATGCGCTTCGGCGAACTGCGCATCGAGGGCTTGAAGCGCTACCCCGCCTCGGTGGTCAGCAACCTGAATCAGATCCACCCCGGCGATTACTACAGCGAGGCGGCGCTGCAGTCGTATCAATCGCGCTTGCAGGACACCGGTTATTTCGCCAGCGTGGAAGTCAGCGCGGACATGAGCGCGATCCTCAACGAGCAGCTGGACGCTGCCGCCATGACGCCGGAACAAAACGCCACCGCGCCGATGGCGCCGCTGCCGCTGCTGGTGCGTGTGGTGGAGAACAAGCGCAAGAACGTCAGCGCCGGTATCGGTTACTCGACCAACACCGGCAACCGCGCCTCGCTCACGTACGACGACTTGTCGGTGTTCGGTCTGCGCATGAAAAGCGCGCTGACGCTGGAGACCAAGAAGCAGACTGCCACCAGCAATTTCTACTTCCCGATCACGCCGGAAGGCTATAACGACAGCATCGGCGCCTCGTTTGAGCGCAGCGACATTTCGGGCGAGGTAACCAGCGTGGCCAGCCTCGCCGGCAAACGCACCTGGGGCACGCCGCTGCTCGAACGCAGCCTGACGCTGGAGCTGCTGACTGAAACCAAGACCATCGGCGGCATCCCGTCCAGCCAGAGCAAAAGCCTGCCGCTGACGTACGGCGTCACCTGGCGCAAGCTGGACAACCTGCTATTCCCGACCAAGGGCTATGCGCTGAATGCGCAACTGGGCGGTGCGCTGTTGCCGGTGCTGACCGACGAGGCGTTCGTGCGCGGCTATCTGCGCGGTGTGACGTATCTGCCGCTGGGTACCAGTTCGAATGCGATTTTCCGCGGCGAGGCGGGCGCGCTGGCATCGCGCGACAAGAGCGGCGTGCCGGCGGTGTATCTGTTCCGCGCCGGCGGCGACCAGTCAGTGCGCGGCTATGGCTACCAGGAGCTGGGCGTGCCGCAGGATGGCGCGATCACCGGCGGCCGTTACCTGCTGACTGCCAGCGCCGAGTACCAGTACTGGTTCAAGCCGCAGTATGGCGCCGCGGTGTTCTATGACGCCGGTAATGCCGGTGATTCGTTCAGCGACCTGCATCCCAAGTCCGGCTACGGGGTCGGCGCGCGCTGGAAGAGCCCCGTGGGTCCGATCAATGTCGATATCGCGTATGGCCATGCCGTGCACAAGGCGCGCTTGCACTTCTCGCTGGGGTTCACTTTCTGATGGACGAGCAAAACAACCATTCACAGGACGGCGCACCGGCGCCGGCGCCGCAACAGCGCCGCTGGCCGCGCCGCGCCGCCATCGGGCTGGGCGCGCTGCTGCTGTTGCTGGCAGGGGCGTTCTGGCTGCTGGGGCGCGAGTCGACCTTGCAGCAGCTGGTGCAGCGGATTTCGAATGCCAGCGGCGGGCAGATTGCGGTCAGCGGCGTATCGGGCTCGCTGTATCACCGCATGCATATCGATAAGCTGGTGTACCGCGACAAGAGCACGGTGGTGACGGCGGAGCAGATTGATATCAACTGGTCGCCGTTGCAGTATTTTTCGGAAGGGCTGACGATCAGCGAGCTGCATGCGCGCAGCTTGGTCGTGCAGAGCATGGGGCCTTCCGAACCGGCGAAGATGCCGGCGTCATTGGCCTCGCCGATCCGGCTCAGCATCTCCGACGGGCGGCTCGACAAGCTGACCTTGAGCAGCGAGGCAGGCAGCGACGTGATCGAACGCCTGCGCTTCAAGCTCGACGGCGACCGCAGCGCGTGGCGACTGCAGCAAGCAGCGGCACACACGGCGTTTGGCGATATTCAGGCCGAAGCCACCATTGCCGGCGCCAGGCCGTTTGCGCTGCAAGGCAAGGCCACGCTGACGTACGCCCCTGCGGGCGGCACGGCGGCAAGTGCTGCTGCGGCGCGCGGCACGGCGGCAGGTGGCTCCGGCGCGGCGGCGAAAGGCGGCGTGGTGGCAGGCGGCGCGCGGGTGGATGTGCAGGTGGGCGGCGACCTCGCGCTGATGACGCTGAAGGCGCAGGGCGCGGCGAATGGCGCAAGCGGCGAAGCGGTAGTCGCGCTGGCGCCGTTTGACGCCATCATTCTGCGCTCGCTCGACCTGACCGGCCGCGATCTTGATCCCGCCGGCTTCGACGCCAGCTGGCCGCAAGCCAGATTCAGTCTCAAGCTGACCGCCGCCATCGCCAAAGACCAAAAGCTCTCCGGCCAATTCGCCCTGCTCAACCAGGGCAAAGCCGCGCCACTCGATCAGGACGGCCTGCCGCTGCAAGCCTTCAGCGGCCGTCTGGACGGCACGCTCACTACCTCGCTGCTGGACAACGTCCTGCTCGATCTCGGCCCGGCCGGCAAATTCACCGGCGGCGGCAAGGTCCAGCGCAGCGGCCTGGAGGCCGGCATTGACGCCGCCACCTTCAAGCTGCACACCGATCGCATCGATCTGAAGAACCTCCACACCAGCATCAACAAGACCGCCGCCGCCGGCGACATCACGCTCGCCAGCACGCCGACCAGACAAACGCTGGCAGCCGCGCTGGCGGACAAAGGCTTGCGCCTCGACCTGCAAGCCACGCTGGCCGACGCTCAACTGCAACTGCATCAAGCCCGGCTGCAAGCGAAGAAAGGCAGCATCACCGCCACCGGCCAGGCCAGCCTGAAAGACAAGCAGGCCTTCAGCGCTAAAATCACCACCGACCATTTCGACCCGTCCGCGCTGGGTACCGGCTATCCGATTGCGGACCTCAACGCAGACATCAATGCCAGCGGCGTGCTGGCACCGGCATGGCAAGTGGCGGCAGCCTTCCAGATCAAGGGCAGCAAATTGATGGGCCAGGCCTTGAGCGGCAACGGCAAGCTGAATGCCGATGCGCGCCACATCAGCGGCGTCGATGCGCATTTGTCGCTGGCGCAAAACACGGCGGACGTCAGCGGCAATTTCGGCGCGCCGGGCGAGCAGCTGCGCTGGAAGATCGACGCACGTCAGCTATCGGCGGTCAGCAGCGATTTACTGGGCGCGGTCACCGCCAGCGGCGTGGTCACCGGCAGCATGGACGCACCGCGCAGCAGCTTTGAAGCGGATGCCAGAGGCCTGGGCTTCGCCTCCGCCAAGCGGCCATCGGATAGCTTGATTCGCGCGGCCGGCGATGTGGTGGTAGTCAAAGGCACGCCGGAAGTGAAACTGAACGGCGGCATCCAGCGCGTAAACCCTGCTGCGTTTGGCGCCGCGCAGGCAGGCGCCATCAACGCTACCTTCAGCGCCGAAGCGCGGTTGGCGGATGACTGGCGCGCAGGCGTGAACCTGACCTTGCAACCGTCCACGTTTGCCAACGCGCCGCTGTCGGGCTATGCGAAGCTGACGGCATCCAAGGGCAGCATCGGCAATGCGGATGTGGATCTGCATCTGGCGACCAACAGTGTGACGGCCAAGGGCAGCTTTGGCAGCGCGCTCGATAAGCTGGAGTGGAAGCTCGATGCGCCGCAACTGGGCGCGCTCGGGCCGCAGTTCGGCGGCGCATTGCGCGCCAGCGGCACCTTGTCCGGCACCAGCGCACGCCCTGCCTTGGCACTGACGCTCAACGGCAGCAACCTGCGCGCGCCCGGCCAGCAGGAAATCGGCAGCATCAAAGGCAGCGCAACGCTAGGCAATACCATCGCCATGGCCAACAGCGCGGCAACGGGGACCGCTGGCGGCGCGACGCCCGGGACGGCAGCAGGCGGCGGGTCGCGCAGCACGGTGGCAGCCCGCGGCGGTGCGGTCGGGCGAGGAGCTGGGACGGAGATCATGGCCGACGTGCCGCTCGTCAGCGACATCGAGATCACGCGTTACGTGTCGCCGGCCATCTCGCTCGACAAGGCACGCTTGCAGACGAGTGGCTCGCGCTCCGCGCACGTCATCCAGCTAAGCGCCAGCAACCCGGACTTCGATGCCGCCATCCGCGTCAAGGGCAGCTGGGCCGACGACACCTGGACCGGCGCCATCGACACCCTGCAAAACCGCGGCCGCTTCGCCCTCACCCTGGCCGCGCCAGCGCCGCTGAAGCTGGTCGCGCCCGACGACACCGGCGTGGCCGGCCTGCTCAAGCCGGAACAGATCGCGCTGGGCAGCACCACCATCAACCTGCCGGCCGGCTCCGTGCGCATCGACTATCTTGAAAAAACCGGCGCCACCTGGCGCAGCAAAGGCCAGGCCGCCGGCGTGCCGGTCAACTACCTGGCCCAACTCTCCGACGCCTGGCGCGACAACGTCCGCAGCACCATGACCATCGGCGCCGACTGGGGCCTCGACCTGCAGGCGGCCACCCGCAGCCTGGCCGGCGGCGTCCACGTCTACCGCGAACAGGGCGACCTCACCATCACCGGCGCCGACCTGCCGCAAGCCCTCGGCCTGCGCACGCTGGACGCGCGCGCCGACGTCACCGACGGCACCCTGCGTGTGCAACTCAACATCGACGGCACCCGCGCCGGCCAGGCGAAACTCGACGGCAGCGCCCAACTGCAAAACGGCCGCCTGGCCGACGACAGCAGCTTCACCCTGAACGGCAGCGCCAACATGGGCTCCCTCGCCTGGCTGGCGCCGCTGGCGGGCCAGCCAGGCCTGGAAATCGACGGCACGCTGAAGATGGCCATCACCGGCGCCGGCACCATCGCCGCGCCCCAACTGAACGGCGACATCACCGGCGATAAGCTCAGCGTCAACTGGCTGGACCAGGGCATCAAGCTGCGCAACGGCCAGTTGCAAGCCCACCTCACCGGCGACCAGCTGCAACTGCAAAAGCTGGCCTTCGACGGACCGCAGGGCCGCGCCCAGGCCGACGGCTGGATACGCTACGCCAGCAACGAAGCCACCATGCAGCTCAAGCTCAGCGCCGACAAGCTGGAAATGCTGTCGCGCCCCGACCGCACCCTCACCGTCAGCGGCACCAGCACCCTGACGCGCGACGCCAGACACTTCCAGCTGGACGGCAAATTCCGCGCCGACCGCGCCAACATCGAACTGGCTGGTGCCGACACGCCGACGCTGAGCGACGACGTGGTTATCATCGGCAAAGGCAAGGCGCCGGTCAAAGCCGCGCAAGGCATGCCGCTGAATATCGATGTGGAGGCGGATCTCGGCAACGACTTCACACTCAAGAGCAAAGGGCTGGAAGCGCAACTGGCCGGCGCCGTGCGCATCCGCGTGGCCGACCGCCGTCCGCCGCGCGTCAACGGCAGCATCCGCGTGGTGAACGGCACCTACGCCGCCTACGGTCAGAAGCTGGTGATCGACCGCGGCGTGATCAACTTCACCGGCGCCTACGACAACCCGGGCCTGAACATCCTGGCCGTGCGCCGTCGTCCGGAAGGCGAAGCGCTCAGCGAAACCAATGTGGAAGCCGGCGTGGAAGTGCGCGGCACCGCGCTGGCGCCGCAGGCCAAGCTGGTGTCCACGCCAACCGTCTCCGACAGCGACAAGCTGGCGTGGCTGGTGCTGGGCCACGGCATCGACAACACGGCCGGCAACGACATGGCGCTGCTCAGCACCGCCGCCGGCGCATTGTTTGGCGGCGCCGGCCAGGGCAAGCTGGCCAGCGCGCTGGGCGTGGATGAACTGGGCGTGGGACAAGCGGCCGGCACCTCGACCGCCGGCGCGGCAACGGGACTGCAGAATACCGTGGTCACGGTCGGCAAGCGCCTGTCGGCGCGCGCCTATCTGAGTTTTGAACAGGGCGCCAGCACCGCGACCAGTCTGGTCAAGCTCAAATACAAGCTGAACCCGCGCATCACGCTGCAGTTCCAGACCGGCACCAACAACGCGCTGGACGTGCTCTACACCTGGGCGTTTGACTAGCTCGGATTGTGATCCGGGACCGGATCATCCTGCGGCGCCGGATGCGGCACATTCGGCGGCGCGGGATCATCCACAGGGACGACAGGATCGGGGGCGCGGTGAAAACATTTCATGATCGTCACTCCAGGCGGGAATACTGCCCCCATTCTACGCCGTTGCGTGTTTCACGTATTTCTCCAGCCAGGCATTGGTTTCATACAGCATCTGCATGATGGACTCGCGCGCGCGGTAGGCGTGCGACTCGTTCGGCAGCATCACCAGCCGCGCCGTGCCGCCCAGGCCTTTGATGGCCTGGAACATGCGTTCGCTCTGCAACGGGAAGGTGCCGGAATTGCTGTCCTCCGCGCCGTGGATCAGCAGCAGCGCATCCTTGATCTTGTCCGCGTAATTAAACGGCGACATGGACTGATACACATCGCGCGCCTGCCAGTATGGCCTTTCCTCGGACTGGAAACCGAATGGCGTCAGGGTGCGGTTATACGCCCCGCTGCGGGCAATCCCCGCACGGAACAAACGCGTATGCGCCAGCAGGTTGCCCGTCATGAACGCGCCGTACGAATGGCCGCCGATGGCGATGCGATGACGGTCCGCCACGCCGCGCCGCACCACCTCGTCGACCGCCGCTTCGGCTGACGCCACCAGCTGCGGCAGATAGGTGTCGTTCGGCTCCTCGTCGCCAGCGCCGACGATAGGGAACGAGGGATTGTCCAGCACCGCGTAACCCATCGCCAGGAACACTGCGGGTCCCCAGTAACTGACCGCGTTGAAGCGGTACGGCGAACCCGTGGTCTGGCTGGCCGCGCCGGCCGATTTGAACTCCTGCGGATAAGCCCACATCAGCATCGGCAGCGGACCGTCGCGCGCCGCGTCGTAACCGGGCGGCAGCATCAGCGTGGCGGTCAGCTCCACGCCGTCCTTGCGCGGATAGCGGATCTGCTCCTTCACCACGTCGCGCAGCTGCGGCGTCGGGTGTGGATAGTTGGTCAGCGCGGTCAGCTGCTCGCCTTCCGGCTTGGTCAGATCGCGCAGATAGTAATTCGGCCGCTCGGTGGGCGACTCGCGCGTGGTGAGCAGCAGCGTGCCGTCGTCGTTGAGCACTGCGGCCACGTTTTCAAAATACGGTGCGGCGCTCTGGAACAGGCGTTCCTTCTGGCGCGTGGTCAGACTCAGACGGTCGATAAAGGGACGGTCGCCTTCCGGCGTGGCGCCCGCGCCATCCAGCAGCACGGTGGTGCCTGGACCAATCAGCAAACGCGGGAAACCATTCGCGTCCGCGCGCATCACCGGCGAACCGGGACTGTTGTAGCGGTCCTCGTAAGAGCCGGCGATGATCAGTTCCGGCGGCGTGGACAAATGGCCCGGCGCGATCATCCACTGCTTGTAATCGCGCGTCTTGTGCCAACGCTCGTTGATCAGCGCCACATCGTCGCGGCCCCACGCGATGCCGGCGTAGCGCATGGTGAGGCGCGCCAGCACCAGCGGCGGTTCGCGGAACGGCGCCGCATGCATCAGCACCAGATCGCGGATGCCATCGATCACTTCGCGCGCAGGATCGCCGCCGTCCTGCGCCTCCGCCCACACCAGCGCAGCCGGCGCATCGGCGCGCCACGACACGTGGCGCACGCCTTCCGACACCGCGTCATTCCCCGGCGGCAGACCCTCCTCCAGCGGCAGATCGGCCACCGTGTGCACCACGTCGCCGTGCATGTCGCGCACTTCCAGCTTTTCGCCAAAGCTGGAGGCCGGCACGATGTAGGAGTATGGCCGCGTGATGCTTTGCGTGAGCAGGTACTCGCCGCTGGGCGCGATCGAGGTGCGCGAGAACTGCCCCGGCGCGCCGATCAGCCGCGTTTTGCCATGCAGGTCGACGATGGCCATCTGCACCGTGATGTAATACTCGAACAGGCGCGCGTCTTCCTCGTTCTTCAACAGGTCCTGATAGGTGCGCAACTGACGCACATGACCGTCCGAGGTGCTGTCCTGCTCTATCGGTCCGGAAGGAATCCCGCTGGACACCGGCGGCTTGCCGATGCCGGCCGGGCGCCAATGCACCAGCAGGCCGCTGCTGTCCGGCAGCCAGTTGAAGCCGCGCGTGAGCACCGCCGACAAAGGCTGCGGCGACAGCTTGCGCGCCTTGCGTTCTGCGATATCGAGCACCCACAGCTCCACTGAGCCACGCTCGCCCTGCAAGGCGACGTGGGTGAACGCGAGGTAGCGCTGGTCCGGCGACCAGCTCAGGTCCGCCAGCCGCAGGCCGCGCGGCAAGCCGCGGAGGCGGCTCTCCTTGCGCGTGCCCACCTCCAGCAGCGACAGGTCGGTGCCGAACGAAAAACGCGAGGAAGAACAGGTGCGCGGATTGATGCGCAAGCCGGCCAGTTTCAATTCCGGCTGCGCCACTTCGGCGATGCCGGGCAGCGGCGGCGTTTGCACCACGGCGGCGATGTTGCGTTGAGGGCTCAAGCTCAATGCCGGTGCGCGCGGCGCATCGACGATGGCTTGCAAGGCAGCAGGCGGCAGGCGGTAACCGCCCTGCTGGGCGCCGGCTTGCGGCGAGGCGGCCATCAGGCCAAGATTCAGGGGCAGCACAGGTAATGGTTTGTTCATGGAGATCCTTTCGATCCGAACGGGCTGCTAAAGTCCAGTTTGCTTATGCTGATCGTGATTGTCAATCAGTGCCGTACAATCACGGTTTTAAGCTTTCGCATTCGGACAGATT
>NZ_JBCNLB010000013.1:0-161362 GCF_039595735.1 Duganella sp.
CGTGGCGTTTTGACGCCCAAGGTCCGCCCAGACCACCGGAATCTGCACACAAAGCGCCTCAAAGGACCTGGAGCCTGGGGTGATCAGCAGCCGATCCGCTGCCCATGTCGCTATTTTTCAGCGCCACGTCCGGGATCTCTAGTTATTCGAGGTGCCCAACACAGAGGGAGCGGGGCAGATACGGCACAGTTACTGAGGCAGATGCCGTTTTGCCTCTCGAGTTCAGGCTTGCGGCTCCGCGCTCGGACTGCTGTGCGAGTCCAAGTCGCATGCAACTCAACAGGCCGTTGTTTTAATCCCAACCCGAGTTGCGTTGAGTTACGGCGCAATGTAAGCTGGCAAGGTTTTTAATTGATTTATTTCTAACCGTGATCGGTCGCAGTCATCGGTGAGCCCTGTCCGGGATTCGCTGGCGGCAGTTTGAATTTGAATGATGGCCTCACCGATTTTTTCCTTTTGCTCATTTCACGCTGCCCGCCTGTGGCGTACTCAACCACGGGTATTCTCCGCAGTCGCTGCGTCCTTGGTGGTAGTGTTGCTGAGTGCTTTCGTGTTCTTCCAGCAATGGCAGCAGGCCGACGCCGCAATGAGCAAGCTGCAGCAACTGGCTTCCGAGGTTCGGCGCAAGCCGGTTGCGGTGGTATCCGAAAAAAAAGTCAGCGTGGCAGCGCTTGACCTGCCGTCATTTTCAAGCGCGGAGCTGGTGGACACGATTAATCAGGTTGCGCTCGATACCGGTATACCCGTCAACGAGGTTTCCTATCGCCTCGATGAAGGTGCTAACTTTCCTTATTTGCGCTACCGCGTGACGCTGACGATCACGGCAAAGTACCCATTGATGCGCGGCTTTATTGATCAGGTGGCGACGAGTCTGCCCCATTCGGCCTTGGACGAGGTCACCTGTGCGCGAAATGATATCCAGGCCGCGATGCTGAATTGCGATCTCTCGTTTTCCGCCTTTTTCCGCAAGGATGGGCATGGATAAGGCTGCAAAGTTGCGCTGGGCTTTTTTGCTCACCGCGTTGATCGGGACGCTCGCTGCCGCATTTTACCCCGTCGATGACCGGACCTTGCCGAGCGCCCCGCCATCCGGGCCGGCCCCTGTTCAACCGCACCTATTGGTGACGCCGACGGCGCCAGGTAAGGTCATTGAGGACGATGACTCCGCGGGCGACCCGGATCCATTTGCTCCACGCGGTTGGCAAGCCGCGCCAACTCCATCGCCTGTAGCGACTACCGTGCAACCTGTTACTGCCGTGTCCGCGGAGCCGGCGCCACCACCGGGGCCGCCACCGCTGCCGTTCCGGTTTGTCGGCAGCCTCAAGGATGGCAATGACCAACTTGTGTACCTGGCGCGCGGTGACGAGGCAATGGTCGCTCGCATGGGTGAAGTACTGGAGGGTACTTACAAGGTCACGCTTATTAGCGCCACTCACATGGAATTTGAACACGTGCCCACCGGCCAGAAGCAGGTGCTGGCCTTCCCACTTCGGGATAACTGATTTATGCGCCAACTGATGACACTTCATTTTCCTATTTCCTATCTTGCACTGGCGATGTGCCTGCTGCTGGCCGGCTGTGCGGCGGACTTGAAACACCGCGAGGGCATGAAGTCCATGGAACGGCGTGATTATGCCGCAGCCGTCAAACAACTCGCAGAGGCGAGCGAGATGAAGCCCGGTGATCATGAGTATCGCAAGGACTGGTTGCGTGTCCGTGAAATGGCCACGGGAAAATTGCTGGAGGAGGCGAATAACGCTTTGCTCGATCAAAAGGTGGCCGAAGCTGAGCGTGCCTACCGCACCGTTTTGAAGTACGACCGTGATAATGCGCGCGCGCAGGCTGGTCTGGAGCAGGTGGAACGCCTCGGGCGAGCCAACGAAGAGGTTGCGCAAGCTGGAGAAGCATTCAAGCGGGGTGAGACCGCGCAGGCGTACGAGTTGCTGTCCCGGGCACTTAAGAATGCCCCTAACCACGTCGCGGGGCGCGCGCTCAAGCGTGAGATCGAGACCTTGCAAGCACAAGAGATGCTGGTCGTGCCTAGCTTGGGTGCGATGTACAAGCGGCCGATTAATTTGGAGTTCCGCGACGCCACTATCAAGATGGTGTTCGATGCCTTGTCGCGCACGACTGGCATCAATTTCATTTTTGATCGTGACGTGAAGGGCGACCAGCGCACGACCGTTTTCTTGAAACAGACCACGCTGGACGATGCCATCGACGTGATCCTGTCGACCAGCCAGCTGGACAAGAAAATCCTCAACGCTAGCAGCGTGCTCATCTATCCAAATACGCCGGCCAAGAACCGCGAATACCAGGATTTGATGGTGAAGGCTTTCTACTTGTCGAACGTGGAAGCGAAGCAGGCGGCAAACTTGCTGAAGACGGTGCTTAAAATCAAGGACGTGTTCGTCGACGACAAGTACAACATGCTGGTCTTGCGCGAGAATGCGGAAACTATCGTGCTGGCTGAAAAGTTGATTGCCTTGCATGACTTGGAGGAGCCAGAAGTGATGCTGGAGGTCGAGGTATTGGAAATCAATCGCTCGCGCCTGCTCAATCTTGGGGTGCAATGGCCCAACCAGCTCACGGTTGCTCCGCTCACGAACTCCGGGGCCTTGCCCAGCACCGGTACGAATGGTAGTTCGGCAATGAAGATCAGTGATCTGAAGGCGCTGAACTTGGATACCTTGGGCATTACCATGCCAAGCGCGACCTTCAATTTGCAAAAGACTGACGGCGATGCCAATTTGCTTGCCAATCCGCGTATCCGCGTGCGTGATCGCGAAAAAGCCAAGATCCTGATCGGCGATAAGGTGCCGGTCGTTACCACTACCAGCAGCGGTACGTTTGTAACCGAGAACATCCAGTACCTGGACGTTGGTCTCAAGCTTGAAGTGGAGCCGGATATTCATTTGCGCGATGAGGTGGGACTGAAGGTGGCGCTCGAGGTGAGTTCGCTGGTATCGAGCATCAAGACCAGCAATGGCTCCTCGGCTTACCAGATCGGCACGCGCAATTTCAACAGCGCGTTACGGCTGCGCGATGGCGAAACACAGGTCCTTGGCGGTTTGATCAGCGATGAGGATCGTTCGTCGGCAAACAAGATCCCGCTGGTGGGCGAGTTGCCGATTCTTGGGCGGTTGTTTGGGAGCCAGAACGACAATCACCAGAAAACTGAGATCGTGCTGTCCATCACGCCGCACCTGGTCCGGAATATCCGGCGCAAGGATCCGGCTGCCGAGTCGTTCTGGTCCGGTACTGAAGCGAGCTTGCACAACCGCCCTTTGCAGCTGCGTAATTTCGATGCGGTTGCCGCCGCCACGGCTCCCAAGCCAAGTCAAGCTGCCCCGGCCGGGGGCGCGGTCCCGCCGGCTGGCAATGCCGGCGGCGAATCTATTCCGCCTGTCGCGCCTGCATCGCCGGTTGCACCAGCTGCGTCTAACGCGCCCAAACTTACGTGGGCAGGTCCTGCGCAGGCTAAGGTGGGCGAGGTGGTGACGCTGACCCTGGATATGGCCAGTCAGGAGCAATTGCGATCTGCATCGTTGCAATTGGGCTTCAATCCTGCCGAGTTCGAGGTGCTCTCTGTGCAGGAAGGCGACTATTTTGGCAAGACAGGAAAAGGGAGCTTTAGTCAGGCAATCGATAATCGTGGTGGCCGTGCCTCTGCGAGCGCCAATGCCAGTGACCCAGCTGGCGTCAAGGGAGCTGGCCGTATGTTGACCATCACGGCACGGGCGCTGGCACCATCACAAGAGGCGACGGTCAGCCTGATGAGCATGATGCCCGTTGGTGGACAGCGCGCGGTCAGCCGCCCTGGCTTGCCGCTGGTGCACCGGATCACGATAGCGCGCTAAGCACGATGATGCGTATCCCGTTCCTTCAGCACCGCAGCCGTGGCTTCAGTTTGTTAGAGCTGCTCGCCGCTGCTGCCATCATTGGACTGCTCGCCAGCGTAGCCGTGCCTTTCGTCGAAACCACGGTCAAGCGGCAGAAAGAGCGCGAGTTGCGGACTGCCTTGCGCGAGATCCGGCAAGCGATCGATGCGTACAGGCAGGCGGTGGCGACGGGGCACATCGAAACCAAGCTGGAACTGAGCGGCTATCCTCCTAGCCTGACCGAGCTGGTGGGCGGCGTTACTGACTTGGCAAACAAGAGTGGCCCGAAACTCTATTTTTTGCGGCGCATTCCGCGCGATCCGTTTGCCACGGACCCAAGCGTAGCGGCAATCGACACTTGGGGTAAGCGCAGCTTTGCCTCCGAGCCCGAGACGCCGGTGGCTGGCGACGACGTATTCGATGTCTATTCGTTGTCTGCCAAGACGGGCCTGAACGGCGTTCCCTACCGGGAGTGGTGAGATGCGCAACCGTGGATTTACCATGATTGAATTGCTGGTAACGCTGGCGATCGTAGCGATGATTCTGACGCTGGCGGTGCCACGCTATTTCGGCAATGTCGACCGTACCAAGGAAGAAGTACTGAAGGAAGACTTGTTTATTTTGCGCGACGCGATCGACAAGTATTACGCCGACAAGAATGTTTACCCCAAGGAGCTGAAGGATCTGGTAACAGAGAAGTACTTACGCGGCATTCCGGTCGATCCGTTCACCCAGAGTGCGGTCAGCTGGGTGGTCGTGCCTCCCGATGATCCGTCGTTGGGCGCTGTGGCCAATGTGCATAGTGCCGCGCCGAACACAGCGCGCGACGGTACCTGGCTGAAGGACTGGTAGCAATGCGCCGCCCACAAGGATTCAGCTATGTTGTTGTGATGTTCCTGGTCGCGTTGGTATCGCTCGTCTCGGTGCGGGCGATGGAGAACACCCAGATGACCCTGCGCCGGGAAAAAGAGGCCGAGTTGCTCATGGTCGGGCAAGCCTATCGCAATGCCATTCGTAGTTATTACGAAAACTCACCGGGTTCGACGAAAACTTATCCGCAGAGGATAGACGGCCTGGCCCCCCTGGTCAATGACGCCGGGCGGACGACTCGGCCGCAGCGCCATCTGCGTCAGTTATGGCGAGACCCCATCACCGATAGCAAGGAGTGGGGACTGGTCTACGCCGGCGACAATGTGATCGGGGTTTACTCGCTCTCGACGTTGGAACCGATCAAGAAAGATGGCTTCCCGCCGGAGCTGGCCAGCTTTAAGAATGCGAAGACTTACTCTGCCTGGCGGTTTATTTACCAACCGGTAGCGGTGGTCCCGCCGCCGAAATCGCCATGAGTGTACCCAAACGCGGAGGAGGATTCACCTTGCTAGAGCTGCTGGTGGTGATCACGATCATCGGCATGCTGGCAGCTTTCGTGGCGCCGCGCTACTTCAGTCAGATCGGCAAATCGAAATCGCAGATCGCACGGGCACAAATCGAAGCTTTCGACAAGGCGCTGCTGCAGTTCCGACTCGACACCGGTCACTATCCGAAGAGCGAGATTGGCCTGGTGGCGCTATTTGTCGAGCCGCCGGATGAACCGTTGTGGCGTGGTGCTTACCTGAGCGAACAGCTACCGCTGGACCCATGGGGACATCCGTATATCTATCGTATGCCCGGCGGCGAAGGGCGCGATTTTGAACTCTTGTCTTTCGGCGCGGATGGCCAGCCAGGCGGTGGCGGTGAAGATGCCGACGTGACTAACTGGAACTAAATAGGGATACGAGGGATGCGATTTCGTGCCAAGGTATTGAACAGCGCCATGCAAGTGGAACTGGTCGACATTGATGCCTCGTCACCGGATGAGGCGAGGCGAGTTGTTGCCTCAACTGGTGCGCGCCTGCTCGACCTGCGCGCCGTAAGCGGCACGAGGCGTCGTGCTTCACAGAAGGCTTTCAACTTGTCGATCTTCAATCAGCAACTCTGCTCGTTGTTGGAGGCTGGGCAAACCGTGGTCGATGCGATTGAAGTGCTAGGTCGCAATGACAGGCGTGGCCGTCACCGGGCAATCTATGACACGGTCCTGCAGGGATTGCAGCATGGTAACCAGTTGTCAGATGCGATGGCCAGCTTGCCCTCGGTATTTCCGCCACTGTATGTGGCCATGGTGCGCTCCAGTGAAACCACTGGTACGGTGCGGGTGGCAATTCGTCGCTTCATGCAATACCAGCGGCAAATCGACGAAATACGCGGCAAGCTGGCAGCCGCGGCGACGTATCCAGCGGTGCTGCTCGGGGTCGGCTTCTTGGTCATCTCGTTCTTGATGCTGTACGTGCTCCCGCGGTTTAGCGCGGTCTATGATGATGCAGGTTCGTCCCATCACGGGGAGGCTGGGTTTGTGCAGTTGTGGGGCACCTTCGTCCGCGAAAATACCACGCTGGCCTGGGGCAGTTTTTTCATCTTTTGCGCCACGGTGCTAGCGCTGGTCCTTCATCCTTCAGTTCGCAACTGGGTGTATCGCCGCATGCTGGTGACGCCATGGATCGGCGAGAAAGTCTGGGTGCTGCAGTTGGCGCGCCTTTACCGCACACTGGGCATGCTGTTGAGTAGTGGCGTTAGCGTCCTGGCTGGCATGCGCATGACCCAGGCGTCTTTGCCTGAGGCCATGCAGTCCGATTTGACAAAGGCGGTGCAGTCAGTCAGCGAGGGCAAGGCGATGTCCAGCGCAATGGGCGACGCCAATCTCAGCACGGACATTGCTCAGCGGCTGTTGCTGGCCGGTGAATCGTCCGGCAATTTGGCGGAGATGATGGAGCGTATCGCTGATTTTTATGACCAGGAGACCGCGATCTGGATCGACGCGGCGGGCCGATTGATCGAGCCTGCGCTGATGCTCGGTATAGGCTTCATCGTCGGCGCCATCGTGCTGATGTTGTATAGCCCTATTTTTGACTTGGCCAATATCGTATGAGTTCCTCCATGTTGAGTTTGCAAATATTATCCGAGGTGCAGGTCAACGCCATGCCGGCGTTGACCTGGCTTGAGCGCTTGTCTGAACAGCTCACTACGTCTCATGAAGCTGCGCTGGCTGCAGTCGCGGAACTACTGGCTTATCCCTTGTTGTCCGCAGAACGCGTGCATGATCTGGAGCCTGCTTTCGAACTGGCTAGCTACGCAGAGATGGCCAGTCGCTTGCTGGTAGTGGGCAAGACCAGTGACGGCCGCGTAGTCGCGGTGCTTGGCCTGCCGCTCGATCCGCGCAACGGCGCCTGGCTGGCGCGCTTGCCGATTGAAGAGATCTACCTCGCGGATCCGGTAGTGGTGCAAGCCAAGCTTGAGGCTCATGAGTCGGGCTTCAGTGCAGTTGCCGATGCCGTTGGCGTGGACGAAACAATTGAACTGGTGCGCGACGCCAGCGCTGACTTGACCTTGACGTCGATCCAGGGCGAGGTCAGTCCGGCCGTGCGCCTGATCAATTCCACGGTGTTCGATGCGCTACGTCTTGAGGCCAGCGATATTCACCTTGAATCGCTTCCACAGGCACTGGTCATCAAGTTTCGGATCGACGGTGTGTTAAACCGCATAGCCACGGTCAACAACCCGGCGCTGGCCGAGCAGGCGATTGCCCGTCTCAAGGTACTGGCGGAGCTCGACATCGGGGAAAAACGCGTACCACAGGACGGGCGCTTCCGCGTTGCTGCAAAAGGGCGCGATATCGATATTCGTGTCTCGATCATGCCGAGTATTCACGGCGAAGATGCCGTGCTGCGGGTGTTGGACAAGAAGGCCTTGATCGACAGCGTGCAGCGATTGACGCTTGACTCGCTGGGGTTTGACGGGCAGACGATAAAGCTGTTGCGCAGGCTGGCCGCGGAGCCCTACGGCATGATGCTGGTCACGGGCCCCACAGGTAGCGGCAAAACGACGACCTTGTATGCGGCACTCACCGAGATCAACCAGGGGGAAGACAAATTCATCACGATTGAGGATCCGGTCGAATACCAGTTGCCTGGTGTGCTGCAAATTCCCGTGAACGAAAAGAAGGGGCTGACGTTTGCCGTGGGCCTGCGGTCGATCTTGCGCCACGACCCGGACAAAATCCTGGTGGGGGAAATCCGCGATCCGGAGACAGCACAGATCGCTGTTCAATCTGCGCTGACCGGCCACATGGTTTTTACATCGGTTCACGCCAACAATACCTTTGACGTTATCGGCCGCTTCATGCACATGGGCGTCGATCCGTATAACTTCGTGTCGTCCTTGACGGGCGTGGTTGCGCAGCGCTTGCTTCGACAAAACTGCCCGCATTGCAATGTCCCAGTGGAGGTAGATGCGGCCTTGCTGCTCGAATCGGGGATTCACGATCCAGAGACGTTCAGTTTCCACGCTGGTAGCGGCTGCGTCCACTGCCGCAATACAGGGTACAAGGGGAGGCGCGCTATCGCGGAGGTGTTGAGGCTAACGGATGAAATCCGCGAAATGATTGTCGCGCGTGCGTCTATCCGGGCCCTGAAAGAGCAAGCGCGTAAAGAGGGAACGCGATTTTTGCGTGATGTCGCGCTCGACCTTGTGCGCTCGGGGCGGACCACTTTGCAGGAGGTAAACCGTGTTACGTTTGTGGCCTGATACCGTGCAATTGGGCTTGTTCCCAGATTGTTGTTGGCTGACGCGCAGCGGCATGGATCTTCAAATACCTGGCGATGTCCAGCCGGTGCTTGATGCGCGCAATCTTTTAGTCTCGCTCGAGGCCACACTGGCAGCCCATGCTGACGTGCTGCGTAGCGGTAGCCGCGTGGACATCGTTGTTTCTGATAGCGTTGCCATGACCGCAGTGTTGCCATGGCAGGAGCACTTGAGGGCACCTGCAGAATGGCAGGCCTATGCGCAGGCGTGCTTTGAGCAGCAAGGTCTTGAGGTGACTGGCGATTGGACCGTGCAAACTGCATTCCGCCACCATCGGGCTGCGGGCTTGGCCTTCGCCGTGCGCACCGACTGGTTGAATCAATTGCTCTCCGTTGTGCAACAAGCCGGGCTGCGGCTGCGCACTCTGCTGCCGCTATCCGCGGCGGCGTACTGGCGCTTCCGCCCATCGATGCGGACTCACCAGACCATGCTGTTGATCAGGGAGCATCAGCGTACCACGGCGCTGCGTTTTTCCGACCGTGGTTTGCAAGCCTTGGATATCGAGCCGGTCATCGCGTCCTCCGTTTCGTGTGAGCGCCTGATTAAGCGCGTGCAGGCCAATCACGGCCCGATTTCTAATGTGCATCTTTGGGACGCCTGTAAAAGTGGCGCGGCCGATGATGTCTCCGCCTGTCTGCCAGACGTTGATCTGACAGTTTTGCCGCGCGATTGCTGGAGTTAATGTTGAACCCTCTTACTGACTACATGCTGCCGAGGCCACGCTATGTGGGACCGGCGATTTGCTGCTGCATAGCGATGCTTGGCTTCTCGGTGTGGGTTACAACACAAGCCTATATGCAGTACCAGCAGCGGATGCGCATCAATCTACGTTACGAGGCGCTGCTGGCGGCGCAAGTTGTACTGCCGCCACCCAAAATCAATCCGTCCGAACTAGAGGATCAGAAAAAATGGTTGGCTTTGAAAGCAGAGCGTGACTTTGCTTGGTCGGCAATTTTCTCCGCCATCGAGCGAGCGAGTTCAAAAGAAATCGAATTGCTCGAGTTTGTGCCAGCGAAACAGGAGTTCACGATGTCTTTGCGGGGCGAGGCGCACGATACAGAGGCACTGATCGATTTTCTTGCGGCGCTGTCCAGGCAGCCAGCACTTCAAGCTGTGCATCTCACCCGTCAAAAGAAAAAGGTGAGAGGGGCATTGGAGACCATTGAGTTTGAGCTTCACGGAACGATCATTCACTAAATATCATTTAATCACTTACAAAAAAGCTGATCTTTAACAGCTCGGCGGTTTAACTGGGAAGTCAGCTTCACTTACACACCTGCGGCAGCTTGCCGAGCGCGTCTGCACTTCTAAATGGTATCCGCAGTGTCTTGGTCATTCGTTCTACTCCGCATTGCACGCATCTTATAAAGATAAGATGAATGCTGATAGCGGAAACCGGCGCCACACAGGCGCCGGCGGTGTGTCACGCAGCAGTGCGTTTGCGGCGAACTGCGAAGCCGAGGATGCCCAGCCCGGCAAAGAGCATGGCGTATGTTTCAGGTTCAGGAACGGCAGCAACCGAGACTGCCAGCGTCGCCGCGCCAAGCTGCGAATCAAGGGACCGGACATACCAGCCGAAGTTGTCGCCCGAATGCAGGGAAACGGAAACAGTTCCATTGGTGGTGATCGGGCCGTAGATACCGACGGGGGAGAGCTGGTACATCTGGCCGTTCAGCAGGTAGCCTGCCGGATCGAAATCGGCGCCATCCTCATCGTACGATGTGTAGGTGTAATTGAACGTTAACAGCTGATCGGCATCGATCACCCCGGTGTAGGTGGTGAGTGAAACGCGGGAGCCGATGGCGTTCGCTCCCGTCAGGGTGAAATCGGGGTAGGCGCCGCTGAGGGTGCCGTTACCAACATCGTTATACAGCGTGTAGGTGGTCGCGTTTGCGGCGGCGGCAGAAAAAGCGAGCGCGAGTACTGCTGATTTCAAGATTGTTCCCATTCCATTCTCCTCGTAAATGACCTCAGGTAACCGCTTTGCTTCACCTAGTACCGGACGGGATTGCTTTCTTTGAATGTAAAAATGACATTCTATCCGATATCCAGCTGCACATCGTCGCCATCTTCAATCAAAGTCAAAGATATCGGCCAAGAAGCCCTCGCGTTTCTTCTTGTGCTGCGGGTAGTGACCATGGCCGGAGTGCTGCTGCTGGTAGCGCGGGTCCGGCATCCGTGGCGGGGGCGCGGCCATCGGCGCGGCGCCGCCCACAGAGCGCTCGATGATCTTGTCTAGCTCCCCGCGGTCCAGCCAGACGCCGCGGCAATTCGGGCAGTAGTCGATTTCGATGCCTTGGCGCTCACTCATGACCAGGGCGACGTTCTTGCAGACTGGGCAATCCATTTCATTCTCCTTTCGTCTTACGGGTTGAATACAGGCTGGCCACCACGCTACCGGCGATCAGCGTGACCACCACCGTCAGCGAGATGTGCACCGGCACGTGGATCCACGGCAGCAGCAGCATCTTGGCGCCAATGAAGCACAGCACCATGGCCAGGCCGTACTTGAGCAGGTGGAAGCGGTTGGCCACGTCCGCCAGCAGGAAGTACAGCGCACGCAGACCCAGGATCGCGAACAGGTTCGAGGTGAACACGATGAACGGATCGTTGGTGATGGCGAAGATCGCCGGGATCGAATCCACCGCGAAGATAACGTCGGTCGCTTCAATCAGGATCAGCACCAGCAGCAGCGGCGTGACATAGCGCTTGCCGTCTTTCCAGACGATGAATTTCTCGCCATGGTCGCCCTCGGACACCGGCAGCGTGCGGCGGGCCAGTTTCAGCACCGGGTTGTTTTTCACGTCCGGTTCTTCGTCCACGGCCTTGAGCATGCGCACGCCGGTGTACAGCAGGAAAGCGCCGAACAGGTACAGCACCCAGCTGAATTCGCTCACCACCCAGGCGCCGGCCAGGATCATGACGGCGCGCATCACGATTGCGCCCAGCACGCCGTAGATCAGCACGCGACGCTGGTATTCCGGCCGCACCTGGAACGCCGAGAAGATCAACAGGAAGATGAACACATTGTCGACCGACAGCGCTTTCTCGATCAGGTAGCCGGACAGGAATTCCAGCGACTTTTGCTCGGCCAGTTCCGGGCCGACCGTCCCTTGCAGGTACCACCACAGGCCGCCGTTGAAGGCCAGTGCCAGCGAGAACCAGCCAAGCGACCACAAGCCCGCCTCGCGGGCCGATACCTTATGGGCCTTGTTGCCGCCAAAGACCCACAGGTCCAGCGCCAACATGACCAGCACAAAGGCGATGAAGCCAGCCCACATCGGGCCGCTGGCGATGCTTTCTATTCCATTCATGGTTGTTCTCCGGCTTCAGATTGAAATGACAAGGGCTCATGATAGGAGCGCACGATACATCGCACAATTCGAATATACTTGATTAATTCATCCAAAAAATCGATGTATAAAATGTCCAAGCTCAACTACAAGCACTTACGTTACTTCTGGATGGTGGCACGGTCGGGCAGCATTGCCAAAGCCGCCGAACAGCTGCACCTGACACCGCAATCGGTTTCCGGCCAGCTTACCGAGTTTGCCGAAACCCTGGGCGTGGAGTTGTTCCGGCGCGTGGGCCGGCGGCTGGAGCTGACCGACACCGGCAGCCGCGTGTTGCGCCACGCCGACGATATCTTCAGCGCCGGCGACGCCTTGCTGGACCTGGTGCGCGACCAGGCCGCAACCCAGGTCAGCACCTTCCGGGTTGGCGTGTCGGATTCAGTGTCAAAGGCGGTGGCGTGCCGGCTGGTGGCGCCGGCCCTGGCGCTGGACCAGCCGACGCGGCTGGTGTGCCGCGAAGGGCGGTTGTCGGCGCTGCTGGCGGACATGGCCGTGCACCGGCTGGATCTGATCATCACCGACCGCGCCATGCCCAGTCACCTGAGCGTGCGCGCCTATAGCCATTTGCTGGGCGAGAGCGAACTGGGCGTGTTTGCCACGGCGGCGCTGGCCGATACGCTGAGCGGTCCCTTCCCGGAATGCCTGAACCACGCGCCGCTGCTGTTGCCGGGCGAAGACGTGGCGGTGCATGCCCGGCTGATGCAGTGGCTGCACACCCATGTGCCGCGTTTGCGCGTGGTGGGGGATTTCGACGACAGCGCCATGATCAAGGCGTTCGGCCAATCCGGCGCCGGCCTGTTTTTCGCGCCGGCGGCGATTGCGTCGGCCATCTGCGCCCAGTACGGGGTAATCATGCTGAGCACGATTCCAGCGCTGCGCGAGCAGGTCTATGCGATTACCACCGAGCGGCGTATCAGCCACCCGGCCACGCAGGCGATCCGCCAGGCGGCGCGTGAAGCGCTGAACTAGGCGCCGCGTCAGGGCATGGCTGATCGCGGCCGTGCGCAGCGTCCGCGCCCGTCTTCCAAAAAAAGCAACATCAATCTTAATTTAAAGGTAAAATTAAATAATAATGATTCTCATTCCGAGATTTATGCCCTTGGAGTACGACTGTGTCCTCAGAAGCAACTTTGTCGGATTATTTCCTGCAGCATCGGCAGCAGCTGCGGCAGCTGGCGATCAGCATCGTGCGCACTGCCGATCTGGCTGACGAAATCATGCAGGATGCCTATCTCAAGCTGGCGGATGGCTGCTGCATGCGCAGCGTGCAAAAGCCGCTGTTTTACTGCTGCCAGGTGGTGCGCAACCTGGCCATGGATCACTTCCGCCGTCATTCCACCGAGGCCAGCTACCGCAGCTTCGGCCTGGATGTGGAACAGCTGGAGCGCCCGTGCGCGGTGACGCCGGAGAAAGTGCTCAACGAGCGGCGCGTGATCACGGCCATCGAGCAGGCGTTGGGCCGCCTGCCGGAGCGCACCCGCCGCGCCTTTGAACTGTACCGGCTGCAGGACATGACGCAACGCGATATCGCGGCTGTGCTGGGCTGCTCGGCTACGCTGGTCAACTTCATGATCCGCGATGCTCTCGACGCGTTGCAGGGCTGCCGCGATTTGCTCGACGATTGATTGCGGCCGCCAGTGAAACTGGTGTTCCCGGCGGTTCTGCAATATGCTTGCAGAAAAGGAGCGGCATCGGCCGCCAATGTCGGGAGCAAGCATGAACAATAACAACCCCGCGGACCCGGTCTGGGATACCGCATGGGCATGGGTGGTGCGCGAGCACGAACGCGCCAATTTCGATGCGGCCAGCCGCGAGGAACTGGCGCATTGGCTGGCGGCCGATGCGCAGCATCGCAAACAATACGACAAGGCTTGTCGTCTGTGGCTGCTCAGCGGCCTGATTCCACCGTCGTTCGACGACGAAACTGCAAAATAATCCCATCTCGCACTAAACAATTCAGTACGCAGCGCGTCTTTGTGACAGAGGCATGGAGCTTGAAGCTCCTGCCAAGCTTCTGTTCACTTCTTATAAGGACGCCGCATGTCTACCAGCTGTTTTGATCGCGACGACGAAACCTTCATCGTCCTCAAAAATCACGAAGACCAATATTCGATCTGGCCGCAATGGAAGGCGGTGCCGGGCGGCTGGACCGCCATCGAGGGCATCCAGGGCGACAAGCCCACCGTGCTGGCTTACGTCGAGCAGGCCTGGACCGATATGCGTCCCCGTTCGCTGCGCGAGTGGATGGCGTCGCAAGGGCTGTCCACCTGATCGTCATGACTGCGATTCATCTTCTGTGCCTGCCCAACGCCGGCGCCAGCGCCACCATGTATCTGCGCTGGAAGCGCCTGATGCCGGCGTGGGTCAACCTGGTGCCAGTGGAATTGCCGGGACGTGGCCGCCGCTTGTCCGAAGCCTGCTGCGAGGATTTCAACCAGCTGGTGGCGCAGCTGTGCCGCGAGCACGCCGCGCTGATGCAGCAGCCGTACGCCCTGTTCGGCCATAGCATGGGCGCGCTGCTGGCGTATGGCATGGCCAGCCACCAGCGCGATCAGGGCAGGGCGCTGCCGCGCATCCTGTTCGTCTCCGGCACCGCCGGCCCGTCGCGCCGCGACGGCGACCGCTTTGCCGGCATCACCGATGCGGAACTGATTGCCGATATGCGACGCCAGGACGGCACGCCGGAGGAAGTATTCGAGAGTCCCGAACTGCTGCGCATGACGCTGGACATCCTGCGTGCCGACTATCAGCTGTGCCGCAGCTTCACCTACCGCGCCTCCGAGCGCTTGCCGATGCCGCTGGAGGTGCTGGTCGGCCGCCAGGATGACATAGGCGGCGAGCGTGTGCTGTCGTGGCAGCGCGAGGCCGGCAACGCCTTCGCACTGCACTGGTTCGAGGGCGGCCATTTTTATATTCGCCAGCAGGAAAGCGCAGTACTGCAAGCCATCTTGCGGGGGCTGAAGTATCAGCTCGCGGGAGCCGCTGATGCAGCCGTTAGCCCTGCCTGACTGCGTGCCTGCCGCTATCTCGGTGTGGCAACTGGCGCTGGATCTGCAGGCGCCGCTGGCGCCGGCGGATCTGCAATTGCTCAGCGACGAGGAACGCGCGCGCATCGGGCGCCTGCACCATCCGGCTGACCGCATGCGCGCGGTGGCTGGCCGTGCCGCCTTGCGCCGCTTGCTTGGCGCCGCGCTGTCCTGCGCGCCGCAGCACTTGCGGTTCGGGGCCGGCCAGCATGGCAAGCCGCACCTGCTGGGGCCGCAGCGCCTGGCCTTCAACGTCTCCCACGCCGGCGAGTATGTGTTGATTGCGCTGGGCGGCGATGGTATCGACGCGGTTGGCGTCGATGTCGAACGCCGCGATCCGGTAGCCGATGTCGCCGCGCTGGCGCCGTATGCGTTGACGGCACAGGAGCGCCAGGCGCTGGAACACGAGGCGCAGCCGGCAGCCACCTTTTTTGACATCTGGAGCGCCAAGGAAGCCGCGCTGAAAGCGCTGGGCGTCGGCGTCTCCGAGCATTTGCTGCAGCTGGGCGTGCAGCACCGGCCCGGTCCGGGTCTGCAACTACGTCACCGGGTGGCGCATTGGCCCGCGCTGCGGGGCTGCCAGCTGCCCGCTCCCTTCCAATACAGCGCCGCACTGGCCTGGCATACAAAGGATTGAAACCATGATGGAACTGATGACACGATTTGAACGCAGCGCGCCGCATGGCAGCGCGCTGCCGGTACTCATGACGCCAGCCTACGCGGGCGAGACGCTGCTGGACGCGCAACCGCGCCTGGCTGCGGAAATTGACGCGCATCTGAAGCAGACCGGCGGCGTGCTGCTGCGCGGCTTCAGCGTGCCAACGGTGCAGGATTTCCAGCGCTTTGCGGCCGGCTTCGGCCATCCGCTGCTCAACTATGAGTTCGCATCGACGCCGCGCAGTGCCGTCGGCAGCGGCGTCTACACCTCCACCGAGTATCCGTCGCACCAGCACATCCCGCTGCACAACGAACAGGCTTACACGCGCGAGTGGCCAATGAAAATCTGGTTCCACAGCGTGATCGCTGCGGCCAGCGGCGGCGAGACGCCGATTGCCGACAGCCGCGCAATCTATCGCCGCATGCCGGAGCACATCCGCGCACGTTTCGCACCGGGTATCCGCTACGTGCGCAATTATGGCGAGTTTGATTTGCCCTGGCAGCAGGTGTTCAACACCGAAAGCCGGGCCGCGGTCGAGGCCTTTTGCCGCCGCAGCCACATCGCATGGGAGTGGAAGGAGGATGACGGCTTGCGCACCACCCAGCTGTGCCAGGCCATTGCCAGCCATCCGCATACCGGCGACACGGTGTGGTTCAACCAAGGGCATTTATTCCATGTGTCGAACCTGCAGCCGGAGGTGCGCGAATCGCTGGAAGAGTTATGCGGCATCGACAACCTGCCGCGCAACGTCTTCTATGCCGACGGCAGCACCATCCCCGACGCCGTGTTCGACGAAGTGCGCGCCGTGCTGGCGGCGGAGACGGTGAGCTTCCCGTGGCAGAACGGCGATGTGCTCATGCTCGACAACATGCTGGCGGCGCATGCGCGCTCGCCATTCAAAGGCCCGCGCAAGGTGGTGGTGGCGATGGCCGAACCGCATGGCAACCTGAATCAGTTTTAAGCGAGTAAGCGACGATGAATTCACCGATCCAGATTCCCCTGCAGGCGCCGGCTAGCATGGTTGAACAACTGAGGGCGCTGGCAGACCAGCGTCCGGATGCGACCGCGCTGATTGCGGTCGGGCGTGAGGGCGAGCGCCGGTTCAGCTACGCCCAGATCGATCTGCGCGTGCGCGCCCTGGCTGCGCAACTGCAGGCCAGCCTGACGCCCGGCGACCGCGCATTGCTGGTGCTCGATAATGACGAACATTACGTGGTGGCTTTCTTCGCCTGCCTGTATGCGGGTGTGACGGCGGTGCCGGTGTTCCCGCCGGAGTCGGTGCGCGAGCAGCATCTGGCGCGCCTGTCCGGTATTGCCGCCGACTGCGCAGCCGCTTGCGTGCTGGCCAGCAGCGCGGTGCTGGCATTGCTAGAGGAGCACCGCATCTTTGGCGCTGCGCTTACCCTGGCAGTGGACGCTGTCGATGTTCTGCGTGCGCCGCATTGGCGTCCATATGCGCCGCAACCTGACGATGTCGCCTTTTTGCAGTACACCTCGGGTTCGACCTCGTCGCCGAAAGGGGTAATGGTCAGCCACGCCAACCTGATGGCCAACGAACGCGCCATCGAGGAAGCCATGGCGATCACCAAAGACGATGTATTCGTCAGCTGGCTGCCGCTGTACCACGACATGGGATTGATCGGCGGGCTGCTGCAGCCATTCCACCGAGGGATTCCGGTGGTGTTGATGAGTCCCGCATTTTTCCTTGAGCGGCCGGTGCGCTGGCTGGAGGCGATTTCCACCCACCGCGGCACCATCAGCGGTGGCCCCGACTTTGCGTTCCGTTTGTGCCTGGAGCGCGTGCGGGAGGCGCAACTCGCTGGCCTGGACCTGTCCAGCTGGCGCGTAGCGTTTTCCGGCGCCGAGCCGGTGCGGCACGACACGCTGGCATCTTTTATCGATTACTTCGCGCCATGCGGCTTCGATGCCGGCGCAGTCTATCCTTGTTACGGCCTGGCCGAGGCAACGCTGCTGGTCAGCGGCGGCCAGCGCGGCGCGGGCCTGATCGCTTGCGCGTTCGACGCCGGCAGCGTGGCTGCCGGCCAGCCGCGCCCAGACGCCGACGGTCAACTGCTGGTCGGCTGCGGCGTGGTGCCATCGGCCCATCGGGTTGCGATCGTTGATCCGCAGACTGGTGACACCTTGGACAGCGCGCGCGTTGGCGAGATCTGGGTGTCCGGGCCGAGCATCGCGCAGGGATACTGGCAGCGTGCCGACGCCACGGCAGCGGCCATCACCATACGTGATGGCGCGCGCTGGCTGCGTACGGGGGATCTGGGCTTTTTCCATGGGCAGCAGTTGTATATCGCAGGACGCATCAAGGATGTGATCATCCTGCGCGGCCAGAACCTGTACCCGCAGGACATCGAACGCGCCATCGAGAGCGAAGTGGAGGCGGTGCGCAAGGGGCGGGTGGCGGCGTTTTCGGTCGCCCTGCCGCATGGCGGGGAAGGCGTCGGCGTGGCAGTGGAGGTGTCGCGTGGCCTGCAGAAGCTGGTGCCGCCGCAGGCGCTGGTGGATGCGCTCAGTCAGGCGGTGAGCGCCGTGTGCCGCCAGCCGGTATCGGTGGCGCTGTTGCTGCAGCCGGGCGCCTTGCCCAAGACCTCCAGCGGCAAGCTGCAACGCGGCGCCTGTCGCCACGGCTGGATGAATGGCACGTTGGATGCGTACGCCATTTACGCACATGGCAGCTTCCAGGATGGTGCGACCGGCACCACGGCGCCAGCCAGCGCCGCCTTGCCGGAAGATGAGGTCGGGCGTGAACTGGCTGCCATCTGGCAGCAGGTGCTGGGCGCCGCAGCACCGCTGGCGCGAGACGCGCATTTCTTCGTCGCCGGTGGTAATTCACTGGCCGCCGTGCAGGCGGCGGCGCTGGCTGCGCAGCGCTGGAACGTCGCATTCCCGGCGCGTCTGATCTTTGAATTCCCGGTACTGGAAAGCTGCGCTGCGCAACTGCGGGCTCTCCTGGCTGGCGCCGCTGACGAAGCAGATTCGTCTCTGACGCGGCTGCCGCGCGACGGCGCGGCTCTGCTGCCGTTGTCGTTATCGCAACGCAGCCTGTGGTTGACGTGGGCGCTGGCGCCTGCGAATCCGGCCTACAATCTTGCAGTCCGCCTGCCGCTGCCAGCCAACGTGCAACTGCCTGCCTTGCGGGCCGCGCTGCAGGATCTGGTGGAGCGCCATGAACCACTGCGCACTATCTTCGTGACCGACGCCAGCGGCGAACCCGCGCAGCAGATTGCGCCAGCCAGCCGATTTGCGCTGGCGGTTCAGGAAATCGGTGCGGACGGGGACGCCGCCGCTACGGCGCAAGCCCTGGCCAGCGCACCTTTCGACCTGGCGGCAGAACTTCCATTCCGCGCCACACTGCTGCGCAACGCCGATCGGGCGGAGTTGATCCTGTCTGCTCATCACATCGCGGTCGACGGCTGGTCGCTGCAGATCGCCATCAGCGAACTGGCGGCCGCCTACGCGGCGCACGCGGGCGGCCACGCCACGCCATTGCGCCCGCTGCCGATCCAGTTTGCCGACTTCGCACACTGGCAGCGGCAGCAACTGCAAGGGGCGCCGCTGGAACGGCAGATCGGCTATTGGCGCGAACGTCTGGGCGACGAGCACGAAACACTGAGCTTGCCGCTGGACCGGCCGCGGGGCGCGTCGCCAGGCGCCGCGTTGGCCGGCGTGCATGCTGAGGTCTGGCCTGAAGCACTCAGCGTGGCGCTGCGCCAATACACCCGTACACAAGGCGTCACGCTGTACATGGTGATGCTGGCGCTGTTCAAAACGCTGTTATACCGCGTCAGCGGCCAGGCTGACCTGCGCGTTGGCGCACCGGCCGCCAATCGCCAGCATGCCTCCACCCACGGCATGATCGCCTACCTGGTCAGCCTGACGGTGCTGCGCACGCGGATCGATCCACGCCAGCAGTTCAGTCATCTGCTGCAGCAGGTACGCCAGGCGGTGATGGAAGCGCAGGCCAACAGCGATGTACCGTTCGACATGCTGGTCGATGTGTTGCAGCCGCAACGGCGGCCCGGCGTTCACCCACTATTCCAGGTCAAGTGCACCGAACTGCCCGCTGTGCCGGGCGGGCTGGCCATCGGCGGCCAGGCCGTGGCACCGGAAGAAATCCAGGCCGGACCGGCCCACTTTGACCTGAGTCTCGATTTCACCGACCACGCCAGCGGTATTGCCACGCGCTGGGTCTACGATGCCGCCATCCTGGATGAATCCACCGTGGCGCGCCTGGCGACCGCCTTGCGGGACTTCGCCAGCCAGTTGGTGGCGAAGCAGGAAATTACGCCAATGGCGCTTCAGTGGCCCGGGCCAGTTTCCCGCCTGCGTGGCGCCAGCGACAGTTTTGACGCCTCCGACGTACTGACCTTGTGGCGGCGCGCGGCTGCCATCGATCCGCAGCGCACGGCCGTCCGTCATGAGGAACAGACGCTGGATTACGCGCAGCTGGACCGCCAGTCCGACCAGTTGGCGCACATGCTGCGCGCGCGTGGCATTCGTGCTGAGAGCAGGGTCGGACTGCACGCGGAGCGGAGTTGTGCTTTCGCGCTGGGCGTGCTGGCGGTGCTGAAAGCCGGCGGTGTGTACGTGCCGCTGGACCCGGCATTGCCGCAGGAACGGCTGACGTGGCAGTTGAAAGACAGCGGCGCCGTGCTGTTGCTGAGCACAGGTGATGCGGTCTGGAATACCGCCGTTCCGCTGCTGTCGCTCGATGCATCGGATGAGACGCCGCACAGCGGCATCGCACCGCAAACGGTCCATGCGCGGCAGGGCGCTTATCTGATCTATACCTCCGGCTCCACCGGCCAGCCCAAAGGCGTGCTGGTCACCCACGGCGCGTTGGCCAACTATGTCCAAGGCGTGTTGAGCAAGCTGGCATTGCCGGCGCCGGGCGCGCAATTGGCCATGGTTTCCACCGTAGCAGCGGACCTGGGCCACACAACGTTCTTCGGCGCGCTGTGCGGCGGTCATACACTGCATCTGATCAGCGGCGAACGGGCCTTCGATCCGGACCGCTTTGCCGCCTACATGCGTGAGCAGGCGATCGACGTTCTGAAGGTCGTGCCCAGCCACCTGCAAGCGTTGCTTCACGCGGCACAGGCGCAAGATGTGCTGCCGCGCCAGCGGCTGGTGCTGGGTGGCGAAGCCACCTCGCCGCCGCTGCTGAAGCGCGTGCGCGCGCTGCGCCCGGGATGCGCCGTCATTAATCACTACGGCCCCACCGAAACCACGGTCGGCATCCTGACCCATGCGGCCGCAGACGGCTTCGATGGCGGCGCCACGCTGCCGATAGGACTGCCTCTGCCGAACAGCGAGGCATGGGTGCTGGATGCCGAGCTGAATCCGGTGCCGGCCGGCGTGGCCGGCGAGTTGTATCTGGGTGGGCGCGGTGTCGCGCGTGCCTATATCGACCGCCCCGGCCTGACGGCGGAACGCTTCATCGCCCATCCATTCGACGCGGCCGGCGGCCGCCTGTATCGCACCGGCGACCGGGTGCGCCAGCTGCCGGGCGGCGCCATTGAATTCCTCGGCCGCGGCGATGACCAGGTCAAGATACGCGGCTACCGCGTCGAGCCGCGCGAAGTGGCCACACTACTGGCGGCGCTGGACGGCGTTGCTGCCGCCGAAGTGCTGCCCGTTGCTAGCGAAGACAATCGCATCACGTTGCATGCCTACGTGGTGCCATCGAACGGAACTGCGCTGGCTCCCACACATCTGTTGGCGCAGCTGAAGCAGCACCTGCCTGACTACATGGTGCCGTCCAGTGTGACGCTGCTGGCGGCATTGCCGCTGAACGCCAACGGCAAGCTCGATCGCCGCGCCTTGCCGCAACCGCAGACAGCCCAGGCCGAGGCTTTCCAGCACGCCCAAAGCGAGACCGAAGCCGCGCTGGCGCTGATCTGGACGGATCTGCTGGGTGTTGAGCAGGTCAGCCGCCACGCCAACTTCTTTGAACTCGGCGGCGACTCTATCCTCAGCCTGAAACTGATGGCGCGCGCGCGCAAGGCTGGGCTGCGTCTGCATGGCCGTCAGGTGTTTGAGCACCCGGTGTTGTCCGCCCTGGCCGCGTCAATTGACACGGCATCCGCGCCGCCCGTCACCGGCATCACCGCGCTGGCCCCGGACGACAATATGACGGTGTCGCACGCGCAGGACCGCCTGTGGTTCCTGTGGCGTCTCGACCCCGCCGGCAGCGCCTATCATATTGCCGGAACACTGGTATTGCGCGGTGTTCTGCAGCTGCCGGCGCTGCATGCCGCCTTCAACGCGCTGGTACAGCGGCACGCGTCGCTGCGCACCGTGTTTGAGGAAGATGCCCGGGGTCAGGCGCACCAGCGCGTGTTGCCATCGCTTGCGCTGGAGTTGCCATTGATCGATCTGAGCACGCTGGCCGAATCGTCGCGTGGCGAGCACGCCGCGGCCGCGGCGGACCACCTGCGCCGCGAACCGTTCGACCTGAAGGCCGGGCCGTTGCTGCGCGTCGCCGTCATTCGCACCGGCGAGCAGGCTTACCAACTGGTGCTGTCGATGCATCACATCGTATCGGATGGCTGGTCTATGCAGCTGTTGATCGAGGAATTGGTGCAGCTGTACCGCGACCAACTGAGCGGCCAAGCCACGGCGCTGCCCGCACTGCCATACAGCTACGCCGACTATGCCGCATGGCAGCGCAGATGGCTGGCCGCCGGAGAAGGCGAGCGGCAGCTAACCTACTGGAAGCGGCAGCTTGAAGGCGAACAGCCAGTACTGCAATTGCATACCGATGCGCCGCGCGCCGCACAAACCACCGGCTACACCCTGGCGCACCACCGCGTGACACTGACGCCGGACCTGGCGCAAAAACTGCAGAACGCCGCACGTGCACATGGCGCCACGCCGTTTGTGGCGATGTTGGCAGCCTTGCAGGCCTTGATGCACCGCTACACCGGGCAGCAGGATATCCGCATCGGCACGCCGGTGGCGAATCGCCATCATGCCGACACTGCCGGCATTGTCGGCCTGTTCGTCAACACCCAGGTGCTGCGCGGCCACGCTGCACCACATACCACCTTGCGCGAGCTGCTGGCGCAAGCCAGGACAGTGGTGGAGGGCGCGCAGGCGCACCAGGACCTGCCATTCGATCAGTTGGTGGAAGCGCTGCAGCCAGACCGTAGCCTCGACAGTCATCCGCTGTTCCAGGTCATGCTGAACCATCAGCGCGACAAGCTTGGACTTCTGTCATCATTACCCGGCCTGACGCTGGATCGGTTGGAGCTGGGAGCGCAGACGGCGCAATTTGAACTGGTCGTGAACACCACCGAAATGGATGACGGCGGGCTTGCTGTCGCCTTTGGCTACGCGCGCGAGCTGTTTGCGCCGCAGACCATCGCGCGCATGACCGATCACTACCTGGCGGTCCTGCAAGCCCTTGTCGCAGATCCGGATATGCCGCTGCGCGCAGTGCCGCTGCTGGCTGAGGAGGAAGTGGCGCAGTTGCGCGAACTGTCGCGCCAGCGGGATTACTTTGCAGGTGAGGGCACGCTGCAGCAGCGTATCGAAGCCCGGGCCGCTGTCAGCCCCAATGCAATCGCATTGACCGACGGCGACGCCAGCCTGGATTACGCGACCTTGAACGCCCGCGCCAACCAGTTGGCACATTACTTGATAGCCGCTGGCGTTGGGCCGGAACAGCGTGTCGGCCTGGCTTGCCGGCGCGGCACGGACCTGATTGTCGCCATGCTGGCGGTGCTGAAGGCCGGTGCGGCCTATGTGCCGCTGGATCTGGATTATCCGCCAGAGCGTCTGGCCTACATCGCCGCCGACAGCGGCATCGTCATGCTGCTCGCACACAGCAGCGCAGAGCGTGATTTACCTCCGCTGACGGCGCACACTGTGACCTTCGATACGCTGGATCTGAGCGGTTTCAGCGCCGCCAATCCGCAGCCGCGCTGCCATGCGGATAACCTGGCCTATGTCATCTATACCTCCGGTTCGACCGGCAAGCCCAAAGGCGCGCAGCTCACGCATCGCAATGTACTACGCCTGCTCGATGGCAGCGAGCACCTGTTCCGTTTCGGACCTCAGGATGTGTGGACGTTGTTCCACTCGCACGCCTTCGATTTCTCGGTTTGGGAGATCTTCGGCTCGCTGTGCTACGGCGGCCGGTTGGTGCTGGTGCCTTTCATGATCAGCCGCGCACCGCAGGATTTCCTTGCCTTGCTGCGTCGCGAGCGCGTCACGGTCCTGAATCAGACACCATCGGCGTTCGCGCAACTGATGCAGGCGCCTGGTCTCTACGACGGCGCTGCGCCCGGCCTGCGGGTGGTGATATTCGGCGGCGAGGCGCTGGACCCGGAAAGCCTGCGGCCTTGGATGGACCGCTTCGGAGATGAGGCGCCACAGTTGGTCAATATGTACGGCATTACCGAAACCACAGTACACGTTACGTACCGCCGCATCACCCGCGCCGACTTGGGCGCCGGCCGCAGTCCGATTGGTGAAGCCTTGCCAGATCTGGGACTGCATGTGCTGGATGCGCAGCTCAATCCCTTGCCACTCGGCGTAGCCGGCGAACTGTATGTCTCGGGCGCCGGCCTGGCTCGCGGTTATCTGCGCCGTGCCGGACTGACGGCCAGCCGTTTCGTCGCCAATCCGTTTAGCACCGATGGCGGACGACTGTACCGCAGCGGCGATCTGGCACGCTGGAATTTGCAGGGACAACTGGAGTATCTGGGCCGTGCGGACGACCAGGTGAAGATCCGTGGCTTCCGCATCGAGTTGGGCGAAATCGAGGCCCGTCTGCGCGCGCTGCCCGGTGTCGGCACTGGCCTGGTCATGGTGGACCAAGGGCAGGGCGGCGCGCGGCTGCTGGCCTACGCCGTGCCGGCGTCGGGCTGCCGCCTGGACGGCGCTGCACTGAAAGCTGACTTGGCCGAAGGCCTGCCAGACTACATGGTGCCTGCCGCCGTGGTTGTGTTGCCATCGATGCCGCTGAACGCCAACGGCAAGATCGATCGCAAGGCACTGCCGTTGCCGGAAAATCTCAACACCATCCGGAGCGGCGAGCTGCCGCGTGGGGAGCAAGAGCGCATGCTGGCTGAAGTCTGGTCTGAAGTGCTGGGCCTGAAGGAGGTGTTCCGCGGTGACCATTTCTTCGAGATCGGCGGACACTCCCTGCTGGCGATCGCCATGACAACCAGGCTGCGGGTCGCCAGCGGCATCGATCTGCCGCTGCGCAAGGTGTTCGAATATCCGCTGCTGGCCCATATGGCGGCGCAACTGGAGCAGGTCGCTGCCGAGTGCGATGAACCAAAGTTGACTCGTGTGCCGCGCAACGGAACCGTGCAGCTGCCTCCTGCGCAGCGCCGCCTTTGGCTGGTGGACCGCATGGCCTCCGATGCGGAGCGCCGCGCCTACAACATGGCGGCGACGCTCAATCTCGATGGTGAGCTGGATATCGACGTGCTGCGCGGCGCCTTGCAGGCGTTGGTCGCACGGCACGAGGTACTGCGCACCGTGTATCGGGAAAATGACGATGGCGATCCGGTTGCTCATATCCTGCCGCTGGTCGAGGTGGCGCTAAACGAAGAAACGCTGCTGCCGGAGCAGCTGCAACAGGCAGCGCAGGACCATGCCGACGCCTTGTTTGATCTGGCTCACGGCCCGTTGCTGCGCGTCAGAATGGTTCGACTGGAGGCGGACCGGCACGTGCTGCTGCTCGCAGTCCACCACATCGCGTTTGACGGTTGGTCGCTGTCGGTCTTCATCCGTGACTTCGTCGAAAGCTACCGTGCATTGGCCGCCGGCGTGGCCGCACCTGATGCGCTGGACATTCAATACGCTGATTACGCCGACTGGCACAGCCGTCAATTGGCAGCGCACGCTGCGCGCGATCACGCTTTCTGGCGCGAGACCCTGGCGGAGGCACCTGCTGTATCGACGTTCCCGCACGACCGGCAGGGAGAAGCCGCACTGGCGTCAACCGAAGGTGAGTCGTTAACCATCAAGCTTGATGCGGAACTCACGCAGACTTTGACGCGGCTGGCGCACGCCCGGAAAACATCGTTGTTCATCGTGCTGTTGGCGTCTTTCCAGTTGCTGCTGCATCGTGCAAGCGGTGCGGGTGATCTGGTGATCGGCACCGACGTTGCCGGCCGTGGCCACCCGGCACTGGAGGCCTTGATCGGCTTTTTCGTCAACGTGGTGCCGCTGCGTTCACGCCTGCAGACGGATCAGAGTTTTGCAGAATGGCTGGCGCGAACGCACGACTGCAGCCAGGCGGCGTTTGCACATCAGGATCTGCCTTTTGACCAGATTCTTGGGGCTGCCGGCTTGTCGCGTGGACGCCAGCGCAGGCCGCTGGTGCAGGTGCTGTTCGTGATGCAGAACCTTCCTGAATCCAGCTTCGACATCCCTGGTCTGCATATCGAGCTGAAACCACAGGCGACCACGCAATCCAAGTTCGATCTGGCGGTATTTGTCCAGCAAGGACAGGACGGGTTGACTGCGCAATGGGTATTTTCCAGCGCGCTGTACACGCGTGACCACATCGTGGGCGTGGCAGCACAGTGGCGCGAATTGCTCACGCAAGTTGCAGTCCGGCCGCACGACGCGCTGGCCAGCTTTGCACCGATACCAATAAAGGACAGCAGTATGAACGACACCTCCAATGTCAGATTGAACAAGTTGGAAAAACTCAAAAAGCTGGGTACACGCGACGGCGCCAAGGCTGCGCCGCGTGCAGCGGTCCGCACCTCGTTGCTGCATCCCGATCGCCAGTTCCCTTTGGTGGTGGAAGCCAGCAGCGATATCGACGCGGTAGCGTGGGCCCGTACCCAGCGCGATTTCATCGACAGCGCGCTGGCACGTCATGGCGGTATCTTGTTCCGCAACCTGGGCCTCGACACGCCGCAGCAGTTTGAGAATTTCGCCGAGGTCATTGAGCCGGAATTGTATGGCCAGTATGGCGACCTGCCGAAGAAAGAGGGCGGCCGTAACACCTACCGCTCCACGCCGTATCCGGAACGTCAGATGATCCTGTTCCACAACGAGAGTGCGCACCTGGACCGCTGGCCGCGCAAGCAATGGTTCTACTGCGAACTGCCATCGCCGGTTGGCGGTGCGACGCCGATTGTCGATTGCCGTGAAATGCTGCGCCGCCTGCCGGCCACATTGGTGGAGGAGTTCGAACGCAAAGGCCTGCTGTACGTCCGTACCTTCACCGACAGGCTGGACGTGCCATGGCGCGAGTTCTTCAAAACCGACAGCCGCGTGGAAGTAGAGCAGCGTCTGGCGCAGGCCGGCATCGAGTGGCGATGGCTGCCGAACGACGAGCTGCAGACGCGCACCCGCTGCCCGGCCGTGATCACACACCCGGTCACCGGTGAGCGGGTGTTCTTCAATCAGGTGCAACTGCATCACGTCAGCTGTCTGGAGGAGGAAGGGCGCAACGACCTGCTGTCGCTGGTTGGCGCCGAGCGCATGCCGCGGCAGGTGTATTTCGGCGACGGCAGCATCATCCCGGACCAAACCATGGCCATCATCGGACAGGCCTATGAGGATTGCGCGGTGCGCTTTGAATGGCGCAAAGGCGACGTGGTCATGCTCGACAACATGCTGGCCGCCCATGCGCGCGACCCGTTTGAAGGCCCGCGCAAGATCGTGGTTGCCATGGGCGCGATGTTCGATCGCGCGGATCTGGCAACTGCCGAAATCCCTGCAACACAAGGCGAATCGAATGACTGAACTGATAAAACTGCACGATGACAGCATGCCGCTGTCGCCCGAACAGCGCATGATGCCGGTGGATGCGCGAGACATCAAGGCCTCCGTCCTGATTCATGCGTCCCGGAAGGACATTGCGGATTTGCGGATTGAAGTGCCGAAGGTACTTGCGCGTCATGACGTCCTGCGCCATACCTTTAGCCAGGTGGAGGGCTATCGTGGCCTGCGCCAGAAGATAATGGACTCCGCCGGGCCGGAAACCCAATATTGGGATTTACGCGAACACGATGACACCTCCGTCACACTGAGCTTGACAGTGCCGGCATTGATGGCGGATGGCGCCAGCCTGCAAGCACTGCTTGCGCAAATCGAAGCGGGGTGCAATGGCAGTCTGCAGCATGCCGATGAACCCTTCCAGTACGCCGATTTCGTCGAATGGCGTCAGGATCTGGAAGACGATCCTGACAGCTCGGCTGCGCGCCAGTACTGGGAAAAGGTATTGCGCGACATCGCGCCCATGTCCGCTCCACGGCTGTCCTATCGCGGCTTGCATCCATCGCCGGAGACATTGCAGATCCAGACGCGCATCGGAGCGGAGTTGGTAGGCAAAGTCAACGCACTGGCCACAGCTCATGGCTGTTCCGTTGAAATTGTGCTGATGTCGGTGTGGATGCTGTTGTTGGCTCGCCTGACCGCTTGCGAAAATAGCACAATCGGCTGGCGCCACGACTGCCGCCTGGATTACGAGCCTATGCGCGGCGCGGTTGGTGTCTACGAGAAGACTTTGCCGTTCCTGCTGGACGTCACTGCAGGGGACAGCTATGCGGACTGGATTCGGCGGTGCATCGCGCGCAGTGAGCAGCACCTGGACGCTCAGGAAGGGTGGACAGCGGAGCATGCGGCAACTGTCACGCCGCTGCACGTCGGCTTTACCTACAGCGAAGCTTCGCCATCGTCATGGACGGTGCAGCGGCAGCCGACGCCGCCGGGTTTTGAACTGGCGCTGCAAGTAGTGTGGCGCGACAACGCGGCCAGCATCGTGCTGCATGGTGCTGGCTACGGACAGGTGGTGCTGGAGCGCCTGTCCGAGCAGTTCTCAACGCTGCTGAACGCCGTGTTGACGGCACCGGACGCGCATGTCCACGATTATGATCTGATCGGCCCCGTTGAACGCGCCACAATGGCGCAATGGCAGCGCGAGGCCGACTTTGGCACGCGCAGTCTGGGCAGCCAGATAGCCCAATGGGCGCAAAACACGCCTGAAGCCGTTGCCGTGGTGACGTCTGACGTGTGCTGGACCTACGCGGAACTTATCGCGCGTGCCAACCGTCTTGGCAACTGGCTCAAATCGCGCGGCGCGGCGCCGGGGACCCTGGTGGCCCTGAACCTGCCACGTTCGCCCGACATGGTACTCGCCATCCTCGCGACGTGGTCTGCCGGCGCAGCCTATGTGCCGCTGGAACCGGAGTGGCCCGCCGTGCGCCGCGCGCGCGTGCTGGCGGATGCCCGGCCAGTGCTGGTGCTGCACGCGCCAGGATGGTCGGCCCCGCTGACCGAAAATGAGGTGATATTGGACCGCATCGACCTGCAGGCATATCCGTCCACGCCGGTCGTGGCGCCTGGCAGCGGCGATGCGCTGGCCTATGTGTTGTACACCTCCGGTTCAACCGGCCAGCCGAAAGGTGTGATGATTACGCACGGCGCCTTGCACAACTACGTGGCGGCTGTATCGCAGGCTTTGGATCTTCACTCCGTGCGGCGCTGGGGGCTGACCAGCACCATCGCCGCCGATCTTGGCAACACGGCCTTGTTCGGTGCCCTCTACAACGGCGCATCGCTGGCCGTGGCCAGCGATGCCGAAACCCGCGACGGTGAATCCTTCAGCCGCTTCATGGCGCAGCACGGGATCGATGGATTGAAAATGGTGCCTTCGCACCTGGAGGCTTTGCTCGACTGCGCCCAACCACGGCTGCCGCGTACCCTGGTGCTTGGCGGTGAGGCCACTCCACGCGCACTGATTGGACGAATCCAGGCATTGGCGCCCGAATGCGCGGTGTACAACCATTATGGCCCGACCGAGACCACGGTTGGTGTTCTGGTCCATGCCGTCACGCCGGAAGATGCGCAGGCAGATACGCTGCCGTTGAGCGCGCCGTTGACGAACAATCGTATTCTCGTGCTGGATGAATCCTTGCGGCCAGTACCGGCGGGCGCCATGGGCGAGGTGTACGTCGGTGGTGCCCAGCTTTGTGCCGGATACCTGAACCGGGGGCGAACCGACGCCTTTGTCGACGACCCAATGCTTCCGGGCGACAGCCTTTACCGCACCGGCGACCTGGTTTACGTGCTGCCGCAAGGCGGCCTGCGGCTGGCGGGGCGCGTGGACCATCAGCTCAAGATCCGCGGTTATCGCGTCGAACCCGGTGAGATCGAGGTGGCGCTCATGAATCAACCCGGTGTGCGCCAGGCCGTGGTGCTGCCGGTGTCCAATGCCCAGGGCAGCCACGATCTTGCCGCCTTCCTGATCGGCGACATGGCCGACCTGCGCACCTCGCTGGCAGCCCTGCTGCCGTCGCACATGGTGCCCGCGCGGTTCACCTGGCTGGCGGAGTTTCCGCGTCTGGCTAATGGCAAGATCGACCGCATGGCATTGGTTCAGCAGCTTGACACGATCGGATCCGTTGCCGACGAACCGGCCGACGACCTGGAAGCCTGCCTGGCTGGCTGCATGGCAGAGGTGCTGAGGCGCGAACGCGTGGGCGTGCACGATGACTTTTTCGACCTTGGCGGCCATTCGCTGCTGGTCATCAAACTGGTGGCGCGCATCCGCAAGCACCTGCAGATAGAGCTGGCTGCTGCTGTGATCTTCGACCACCCCAGCGTGAGCGCATTGGCCGCCGCGCTGCGTAAGCAACAAGGATAAGCAATGACTGATAAAAATCGGGCGGTGCCGCTGTCTCTCGCCCAGCAACAACTGTGGTTTTTGCAGAAACTGAACCCCGCGCTGACCGCATACAATCTGCCGCGCGTGCTGCGATTCAGCGGAGCGTTGGATGCCGATGCGTTGGAACGTGCTTTCCGTGCTGTCATCGTGCGCCATGCTGTTCTGCGCCACCGCTTCTTTGAGTATGACGGCGTGCCGATGCAGCAGGCACAGGATACCAGTGACTTTGTGCTGGAGCGTCTTGATTTTTCCTCGCTGAGCGAGGAAGAATATCAGCACCAGCTGAATCAGCAGATTGCGCGGATTGCAGGGCATGTGTTTGACCTGGAGAACGGCGCAACGCTGGTCGCCTGCCTGATGCGCAGGAGCGGCCAGGAACATGTGCTGGCATTGTGCTTGCACCATATCGTATCGGACGCGTGGTCGAATCGTATCCTGGCGCGCGATCTGAGCGCAGCTTATCGGACTGGCAGCCTGCCGGCGTTGGCGCTGCAGTATGCCGACTACGCATTGTCGCAATCGCAGTTGGAGGGAAGCGAAGCACAGCTGGCGGACATCGCGTACTGGAACAACTACCTTGGCCAGGATGTGCCATCGCTGGACTTGCCGACGGACCGGGTGCGGCCGGCGCGCCAGAGCTATCAGGGGGGCGCTGTCTACTTCGATCTGGCGGCCGATGTGTCGTCGGCGCTGCTGCGCTTCTGCCGCGAGGAGAAAAGCAGCCCGTTCATGGTCTTGATGGCAGCGTGGCAGGTGCTGCTGGCGCGCTACAGCGGTCAGTACGACTTTGCCGTTGGCGTGCCTAATGCAGGCCGCCAGCGCGAGGAAGTGCAGGAAATGATCGGCTACTTCATCACAACGCAAGTGTTCCGCGCGCGGCTGTCGCCGCATATGAGCTTGCGCGACACGCTGCGCCAGGTGCGGGCCGATGCGCTGGCGGCGTTGGAGCACGCGGAACTGCCGTTCGAGACACTGCTGGAAAGCCGTGCCGAGCGCCGTGATCCTGCGCGCAGCCCGCTGTTCCAGGTGATGCTGGGCGTGCAGATGGATGACGCCCTCGCGGAGCTGGATTTTGGTGCGGTGCGCTGCGCTGCGATGGCGTTCGCTGAATATGGCGCCAAGTTCGATCTGTCGCTGGACGTCAGCCTGAGTGCGCAGCGGGTACGCGGCCGCCTGGAATATAACAGCCGCCTGTTTGACGTCGCCACAGCTGAGCGGCTGGCTGGCTGCTTCCAGCACGTGCTGGCGCAGCTGGCGACCAATCCGGCGCAGCATATCGCCGATCTTGCGTTGCTAGATGACGATGACCGCGCGCAGTTGGCGCGTTGGGGCGTCAACGCCCGTCGCTATCCGGACCAGGAAACCGTGTTGCAGTTGTTTGAACGCGAGGCGGCCACGCATCCAGATGCGCCGGCGCTGCTGCACGGTGATGAAACGCTGAGCTACGCGGAACTGAACCGGCGCGCCAACCGTCTGGCGCAACACCTGATAGCGCAGGGCGTGCGGCCGGAGACGCCGGTCGGCGTGGCATTGGAACGCTCCACCGGCATGATCGTCGGCCTATTGGCCATTCTCAAAGCCGGTGGCGCCTACGTGCCGCTGGACCCGGACTATCCGCAAGAGCGCCTGGCTGCGATGATTGCCGACAGCGGCATGCCACTGCTGCTGACGCAATCATCGGCCGCGGCGCGCATTCCAACGCCGGCCGGCCTGCGGGTGCTGAACACGGACACGATCGATCTGTCGTCGTACGGTGATCACAATCCATCGGTGGTGCTGCATGGCGCGGCGCTGGCCTACATCATCTACACCTCCGGCTCCACCGGCAAGCCGAAAGGCATCGGCATCACCCACGCCACGCTGGCGGAGCACAGCCAGGTAGCGCAGGGCTACTTCGGCCTGACGCGCAAGGACCGCATGCTGCAGTTCTCGACAATCAATTTCGATGGCTTTGTGGAGCAGCTGTTCCCGGCGTTGACCTGTGGCGCGGCCGTGGTGCTGCGCGGCCCGGCACTGTGGGACAGCGCTACCTTCCGCCACGAGCTGCTGGCGCGCGGCATCACCATCGCTGATCTGCCGACCGCCTATTGGCATATGCTGGCGCAGGACTTCGCGCGGCTGCCGGCATCGCAGCGCCAGTACGGCGCGCTGCGTCAGGTCCAGGCAACCGGTGAAGCGATGCCGCCGGATGGCGTGCAAGCCTGGCGCGACGCTGGTCTGGCGCACGTCAAACTGCTCAACAGCTACGGCCCCACCGAGGCCGTGGTGACGGCGGTAACGCAGGACTGCCACGGCTATCTGCACGGCGATGCGCCGCTGCCGGCGCAGATGCCGATCGGTCAGCCGCTGGCTGGACGTCACTGCTACGTGCTGGATGCGAATCTGGCGCTGTCGCCACCGGGCGCGCCGGGCGAGCTGTATATCGGCGGCGCGCTGCTGGCGCGGGGATATCTGGGCCGCGCCGGACTGTCGGCGGAACGCTTTGTGGCCGATCCGTTTGACCATGCGGGCGGACGTCTGTACCGCACCGGCGACCTGGCGCGCTGGAACAACGCCGGCCAGCTGGAGTACCTCGGCCGCACCGACCATCAGGTCAAGATACGCGGCTTCCGCATCGAGCTGGGTGAAATCGAAGCACGCCTGCTGGCGCTGCCGCAGGTGTCGGCGGCGGTGGTGGTGGCACTGGCCGCACCGGGCGGCAGCCAGCAACTGGCGGCCTACGTGGCCGCTGCTGAACTGGACGCGCAGGCCGTGCGGTCTTCGTTGTCCGCACACCTGCCGGATTACATGGTGCCGGCATCGGTGACGGTACTCGATGTGCTGCCGCTCAACGCCAACGGCAAGATCGACCGCAAGGCGCTGCCGCCGCCCGACTGGAACGCGGGTGCGCAGTACGAAGTACCTCAGGGCGCAGCAGAACAGGCACTGGCCGACATCTGGGCTGATGTGCTGGGCCACCAGCGCGTCGGCCGTCACGACAACTTCTTTGAACTGGGCGGCCATTCATTGCTGGCCATCCGCCTGCTTGAGCACATGCGCCGGGCCGGATGGCATGCAGATGTGCGGCTGCTGTTCCAACATCCTGAGCTGGCGGCATTCGCCCGCGCTGTCGAGGCGCAGAGCACCGCCACAGGAGAAAAGGAAGCAAGGCTTACCGCACCTGCAAATGGCATTCCTGATCACTGCACCGCCATCACCCCATCGATGCTGACCATGGTGTCGCTCACGCCGGCGCAGATATCCGTACTGGAACAGGCGGTACCAGGTGGTGCGGCGAACATTCAGGATGTGTATCCACTGGTGCCGCTGCAGGAGGGTATCCTGTTTCACCACCTGCTGCAATCGGCAGGTGACGCCTATGTCACCCGCTGCCTGCTCAGCTTTGACAGCGAAACGGTGCTGCAGCGCTTTATCGCCGACCTGAATCAGGTGATTGCCCGTCACGACATCCTTCGAACGGCGATTCTGTGGGAGGGCTTGCCGGCCCCTGTACAGCTGGTGTACCGCCAGGCACCGTTGACGCTGGAGTGGTTGCAGCCCGGAAGCGATGCGCATGCACGCCTGCAGGCGTATGTCGATCCCGCGCACTATCGAATCGACGTGCGTCAGGCGCCGTTACTGCGCGCCATCGCTGTCCACGACGTATCAGAACAGCGCTGGCTGTTACAGCTGCCGAGCCACAATCTGGTGCTGGATCACACTACGCAGGAACTGCTGATTGAAGAAATCGCGCTGATTCAGCAGGGCAGGGCAGCAGAGCTGCCGGTCCCGGTGCCGTTCCGCGACTTTGTCGCCCGCGCACGGCAGGGTGTCAGCGAGGCTGAACATGAGCGGTTCATGCAATCGCTGCTGGGTGACGTTGAGGAACCCACCGCACCATTTGGCATACTGGATGTGCAAGGCGACGGCATCGGTGTGGAAGAACTGCGGCTGCCGCTGGATGCCAGGCTGGCGGCCGATGTGCGGCGTCTGGCGCAGCAACTGGGTGTCAGTCCGGCGGCGATTTTCCATCTGGCCTGGGCGGCCGTACTGGCCAGAACCAGCGGCAAAGATGATGTGGTGTTTGGCACGGTGATGTTCGGCCGTATGCAGGGTGGTGCGGGTATCGAGCGGGCACTGGGCATGTTTATCAACACGCTGCCGGTGCGCGCCCGCCTGCGCGGGGTCAGCGTTGGCAGGGCGCTGCGCGACATGCACGCGCTGCTGACGGATCTGCTGCGCCACGAGCATGCCAGCCTGACGCTGGCGCAGCGCTGCAGTGGCCTGGCCGCGGGAACGCCCCTGTTTTCCGCATTATTCAACTATCGTTACAGCCCGCGCGCGGAAGAGGGCGCGCAACCTGTACTGCAGGGGATGCAGGTGCTTGGCGGTGGCGAGCGTACCAGTTACCCGTACACCCTGTCAGTGGACGATCTGGGACGTGGCTACGGTCTGGTGCTGCAGGTAACGGAGCGCGTCGGCGCACAGCGCATGGCCGATTATATGGTCGCTGCGCTGGCTGCACTGTCCGAAGCGCTGGAACACGCGCCAACGCTGCCGATCGAAGCACTGCCGCTGGCGCCGCTGACGGAAGCGGCTGCGTTGCTGCGGCTGGGAGTCAATGGCCGGCGCTATCCGGACCAGGAAACCGTGTTGCAGTTGTTTGAACGCGAGGCGGCCACGCATCCAGATGCGCCGGCGCTGCTGCACGGTGATGAAACGCTGACCTACGCGGAACTGAACCGGCGCGCCAACCGTCTGGCGCAACACCTGATAGCGCAGGGCGTGCGGCCGGAGACGCCGGTCGGCGTGGCATTGGAACGCTCCACCGGCATGATCGTCGGCCTATTGGCCATTCTCAAAGCCGGTGGCGCCTACGTGCCGCTGGACCCGGACTATCCGCAAGAGCGCCTGGCTGCGATGATTGCCGACAGCGGCATGCCACTGCTGCTGACGCAATCATCGGCCGCGGCGCGCATTCCAACGCCGGCCGGCCTGCGGGTGCTGAACACGGACACGATCGATCTGTCGTCGTACGGTGATCACAATCCATCGGTGGTGCTGCATGGCGCGGCGCTGGCCTACATCATCTACACCTCCGGCTCCACCGGCAAGCCGAAAGGCATCGGCATCACCCACGCCACGCTGGCGGAGCACAGCCAGGTAGCGCAGGGCTACTTCGGCCTGACGCGCAAGGACCGCATGCTGCAGTTCTCGACAATCAATTTCGATGGCTTTGTGGAGCAGCTGTTCCCGGCGTTGACCTGTGGCGCGGCCGTGGTGCTGCGCGGCCCGGCACTGTGGGACAGCGCTACCTTCCGCCACGAGCTGCTGGCGCGCGGCATCACCATCGCTGATCTGCCGACCGCCTATTGGCATATGCTGGCGCAGGACTTCGCGCGGCTGCCGGCATCGCAGCGCCAGTACGGCGCGCTGCGTCAGGTCCAGGCAACCGGTGAAGCGATGCCGCCGGATGGCGTGCAAGCCTGGCGCGACGCTGGTCTGGCGCACGTCAAACTGCTCAACAGCTACGGCCCCACCGAGGCCGTGGTGACGGCGGTAACGCAGGACTGCCACGGCTATCTGCACGGCGATGCGCCGCTGCCGGCGCAGATGCCGATCGGTCAGCCGCTGGCTGGACGTCACTGCTACGTGCTGGATGCGAATCTGGCGCTGTCGCCACCGGGCGCGCCGGGCGAGCTGTATATCGGCGGCGCGCTGCTGGCGCGGGGATATCTGGGCCGCGCCGGACTGTCGGCGGAACGCTTTGTGGCCGATCCGTTTGACCATGCGGGCGGACGTCTGTACCGCACCGGCGACCTGGCGCGCTGGAACAACGCCGGCCAGCTGGAGTACCTCGGCCGCACCGACCATCAGGTCAAGATACGCGGCTTCCGCATCGAGCTGGGTGAAATCGAAGCACGCCTGCTGGCGCTGCCGCAGGTGTCGGCGGCGGTGGTGGTGGCACTGGCCGCACCGGGCGGCAGCCAGCAACTGGCGGCCTACGTGGCCGCTGCTGAACTGGACGCGCAGGCCGTGCGGTCTTCGTTGTCCGCACACCTGCCGGATTACATGGTGCCGGCATCGGTGACGGTACTCGATGTGCTGCCGCTCAACGCCAACGGCAAGATCGACCGCAAGGCGCTGCCGCCGCCCGACTGGAACGCGGGTGCGCAGTACGAGGTGCCGCAAAACGTCGCCGAACAGGCATTGGCCGACATCTGGGCTGATGTGCTGGGCCAGCAGCGCGTCGGCCGTCACGACAACTTCTTTGAACTGGGCGGCCATTCTCTGACCGTCATGACGCTGGCCGCGCAGCTGCGGCAGCGCCATGGCATCAGTATACCGCTACGCGCGGTCTTCGAAATGCCAACCATCGCCGCGTTGGCGGCCATTCCTGCCTTGCAGGGGCTGAACGGCGGCGTTAATGAAGACCTGGCCGCTATCGACGCTTTACTCGCAGAACTGGAATCCTGAAACATGCAATTTGATCCTCTCCAACTGGCAGGCCGGGTTGCCGCGCTGCCCATCGATAAGCGCAAGCTGCTGCTGCAACGGCTGACCGCGCAAGGCGTCGACGTCAGTGCCTTGCCGATCGTCCGCGCCGCGCGTAACGGCAAACTGCCGCTATCGCACGCGCAGCGCGGCGTGTGGCTTACCTGGCGGCTGGCGCCGTCCAGCGCCGCCTATAATATGGAAGGCACGCTGATACTGCGCGGCCCACTGGATCAGGTCTCCATGGCGCGCGCGGTCGACGCACTGGCGCAACGTCACGAAGTGCTGCGCACCGTATTCCGTGCGGTTGATGACAGCGAGGCCGAACAGGTGGTGCTGGAGCAGCCGCCTTCGGTGCTGCAAAGGATGGACTTGTCCGCGTTGCCCACCGACCTCCGTGCTGTCCGCGCGGCCGGGCTGACCGCAGCATACAGCACCGCACCGTTCGATCTGGAGAACGGCCCCGTATGGCGCGTGCAGTTGCTGCGGCTGGATGAGCAAACCCACTGGCTATCGATCGTGGTGCACCACATCGTGGCCGATGGGTGGTCCGCCTCGGTGCTGATGCGTGACCTGGGCACGCTGTATGCCGCGCATGCCAGCGGCGGCGATGCATCTCTGCCGGAGTTGCCGATACAGTTTGTTGATTACGCGCTTTGGCAGCGCGACTGGATCGAGGCCGGTGAGCTGGATCGTCAACTGGACTACTGGCGCCGGCAGCTAGGCGACGACCACGCGCCATTAGCGTTGCCGCTGGATCGCGCGCGTCCGCGCGAACGCTCCGACGCGGCTGCGCGCCACAGCTTCGTCCTGCGCGGCGCCAGCGCGGCGGCCGTGCAGCAACTGGCGGAAAAGCATGGCTGCACGCGTTTTATCGTCATGCTGGCGGTACTGAAGCTGACACTGGCGCATCTGAGCGGCGCCCGTCATGTGGCGGTCGGCGCACCGGTCGCCAATCGCCAGCGCGCGGAAACGCAGCATCTGGTTGGCTACCTGCTGAACGTGCTGGTACTGCGCACCCAGGTCGATCTGGCCGGCAGCTTTGATCAATTGCTGGAGCAGGTGCGCGCCACCATGCTGGATGCGCAGTCACACGCCGATTGTCCATTCGATTTGCTGGTGTCAGCGCTGGATGTGCGGCGCGAGGCCGGGGTACATCCGCTGTTCCAGGTCAAGTGCACCGAACAGCAGCAGATTGCGGGCGTGGCCGGTTTTGGCGGTCTGGAGACCACCGTGTACGGCGGCGCCGCCAAGCTGGCGCATTTCGACCTGAGCCTGGACTTCGCCGCCAAGGATGGCGACATCGTGTGCGGCCTGGCTTATGCCTGCGACATCTTTGATGCCGGCACTGTATCCGGCATGGCGCAGCTGTTTGAAGCGCTGCTGCTGCGGGTAGGCGTAGATGCCAGCGCGACGCTGCGCAATCTGCTGCCTGCACGGCTGACAGCACAGAGCGCGGGCGAGCTAGTGCCGGGCAATCCGGAAGACGATGTGCTGGCATGTTGGTCGCGCGCCGTCGCCGCCAACAGCAACGAGCCGGCCGTGCGTTATGAGGATGAGGTGCTGAGTTTTGCCACGCTGGATCGCCTCAGCGACCGCCTGGCGCAGCGCTTGCGTGCACAGGGCGTTGCGGCGGAGGTGCGGGTAGGTGTGCATGCGCCACGCTCGATCGAACTGGTTCTGGGGCTGCTGGCGGTTTTCAAGGCTGGTGGCGTTTACGTACCGCTGGACCCGGCACTGCCAGCCGAACGGCTGCGCTACCAGGCTGCTGACAGCGGCATTGCCTTGCTGTTGCATGCGGGCTTGCCGGCGTGGAGCAGCGGCTTGCCCCTGCTGGATCTGACGGAGGCGCTCGCCGATGCAGGTGACGGACCGGCGCAGGTGCCGGCGCCGTGGTCACCCGGGCAGGCGGCGTATGTGATCTACACATCCGGCTCCACCGGCCAGCCCAAGGGTGTTGTGATCAGCCGGGGCGCGCTGGCAAACTACGTGCGGGGCGTGCTGTCGCGTCTTGGTCCGGAGGTGGGCAGCATGGCGATGGTGTCGACGGTGGCTGCGGACCTGGGGCACACCGTGCTGTTTGGCGCGTTGTGCGGCGGCCGGCTGCTGCATCTGATCGCGGCCGAACGGGCTTTCGACCCGGACCGCTTTGCGGAGTACATGGCGCGTCACGAGGTGGGCGTGCTGAAAATCGTGCCGAGCCATTTGCAGGCCTTGTTAAGCGCCGCTGATCCGGCTGCCGTACTGCCGCGTGACTGCCTGGTGGTGGGCGGTGAAACCACACGCTGGCAATTGCTGGAGAAGCTCGGTCAATTACGGCCAACGATGCGGGTGCTGAATCACTACGGGCCAACCGAGACCACCGTCGGTATCCTGACGCAAGCGGCGGCCGATGCCAGCCAGGCGGCGACCACACTGCCGCTGGGCCGTCCGCTGCCCAACAGCGAGGCCTGGGTGCTGGACGAACAACTGGAGCCTGTCGCACGTGGTGTGGCCGGCGAGCTGTATCTGGGCGGCGAGGGCGTAGCCCGCGGCTACCAGGCGCGCGCGTCGCAGACTGCGGAGCGCTTCGTCGCCCATCCGTTTGGCGAGGGCCGGCGTCTGTATCGCAGCGGCGACCGCGTACGCATGCTGGCCGATGGCGCGCTGGAGTTCCTTGGCAGGGTCGACGACCAGATCAAGATACGCGGTTATCGCGTGGAGCTGCGTGAAGTTGCACAAGCCTTGTCGGCTCTGCCCGGGGTGGCGGTTGCGGAAGCCATCGCGCGCGATAGCGACGATGGCCGCACCAGACTCTATGGGTACGTCGTGCCGCATGCCGGCGGCACGCTGAATGGGACCGCGCTGCAGGCGCATCTGGCGGAGCGGCTGCCGGACTACATGGTGCCGGCGTCCATTATGGTACTGGAGGCGATGCCGCTCAATGCCAATGGCAAAGTGGACCGCCGCGCGCTGCCTGAACCGGCCCGCATCGGAGCCGATGGCGATGCACCGCAAGGCGCCACTGAGCAGGCGCTGGCGGCGGTGTGGTGCGAGGTGATGGGGCTGGAGCATGTAGGCCGCCACGATAACTTCTTTGAGCTGGGCGGCGATTCCATTCTTAGCCTGCAGATCGTCGCGCGCAGCCGCAAACGCGGCTACAAGATCGCGCCGAAACAGCTGATGGAACGTCAGACCATCGCCGCACTGGCAGCGCTGGCGCAACCGCTTGCGGTCAGCGCACCGGCACAAATCACGCCTGTAGCATTGGCGCAGGGCGGGGGAGGACTGCTGCCGGTCCAGCATTGGTTCTTCGAACAGCAGTTCGCCACGCCCACGCACTGGAACCAGTCGATACTGCTGTCCTGCGCTGAACCAGTGGCGCCAGCCCGCATCGGCGCCATCATCACGCAGCTGGTGCAACACCACGAAGCGCTGCGTACCCGCTTTTCGCCTGGACCGCGCGGCTGGCAGCAACACACCGGTGCAACCGGCGATGTATTCGCCAGTGTTGATCTGAGTGGCGAACCGGATACCGCCACCGCCATCACGCGCGTGGCTGCAGAGGCGCAGCGCAGCCTGACTTTCGACCTGCCGTTTCGCGCAGTGTGGATGACGCTGGGCGAAGGACGCGCCGCGCGCTTGCTGCTGGTGGCGCACCATCTGGTGGTGGACGGCGTGTCCTGGCGCGTGATGCTGGAAGACCTGCAGGCGCTGTACGCCGATGCGGCCTTGCCGGCGCCCACCAGCAGCATGCAGGCGTGGTCGGAAGCGCTGCACCGCTATGCCGGCAGCGCTGCATGCACTGCACAGTTGCCATATTGGCATGCGCTGGACGCGGAACCGGCACTGCCTGCCGATCATCCGCAGGGTTCAAACACACTGGCCGACGCCCACACCCTGCAGCTCCATCTGGACGTGGAACTGACTACCCAGCTGCTGGGACCCGCTCACAAAGCCTATCGCACGCAAATCAACGATCTGCTGCTGGCTGCCCTGACGCGCACCCTGTGCGACTGGGCGCAGCGCGACGCTGTGTTAATCGAGATGGAGGGCCATGGCCGTGAAGACTTGTTCGAAGGTCTGGATCTGAGCCGCAGTGTGGGCTGGTTCACGGCGCTATATCCGTTGCGGCTCACTGCATCGCAAGCCCGCGGGGGCGCCTTGATTCAGTCGATCAAGGAGCAACTGCGCGCCGTGCCGGAACACGGCATCGGTTACGGGGTTCTGCGCTATCTTGGTGGCGATACCGGCCTGGCGGCAGTGCGTCCGCTGGTGACCTTTAACTATCTGGGCCAGACCGCACAGACGCTGGCGCCGCAGGCGATCTGGCAACTGGCGCCGGAAAGCGCTGGTGCCAGCCGCGCCGCCGACAGCACGCGCCGCAGCTGGTTTGACGTGGGCGCCATCGTGCGCGACGGCCGCCTGCAATTGAGCTGGACCTTCAGCCGTGCATTGCATCGTGCAGAGACGGTCTCGGAACTGCTCGACAGTCTGCATAAGAATCTCACTCTGTTGGTTGAGCATTGCGGCAGCGGCGCGGCCGGCATCACCCCCTCTGACGTGCCGCTGGCAGGACTGAATCAGGCCCAGTTGAACATGCTGGAGTTGCCCGCATCGCTCATAGAAGATCTGTATCCGGTGTCGCCCATGCAGGCCGGAATACTCTTTCACAGGGAGCTGACGCCGCGCGGCAATGCTTACGTCAATCAGCTGTGCGTGGATATCGATGGCCTGGACGGCGAACGCTTCGTCCAGGCCTGGCGCGCGGCGGTGGCACGTCACGCCATTCTGCGCACTGGATTCATTCTGCATGAGCAGGGGCCGATGCAGTGGGTTAGCCGCGATGCCGGCCTGCCGGTGACAATGCTGGACTGGCGCGGCCAGGCAGACCTGAGGCCAGCGCTGGACGAACTGGAGGCGCAGGACCTGGCACGCGGCTTCGATCTGGCGCAGCCGCCGCTGATGCGCCTGACGCTGGTGCGCACCGGCGAGCAGCGTCATCGCGTGATCTGGACGCGTCACCACCTGTTGTCGGACGGCTGGAGCAGTTCGCGCCTGCTGACCGAAGTGCTGAGCCATTACGCCGGGCAGCCGCATCCCGGGCAGCCGCCGCGTTACCGCGACTACATCGCCTGGCTGGCCGCGCGCGGTGAATCGGTGCAGCGTTCGGCCCGGTCCTACTGGCAGCAATTGCTGGAAGGGCTCGGGCAGCCGTCGCTGCTGGCGTCCGCAGTGCGTCCGCCGGCGACCGCCCAGGCTTACAGCTATCACGTGGATGTGCTGGACCCGCAAGCCACCGCTGCGCTGGCGGCATACGCACGTGCCGAGCGGGTGACGGCCAATACGCTGATCCAGGGCGGCTGGGCTTTGCTTTTGCAGTTATACACCGGCCGGCGGCAGGTCGCGTTTGGCGCCACCACCGCGGGACGGCCGCCGGAACTGCCGGGCATCGAACAGATGATGGGTTTATTCATCAACACACTGCCGGTATTGGCCGCGCCGGACGACGAGCAGACGCTGGGTGACTTCCTGCGCCAGTTGCAGGCGCAGAACGTGGCCTCGCGCGAGCATGAGCAGACGCCGTTGTACCAGATCCAGCGCTGGGCCGGGCGGGCGGGCCAGGCGCTGTTCGATAGTTTGCTGGTGTTTGAAAACTATCCGGTCGACCGCGCGCTAAGGCAGGTCAGCATGAGCGGCCTGACGCCAGGCGCGATGGTCAGCCGCGAGGAGGTCAGCTATCCGATGACGCTGACAGTGGACATGGGCGCCACGCTGAGCATCGAGTACGCCTTCCAGGGAGACGTTTTCGATGCGGCGACGGTGAGCCAGATGGCAGCGCAGCTGCGCACCATGCTGCTGGCGATCGCCAACCGGCAGGCGGTGACGGTAGCCGCGGCGCGGCTATGCTGCTCGGCACCGCAAGGTGAGGTCGAGCAGGGGCTGGCGGCATTGTGGTCGGAGCTGCTGGGTGTGGAGAACGTCGGCCGTCACGACAACTTCTTCGAGCTGGGTGGCCACTCGCTGCTGGCACTGCGCCTGATTCAAATGGTGGCAAACCGTCTGCCGCAGCTGCGCCTTGGCCTGGCTGACCTGATGCGCGCGCCAACGTTGGCGGAGGCGGCGCGGCAGGCGTAAAAAATGGCCGTGGCATCAAGCCACGGCCAACTAAGGATAAGTACCTTACCAGCGATAAGTGGCGGTGACCAGCACCTGGCGCGGATCGCCGTAGTTGCAGTAGCCGCTGCCGCACTCGGAGATGTAGTTGCGGTCCGCCAGATTCTTGACGTTCAGCGCATACTTCCAGTGCCCTTGCTGATAATTGAGGCCGGCGTCCAGCACCGTGTAATCGGGCACGGTGTAATTGCCGCCCGAAGACAGCGTCGAGCCGACATAGCGCACGCCGCCGCCGAGGCGCAGGCCTGGCAGGCCTGCTGCCGTGAACTGGTAATCGGCCCAGGCCGAGGCCATGCTGCGCGGCGTATTCGGCTGGCGCAGCCCTACTGATGCCTGGTCGGCCGCACTGGCCTTGGTGATCTTGGCGTCGGTGTAGGTATAGGACGCAATCAAGCGCAGATCGCGGCTCACATCAGTGCGGGCTTCCAGTTCCACGCCGCGCGCGCGCACTGCGCCCAACTGCACCGAATAATCGTTATCGACCGGATCGGGCGACAGCACATTGCTCTGCGTGAGCTGGTACACCGCCGCCGACAGCAGCGTGTTGCCCTGTTTCGGCTGATAGCGCACGCCGGCCTCGTATTGCTTGCCCTTGGTCGGCTTGAAGCGATTGCCCAGACGATCGCTGTCGCTCTGCGGCTGGAACGACTGGCTGTAGCTCAGGTAGGGCGCCACGCCGCCATCAGCCAGGTAGACCAGGCCTGCGTTGCCAGTGTTGGCACTGGTTTTTTCCTCGGCCCAGCCGGTGACGAAGTAGTCGCTGTTCTTGTATTTGACATCGTCATGGCGCGCGCCGGCGACCACCACCCAGCGCTCGTCGATCTTGATCTGGTCCTGCGCGTACAGGCCCACCAGACGTTCCTTGCGCTTGTAGCCGTCGGCGCCATCGTCGCCATAAGGCTGGGCGCCATACACCGGCGCGAACAGGTCGAGCGATGCGAGGAACTGGTATTTGCGCAGGCGGCGGTTGTCGGCATCGCTGCCATCCATCCCCAGCACCACCTGGTGCGTGGCGGCGCCGGTACGGAAGGCGGTCTGCAGATAGGCGTCCATGGTCCAGGCCTTGACGTGCTCCATGCGGTTGACCTTGAAGCGGTTCAGGGTGCGCAGGTCGTCTTCCAGCGAGCCGCGTCCGGCGTAGTCCCAGTGCATCAGCGCATCGCTGTGGCGGGCGGCGAAATTCAGGCTGGTCTGCTCGCCCAACTGGCGCGAGATCAGCAGCGCGATATTTTTGTGCGTGTCTTCCTTCTTGTCGGTCGGCTCGCCGATGTTACGGCCGCGCGGCAGCGTGCCGTTCGGGTTGGGCAGCAGTGACCCTTGCGGCGCCACGCCCCATTGACGGTTGTAGCGCGATTTCTGGTATTGCGCCAGCAGCGTGACGGCGGTGCCGGCCATCGGCTTCCAGGTCAGCGCCGGCGCCAGGTACAGGCGGTTGTCCGGCACGAAGTCGATGAAGGTGTCGCTGTTGCGCTTGAGCGCCGTGAAACGGTAGGACAGGCTGCCATCGTCGTTGAGGGCGCCGCCGAAGTCGCCGGTGACCTGCTTGCGCTGGTGGCTGCCCAGTTCCACGCCGATTTCATGCAGGCTGTCGGTGGTGGGGCGCTTGGTCACCAGATTGACGATGCCGCCCGGCTCGGCGGCGCCATACAGCAGCGACGATGCGCCGCGCAGCACGTCCACCCGTTCCAGGCCGAACGGCTCCTGGGCGCCGGTGAAGGTGTTGCTGGGCGAGCGCAGGCCGTCGCGGCGGATGCTGCTGTTGTCAACGGCGAAACCACGCAGCACCACATTGTCGGCATCGCGGTAGCCATTGCCCTGGATGCCGACGCCTGGCGTGTAGCCCAGCGCTTCGCGCAGCGAGGTCGCGCCCTGCGCTTCGATCTGGTCGGCGGTCACCACCGATACCGACTGCGGCGTTTCGATCAGCGGCGTGTCGGTTTTGGTGGCGCTGGCGCTGCGCCTGGCCACGTAGCCATCGACCTTGCCGCTGGCGGTCTGCTCGACGGCGCCGCTGACGGTGACGGTGGCCATGGTTTTTTCCTCGACCGCTTCGGCATGGGCGTATGGCGCGCTGAAGGCGGCGCCCAGTACGGCAGCCTGCAGGGAGCGCGACAGCACGTGGCGCTGGGGAAGAGTTGGACGCTGGGGATTATGCTTGTTTTTCATGGAAAATTGCTTGGTCATGCTGGTTGATAAAAAAGGACATGCCGGCGCGCTCACGCGGCCAGCGAAGATGGCTGGCTGCTGCGGCGCAGCGCCCGCTCGGCGGCCGCGACGGCGACGGCAAAGATGTCAATCACATGGTCGAGCTGCGCTTCGGTGATGATCAGCGGCGGCAGGAAGCGCACCACGCTGCCATGGCGGCCGCCCAGTTCGATGATCAGGCCATGCCGCAGGCATTCGGCCTGGATGGCCTTGGCCATGGCGGTGGCGGCGGCCGGATGGCCGAGACGGTTCGGTGCGGCCTCAGGATCGATCACCTCGACGCCCACCATCAGACCGCGGCCGCGCACGTCGCCCAGTTGCGGGTGCAGTCCCTGCAGCTGACGCAGGCCGCGCATCAGACGCTGGCCCATGCGCTCCGCATGCGCGGGCAGCGCCTCGCGCCGCAGCAGGCCGATGGTGGCGGAGCCGGCTGCCATCGCCATCTGGTTGCCGCGGAAGGTGCCGGCGTGGGCCCCGGGCTGCCACAGGTCCAGCTCCTGGCGGTACACCACCACCGACAGCGGCAGGCTGCCGCCAATGGCCTTGGACAGCACCACCACGTCGGGGATGATGTCGCCGTGTTCAAAGGCAAACCATTTGCCGGTGCGGCCAAAACCGCTTTGCACCTCATCCAGCAGCAGCGGCACGCCGGCCTCGCGCGACAGTTCGCGTACACCTTGCAGCCAGGCCGCCGGCGCCGGGATCACGCCGCCTTCGCCCTGTACCGCCTCAAAGATGATGCCGGCGGGCGCCGGTACGCCGCCCTCCGGGTCGGTCAGCACGGTTTGCAGATAATTCAGGCCGGCCTGGACGCCATCATTGCCGCGCAGGCCGAAGGGGCAGCGGTAGTCGTAGGGGTAGGGCATGAACTGCACGCCCTGTTGCAGACCGCCCAGCGGCTGCTTCGGTCCGAGCGAGCCCATCAGCTGCAGGGCGCCCTGGGTCATGCCGTGATAGGCGCCGTGGAAGGCCAGCATGGTGCTGCGGCCGTTGGCGGTCTTGACCAGTTTGAGCGCGGCTTCCACCGCATCGGCGCCGGTGGGGCCGCAGAACTGGATGCGGGCATTGGCGGCAAAGGCTGGCGGCAGGATGTCGAACAGATCCTGCACGAAGCGGTCTTTTACCGGCGTGGTCAGATCCAGCGTGTGCAGCGGCACGCCGTCGTCCAGCACCTGGCGGATGGCCTCCAGCACCACCGGGTGGTTATGGCCCAGCGCCAGCGTGCCGGCGCCGGCCAGGCAATCGATGAATACCCGGCCGTCGATGTCCTCGACGTAAATGCCATGCGCCCGCTTGAGCGCCAGCGGAATGCGGCGCGGGTAGCTGCGCGCGCTCGATTCGCGCGCATCCTGGCGTTCCAGCAGCGGATGGCGGGTAAAGGTATAAGGGGCGCTCAGCGCCTGGTGGCGGCTGGCCAGTTCGCGGCCCAGCGCGGCGCCTGAGGCGGCGCTGCCGCCGTGCAGAACGGATGAGATGGACATACAGGTCTCCATAAGAAGTAGGTGCTGCGGGCGGAGGTTCCGGCCGTATCTGTGGCATAGACGGGCGGGGCGGCCTGCTGTTTAATCGGGCGCGATTAAACAGCGGCGCTGCTGCGGCGTCTGGCATTGATCGATATGGATGAGGAATACAGTATGGGCATCAGGCATGTGTGGCTGTGGGTGGCGTTGGCCGCCGTTTTGGGGTTGCTGACGGCGCCGGCATCAGCGGCGGAGGTGCGTTTGCGCCGGACCGCCGATGGTGTGGTCCACGTGCGCGCCGCCGACTGGCGCGGGCTGGGGCTGGGCGCTGGTTACGCGCAGGCGCAGGACGCGCTGTGCACGCTGGCGGACGCCTTTGTCACCTTTGAAGGCCGCCGTTCGCAGTATTTCGGTCCGCAGGCGCGGCCGGCGCACCCGTCCACCTTCGGCCGTGCGCCGAATCTGGAGCTGGACGTGTTTTTCCGCGCCGAGGCGGACGACGCCCTGGTACAGCGCTATCGCGACGCCCAGCCGCCGGCCCTGCGGCAGATGGTTGACGGTTATGTGGCGGGCTACAACCGCTATCTGCGCCAGGCCGGCCGTCTGCCGGCCGCGCGCGCCCCGGCCTGCCTCCGGCAGCCTTGGGTGAGAGCGATCAGCGACGCCGACCTGTACCGGCGCATGTTCGCCGCCAGCATCGCCGGCGGCTATGCGCGCTTCATCCCGGAACTGGCCAAGGCGGCGCCGGCAACCACGCCGCCGCCGCAGACGGGCGAGGGCGGCGACAGCGGCCGGCTGGCCGCGCTGCTGTCGCACAGCATCGGCGAGTCAGCCGGGCTGGGCAGCAATATGCTGGCTTTTGGCCGCGAGGCCAGCGGCGCCGACGGCGTCTTGCTGGGCAATCCACACTGGTACTGGGGCGGTCCGGACCGCTTTTACCAGATGCACCTGACCATCCCCGGCAAGATTGATGTGGCCGGTGTGGCTTTCCTCGGCATACCGGTGGTCATGCTGGGCTTTAACCAGCAGGTGGCATGGAGTCACACGGTGTCGGCGGCACGCCGCTTCGGGCTGTTCGAACTGGCGCTGGACCCGGCCGATCCAACCCGTTACCTGGTTGACGGCCGCTCCGAAGCCATGCAGCAGCGCGAGATCGTGGTGCCGCTGGCGGACGGCGGCAGCGTGCGCCGGATGCATTACCGCAGCCGCTATGGTCCGCTGATCGACCTCGCAGGACGCCACCCGGCCTTCGGCTGGAACGGCCAGCGCGCTCTGGCGCTGCGCGACATCAACAGCGACAACTTCCGCATCTTCAGCAATTTCCTGGCCTGGGGACAGGCGCGCTCGCTGGATGAATTCATCGCCATCCAGCGGCGCGGCACTGCCACGCCGTGGGTCAATACCGCCGCCATTGGCCGTGGCGACCCGCGCGTCTGGTACGCCGACATGGGCGCCGCGCCCAATGTGCCGGACGCGCTGCGCAGCGCATGTGCCGGCAAGCTGGCCGGCGCCTTTGCCACCGTCGACCGGTTGACGCCGTTGCTGGACGGCAGCCGCAGTGCCTGCGACTGGCAGGTCGATACGCAGGCGGCGCAGGCGGGCGCACTGCCTGCAAGCGCCATGCCCAGTCTGCTGACCGAACGCTACGTGGCCAATATGAATGACAGCTACTGGCTGACCCAGCCGGCAACGCCACTGGAAGGCTATCCGCTGGTCTTGGGCGGCGAGCGCAAGCCGCTGTCGCCGCGCGCCCGCCATGGCCATCGGCTGGCTGCGGCGCTGATGCAGGAGCAGTCCGGCTCGCCAGCCGGACTGGCGCAGCGCCTGATGCGCGCCACGCTGGAACCGCGCAACGAGGCGGCCCTGTTGTTCAAGCAGGCCCTGCTGGACCAGGCTTGTGGTTCGGCCGACCTGGAACAGGCCTGCGGCGTGCTGCGGCGCTGGGGCGACAACGCCGATCCGGATGATCGCGGCGCCTTGTTGTGGGATGCCTTCTGGTCCGAGCTGGATGCGATCCCGGCGGCCGAACTGTACGCCACGCCGTTCGCGCCGGCGGCGCCGTTGCAGACGCCGGCGGGCATACGTGCCGGCGACCGGCGCGTGGCGCAGGCACTGCAGCGGGCGGTGGCCCAGCTGACGCAAAAGGGTTGGGCGCTCGACGCGCCGTTGCGCAGCCAGCTGACTGTGCGGCAGGGCGGCGCGGCGTTGGCGCTGTTCGGCGGCTGCCACGACAGCGGCTATTTCACCGTGATGTGCCAGCCCGGCGGCGGCTATGCCATGGATGCCAACACCCATGGCAACAGCTATCTGCAGGTGGTGTACTTTGGCAAGGATGGCGTGCACGCGCACACGCTGCTGGCCCACGGGCAGGGCGAAACGGCGCTGGACGGCAGCAGTAGCGATCCAGCCATCGCCCGCTATGCGCGCAGGGACTGGCTGCGCTTTCCGTTCACCGAACAGCAGATCATGAACGCGCCGGGCGTCACCCAGGTGCTGCGCGAATGACGCGGTAACGCCGGTCAAGCGGGCAGCACTCGCAGTATTCCCGCCCCGGCAGCAGATAGACCAGGCAGCACTGCCGGTGCAGCGTGTGCGTGACGGTGGCGCCGTTCGCTGTCAGCGTTGCCCGCCGCGGACGCGTATAGAGTGGATTGATCCTGCCGTCCGCGTGCTGCGGACTGTCAAGCAGCGCATGGCGGTCGCTGGCGGCCAGGCCGGGCTGGCCGAGCCGCGGCTCCAGCGGGGCGGCATGCGACAGCACGCTGTCGATGTAGCGGGCGGCGTTGCCCCACAGTATTTTCATCGGCACGCCGCTCAACCGCGTCAGCGCGCCGAACAGCGGCGCCAGATGCATTTCAAGCAATTGCTGGTAGCGCAGGGTGAACTCGGCGCCGCCATGCGGGCGTCCCTGGTCGGGCAGGTAGAAGCGCTGCACGGCGCCCGTGGCGTCCAGGGCCACCGACAACCGCTCCGGTGCCAGCTCAAAGCGATGGCGCAGCAGCGTGGCGGCCACCACCACCGGCGGCAGCAAGGCTTCCAGGTAGCTGCGGCTCCAGGCCGACGCCACCGGCCGCAGGGCGTCGCTGCCGCAATGGCGCGCGTGCGCGGACAGTGCCTCCCGCAACAGTTGCGGGCGGGCGATCAGGTCGGCCAGCGGCACGGCGGATGGCGGCGGACTGGCGCAGCGCAGGGCGGCGCCATACGGCTCCCATTCGCCGCGGAAAATCGGGGCCAGCACCGGCATCATGGCCGGCCCCCGGGGTATCGGATTGCTTGCATGCCCTGTTAGACGGCTGGCAGGCCGCAAAAATTAGTAAACATCCGGCCCGGCCGGGCGTCTATAGGGGCAGGATGGGCAGGATGCCCGTTTTTCACGCTTTAACGGGGATTGACATGCTGTCTTATCTGATCAGGCAATCGCGCCGGCTGTTGTTGGCTGCCGCGCTGGCCAGCACGGTGTCCGGCATTTGCAGCGTGCTGCTGCTGGTGCAGGTTAACACGGCGCTGACCGCCGAGGCCGGCGAACGCGCGGCGCTGGCCTGGATATTTGCCGCGGTAGCGGTGCTGACCATGGTGGCGCGAATGATCGCGGCAGTGCTGTTCGAACGCCTGAGCCAGCACGCACACGCCGAGTTGCGCAGTTATATTTCAGCGCGCGTGGTGGACACCGACTACCGCAAGCTGGAGGCGCTGGGCGGGGCCCGGGTGCAATCGGCGCTGGCCGAGCACAGCGCGCGGGTGGCGGAATTCTTTGTCAGCGTGCCGTCGATCATCATCAACGGCATCGTGGTGCTGGGCTGCCTGGTCTACATGGCCTGGCTGTCGTGGCAGGTGTTCTGCGCGGCGGTGCTGGTGATCGGGCTGGGCTGCCTGGGCTATCATCTGGCGCACCTGCGCGCCATCGGCCACCTGGACGCGGCGGCCCGCGAGCAGGACCGCCTGTTCGACTACTTCCGCGCGCTGGTCGATGGCGCCAAGGAATTGCGGCTGCATCGCGACAAGCGCGCGGTATTCTCCAGGGCCGTGCTGGGAAACTCGATCGACACCGTGCGGCGCGAGCGCACGCTGGGCGCATCGATCTTCGTGATTTCCGCCAGTTGGGGCAACTTCCTGGTCTATGCCTTCATTGGCCTGGTGCTGTTTGTGCTGGTGGGCGACACGCCGGACCGCGCGCGCATCATGACCGGCTTTGCGCTGATGTTCCTGTATATGATCACGCCGCTGGAAAACCTGTTGTTGAACGTCCCCCGGATTAACCTGGCGCGGGTGTCGGCGCGCCGCATCGAGGCGATTGCCGAAGACCTGCCGCCCGCGCCGCAGGCTGCCAGCGCGCCGCCGGCGCCGCTGCGCCGCCTGGCGCTGGAGAACGTGCGGCACAGTTATTACCACGAAGTGCATGACGATATTTTCTCGCTGGGACCGGTCCGGCTGGAGTTTTCGCCCGGCCAGATTACCTTCCTGGTGGGCGGCAACGGCAGCGGCAAGACCACGCTGGCCAAGCTGCTGGTGGGCCTGTATGTGCCGGAAGAGGGGCGCATCGTGGTCAATGGCGACACGGTCGATGACGCCGGACGCGACCGCTATCGCCAGCATTTCAGCGCGATTTTTTCCGACTTTTACCTGTTCGGCAGTCTGCTGGACGGCGCCAGCGCCGCGCTGGATGCGCGGGCCAACGCGCTGATCGCCAAACTGCACCTGCAACACAAGGTGCAGGTGCGGCAGGGCGCGTTTACCACGCGCGCGCTGTCGCAGGGGCAGCGCAAGCGACTGGCGCTGGTGGTGGCCTACCTTGAAGACCGTCCGTTCCTGGTGTTCGATGAATGGGCCGCCGACCAGGACCCGGTATTCAAGGACGTGTTCTATCGCGAAGTGCTGCCGGAGCTGCGCGCGCAGGGCAAGGCGGTGCTGGTGATTTCGCACGATGACCGCTATTTCCCGCTGGCCGATCGTCTGGTGCGGCTGGAAAACGGCCAGGTGGTGGCAGTGGAGGAGCGCCGCGCCCCGGCCATGCAGTCCGACAGCGCACTGGCGGCTGATCCGGCATGACGCTGATCGGACGTCTCTGGCCGCAGCGCGGCCTGCTGGTGCTGCTGCACCGTTACGTCGGCCTGGTGCTGGCGCTGTTTCTGCTGATCGCCGGCGTCAGCGGCACGCTGCTGGCCTGGAATGATGAACTGGAAGCGCTGGCCGCGCCCGAACTGATGCTGGCGCCAGCGCCGGCCGGCGCCCAGCCGCTCGACCCCTTGCTGCTGCGGCAGCAGGTGCTGGACCGTTTCCCCGGACTGGAACTGCCGTACGCCGCGCTGCATATCGAGCCCGGCCGCAGCCTGATGTATTCCATCAAACGCCGTCCGCCGGCGCCGGATGGCGCGGTGCGCGACGACCAGGCCTTCATCAACCCCTATACCGGCGAACTGCTCGGCACGCGCAAATGGGGCGACCTGTCGCAGGGCCGCAAGAACTGGATGCCGTTTATCTACCGGCTGCATACCTCGCTGCTGCTGGGCGTGGTTGGCACCTACCTGTTTGGCGTGATCGCGCTGCTGTGGACGCTGGATTGCTTTGTCGGCGCCTGGCTGACGTTGCCGCCGCGCGCGCAGCGCCAGCCTGCCAAATCCTGGGTGGCGCGCTGGTGGACGGCATGGAAGCTGCGGCCGGTGGCTGGCTACAAGCTGGTGTTCGACCTGCATCGCGCCGGCGGCCTGTGGCCGTGGGCGGTGCTGCTGGTGATTGCCTGGAGCAGCGTGGCCTTCAATCTGAAAGAGGTGTACGAGCCGGTGATGCGGGCGGCGTTCGCGCACCAGCCTGGCGAAGAGCATTACCCCTTGCTCGATCAGCCACGGCTGCGGCCGGCGCTGGACTGGCACGCAGCGCGCGCCACTGGACGGCGGCTGATGGTGGACCAGGCCGCGCAACTGGGCATCCACATCCACAGCGAAGATTCGCTGGCCTACGTGCCGGCGCTGGGACTGTATATCTATGACGTCCAGAGTTCGCTGGACGTGATGCGCACCCACGGCGTGACCCGCCTGGCTTTCGATGGCGATACCGGCGCCTTCAAGGGCCGCTGGCTGCCCACCGGTGGCGCTGCCGGCGACACCATCCGTTCCTGGATCACGTTGCTGCATCGCGCGGCGATCGGCGGCGCTCTCGGCGGCTGGCCGATCAAGCTGCTGGTGAGCGCAGCCGGCGTGCTGGTCAGCGTGCTGAGCGTCACCGGCGTCTGGATCTGGGCGCGCAAGCGGCGCGGCAGGCTGGCGCAAGCGCGCTGCGCCCACGCTGAGCGCAACGCGGCTTAACGCGCCGCCAACACCGTGCCGCTGACGGCGCCGAAGCCGATGCGCGGATGGCGGCCGGCCCTGGTCCAGCCGCGCATTTCAATGGTGTCGCCGTCTTCCAGGAAGACGCGCTGTTCGCCGTTGGGCAGCGTCAGCGGCTGCTTGCCGCCGGCGGTCAGCTCCAGCAGCGAGCCGGCTTCCTCCGGCTGCGGACCGGACTGCGTGCCCGAACCCAGCAGGTCGCCCGGCTGCATGGCGCAGCCATTCACGGTGTGGTGCGCCAGCAGTTGCGCCACGGTCCAGTAGGAATGACGGAAGTTGGACAGCGAGATGCGCGCCGGCGCCATGCCATCGCGGCGCATGGCGGCGGTCTGCAGCAGCACTTCGAGCTCGATGTCAAACCCACCGCTGTCGCGCAGCGATGGGTAGTCGAGGTAGGGCAGCGGCTGCGGATCGGCGGCGTCGCGCTGCCAGGCTGTGCGGTACGGCGCCAGGGCTTCCAGCGTCACGATCCACGGCGAGATGGTGGTGGCGAAGTTCTTCGACAGGAACGGCCCCAGCGGCTGATATTCCCACGCCTGCAGATCGCGCGCCGACCAGTCGTTCAGCAGGCACAGGCCGAAGACGTGCTGTTCAGCGTCGGCCGCTGCGATCGGCTCGCCGCGCGGGTTGCCGCCGCCGACAAAGATGCCTACTTCCAGTTCATAGTCCAGCCGCTTGCTTGGGCCGAAGACCGGTTCGGCCTCGGTCGTGCCGCGGGTCTGGCCGCGCGGCCGGTGGAAGGACTGGCCCGAAACGCCGATGGTGGAGGCGCGGCCGTGGTAGCCGATCGGCACCCATTTGTAGTTGGGCAGCAGCGGATGGTCCGGCCGGAACAGCTTGCCTACCGCCGTGGCATGGTGGATGGAGGTGTAGAAATCGGTGTAGTCGCCGATCTGCGCCGGCACGCCAAATTCCGCTTCGGCCTGGGGCACCAGAATGTCCGGACGCGGCGTGGCGTCGCTGCGCAACAGGCGCGACAGGGCCAGGCGCAGGGCCGACCAGGCGGCCGGGCCGGCATCCATCAGCGCGTTGAGGTTGGAGCGCGCGCCCAACACCGCAGCCGAACGCGCCAGCGGATCGGCATCTTCCAGCACGCGGCCCAGCGCCGCCAGCGAGACGATCTGGTCGCCGATGGCGACGCCGCCGCCAAACACCGCATTGCGGCCGGCGCGGCGGAACAGGCAGAACGGCAGGTTCTGGATCGGGAAGTCGGTGTCCGGCGTGTTGGCCGATGCCACCCAGCTGCGCAGCGCCGGGTCGTGGGTTTCGTTCAGTTGCGTGCTCATGCCTGGTTCCCGGTGAAGTGTTTTTTGAAGCCTTGCCAGCACTGATAGTAGTCCGGCTGCAGTAGCGGCGAGGCCAGCGCGTGGGCGGTAGGCTGGATCACGTTGATGGTCTCGAACATGAAGGCCATGGTGTTGTCGACCTTGTGCGGCGTGCTGGTGTCGATGGCGCTGGCTTTTTCAAAGGTCGGTTCATCCGGGCCGTGGCCGCTCATGCAGTTGTGCAGGCTGGCGCCGCCGGGACGGAAGCCGGCCGATTTGGCGTCGTACTGGCCTTCGATCAGACCCATGAACTCGCTGGCGACGTTGCGGTGGAACCAGGGCGGCCGGAAGGTGTTCTCGGCTGCCAGCCAGCGCGGCGGGAAGATCACGAAGTCCAGCGTATCGACGCCCGGCGTGTCGGAAGGCGAGTGCAGCACCAGGAAGATCGACGGGTCCGGATGGTCGTAGCTGATCGAGCCGATGGTGTTGAAGTGGCGCAGGTCGTATTTGTACGGCGCATAGTTGCCGTGCCACGCCACCACATCCAGCGGCGAATGGCCGATTTTTGCGCTCCACAGGTTGCCGCTGAATTTGGCCACCAGTTCAAAATCGCCTTCCTGGTCTTCGTAGGCCGCCTGCGGGGTGAGGAAATCGCGCGGGTTGGCCAGGCCGTTGGAGCCGATCGGCCCCATGTCCGGCAGGCGCAGCAGGGCGCCAAAGTTCTCGCAGATGTAGCCGCGCGCGGCGCCGTCCGGCAGGCTGACCTGGAAGCGCACGCCGCGCGGAATCACGGCGATCTCATGCGGCTGGATGTCGATCACGCCCATTTCGGTGGCGATGTGCAGGCGGCCTTGCTGCGGCACGATCAGCAGTTCGCCGTCGGCGTCGTAGAAGTAGCGGCCTTGCATGTTGCGGTTGGCGGCGTACAGGTGGATGCCGCAACCGGTGTTGCCGGCCATGGTGACCCAGCCTTCGATGAAATCGGTGGGCGCCTCGGGCATGGGCAGCGGATCCCAGCGCAGCTGGTTCGGCGGAGTGGGCACCTCATTGAAGTTGCTGACGATGCGGCCGTTGCTGATCTGCCTGAATGGCTGGTGCATGGCCGACGGGCGGATGCGGTACAGCCAGCTGCGGCGGTTGTGCGCGCGCGGCGCGGTGAACGCGGTACCGGACAATTGTTCCGCGTACAGGCCGTAAGGCGCGCGTTGGGGCGAATTCTGGTGGGCGGGCAGGGCGCCGGGCAGGGCTTCCGTGGCGAACTCATTGCCGAAGCCGGACAGGTAGCTCATGGTGTCTCCTTGTTGATGTCTAGCGCTCAATGTAGTGCAAACTCATGGAATTTGCGATATAAATGCCAAAATGTAGACTATTTACAGTGTGAATAATGGATTTGCGCGACCTGGATTTGAATCTGTTGCTGGTGTTCCGCGAGATCATGCGCGAACGCCAGATTTCCGCCGCCGCCAAGCGTTTGCGGCTGACGCAGTCGGCAGTCAGCAACGCCCTGGCGCGGCTGCGGCTGAGCACTGGCGACGACCTGTTCGTACGCACCGCCGACGGCATGCAGCCGACGCCGATGGCCGAAGGCATGGCGGATGCCGTCAGCGCGGCGCTGTCGCAGCTGGAGCAAGCCTTGCGTCCGCCGCCGGCGTTCGAGCCGGGCAGCAGCCGTCGCCGGTTTACCCTGGCCATGACCGATGTCGGCGAAATCCATTTCATGCCGCGGCTGATCGAGCGCTGCGCCGCCCTGGCGCCCCAGGTGGAAATCGGCACGGTGCGGCTGGGCGCGGTCCACCTGCGCAACGAGCTGGAGGAAGGGCGGATCGATCTCGTGCTGGGAGCGTTTGAGGACGCCCCCGAGGCCTGGTTTCAGCGTCGCTTGTTCAGACAGTCGGTGGTGACGCTATTTCGTTGCGGCCATCCATTGGCCGAGGGCCGGCTGACGCAGGCGCGTCTGGCGGCGGCCCGGCATCTGGTTGTCACTGCGATGGACAGTCCGTATGACGCCATCAATCAGGCCTTGACCAATGCCGGCGTTGATCTGCGGCGTGCCTTCAGCGTGCCGCATTTTGCGGCCGTGCCCTACATCCTCAGCACGACCGACATGGTGGCTACGGTGCCGCAAAAGCTGGCCGAGCGGGCGGCCGGGCCGTTCCAACTATGTCAGGCGCCGTCGCCGCTAGGCCTGCCGCTGTTGCAGACCAATATGTTCTGGCACCGGCGCTACCATCAGGACCCTGGCTTGTGCTGGCTGCGCGAGTTAGTCGCAGATAATTTTGGTGAACAGGATGGTTGATTGTTCAAAAGAAAGTCGTCTGATGATATTGCCAATGTGGCACGCAAACTACAGATATTTGTAGGATAAATCTGTTTTAACGCTAGTTTTTCGTTAATGTTTCCTTCTGGTTGTATGATGACATTGCAGTCAGGTCATTCCAATAACAATCTAGAGGGGACAATGATGGCGTTCAAACATACAGTAATTTTTGGCGCGGTAGTGGTTTTGTGCAGTGCTGGCGCGGCGGCGGCGGACTGGCCCAGCGGCTATTCCAAATGCGCCGACAGCGGCGGCACCTGCAAGGTCGGCACCAGCAGTCGCCAGGTTTCATTCGGTATCAAGGACAAGTGGGTGATCGGGACGTTCTCCGGCAATATCTTGTGTGATGTGACCACTTTTGGCAGCGATCCGTATCCGGGGCTGGCGAAGAAATGCGCGCTTGGGCCGCTGGCTACGCCGACCCCGACGCCGACACCAACGCCAACGCCAACGCCAACTCCGACCCCAACGCCAACGCCAACGCCAACGCCAACCGACGCCAGCCTCGAAGCGGCCCCGTCCACTGGCTGGGCCGGCCAGAACGGCGGCACCACCGGCGGCGCGGCGGCGCCGGCCACGGCCATCTACACGGTCAACTCGGCAGCGCAGCTGGTCGCCGCCATCAAGCAGCAAGGCGATAATCCGAAAATCATCAAGCTGTATGGCACCATCGATCCGACCGCGGCAGATAACGGCGGCCCGTACAAGGACACCACCGATCAGGCCGCGCGCCTGCAGATCAAGCTGGGCAGCAACACCACCTTGATCGGCATTGGCAGCGACACCAGGCTGGTCAACGCCAACATCGTCATCAACGGCAAGCAGAACGTCATCGTCCGCAACCTGAATATCGTGATGCCCTGCGATATCGCGCCGGTGTGGGACCCGAACGACGGCAGCGCCGGCAACTGGAATTCGGAATACGACGGCATTACCGTGCTGGCATCGAAAAATGTGTGGATCGATCACAACGCGTTCACGGACGCGCCGAAAACCGACGATAAGCTGCCTATCGAAAACGGCAAGATCAAGCAGTGCCACGATGGCGCGCTGGACGTCAAGAATGGCTCGGACTATGTGACCATCTCCAACAACCGGTTCGAGCTGCATGAGAAAAACAACCTGATCGGTTCATCCGACAGCAAGACCACCGACGATGGCCACTTGACCGTCACCTTCAACAACAATTACTTCCTCAACGTGGCGGAACGCGCGCCGCGTGTGCGCTACGGCAAAGTGCACATCTATAACAACTACTTTGAAGGCTCGCGCTCGCATCCGGTCTACAAGCATCAGTACAGCATAGGCGTCGCGTACAAGGCGAAAATTATTGCGCAGAACAACGCGTTTGAGATCGCCGGCGCTTCAAGCTGCCCGGACATTATGAAGAATCCGGGCTCGTCCAGCATGACCGGTGCGATTGTGGAATCGGGCTCCCTGCTGAATGGCGGCGCGCTCAGCGCTGGCGGCGCCTGCAGCTTCAGCAACGCGGTCGGCTGGACGGTTCCGTACAGCGTCAACCTGCTGAACGCGGCCGACGTCAAGCAGTCCGTGCTCGGGAACGCCGGCACGGGCAAGCTGACGGTGAAATAGCCCTGCGCAGCGCCTTAATCGGCGCTTTCCAGCACAGCGCGGCCCAGCAGCGGCTGTACCGGGCGCGCGTTGTGCGGATACAGGCGGGTGAAGCGGCGCAGCTGCGCCGCCGAAATCTCGACCGGGTTTTTCAAGACATACCAGTTCACCCCTTCGCTGCACGGCGGGGTGGTGAGCGAACCGGCGAAGTTGTAGTAGCCATGCGCGGCAGGCAGCAGTTGCGCGATGTCGAGCGTCACGCCTTCCGGATCTTGCTGCACTTCCTTCTGTTGCGGAATCGCTTGCCACACGGTTTCCACCAGCGGATTGGTTTTGCCGCGCTTGAACAACACCGCGACCACCGCCAGCTTGCCATCGGCATCACGGTGCACCAAGTGCGCCACCAGCGGATAGCGGTGGCCCTTGATGCTTTCCTCGCTTGGCGTGTGGAAGTGGAATTGCAGCAGCTGGTATTCGTGACCGTCGATGCTCAGCTTGCTACCGGGCGCGTAATTCACCTGCACCGTGTGGCCGTTGTCGATAATGTGCAACGGCGTCGGCGCGTAATCGAAATTCAGGGCCGGCAAGGCGCTTTTTTGCGTGGTGCGGATATCGATCGGCGACTGCTCGTGGCCCAGCTTGCAGCTGCTGAAGTCCGCCTGCAGACTGCCCCAATGTTGCGGGCCATGCGCGCCGTCGTAACTCCAACTGGCGTGAGGCTCGGCGGCAAAGGCGAGGGTGGGCAGGAGAGCGGCGCAAAGCAGGAGGCGGCGTGGGAAGTGCATAAGTAATCCTCATGTGAATAATCCTGCTACGGTGGCATCGTTTTTTCCGTGCGTCAATTCCAGGATTATTACAATTTGGAAAGGTATTGCTTATTCGGGTGCCGTGTCGAAGGTTTCCTTGACCTGGCGCCGCAGCCAGATGTTGGCGGCGTCGTGCTGCACGCGCGGATGCCAGTGCTGGCGGATGGCGAAGGCGGGAACTTTGATCGGCGTCTCCACCATCTTGATGCTTTTGTAACTGGCGAATTTGGTGGCCAGTTCGCGCGGCACGGTGGCGATCAGGTCGGGGTTATCTTCGATGATGATGGGCACGGTCAGGAAGTGCGGTGTGGTCAGGTAGACACGGCGCGGGCCGGCCACGTGGTCAATCACGCTGTCGTAGCTGTCTTCGCGCCGGCCGGACAGCGACACCACAATGTGTTCCATATCGAAGAACTGCTCGGCGGTCAGTCTGTCGCCGATCTTGCGGTTGCGGCGGTTGACGATGGTGACGAAAGAACGCATGAACAGCTGCTGCTGGAACAGGCCCTCCGGCACCGAATGCAGCGATCCGAGCGCCAGATCGGCCTCGCCGCTTTCCAGCACGCCCTGGATCTGATGCACCGGCACCTGCAGCGTGCGCAGCGTGCAATGCGGGGCGGCCTCGCGCAGCCTTGAAATCAGGCGCGGCAGGAAAATCAGCTCGCCCATATCGGTCAGGCACAGGCTGAAGGCGCGGCGCGCCACCGCCGCGTCGAACCCTTCGCGCACCAGCAATTCGCCGCGTACCGTGCCCATCACCGACAACACCGGGTCCAGCAACTCCAGCGCTCGCGGGGTGGGCTGCATGCCGCTGCCGGTTTTCAAAAACAAGGGATCGCCAAAAAACGCGCGCAGGCGCTTGAGCGCGTGGCTGACGGCGCTCTGCGACATGTTCAGCTCATGCGCCGCGCGGCTGACGTTGCGCACCCGGATCAGGGCGTCGAACACCGGCAGCAGGTTGAGGTCCAGTTCGCCGTTATGAATGCTGTTCATAGTATCTATCGATGTGTGCTAATTTACAGATAATACGGCAACTCGTATCGTCTGCCTACCCAAACGAATATGAGGAGATCCACCGTGGCAGCAGAAAAGAAATTCGCTTCCCAGGCAGACCTGGAAGAAAAGAAGACCAGCTTCATCAAGCTGTCCGACAACGCCTATGCGTACACCGCCGAAGGCGATCCCAATTCCGGCGTCATTATTGGCGACGACAGCGTGATGGTGATCGACACCACCGCTACCCCGGTCATGGCGCAGGCGCTGATCAAGCACATTCGCAGCGTGACTGACCTGCCGATCAAGTACGTGGTGCTGTCGCACTACCACGCGGTGCGCGTGCTGGGCGCGTCGGCTTACTTTGACGAAGGGGCGGAACAGATCATTGCCTCGCGCGGCACTTATGAGCTGATCGTCGAACGCGGCGAGCAGGATATGAAATCCGAGATCGAACGCTTCCCGCGCCTGTTTGCCGGCGTCGAGTCGGTGCCCGGCCTGAGCTGGCCGACCATGGTGTTTGAAAAAGAGCTGACCATCTTCATGGGCAAGCTGGAAGTCAGGCTGGCGCACGTCGGCATGGGCCACACCAAGGGCGACACCATCGCCTGGATTCCATCGCAGAAGATCTGCTTCTCGGGCGATCTGGTGGAATACGATGCCGCCGCTTACACCGGCGACGCCCAACTGGAAGAATGGCCGGCCACGCTGGAAGCCCTGCGTGCATTGGGCGCGGAAAAGCTGGTGCCTGGCCGCGGCCCGGCACTGCTGAATCCACAGGAAGTCAACGCCGGCCTGGATTACACCAAGGACTTTGTCACCACGCTGCTGCAGAGCGCGAAAGAGGCGGTGGCGCAGAACCTGACGCTGAAAGAAGCCATGAGCCACACGCGCAGCAAAATGGATCCGAAGTTTGGCCACGTTTTCATCTATGAGCACTGCCTGCCGTTCGACGTCACCCGTGCCTATGACGAAGCCAAGGGCATCAAGCATCCGCGCATCTGGACCGCCGAGCGTGACAAGGAAATGTGGCACTCGCTGCAAGCCTGAGGTGACCCCATGAGCAAAGATATCGATTACCAAAGCTGCGTGTTCGAGCACGCGCCGCACCGCGCCGGCACCACCGAGCGGCATCCGGTGGTGGTGGTCGGCGCCGGTCCGGTCGGACTGGCGACCGCCATCGACCTGGCGCAGCAAGGCACGCCGGTGCTGCTGCTGGATGATGACAACAAGCTGTCGATCGGCTCGCGCGCCATCTGCTTCTCCAAGCGCACGCTGGAAATCCTCGACCGCCTGCAATGCGGCGAGCGCATGGTGGAGAAGGGCGTGAGCTGGAATGTCGGCCGCATTTTCAATCGCGATGAAGAAGTCTACAGCTTCGACCTGCTGCCGGAAAGCGGCCATCGCCGCCCGGCGTTCATCAACCTGCAGCAGTACTACCTGGAAGGCTATCTGCATGAACGCAGCCAGGAGCTGTCCAATCTTGACCTGCGCTGGCGCAGCCGCGTCGCCGGTCTGGTGCAGCACGACGGTCATGTCACGCTGACGGTGGAAACGCCGGACGGCGCCTACGATCTGCAAGCTGAGTACGTGGTGGCGGCCGATGGCGGCCGCAGCGCCATGCGTTCGCTGATGGGCCTTGAAAGCAAGGGGCGCGTGTTCCGCGACCGCTTCCTGATCGCGGACGTCAAGATGACGGCCGACTTCCCGAGCGAGCGCTGGTTCTGGTTCGATCCGCCATTCCATCCTGGCCAGTCGGTGCTGCTGCACCGCCAGCCGGATAACGTCTGGCGCATCGACTTCCAGCTAGGATGGGACGCCGATCCGGAAGCGGAAAAACAGCCGGAGCGCGTGCTGCCGCGCATCCGCGCCCTGCTGGGCAAGGAGGCGCGGTTTGAACTGGAGTGGGTCAGCATCTACACCTTCTGCTGCCTGCGCATGGACCAGTTCCGCCATGGCCGCGTGCTGTTTGCCGGCGATTCGGCGCATGGCGTGTCGCCGTTCGGCGCGCGTGGCGCCAACAGCGGCGTGCAGGATGCCGACAACCTGGCGTGGAAGCTGCGCCTGGTGCTGCAAGGCCTGGCGCCGGACAGCCTGCTGGACACCTACGCCCGCGAGCGCGAATATGCGGCCGATGAAAACATCCTCAATTCGACCCGCGCCACTGACTTCATCACACCGAAAAGCGCGGTGAGCCGCCTGTTCCGCGACGCCGTTTTGCAACTGGCCAAGGACTATCCGTTTGCGCGCAAGCTGGTGAACAGCGGCCGCTTGTCGACGCCCTCGGTGTACGAGGACTCGGTCCTGAATACGCCGGATGCGGACAACTTCCGCCGCGGTCAGCGTCCCGGTTCGCCGGCGTCCGATGTGCCAGTGCTGCAGCAGGGGCGGCCGGCTTGGCTGCTGGAGCAGTTGGGCAATCAGTTCACCGGTATTTATTACGCCGGCGGTGCGGACGATCGGGCCAGGCTGCATCAGGCGCAAGCGCTTGCGGGCGATGACATCCCGGTGCGCATGGTGGTGGTGGCGCCGGCCGGCCGCGCAGACGCCGGCATGCTGGAAGACGCGGAAGGCCTGTTCGCCAACCGCTACGACGCTACGCCGGGGACGTTCTATCTGCTGCGTCCCGACCAGCATGTGTGCGCACGCTGGCGCACATTCGATCCCCAAGCCGTGCGTGACGCCGTGGCGCGGGCAACCTGCAAGGAAATGGAGTTCGCATGAACCAACTGAACCTCACGCAAAACCTGGACGACTACGACGACTTTTACGAACTGCTGGTCGATACGCATCAGGATCTGGACGATGCGCAGAGCGCCATGCTGAACGCGGAAGTGATCCTGCTGCTGTCCAATCACATCGGCGACATGGACGTGCTAAGCCAGGCGTTCAAGATCGCGCGCGACAACGTGGCGGCGCATCCGCCGCGTTAAGCGGCTACTTGAGCAGATGGGCGACTTCCGGGTCCAGCTGCTCGGGGCCGGGCAGCTTCACTTGCGCCACCGCGTTGCGGTCGGCGCTGTTGAAGCGGTCCATCAGCGCGATGATCTCGGCCATCATCTCCGGACCGTAAGCCTGTTCGAGGTTGCGGTACTGCTGCGTGATCAGCGGACTCATGGCGTCCACCACTTTCTCTCCCAGCGCCGTCATGCGCACCGTGACGCGGCGCTGGTCTTCCTCCATCCGCGTGCGCGCGATCAGCTTCATGTCCTCCATGCGCGACAGTACCCCGGTCAGGCTGGGGCCAAGAATCAGACAGCTCTCCGAAATCTCACGTTGTTCCAGATCGCCGGCGTCGCTCAGCACGCGCAAAATGCGCCATTGCTGCTCGGTCAGGCCGAAATGGGAAATGATGGGGCGGAACTGTGCCAGCACATTGTCGCGTGCCTTCAACAGCAGGTTTGGCAGGTTGCGGTACTTGATCTTCTTGGCCATGGCTCGGTGGTGGTAACGATGTATCGCTATTTTAATCGATAACATCGTAACAAAGCGTTTGACTCGTTAAGATATTAACGATTAACATGTTAATGAATATTCAGCGAGCAGGGAGCAATTCATGACACAGATATCACCGTCCGCCGCCGTTTACGGCGTGGTGTTGAACGACAGCGCGTCGCTACAGGCCTTGGGAGACCTGGAGGCCGCGCCATACAAAGCGCCGCCACGCGCGCCGGTCCTCTACATCAAGCCGGCGAATACCCACAGCCAGGACATGCGCCTGCCACCGGGCGCCACCGAGGTCGAAGTCGGCGCCACGATCGGGCTGGTGCTGGGGCGCGACGCCACGCGCCTGAGCGCAACCGAAGCTCTGGCGGCGCTTGCCGGCGTGGTGCCGGCAGCTGATCTGAGTCTGCCGCACAGCAGCTACTACCGTCCCGCCATCCGCGAAAAGTGCTTTGACGGCGCCTTGCGCCTGGGCGCGGTGCAGCCGTTGAGTGACCTGTCGCGGGTGGCGTTAAGCGTGGAAATCGATGGCAAGGTGGCCGATGGCTGGCCACTTGCCAGCCTGATACGCGATCCGGCCCGTTTGCTGGCAGAAGTCACAGCCTTCATGACACTGCGGGCCGGCGATGTGCTGCTGGTCGGCGTGCGCTACAAGGCGCCGCGTGCGCCGGCCGGCAGCTGTGTGCGTGTCGTCGCCAGCGGCATGCCTGCGCTGGAATTCGAGATCGCCAAGGAGCAGTCATGAAACACGGACGCATTATCTGGCAGGGCGCCGAACAGGCGGTAACGCAGGCTGCCGACGGCCGCGTGCAACTGGCGGATGGCCGCCTGTTGAACGAGGATGAGGTCAACTGGCTGCCGCCATTCGTACCCGGCACTGTATTCGCCCTCGGCCTGAACTACGCCGACCACGCCAAGGAACTGGCGTTCAAGGCGCCGGAAATGCCGCTGGTCTTCCTCAAAGGCCCTGACACCATCGCGCCGCATCGGGCAGAGACGGTACGCCCGGCGGATGCCACGTATATGCATTACGAGTGCGAACTGGCGGTCGTCATCGGCAAGCAAGGCCGTAACGTCAGCCGCGACGAGGCCTGGGGCCTGGTGCGTGGTTACAGCGTGGCCAATGACTACGCCATCCGCGACTACCTGGAAAACTACTACCGTCCCAACCTGCGCGTAAAAAATCGCGACGGCTGCACGCCTGTCGGCCCATGGCTGGTGGACCGCGACGACATTTCCGATCCCATGCGCCTGCAACTGCGCACCCGCATCAACGGCGAATTGAAACAGCAAGGCAGCACCGCCGACATGATCTTCGATATCCCGGCGCTGATCGCCTACCTGTCGTCCTTCATGACCTTGAATCCTGGTGACGTGATCCTGACCGGCACTCCGGAAGGCCTGGCCGACGTGCAGCCGGGCGACGTGATTGAAACCGAAATCGAAGGCATCGGCTGCCTGACCAACACCATCATCCCTGAGAGGACATCATGCACATCCAACACCTGATCAACGGCCGCCAGGTCGACAGCGAGCAGCATTTCGACACCATCAACCCAGCTACCGGCGAGGTGCTGGCCACCGTGGCCAGCGGCGGCCAGCAGGAGGTCGAAGCCGCAGTGGCAGCCGCCCGCGCTGCCTTTCCAGGCTGGTCGGCCACGCCGGCCAAGGAACGCGCGCGGCTGCTGCGCAAGGTCGGTGATCTGATCGCCGCCCATGTGCCGGAACTGGCAGAACTGGAAACGCGCGACTGCGGCCAGGTCATCGGCCAGACCAGGAAGGCGCTGATCCCACGCGCCGCCGACAACTTCTACTACTTTGCAGAACTGGCCCAGCATCAGCACGGCGAAACCTACGATTCCGACACCGGCCACCTGAATTACACCCTGTGGCAGCCGGTCGGCGTCTGCGCGCTGGTCTCGCCGTGGAACGTGCCGTTCATGACCGCCACCTGGAAAACCGCGCCATGTCTCGCGCTGGGCAATACCGCCGTAATGAAAATGTCGGAGCTGTCGCCGCTGACGTCCGCACGGCTGGGTGAATTGATACTGGAAGCAGGGATTCCGCCCGGCGTATTCAATCTGGTGCACGGCTATGGCGACACGGCTGGCGAAGCGCTCATCTCGCATCCGGATGTGCGGGCGATTTCGTTCACCGGCTCCACCGCCACCGGCAACCGCATCGTCAGGACCGCGGGCCTGAAAAAGTTCTCGATGGAGCTGGGCGGCAAATCGCCGTTCATCATCTTCGACGACGCCGACTACGAGCGTGCGCTCGACGCCGCCGTGTTCATGATCTTTTCCAACAACGGCGAGCGCTGTACTGCCGGCTCGCGCATCCTGGTGCAGGACACCATCCACGACCGTTTCGTGGCCGATTTTGTGGCCAGTGCGTCGCGCCTGCGGGTGGGCGATCCGCTCGATCCCGGCACCATCATCGGTCCGATGATCAGCCGTGGCCACTGGGACAAGGTCACCAGCTACATCGAACTGGGACAGCGCGAGGGCGCCAGGCTGGTATTCGGCGGCGGCACGCCGGACGTGGCCGCACATCTCAAGGGCGGCAACTGGGTGCAGCCGGCCGTGTTTGCGGAAGTGGACAACCGCATGCGCATCGCCCAGGAAGAGATCTTCGGCCCGGTGCCTTGCATCATCCGCTTCAGGACCGAAGAAGAAGCGATCCGCATCGCCAACGATACGCCATACGGTCTGTCATCCTATCTGTGGACCGAAAACACCGGCCGCATGCTGCGCATGGCCAAAGCCATCGAAGCCGGCATGACCTTCGTAAACAGTCAGAACGTGCGCGACCTGCGCCAACCGTTCGGCGGCGTCAAGGCCTCCGGCACTGGGCGCGAGGGTAATCACTACAGTTACGACGTGTTCTGCGAAGCGAAAAACGTGGCCGTGTCCTACGGCAGCCATCCAATTCCGCGCTGGGGCGTTTAAGGAGAGCGACATGGGAAAACTCGCACTGGCCGCAAAAATCACCCACGTACCGTCGATGTATTTGTCGGAGCAGGAGGGGCCGCACAAGGGCTGCCGCCAGGCCGCCATCGACGGCCACAAGGAAATCGCCCGCCGCTGCCGCGATCTGGGCGTGGACACCATCGTGGTGTTCGATACGCACTGGCTGGTCAACAGCGGCTACCACATCAACTGCGCGCCGCACTTTGAAGGCATCTACACCAGCAACGAGCTGCCGCACTTTATCAAGAATCTGCCGTATGCCTACGATGGCAATCCGGTGCTGGGTCACGCGATTGCGGCCGCTGCCACGGCCGACGGCGTTCACACCCGCGCCCATGACGATACCAGCCTCGGACTCGAATACGGCACGCTGGTGCCGATGCGTTACATGAACGAAGACAAGCGCTTCAAGGTCGTATCGATATCGGCGCTGTGCCAGGTCCACGACATCGACGACAGCGCGGCGCTGGGCCGTGCCGTACGGCGCGCGATCGAACAAGACTACGACGGCACAGTGGCGGTCTTTGCCAGCGGCTCGCTGTCGCACCGCTTTGCGCAAAACGGTGTCTCCGAGCAGTTTCTGCACAAGGTATGGGACCCGTTCCTCGAAACCACCGACCGCCACGTGGTCGACCTTTGGACCAAGGGCGATTGGAAGGCGTTTTGCGGCATGCTGCCGGAATATGCCACCAAATGCCACGGCGAAGGCTTTATGCACGACACGGCCATGCTGCTGGGAGTCCTGGGCTGGGACGAATACGAGGGCAAGGCCGAAATGGTGACGCCTTATTTCGGCTCTTCCGGCACCGGCCAGTTGAACGCCGTGTTCCCGCTGTAGGAGGCGACCATGCCTCATCTCGTCTTTGAATGCACAGCCAATATCTACGATGCGGCCGACATTCCTGCGCTGCTGCGCAAGGCTAACGGCGTGCTGATTGCGCAGGACGGTGTTTATCCGACCGGCGGCATCCGCGCGCGCGCCGTTCGGCTGCAGGATTACTGCATCGCCGACGGCAGCGCCGATGACGCCTTCGTCCATGCCACGCTAAAGATCGGCGCCGGCCGCGCGCCCGAAATCCGGCGCGCCACCGGCGACGCCTTGTTCGCCATGATGAGCGAGCACTTCGCCACGCTCTACGCCCAACGCGGCCTGGCGCTGTCACTGGAAATCAATGAATTCACCGAGAGCGGCGCCTGGAAGCAGAACAACATTCACGCCCGCTACCGCAAGGAGAACAACCATGCTTGACCAAACCATCATCAACGACGCCGCGCGCCGCCTGCACCTGGCAGAGCGGACCCGCCTGCCGGTCCGGCAAATCTCGCTCGACCATCCGGACATCACCATCGCAGATGCCTACGCCATCCAGCGGGCATGGATCAAGCTCAAACTGGGGGAAGGGCGCCGCATCATCGGCCACAAGATCGGCCTGACCTCGCGCGCCATGCAGATGTCGTCGCAGATCGACGAGCCGGATTACGGCACGCTGCTGGACGATATGCTGTTCCAGGATGGCAGCGACATCCAATGCGAGCGCTTCATCGATCCCATGATCGAAGTGGAACTGGCGTTCGTGCTCAAAGACCGCCTGGCCGGTGCCAGCCTGACCATGATGGACGTGCTGTCGGCCACCGATTACGTGATTCCGGCAGCGGAAATCATCGACGCCCGTTGCCATCGCATCGATCCCGAAACCAAACGTACGCGCAAGGTCATGGACACCATTTCCGACAACGCCGCCAATGTCGGCGTCATCATGGGCGGCCGCCCGGTCAGGCCCATGGACCTGGATTTGCGCTGGGTGGCGGCGCTGTTGTACCGCAATGGCGTCATCGAAGAAACCGGCGTGGCGGCCGGCGTTCTGAATCATCCGGCCAATGGCATTGCCTGGCTGGCCCGCAAGTTCGCGCCGTTCGACGTGGCGCTGGAGCCGGGCCAGATCATCCTGGCCGGTTCCTTCACCCGCCCGGTCAAGGTGCGTGCCGGCGATACCTTCCACGTCGATTACGGCCAACTGGGCGCCATCAGCGCGCGTTTTGTCTAGGAGGCGGGCATGCAGATTCCGCGTAACGGTTTCAGACACGCACTGCTGGCCGGCGAGCGGCAAATCGGCCTGTTTCTCGGCACCGCCAGCCCCTATGTCGCAGAAATGGTGGCTGGCGCAGGCTTTGACTGGCTGTTGATCGATGGCGAGCATGGCCCGAACGACCTGCGCACCATCCTGGCGCAGTTGCAGGTGCTGGCGGCGTATCCGGTGCGGCCGGTGGTGCGCACGCTGGACCATGACCCGGCCCGCATCAAGCAGCTGCTGGATTGCGGCGCGCTAAGCCTGATGGTGCCGATGGTGGAAACCGCACAACAGGCGCAGGCGCTGGTGCGGGCCATGCGCTATCCACCGCATGGCATACGTGGCGTTGGTACGGCCATGGCGCGCGCTGCGCACTGGAATGCGGTGGGCGATTACTTCAGCGAGGCAGAACGCGAGTTGTGCCTGCTGGTGCAAATTGAATCGGCGGCCGGGCTGAAGGCGCTGGAGGAAATCGCCGCCGTAACAGGCGTGGACGGGGTATTCATCGGTCCATCCGACCTGGCGGCGTCCATGGGGCATCCCGGCAATCCCGGCCATCCCGACGTCAAGGCGGCGGTGGCGGACGCGATATGCCGCGTCGCCGCCGCCGGCAAGGCCGCTGGGGTGTTCTCGGCCGATCCCGCTGTGGCGGCATCCTACGGCGAATTGGGCGCGCGCTTCCTGCTGGTCGGCGTCGACACGCTGCTGTTGCGCCAGGCCGCGGAGGTGCTGGCGGCGCGCTTCACCCATGGCGCCGGCGCCACAGGTGCGGCTTACTAAGCCTGTCCGCTGGTTATTGATACACGAATTGCCAGTTTTCGATACCGGCCCCTTTGGGGAGGCAATTAGGATGTGTTCACATACACTAACCAGCGAGGAATTGCATGATCAGCAAATTGACGCAGGCGGCGCTCGCCGTCTCCATCGCATATGCCGGCGCGGCGCAAGCGGCCACCTTTCAGACGGACAGCATCTCCGGCTCCTTCGATTCAACGGTCACCGCCGGTCTGGGCGTGCGGACGCAGAATCCCAGCTGCTCGCTGATCACCGCGGGAGCGAACGGGCAGGGTGCACCGGCCGGCTGTCTGGCGCCCACCAGCGCGCTGGGGGACCAGGGAGACTTGAACTACGGACGCGGTGACCCCTTCACCACCTACCTGAAGGGCACGCACGAACTGCTGCTGAAAATGCCGGACGACTGGAAGTTCCTCGGCCGCGTCAGCTGGGTACGCGATTTTGCCTCGACCCGCACCAACGATTACGTCAGCGCCACCAACCCGCCCGGCATCGGTCCGCTGACCGGCGATGCGGCCGATGACCTGCGCCTGAAAGCGCGCCTGCTGGACTTCTGGGTCAGCAAGGAATTCTCGCTGGGCGAGGAGCGCGCGCGGGTGCGCGTTGGCAATCAGGTGATCAGCTGGGGCGAAAGCCTGTTCCTGCCCGGTGGTATCAACCAGACCAACGCCATGGACATCATGCGCCTGTCGCAGCCGGGCACGCAGTTGAAGGAAGTGTTCCTGCCGGCGCCGATCGCCAGCTTCGCCACAGGCCTGGGCCACGGCTTCAACTTCGAAGCCTACGTGCAGGCCCGCTGGAACGACAACTACTTCCCGCCGACCGGCAGCTACTGGTCGAACGTGAATGGCCTGGGCAAAGGCGACAACGCCTACGGCCTGCCGAAAGATAAAGCCCGCAACGGCGGCCAGTATGGCGCGTCGCTGCGCTGGCAGCCGGAAGGCACATCGTTGAATCTCGGCCTGTACGCCATGCGTTATCAGGACAAGGCGCCGCAATTCAGCCTGGCCGGCGGTGCGCCTCACTGGACCTTTGCCGAGGATCGCAAGATGATCGGCATCAGCGCCAACCTGCCGGTGGGCGACTGGGCGCTGGGCACCGAGCTGTCCTACCGCCCGAAAGACGCGGTGGCGCTCAATTCCGCCGCCAGCGGCTGCAGCTACAACAACGGCGACTGCTACGTCAACGAGAAGAAGCTGCAATGGCACGTTACCGGCATGCTTAGCCTGACGCCCAGCGAATATGGCGGCATCCTCAAGGCGCTGGGTGGCGCCGACACGGCAACGCTGCTGGCGGAGGCGGTGGTGGTGCGCTATCCGAACCTGAAACGCTTCTACGGCGCCGATCCGGTATCGGCCGGCGGCTGGGGCTGGGGCCAGGAATTCAATCCGGCCGGCACGCCGGAATCGGCGGGCAGCAAAACCTCGTGGGGCTACAACTTCGACTTCAGCTGGGTGTATGACGGTACGCTGGTGTCGGGCTGGCAGGTGGTGCCGGAGCTGTACTACTTCCAGGCGGTGAACGGCCGCACGCCGAATACGGCTGGCCTGTTCATGAAAGGCGCCAAGTCGGCCAATATCATCGTGAGCTTCATGCGCAATCCGGCCACCTGGCAGTTTGCCGTCAACTACGGTCGATTCTGGGGCGGGGAGCGCGTGTTCGATCAGCCGCTGCGCGACCGCGGTTTCGTCGGCGCCTATGTCTCGCGCAACTTCTGATCGGATTACATCGTGTCAAAATCATCTTTACCGCGCCTGATGCACGCATTGGAAAATGCCTGCTTCCGCTGGCGCACGCCATTCCTGATCTGGCTGGCGGTGTTCACCGCCGCCATGGCGTATTTTGCCGTGCAGTTGCGCATGGACGCCGGCTTTGAAAAGCAGCTCCCCATCGGCCATGAATACATCGCCACCTTCCACAAATACCGCAACGACGTGCTGGGTGCGAACCGCATGAATGTGGTGGTCAAGGCCAGGCAGGGCAGCATCTGGACCCAGCAAGGCCTCAAGCGCCTGTTCGAGGTGACGCAGGCGGTAAGCTACCTGCCGGGTGTGGACCGGCTGGGCGTGCAGTCGTTGTGGACGCCGAATAGCTTCGTCAACGAGATCACGGAGGAGGGTTTCCGCGCCGATCCGGTCATTGACGGCACCATCACGCCGGATCAACTGACGCCGGAGATGATCGCCAATATCCAGCGCTCGGCCAATCAGGGCGGCTTTGTTGGCACGCTGGTCTCGCGCGACCAGAGCAGCGCCATGATCATCGCTGAATTGTCGGAGGTGGACAAGGAAGGCCACAAGATCGACTATGTTCAGTACAACCACATGCTGGAAGAGCAGATCCGCCGCAAGTTCGAAGACCAGAACTTTGAAATCCAGATCATCGGCTTCGCCAAGCAGATAGGCGACATTGCCGACGGCGCCTCGTCGGTGCTGCACTTTTGTGTGGTGGCGCTGTTGCTGACCGCACTGGCGGTGTACTGGTACTGCCGTTCGCTGCGATTTACGCTGCTGCCGATTGTCTGTTCGCTGACGTCCCTGATCTGGCAGTTCGGCGCGCTCAAGCTGCTGGGCTTTGGTCTGGATCCGTTGGGCGTGCTGGTGCCGTTCCTGGTGTTTGCGATTGGGGTATCGCACGGCGTGCAGCAGATTAACTACATCATGCGCGAACTGTCGCATGGCAAGACCACCGAGCAGGCGGCACGCGCCAGCTTCAGCGGGTTGATGATACCGGGCGTGCTGGCCCTGGTGACGGCGTTCGTCTCCTTCATCACGCTGATCCTGATTCCGATTCCGATGGTGCGCGAGCTGGCGATCACCGCGTCGCTGGGCGTGTTCTTCAAGATCACCACCAACCTGGCCATGCTGCCGGTGGCGGCTTCCTACTTCTCGTTCAGCAGCGAATATGCGCAGCGCTCGCTGCGCCAGCGCGAGCAGCGTTCGCAGTGGCTGCGCGTGCTGGCCCGCGTGGCCGAGCCAAAGACGGCGCTGGTGGTGCTGGCGATTACCGCCGGCGTATTTGCTTGCGCCGCCTGGCAGAGCCGCGATCGCGTGATCGGCACGCTGCAGCCGGGCGCACCAGAGCTGCGGCCGGAAGCGCGTTTCAACCGCGACGCCGTCTCGATCGCTTCCAGCTATGACACCGGCCTGGATTGGCTGACCGTGATCTTTGAAGCGCCGCCCAATTCCTGCGAAAACGTGGCCTTGGGCGCGTACCAGGACCGCTTTGCCTGGTCCTTGCAGCACACGCCCGGCGTGCTGTCGGTCAGTTCTTATGCTGGCCAGCTGCGCGGCTACAACGAAGGCTATAACGAAGGCAACCCGAAAATGGCGGTGGTGCCGATCGATCCAGCCAATTATGCCTCGCTGAGCACCGAAATCGGCCGCGTGCGCGGCTTCATGAACAAGGATTGCAGCATGACTGCTGTGCACCTGTTCCTGGCCGACCACAAGGCCACCACCATCAATGGCGTCATCGCGGCGGTGAAGCAGTTCCGTCAAAGCAGCCCGCAGCCGGGCGTGACCATCCGCCTCGCTTCCGGCAATGCCGGCGCGCTGGCCGCCGTCAACGAGGAAGTCGAGCATAGCGAAATGCCGATGATGCTTTACGTGTATGCCGCCATCATCGTACTGGTGGCAGTGGTGTACCGCGACCTGCGGGCCGTGATGGCGTGCTGCCTGCCGCTGACGGTGGGTACCTTCATCGGCTACTGGTTCATGAAGGAATTGCAGATCGGCCTGACCGTGGCGACGCTGCCAGTGATGGTGCTGGCGGTAGGCATCGGCGTCGACTATGCGTTTTACATCTACAACCGGCTGCAGCTGCATTTGTCGCAAGGGCAGGGCATCACCAAGGCGATCGAGCATTCGATACTGGAGGTGGGCACCGCCACCGTGTTTACCGCACTGACGCTGGCGATAGGCGTGGCGACGTGGGCGTTCTCGGACCTCAAGTTCCAGGCTGACATGGGCAAGCTGCTGGCATTCATGTTCATGGTGAACATGGTGATGGCGATGACCGCGTTGCCGGCATGCGCCGTCTGGCTGGAGCGCGTCTTCCCGCGCCGCGCACCGGTGCGCGCGCCTGGCATCTTTGCTCACTGAGGGGCGCACATGAAACAGAGATACTTCACGACGTTGGCGCTGGCCTGCGCGATATCCGGCCCCGCCATTGCGGTTGCTGACAGCGGCCCGGCCGCCAGTGCCACCCTGGCGCTGCAACCGGCCGCGCGCAGCGCCTACGCCGCCGATGCGGCGATTCTCGGCGTGGCCCATGCCGGCAAACGTATCGTCGGCGTTGGCGACTATGGCGTGGTGCTGCTGTCCGACGACCGGGGCAAGACCTTCCGCCAGGCGCGCGCCGTGCCGGTATCGTCGACCCTGACCGCCGTTTCGTTTGCCGATGAACGCAACGGTTGGGCGGTTGGCCACTGGGGCGTGATCCTGCGCACCAGCGACGGCGGCGAGAGCTGGACCGTCCAGCGCAGCGACACGCAGGAAGACCGCCCGCTGTTCTCGGTCCACTTCTACGACGACAAGGAAGGCATCGCGGTCGGCCTGTGGTCGCTGGTGCTGGTCACGCGCGACGGCGGCGCCAACTGGCAAGCGCTGTCACTGCCCCTGCCGCCAGACGGCGGCAAGGCCGACCGCAACCTGCTGTCCGCCTTTGCCGACACCCACGGCAACCTGTACGTCGCCGCCGAACGTGGCATGGTCCTGCGCAGCGATGATCGCGGCCGCAGCTGGCGTTATCTGGACACCGGCTACAAAGGCTCCTTCTGGAGCGGCGTCGCACTGCGCAACGGCACGGTGCTGGTGGGCGGCCTGCGCGGCAGCCTGTATCGCAGCGCCGACAGCGGCCATCACTGGCAGGCGATCGACAGCGGCGTCAAAAGCTCCATCACCGGCATGGTGGAACGCGCCGATGGCGTCGTGGAGGCGGTAGGGCTGGACGGCGCCATGCTGGAAAGCCGCGACGGCGGCCAGACTTTCAAGGCGCGTCAGCGCGACGACCGCCTGTCGCTGACCGGTGTGATCGGCAACGGCAACGATGTGCTGCGCTTTTCCAAGCGCGGCATCGCAGCACAATAAAAGACAACCTGGAGGAGACCACATGAAAACCTACCCTATGACCATCAACGGCAAAGCCATCGACACCGGCCGCACGCTGGACGTGATCAACCCGGCGCTCGGCCGGCCATTCGCCGCCGTGCCGGCCGCGCGTCCGCAGGATGTGGACGCTGCCGTCGCCGCCGCGCGCGCAGCCTTCCCGGCGTGGCGCGCCACGCCGCACGCCGCACGCCAGGCCATGCTGCACGCGCTGGGTGGCGCGCTGGAAGCCAATATGCCGGAACTGATGGACCTCATCACGCGTGAAACCGGCAAGCCGCTGCAAGGGCTGAACAACGTCGGTTCCGGCATGGAGCTGGGCGGCGCCATCGCCTGGACCCACGTCACCGCTGACCTGCCGCTGGAGCCGGAAGTCATTCAGGACAACGACCAGGCGCGCATTGAAGTGCACCGCAAGCCGCTCGGCGTGGTGGCGTCCATCACGCCATGGAACTGGCCGCTGATGATCGCCATCTGGCACATCATCCCGGCGCTGCGCGCCGGCAACACCGTGGTGCTCAAGCCATCCGAATACACCCCGGTGGCCACTGCGCGCTTTGTCGAGCTGGCGCAGGCCGTGCTGCCGCCGGGCGTGCTGAATGTGGTCACTGGCGGCGGCGATATTGGCGCCGCGCTGGCCGGGCATGCGGACGTCAACAAAATCGTGTTTACCGGCTCCACCCGCACCGGCAAACGCATCATGGAGGGAGCGGCCGCCAGCCTGAAACGCCTGACGCTGGAACTGGGCGGCAACGACGCCGGCATCGTGCTGCCGGGCGCTGACGTGCCAGCCGTCGCGGCCAGGCTGTTTGGCGTCGCCTTCCACAACAACGGCCAGACCTGCGCCTGCCTCAAGCGCCTGTACGTGCATGACAGCCAGTATGAGGCCATCTGCAACGAACTGGTGCGCCTGGCGCGGGCGGTACGTGTCGGTGACGGTCTCGATCCGCAGACCGAACTGGGGCCGCTGCAAAATCGCGCCCAGCTCGACGTGGTCGGCACGCTGGCGGCCGATGCCGCCGCCCATGGCGGCCGCATCCTCAGCGGCGGCAAAGCACGCGCGGGGCAGGGCTATTTCTTCGAACCGACCATCGTGGCCGGCCTGAGCAACGGCGCCCGGCTGGTGGACGAGGAGCAGTTCGGCCCCATCCTGCCGGTGATCCGCTACAGCGATGTGGAACAGGCGATCGCCCTGGCCAACGACAACCCGAATGGGCTGGGCGGCTCGGTGTGGTCGTCCGATCTGCAGCTGGCGGCGGCAGTCGGCAAGCGCCTTGAATGCGGCACGGTGTGGATCAACGAGCATGGTGCAGTGCAACCGGACGCGCCATTCGGCGGCGTCAAGCAATCCGGCATCGGCGTGGAATTTGGCCGCCATGGACTGGAGGAGTTCACTGCCATCCAGACCGTCAAGATTATGAAACACTAAATCGCCCCAAGTGTTGGCTTTCCGCCATGTGCCTATCAATTAGGCAGGCACAGCGCGGCGGAATTTGCTAACATCTTAATGAAGCCGGCCTAGCGTCGGCTCAGCCTATTATTGGAAGGGGAGACATGAGTTTCACCGAGCAACATTACGGCAGCGCCACGGCAGTGCCGCAGGTAGGCAATGCGTTAAATGCCTGCCGCAAGACAGTTCACACTTCCAGCCTGTGGCAGCACGAGCGCGTGCTGACCGGATGGAGTCAGCTGTACGACCAACTCTCCAAAGGCAAATTCAGCGGCCAGTTCACCGAAGCTTGGGTGGGCGATGTGCAATTGTTCGAGGAGCAGACTTCGCAGGCCGTGTTTGAGAGCGGACCCGGTCGCAGCGGCGTGGTGGCGCTGGGCGTGTTTGCCAATCTGGAGGGCGAAGCGCGCTGGCGCGGCAACGTCATCGGCGCCGACCATGTGACTGCGCTGAGCGATCACGCCAGCCTGGAACTGAGCACACCGCCCAACTGCACCATGATGAGTGTGAGCGTGCCGGTCTGCATGCTGCCGACTGGCGATGAAGCCGGCAAGACCAGCGCCGACGAGCTGGTCGCGCGCGCAGCCAATCACGTCTACAGCCCGGCGCTGGCAACCATGTTGCGCGAGCGCCTGAAGGCGGCCTTGCTGACCATGACCTATCAACCCTACCAGCTGGCGCAGGCGGAAGCGCGCGATCAGCTGGTGAGCGAACTGGTGGGCCTGGTGGATGAATACCTGGGCCTGGCCCTGGGCGGCAGCGGCGTCACCGAGGCACGCAAGGCGCTGCACGTGGTGAGCCGGGCGCGCGAGTACATCGACGCCAATCCCGATCGTCCGCTGACGGTGCTGGACCTGTGCAACCGCACCTACACCTCGCGCCGCACGCTGCAATACTGCTTCACGCAAGTGATCGGCATGAGTCCGGCGGCGTACCTGAAAGTGGTGCGCCTGAACGGCCTGCAGCGCGACCTGCTCAACTCCGGCGGCGCCAGGACGATCGGCGACATGGCGGCGCGCTGGGGCTTCTGGCACTTGTCGCAGCTGTCGCTGGATTACAAGCGGCTGTTTGGCGAACTGCCGTCGGAGACCGTCAAGCGGGCTGGCGGAGGACGCGCGCTGCAGTAAGCCGATTTGCCAATTCTTGATAACCGCTGCGCCGGGGCTTGCCTAGACTGATTCCATTACAGGAAAAACAGTGGAGGGAGATCCGATGCAGACGTCAGCTTATCAATTCTGGCATCCCATGTTGCACCCCAATGAGATGAAAGTGCGCGAGCCGATCCGCATCGTGCGCGGAGACGGTTGCCACGTGTTTGACGACGGCGGCAACCGGCTGGTGGATGGCGTGGCCGGACTGTGGAATGTCAACGTCGGCCACGGCCGGCCGGAGATGAAGCGCGCCATCGCCGCGCAGCTCGATGAACTGGAATACTTCCAGATTTTCGATGGCCTCAGCCATCCGCGGGCCGAGGAGCTGTCCAATCTGCTGATCGACATGCTGGCGCCGGAGGACATGCGGCGCGTGTTCTACAGCAGCGGCGGGTCGGACGCGGTGGAAACCGCGCTGCGCCTGGCGCGCCAGTACTGGAAAGTGGCGGGGCAGCCGGAGCGCAGCAAGTTCATCTCGCTCAAGCAGGGCTATCACGGCACCCATTTCGGCGGCGCCTCGGTCAATGGCAATATGGTGTTCCGCCGCAGCTACGAGCCGCTGCTGCCCGGCTGCTACCACATCGAGACGCCCTGGACTTACCGCAATCCCTTCACCGACGATCCGGAAGAACTGGCGCACATCTGCGCCACGCTGCTGGAGCGCGAGATCCTGTTCCAGGGACCGGACACGGTGGCCGCCTTCATCGCCGAGCCGGTGCAGGGCGCCGGCGGCGTGATCGTGCCCCCGGCCAGCTACTGGCCACTGGTGCGCTCGGTGTGCGACAAGTACGGCGTGCTGCTGATCGCGGATGAAGTGGTCACCGGCTTCGGCCGCGCCGGCGCGGCTTTTGGCAGCCGCCTGTGGGGCGTCAAGCCCGACATCATGTGCCTGGCCAAGGGCATCACCTCCGGCTACTTCCCCTTGGGGGCGACCGCCTTCAACCAGCGCATCGTCGATGCATTCGACGGCAATGATGATTTTTCCGGCGCCATCTTCCACGGCTATACCTATTCCGGCCACCCGGTCGGCTGCGCGGCGGCGCTGGCCAACCTGAAGATTGTGCGCGATGAGAACCTGGCGGCCAATGCCGGGCGCATGGGCGACTATCTGCTGCAAAAGCTGTCGCCGTTTGCCGGGCGCTACGCGGCCGTGGGCGAGGTGCGCGGCAAGGGCCTGATGCTGGCGCTGGACCTGGTGCAGGACAAACGCAGCCGCGAGCCGGTTGACCCGGCCAGCGGCTATGCGGCGCGGGTGGCGGAAATCGCCCGTCTGCATGGTGCGCTGGTGCGGCCGGTCGGCACCAAGATCATCCTGTCGCCGCCGCTGGTGATCAGCGAACAGCATGCGGATGCGCTGGTGGCCGCGCTTGAAGCCGGATTCGCCGGTGCGTGAGTCGCTCGCCACAACGGCGCGCCGTATCGCCTCGGTGGCGCAGGAACTGGTCGGCGCGCAGCGCTGGGTGATCTACAGCGTCGGGCCGGATGGCCATGCCGGCGAGGTGTTGTGGGCGCAGGAGGACGAGCGCCGCTGCGCCGCCTATTTCTCCGGCTACCACCTGGAAGATCCGCTGGCGCCGCACCGCATCGCGGCCACACCGAAAGGCGTGGCCTGCCTGAGCCAACGCCTGGCCAGCGGCGCCGATCCGCAGGCGCGCTACCGGCGCGAGTTCATGCAGCCCTATGCGCTGAGCGATGCGCTGGACATGCTGCTGCCGGTGAATCCGTCCATGAGTCTTGGCGTCAGCCTGCTGCGCGATGCGCCGCATCCCGGCTACTCGCGCACGCAGGTGCAGGCGCTGACCGATTTCTACGTGCTGGCATCGCAGTTGCTGGCCCTGCAGGAACGCGAGGCGTCGCCGGAGACTGGCGCGCGCGCCCGGCTGGCGCAGCGCTGCCCGCAACTGACCGGGCGCGAACTGGATATCGCGCTGGCGGTGGCGGGCGGCATGCCGAACAAGCTGGCTGCCCGCCACGCCGGCATGTCGCCGTCGACCGTCAAAACCCATTTGCATAGCATCTTCCGTAAATGTGGCATCGCCAACCGCAGCCAACTGGCGCGCCTAGTTCTCGGGTAAGAGGGCGCCGCCATCGACGATGATGGTCTGGCCGGTGATGTAGGCCGCATCCGGTGACGCCAGGAACAGCATGGCGCCGGCGATGTCGTCCGGCGTGCCAAGGCGGCCCAGCGGAATGCGCTGGCGCAGCTGCCCGGTCACGCCGGCGTCGCCAAGGTTGGCCTGCGCCGGCGTCTGTATCATGCCCGGTTCGACGCCGTTGACGGTGACGCCATGCCGCGCCACTTCCAGCGCGGCGGCGCGGATAAATCCGTTCACTGCCGATTTGGAGGCGGCATAGTGTGCCAGGCCCGGATACGCCACGCGCGGCCCGGTGACCGAGGACGTCACCAGCATGCGCCCGCCGCCACGCGCCTGAAAGCCGGGCAGGGCGGCCTGCAGCAGGTGGAACGCGGCCCAGACGTTGACCGCAAAGGTGCGCTCCAGCAGCGGCGCATCGATGGCGGTGAAGTCGGTCAGCGGGAAGTAGGCGGCGTTGTGCACCACGATGTCCAGCGCGCCGTAGCGTTGCTGCGCGCCGGCGACGATGCGGGCCGGCTGTGCAGGATCGGCCAGGTCGGCCCCCAGCGCGGACGCCTGGGCGCCGCCGGCACGCAACTGCGCGGCGATGTGATCGGCGCCGGCCTCGTCGCGGTCCGCGATCAGCACCGCCGCGCCCTGCGCCGCAAAGCGCCGGGCGATGGCCGCGCCGATGCCGCTGGCGCCCCCGGTCACGACCGCGGTTTGTCCTGAAAACTGCTTGTGCATGGTCTACTCCATCCGGGTAAAGGCCAGCGTCGGCATGTCGACGATGGTGGAACCGCCGTCGGCCGCCAGCACCGCGCCGGTGACCATGGCGGCGGCCGGCGAGGCCAGGAAGGCGCACACTTCGGCAATTTCCTCCGGCGAGGCCGGGCGGCGCAGCGGCACCTCGGCGCACACCATGGCGTAGGCCTGGTCGAGGCTGATGCCGTGCTGTGCCATCAACGGCGCCATCTCGGCATCGGCCATTGGCGTGCGCACCCAGCCGGGACACACCACGTTGGCGCGCACCCCGGCCGGGCCATAGTCGCGCGCAATCGAACGCGACAGGCCGATCAGGGCGTGCTTGAAGGTGGTGTAGCCACACACCTGCGGCCCGGCCGCCAGCGCGGCAATGGAGCCGACAAAGACGATGGCGCCGCGTTGCGCGGTAAGCGCCGGCAGGCAGGCGCGGGCGCTGGCAAAGGCCGTATTCAGGTTGGCGGTGAGCGCGCGCTGCCAGTCTTCATCGGCAATATCGGCGCAGGCGCCCTGGCCGAAACCGCCGGCGTTGGCCACCAGCACATCCAGGCGGCCGTAACGTTGCAGTACCGCCTGCACCGCGCTGGCCATGCTGTCGCCATCGGCGGCGTCGCCAGCCAGCGCCAGGCCGCCGTGGCGGCTGGCGACTGCTTCCACCAGCTCGCGCCGGCGGCCCATGACGGCCACCTGCGCGCCCTCGGCCGCCAGCCGGGCGGCACAGGCGGCGCCGATGCCGGTACCGCCGCCGGTCACCAGCGCGACTTTTCCTTCAAAGCGCTGCATGGCCTTCACTCCCATGGCAGGGTGGCCAGCACGCGCGCATGCGCGCCCACGCCGAAGTTGCGGACTCTGTCGAAATCTTCGCCGTCGTAGCCCATGATTTTGCCGGTGGTCTTCATGGCACGCAGGTCGACCATCACAATGCCCAGCGTCGGAATGATTTTTTCGCGCCAGATGAACAGGTACAGGTCCGGCGCGATGGCGTAGTAGTCGCAGGCGTCGGTTTCGGCCAGGCCTTGTTCCGCACCGGCGATGCAGCGCCAGGTGTAGAAGCGCTGGTTGAGGTAGATGTGCTCATAGCGCTCGTGGGGGCTGTAGATGTATTCGAGGCGTTTGCCGAGCAGCCCGGTGCTGCGCTGTGGCAGCGCGGCATCGTCGGAAAATGGCCGGCCGATGGTGCCGCGGCGGATGCGCAGTTGCACGGCCGTCAGTTCCTTGCCCTCCAAGGCGCGTTGCAGCATCGGCATGCAGGTCTCCTCGCGCGTTGGCAGGGTGCCGGTCAGCTCGATGAAGCTGCCCGCTTCCAGGTTGAGAACCAGACTGACGCCTTGGCGCGCCACGCCTTGCGGCAGGTAGTCGACAAAGTAAATCCCGGCGCGCGGCGTGGTGATGCTGCATTGCGTCAGCTCGTCGCAGGCGAGCAGGGTGCTGCCGCCGTCCTCGTAGTGCAGCTGCAGGGTGCGGCCGGCCAGGTCGTCCGACTGGGTGAGGCAGTGGTTGTCCGGGGCAAAGGCGTCGCCCAGCGCGCCGACGGTGATCCATTCCTGGGTTTGGGACATGGTGCAAATCTCCTGTGGTGAAAGTCCATCCAGTGTGGTGCGCCGTGCACGGCTTGCCCATCGGCCGATTGGTCGATCCAAGATTGCCGATTTTCGATATCGCCGCCGCAGCGCTCCTCATTACCATCCATGACAGATGACCAACCAGGAGACCCCTATGCGTAATATCCGTTCCGTGTACGCCAGCGCGTTGCTCGCCACCATGCTGGCCGTTGCCGGTGCTGCCCATGCGGCCGATGACGATGCTGCCCGCCTCGGCAAAGACCTCACTCCGTCCGGCGCCGAGAAGGCCGGCAGCAAGGACGGCGCCATTCCGGCCTGGAGCGGCGTCGAAGCGCCGGCCGCTGGCTGGGCCTACGGCAAGTTCCGTGGTGATTTCTGGAAGCACAAGGGCGAAAAAGCGCTGTTCTCCATCGACGCCGGTAACGTCGAGAAATACAAGGACAAGCTGACGCCGGGCCAGATTGCCCTGATCAAGGCCACCAAGGGCTACCGCATGGACGTGTATCCAAGCCACCGCAGCTGCGGCATCCCGGACTTCGTGGCCGACAACACCAAAAAGAATATCGGCGTGGCCAAGATCGGCGCGGATGGCTGGACCCTGGCCGACGCCATCGTGCCCGGCTATCCTTTCCCGTTCCCGAAAACCGGCACCGAGGTGATTTACAACAGCAAGATGCGTTATCGCGGTGTTGGCGTGGAGTGGAAAAACTCGCTGACTTCGGTCTCGCCGCGCAAGGGCGGCGGCGACTGGATCGTGGCCGGCTCCGAGCAGACCAACTATTTCCCGTGGGGCGTGAAAGGCAGCCGCCACCTGAACACCATTCCGGACGCGGAGTCGTATGTCTATTTCGCCTATAACACCCCGACCGCGCTGGCCGGCCAGTCGCTGGCGATCCGTAATTACCTGAACAAGCCGGGCACTGAAACCTTCTACTACTTCCCGGGCCAGCGCCGCGTGCGCCGCATGCCGGCCTATGCCTACGATGCGCCGCAGATCGGCTTTGAAAACCAGTACACGCTGGACGAGCCCTATGTATTCAACGGCCCGATCGACCGTTTTGACTGGAAGCTGGTCGGCAAGAAGGAAATCTACGTGCCATACAATTCCTTTGGCGCCTACAAGTTTGACGGCGAGTTCCGTCAGCTGGCCGGCAACGATTACTTCAGCAACGAAAACCGCCGCTACGAGCTGCACCGCGTGTATGTGGTGGAAGCCACGGTCAAAAACGGCACCCGCCATTCCTCGCCGAAGAAAGTATTCTATGTAGACGAGGACAGCTACAATCTGGTGGCAGCCGAGGATTACGATGGCCAGGGCAAGATGTGGAAGGTCAAGGAAGCTTTCCTGATCCCGGTGTATGAAACCGGCACCTGCGACGCCATGGCGTTCACCCAGTACAACCTGCTGGAAGGGCGCTATGTGATCGATGGCCACGCCGCCGGCACAGGCAAGGACATGCGCTGGGTGGTGGATGCGGAAGGCCAGCGCTTCAAGGAATCGTTCTACACCGCGGATAACCTGCGCGCCATCAGCGAGCGCTAAGCGGCAACCCTCACCAGCGAGACTAGACTGATATGGAGACACGGCAGCACAGCGCAGCACCGAGGGCAGGCGGTACACTGGGCTTTTTCGCACTTTTTTCGATTGCCATCGGCGTGATTGTCAGCCAGACCAGTACGGTCTCGCTGTTGCAGGCGATCGGCATCGGCGGGCAGGGTTTTTTCCTGGCGTATGGCTTCGCCTTCCTGCTGTCGATCTGCAATGCGCTGAGCTTTGCGGAATTGTCGCTGTCGCTGCCGCAGGCCGGCAGCATCAGCACCTACGCCGAGGTGACTGTGGGACATTTTCCGGCCATCCTGGCGGTTTTTGCGGGCTATGTGGTGCCGGCCATCTTCGGCTTGCCGGCCGAGCTGATGCTGTTCGACAGCGTGATCAGCCAACTGTTCCCCGGCATCATGCCCAGCATGGGGTGGGCCTTGCTGTTGCTGGGCACGCTAGTGGTGCTGAATCTGGCAGGCACTGATGTGTTCGCCACCACCCAGCAGATCCTGACGTTTATCATCATTGCCTTCTTCCTGGTGGTGGGGCTGTACGTGATCAGCGGCATGCAGCCGACTGCCGCGGCGGCGCCGCAAATCTGGAAGAGCTACGCGGCGCATGACGCTGTGGCGCCGGTGGTGGTGTTGTGCTTCTGGACCCTGATCGGCTGCGAGTATGTGACGCCGATGGTGGAGGAGGCCAGGCACCCGCGCCGGGATCTGCCGCGGGCGATGCTGCTGGGCTTGTTGTTCATCTCGGCGGTCAACCTGCTGTTTGCGTATGGCACGGCACATGTGCTGCCGCGCGACGGCTTGCTGGCGTCGGTGACGCCGCATCTGGATGTGGTGTCCAGCGTCTTCGGCCAGGCGGGCCGCATTGTATTCGCGGTGATCGCCATGACTGCCAGTGCCAGTCTGATCAATGCTGTGCTGGGTGCGGTGCCGCGCATGCTGCACGGCATGGCGATGAATGGGCAGGCTTTCCCGCTGCTCAAGCGGGTGTCGGCGCGGCGTCAGGTGCCGGTGGCGGCCTTGCTGTTTGTGGCGGCCTGTCCGGTGGTGGGACTGATCTGGGCGCGTGGCGATGCCAACAACATCCTGCCACTGACGATTGCCGCCACCATCTGCTGGATGCTGGTGTATCTGTTGGCGCACGTGGTGTTGCTGGTGTTGCGGGTACGCAGCCCGCAGCTGGCGCGTCCGTTCCGCACGCCGCTATACCCGCTGCCGCAGCTGGCGGCGATTGCCGGCATCCTCTACGTGATTGCGAATAGCTCGCCGGAGCCGGCCATGACCAAATCGATAGTGCTGTACAGCGGCAGCGTGCTGGCGATCTTTGGTGTGGTGGCGGCGTTCTGGGTGCGTTGCGTGATGAAACAGCCGCTATTCAGGGCCGTGCCGGTGGCGCTGCCAGCGGAAACGGCCGCCGCAGGATAATTTTTATCGAAACACCTGCTTGAGCGATTGCGCCTCCGCCAGCGCGTCGCTCCAGGCCTCCAGTTGCTGCAGGCTGGCCTTGGCCAGCCTCCTGCTGGCAGTTGGAGGCAATGGCCCAAAACGCTGCACCAGCAGCCGCTCCAGCAGGGCCGCTGCACCTTCCTTACGCCCGCGCTCCAGCCCTCGCTCTACCCCTTGTTCTATTCCTCTTTTGATCCCTTTTTCAATTCCTTTTTCGATACCCAACTCCAGACCTTCTTGCAGGCCGCGTTTCTGCCCGATCTTGATGCCATCGTTGACGAACATTTGCTCGAATGAGTTATACAGTTTTTTCATTCCGTGCTCCTTTTCCAATCGATCGATAGCCAGCCCGTAGCGCCGGTCGTGCGACTCAGGCAGGGCCATCATCCAGTTGATCGCGTTGAACAAGACGATTATGCGCCTCTGGCTCCAGCGATGCTGGAACAGTAGCCTGGTCAAGTGCAGTTTGGCTGCGTAGAGTGCATCCGCATCATGATGAGCCTGCTGCGAGCGGAAATGCGCCAGGGTGAGCCAGGCAACTGGGTTGTGCGAGGCTTCCAGCGCTTGCATGTCGGTAAGGTGGTCGAGTAGTTTGGCGCTGCCAAACGAAAACTCTGCAATCGTGTCCCCTAACTGCAGGCGAAAGCCTGGCGGCCGCCATCCAGGATGTTGGTCTGCAAGCAGCGCCAGGCTGGCCACCGGCAGACCATATGCCTCGTTGATGCGGGAGTGATAGTCGTACATGCGGCGCGCCAGTGTGGCGTCCCGCTGGGCCTGGATTTCAATATGCATGAGTACTTTCTGTCCGTTGTGCAGCCGTGCCTCGGCCAGCTTGTCTGCCACCATCAGGTTGGGCTTGGCGCCGAAACCGAAGCTTGCCAGTTCCTTGTCGCGCAAGCGTGGTCGTTGTCTCCAGTCGATGTTGGCGCTGAAGTCGGGAAAGTAGAAATCCATGAAGGGGCGGAAAGCATGCGATAGCACGGCTTTCCAGGGCAGGGCATAACGGGCGGGCAGGGCGGTGGCGTGCATCCGCTCAGTCTGGCGGCAGACTGCGACCCGCCGTATGACAAAATGCAAATTGCCGGGGAATTATGCCAGCCAGACGATTATGCCGCTTGGACCACAGCAAAGAAATGCTTAATGAAGAAGTCGCTCTGGATTTCCCACAGCACTTCCGTGCCCTGGGTAACGAACCAGCTGTCGCCGGTCTGATACACCACCGACGCGCCGCTGGCCACATCGGTCAGCTTGACGCTGCCTTGCACCACGGTGGCCTGCTCGTTGAATGGATAGGTCATGCGGAACACGCCGCGCGTGACGCCAAAGTAGCCGGCCGAGACCGCATCAGCTGGGGCGCCAAAGGTGCCCAGGGCATAGGCATCGACCGTGCCCGCCTCAATGGTGGCGCCGAGCAGGGATACCGGTCCGATCAAATGCAGGTCCTGTTGGCGGATGGTGTTGGAAATGCGGGTCAAGCTCATGAAACTTCCTTTCTTTTAACGACGGCCGGTCCAATAACCGGAAACTTGGTGCCAGGTCTTCCCGGCGGAACAAATCAGGGGGCGGAACTGGTCCTTGCCGACCACGCTGGCGCGGCGCACCGAGCTGATCAGGTCATAGCGCGGCGAGCCTTCGGTCATGCCTTCCGCCAGGATCTTGCAGATGATGTGGCTGGGCGTGACGCCAAAGCCGGAATAGCCCTGCACGAAAAACACATTGGGCTGGCCGGGCAGGTTGCCGATCTGCGGGAACAGGTTGGGGCTGCACGCCATCGGGCCGCCCCACGCCAGGTCGATCTTCACATCGTGCAGATACGGGAAGATATTCAGCATCAGCTGGCGGTTCCATGCCTTCAGATCGTTAGGAATGTGATCGATGAACGGGGTGGCAGAACCGAACAGCAGGCGATTTTCTTTGGTCACACGGTAGTAATCGATCACCGGGCGGATGTCGCTATAGGCGCCGCGGATCGGGCTGATGCGCTGGATCAGTTCATCGCTCAATGGTTCAGTCATGCACTGGAAGGCATAGGTGTTGATGGTCGAGCGGTGCAGCTCCGGCTCCAGCTTGTTGAGGAAGCTGTCGCAGGCCCACAGCAGCTTGTTGGCCGTGACCGTGCCCTTGGCGGTGCGCACCTTGATGCGGCGGCCGTAGGTGACTTCCACTGCCGGCGAGTATTCGAAAATCTTTACGCCGTGGCCGGCCAGCGCCTGCGCCTCGCCCAGCAGCAGGTTGAGCGAGTGGACGTGGCCGCCGCCCATGTGCAGCAGCGCGCTCTGGTAAGCGTCGGAGCCGATGATGGTCTGCACCTCGTTCCCTTCCAGGTAGCGGAGCTCGTGTTTCGAATTGAGCGACTTGAAGTCCTTCTCCCATGCGCGCAAGGTCTTGCCCTGGCGCGCGTTGAAGGCCATGTAGCCGTAGCCATGGCAGAAGTCGGCCTTGATGCGGTACTTGTCGATGCGTGCCTGGATGATGTCGGCGCCCATGTCGCTGATTTCAAAGATGGCGCGCACGCCATCCTCGCCAACGTCCTTGCGGATCTTGTCGAGATCGTGGCCGATGCCGGCCATGATCTGGCCGCCGTTGCGGCCGGTGCCGCCGAAGCCCAGATAGCGCGCCTCCAGCAAGGCGATGTTGGTGTGGCCTTTTTCCGCCAGCTCCAGTGCGGTGTTCACGCCGCTGAAGCCGCCGCCGATGACGACAATATCGACATCGATGTCCTGCTCCAGGCTGGGGAAGCTGAGGTCGTATTTCTTGGTGGCGGTGTAGTAGGTTGCTGTTTCGATATTCATCATAAGAGTCTTGCACGCGCGGTGCACCTGGTTGGACAGCACGGTTCTGCCATTGCTTCCAGTATCCCGGCAATGTGTTGGTGTCCGTTATCAAAAACCGGCAAACATCGGCGCCAAATGCGCCATGGCCGCCGATTTCCCCTAAAATGAAAAACAAATAAAACCATACGGGAGAACAAGATCATGCACACGGACAGCCTGCTGTACCAGCTCTATGCCCGTCCGGACGACGCCGCGCATTGGACGGCGGTGCTGAACCAGCTGTGCCGCGAAACCGGCGCGCGCTCGGCCGTGCTGCAGTCGGTCAAGCGCACCGGTTCGCGATTGACGATTGCATGGAGCGCGGCCGATTCCTATACCCTCAGCCGCGATGCGGCGCCGCCGGCCGGCATAGGGGACGCCGACAACCCGCGGCTGGAAGCACGCAGCTTCGCGCGCGGCCTGAACCGCATCGCCCGCGATGAGGAATTGTTCGACCGCGACGACCCGGCGCAACGCCGGCTGCATGAACAGCTGGCGCAACGCCGCCTGGGGCGTTTCATGGGCAGCCTGCGCCAGCTGGATGACGACACCTACCTCGGTCTGGCGCTGCACCGCGCCATCGATGATCCGGAAGATTTTTCGGTCGCCCATGCCAATCAGCTGGCCATGCTGACGCCGCATTTTGGCCAGGCCATGGCCTTGCGTGCGCGCCTGCGGGCCAGCGATGAACTGGACCGCCAGTTGCGGCGGCATCTGGACCGCATGCGCAGCGGCCTGATCGTATGCGATGCGCAGGCGCAGGTACAGTGGATGAATCAACGCGCACGGGCCTTGCTGCAGCAGTCTGGCGGCCTGCAACTGCGTGGCGATGTGCTGTGCGCGGCCGACGCGCGCTTGCGCCGCCATATTGCCGATCTGGCGGCCGGCGCCGGCGGCAACCGTTATCTGACCGTGGGCGAGGGCAGGGAATCGCTGCATCTGGCGTTGCAGGCGTCGGAGGGGAGTCTGCCGGGCGGCCCCGGCACGGTGCTGCTGGCGCTGACGGATGTGGCGGCCGATGTGCCGGTGTCTGCCAGCGCGATTGCCGCGCTGTTTGGACTGACGCGGGCTGAAGCCAGTCTGGTGGCCGGCCTGGTGGCCGGCAGCTCGCTGGAGCAGTACGCGCAACGGCGCGGCGTGGCGCTGGGCACCGTGCGCGGCCAGCTCAAGCAGGTACAGGCCAAGACCGGCGCCACGCGGCAGGCGGAACTGGTGCGGCTGGTGTTGTCGTCCGCCGCCGCCCAGTTGCCCGACGCGCTCGCCTAGAACACCCAGGCCGCACGCAGTGCGAGCTGGGCGCCCTGCGAGCGGTTACGGGCGCCGAACTCCTTGTAGGCATGGATCCAGATGTTGGGCATGCCGGAACGCGGATCGAAGAAGTTCAACGCCGGGCCAAGCGCCGTAACGCGGGCGCGATTGCCGTTGACCACGCCGACGCCGTCGTCATCGCTCAACTGGCGGTAGTGATACCCGCCCAGGCCGATCGTGTACGCCCCGACGTGCTGTCCCAGTGCGAACTCGTGCTGCCATTCGGTGCCGGAGCGGTAGCCGGTGGCGTGGTTGCGTGTGTTGACGTTAACCTGAATCGTCGACGACACTTCAAAGCCGCTGGCGCCGATGCGGGTGAACGCATACGTCGGTGAATAGGTCCAGTGATTGGTGCCGGGATTGGCCAGGCGGTTCTTGTCATAGGAACCGGTGGGCGCCTGCACCTGCAGCGCCGCGTACTGAAACCAGCCCTGGCCGGCCCATTGCAGGATCACCGGCACCACGCTGATGTCGCCCATGGCGGTCTGCTTGCCGTGCAGGTCCAGGCGGCCGGCCGGTGTTGGCACGCCCAGATTGAGCCTCATGTTCAGCAGCGGCAGCACCGCCGCATAGCCGTACCGGGCGCCCAGGATTTCGGTCCGGGTCATCTTGATGACGGCCACGCCCAGGCTGTTCACGTCCAGCTCGGCCGCCACCGGCGAGCGGTTGCCGTCGTTGTCGCGCAGTTGATTGGCGTGGTAGAAGGTGCTGCGCACGCCAACCGCTGCCACGTCGGACGGCGGCGGCATGATGCCGGCGCCAAAGTCGGTGACGCCAAAGGGCGTGATCGGTGCGCCGCCTTCCACGGCGGCGGCGGAACCGGCAAGAAAGAACAGGCACGCTGCGTATTTTTGTTGAATGTTCATATCAGTCCTTATGGAAGACCTGGCGGCCCCGGAAATAGGTTTGTTGGACGGTGGCGGTGTGTACCTGCGTGACGGGAATCTTGAACAGGTTCTTGTCGAGCACGATGAAATCGGCCGACTTGCCGACCTCGATGGAGCCGGTTTCGGCGCCCAGCCCCATGGCCTCGGCGCTGTTGAGGGTGTAGATGCGCAGCGCGGTGGCCAGATCTACCGCCTGCTCGGGCCACAGCGCCCCGGGGATCGCGCCGGCCGGGTCGCGCCGCGTCACCAGGCCTTCAATGCCCATCCATGGATTCGGCGTCGGTTGGCCGGCCGGCCAGTCTGAGCCGCCTGCCACCAGCGCGCCGGCGCGGGTCAGGTCCAGTATCGGGAAGATGTGCGCGGCGCGCTCCCGGCCGATCGCCATTGCGGTGGCCATGCCGATGCCGGTGGGATACCAGATCATCGGAGAGATATCGGCGGTGACGCCCAGCTGGCGGAAGCGCGCGAGGTCGCTGTCGGCAATAAAACTGGCATGCGCCACCTGATGGCGCGCGCCCGGCATGCCATTGCGCTTGCGGACTTCCGCGATGGCGTCCAGTGCCAGCCGCACCGAGCCGTCGCCGGTGGCGTGCAGCTTGACGGGGATGCCGCGCTTGTCGAATTCACTCAGCAGTTCCACCAGCTGGGCGCGGGTGTAGTTGCTCTTGCCATGGAAATGCGCGCCGTGTTCGGCATCCGGCAGATAGGGCTGCAGGAATTCGGCGGTGCGCGCCGGCGGTATGCCGTCGAGGAAGATCTTGGCGAAATCAGGCTTCAGGTTAGGGCCGCGATAGTTCTCGCGCAGATCCGCCAGCGCCAGGCCGGTATGCTCGGCCGGATCGGCGCTGGGCATGGTCGACAGCGAGGCCACCATGTGCAGCGGCAGGCCCGGCCCGCGGTCGACCTGGCTCCAGATGCGCAGCGTGCCCTCGGAACTGAAGGCGTCCTGCACGCCGGTGATGCCGACCGCGTTCAGGGTGGCGCCGGCAGCCTTGGCCGCGGCCAGCTGGCGCGCCTGGGTGCGTGGCGGCACTTGCCGTTCCAGCGCCAGGAAGGCCGGGAACTCCTTGAACAAACCGGTGGGCTGGCCGCTGGCCGGGTCCTTGACGATGATGCCGCCGGCCGGATCGGCACTGGCGGCGCTGATGCCGGCGCGCTTCATGGCTTCGCTGTTGGCCCAGCGGTTGTGGAAGGTTTCGTCGCGCAGCAATACCGGATGGCCGCCGCTGGCGCGGTCCAGCGCCGCCAGCGCGGCTGGCGTGGCGATCTCACCCATCAGGGTGCTGCTCCACGCCGCGCCGACCACCCAGTCGCCCGGCTCCGCCTTGGCGGCGCAGTCGGCCACGCGCGCCAGCACCTGCTGGAGCGTGCTGAATGGCGGGAAGTTGCAGGCGTATAAATCTTCGTAGGCGCCATCCAGCGGGTGGCTGTGCACATCGTTAATGCCGGGCATGGCCATGGCGCTTTGCAGATCGATGACGCGGGTTTGCGGTCCGGCCAGTTTGGCGATCTCGGCGTTGCTGCCAACCGCTACATAGCGGCCGTCACGCACTGCGAACGCCTCGGCCCAGGCGGTTTTGCCCTGCACGGTGTAGATGCTGCCGTTGCGGACGATGAGTTCGGCCGGTGCGGCCTGGGCCGCTGCCAGCACCCATGGCAACAACAGCCCGGCGAGGGCGGCCGCCAGCCGCCCCCCATGCTTGTTACGCTCCATAAATCGCTCCCTTTGTTTTGGTTTATCAGTTGACTGCCTGAGCCAGTCTAGGGAGCGGCTGGGGCAGGGTCATGTACCAAATGGGAGGAATTTCGCCGGCGCTGGTTTATTTTATGAGGGCAGGTCGAAGTCGGCCCAGAGCAGATGGTGGTCGGAGGCCTCGTCGCTGGTTTTGGTGACAGTGTCGTAGGGTTGCCACAGGGTCGGGTGGTAACTGCCCTGGCGCGCGATGCCGGCAGCCTGCAGGCGCTGTTGCAGCGCCGGCGACATGATGAGGTAGTCGATCTTGTTGGCGGCCGTGCCGGTGCCGTAGGTGCCGGGCCGGTCGGCAGGGTAGGAGGGATGGCTCTGGATGTCCGCGAAGCCGTCCTGCCACAGGCTGTCGAACAGCGGCTGCGCCGGCGTGTCGTTCAGGTCGCCGGCGATGAGTACATACGGCGTGCGGCGCAGTCCGGCCAGCGCAATGGCGTGCGCGCGCTCGGCCTGGGCACGCCGCCTGGCGCGCATGGCCGGCGTGTCGCCGCCGCGCTTGGACTTGAAGTGGTTCGGCAGCACCAGCAGTTCGCTGCCGTCCCCCAGCGCGATCCAGTATTCGGGACAGTCACGCGAGAAAATGTGGCTGCCATCCGGCCGCAGGTCGTCCACGTGGCTGGCCATGCTGCGTATCGGGTAGCGGCTCAGCAGGCCGACATCGATGCCGCGCTCGTCGTTGCCGTCGATGACCATGTGATGAGCGTAGCCAAGGTTGAACTGGGCTTGCAGTAGCTGATGGTTGAAGCGGCCCAAAGTGGGACGCGATTCCACTTCCACGCACACCAGGATGGCGGGATTGACGCCGGCAATCACGCGCGCGGTGTTATAGGTGGCGGCCCAGGTCACTTCGCCCATGCGCAGCTCAAACCATCCGGTCCAATCGGCCCGCCCGCCGGCAACGACGGTGACCGCACCGGTGCGGGCGCGAGAATACAACTGGCCGCGTATCCGGTTCAGGACCAGGTAGCTGTTGGAGGGGGCGTTGAGGCTGCTGAAGCGATAGACATCGTCCAGCGCGAGCAGCCGTTGCTTGTCGTGCTGGTTATAGCTGGCCTTCTCGACGATGGTGTTCAGTTCGGCATGGTGCTCCACCGCGTGCCGGCCGGCCAAGCGCCCTTCGTCGGACAGCGCCAACGGGCGCGTGAACAGGTTTTCCATGTTAAAGCTGGCGATACGGATAGTCATGGCTGCGCTCCTCAAATGAATTCATATCAAAAATGCAAGCATTGAAAACATCTTAGGCGCGCCAGCAGAAAATTATTAGAAATGTATCAGTGCCGCGACAGATAGTCGGCCCCGGCGTGGTACATTTCTGGGCCGCCCTTCACACGCAACAATTTGTTATCGATAACTTATTCAAAATTGTGATCGATAACGGAAGGCGGCCCCATCAATTAAAAAGGAGACCTATGAATACCCTTACACTTCGGGGCGTCACCACCGCCGTGGCATCGGCGTTGTTGTGGCTGTCCTCATCGCCGGCTGGCGCCATCAACTTCGTGGCCACGCCGCAGGCCGAGCCCACGGTCAGCGCGGCTGGCTTCAAACATCCGGCGCTGGGCTTCACGCTGGAGCAGCTGGAGTACGCGCGCCAGCAGGTCAGGGCGGACGTGGAGCCGTACAAGAGCTACTACAACACGCTGGCCACGGTGTGCTGTGGCTACGCCGGCCTCGACCTGCAGCCGACCAACCGCGACCCCAGCAAGGTCGATACCCCGAATACGCCGAACTACAACAACGGCACCGGCCAGACGCGCATGATCAACGATTCGCAGGGTGCGCTAACGCAAGCCATCCTGTACTACATGACCGGCAAGAACGAGTACCGCCGCAACGCCATGCGCATCCTGCGGACGTGGAGCAATATGAATCCCAATGGCTACGCCTACTTCCCGGATGCGCACATCCACAATGGCGTGCCGCTGTTCCGCTTGTTGATGGCGGCGGAGATCATGCGCTACACGCCGGCCGACGCCACCTACACCGCATATCCGCTGGCCTGGACCGCCACCGATACGCAAAAACTCAAGGACAATCTGATCGATCCGATGGAGCGCACTTTCTTCGCCAGCAACGAGCGCTTCATGAACCAGCATGTGTATTCGATTGCCGGCCGGCTGGCTGGCGCCATCTTCACCGACAACCGCGCGCGCTACGATGAAACGGTGGAATGGCTGACCGTGAATGCCACATCCACCCGGCAGGACATCAATGGCGGCATCCTGCCATTGATCCCCCTGATCGCCGCCGACAATCCGCTCAACAAGGAAGGCTATCCCTTCTATCAGATCCAGGAAATGATGCGCGACCAGGCGCACGGCGGCGACAATGTCGACAACCTGATTGGCCTGCTGCGGCTGGTAAATTCGCAGGGCACCAGGGTCGATCCCTATACCGGCAAGCCTTCCACCGCCGGTGACGCGGTGAGCGTGTATCACTTCGGCGGCAATCGCCTGCTGATGGGCGCCAACTCGTACGCGCAGTTCATGCTGGGCTATAAAACGCCATGGGCCGACACCAGCGGCGGCAGCTCCGGCATGTCGGAAGCGTATCGCGGCCGTCTGTACGCGGCCGAAGGGATTGCCGAAATCTACAACGTCTACAAGTACGAACAGGGCGTCGATGTCGAGGCGGTGGCGCCTTATCTGGCGACTGCCGCCTCGCACCAGAATGGCTATGTCACGCCATGGGGGCGCGGCACGCCGGACAACAAGGACTTTGGGGCCGAGGCCTTCATCACGCTGCCCAAGGCGCTGACCGGCAAGCCGCTGCCGCCCAATACCGGCATGCTGGAGACCGAGCGCAAGACGGTGTATCTGAACGGCGACTGGAGCACGCTCAGCGAAGGCGAGCGCACGTTTGGCCGGAGCCAGCTTACGCCGGCGGGCGCCACCGTGGTGTTCCATGACATCGTCTACGCCGACCGCAGCAAGTATGCGCCGGTCGGCGTCATGATCCGCACCAATGCGGTGACCAGGCTGTCGGCCAGCGGTACCGAGGGCGGCAAGCCATGGTGCGAGATGACAGTGCCGGATACGCAAGGGCAGTGGCGCTACATCGTGCCCGATGCCTCCACTGCGGCCACCGGCGCGCGCCGGCTGGGCGACAACATCATCTACTTCAAGTTCAGCGGCGCGGAAGGCGCCACTGTGGACGTGGATTTCGTCAACCTGAACGCGCCCACGCAACTGACGCCGCCGCGCTTTTCCATGCCGGTGTTCCCGCTGACGGAATACGTGGTACAGGGCATGCCGTTCCGCGCGACTTACACGGCCACCGATGCCAACCCGGCGGATACCGTCGCCTACAAGGCGATCAGCCTGCCGGCTGGGGCCAGCGTGGACAGCGCCACCGGCATGGTGAGCTGGACGCCGACGCCGGACCAGGTTGGCGAGCATGACCTGGTCATCAGCGCCACCGACGGCGTTGCCATCAGCACCATGACGGCGCGCCTGAACGTGCAGCCGGACCGGCAGGCCGCTTTCCTGGCGGCGCAGGGCGGTTACGACAGCGCCGCGGTCTACACCACGCCGTCACTGGCCGCGTTCAAGGCCGAGATGGCGCCGCTGCAGCAGGCGCTGACCACCACCGCCGACGCGGATTTCCCGGCGCTGCTGAAGAAGGTGCAGGCGGTAACGCAGAAGCTGGAGCTGCTCAACCCGCGCCTGGCGTCGGATGGCAGTCTGGACTGGAGCAAGAACATGGTCACCACCACCGTGCTGAATCCGGCGACGATCCCCGGACTGGTGGATGACGATTACAACACCACCTCCGGCGACCTGCGCGACGTGGTCACGCTGGATTATGGCGAAAACTACCGCGTGGCCGCCAGTGCCTTCGGCATCCGTCCGCGCTTCATGTTCGGCAACCGCACCCAGGGCATCAATGTCTACGGCTCCAACGACAAGGCCAGCTGGACCTTGTTGAGCAGCCGGGAAACCAGCGACACCAGCGGCCAGAACTTCATCATGGAGGTGATACCGGTGGTGCAGGGGCAGGAAGACCAGCGGTACCGCTACTTCATGGTGCGTGTCGATCATCCGGGGCCGCCGACCGATCCGGCTTACCCGGGCATTTCATCGTACAGCGAGCTGCACTTCTACGGCAGCCGCTATGACTTGCTGGCGCCGGTGGATGTCAGCGCCAGCGTGAGGATGCAGCAATCCGGCCTGACGATGAACCGCTTCACGCAGAAGTACAGCGGTACAGTGACCATCACTAACAACACGCAGCAAACCATCAAGGGGCCGCTGCAATTTACGCTGGAGAATCTGACCGCCGGCGTCACGCTGGACAATGCCTCCGGCAGCAAGGACGGCGCGCCCTATATCACGCTGCCTGCCACCGATCTGGCACCGGGGCAGAGCGTGACGCTGAGCACCACCTTCAGCAATCCATCCAGGCTGGCGATCGCATACAACCGCAAGCTGATCAGCGCAAAATATTAAGGAGACCAAGATGACTTTCGTAAAAGACCTGTTGATGAAGCTGATGCTGGCCGCCCTGCTGCTGGGCGGGGCAGGGCAGGCATCGGCACAGCACTACAGCATCACCATCGACACCGCCACCCTGGGCGATGGCCCTGCCTATCTCGGCCTGTATTTCCTTGGCCTGGCCGACGCGGCGCCGGCCACCGCCACGGTGAGCCAGCTGGCGGGGGATCTGAGCGGGCCTGCGCAGCTCAGCGGCGCGGTCAGCGGTGCGTTGCCGGGGCCGCTGGTGTTTGGCAATGGCGGCGAGCTGGTACAAGCCGTCACGCTGGGCAGCGTGTTGAGGTTCAGCCTCAGTCTGACGCTGGGCAGTGGCGACAGCGGCCTTCAATTCGGCTGGGCGCTGTTCAACGACAGCAGCTATCTGGGGGCGGACGGCGACCTTGGTGTCATCGCGCTGCAACCCGGCGCTGTGCCATACACGGTCAGCACCTTCAGCGCCGCCAGCAGCGTGACGGCGGTGCCTGAGCCGGCGACGTTTGTGCTGTTGCTGGCTGGCCTGCTGTGCCTGGCGACGTTGCGGATGCGGCGCGCCGGCTAAGCGCCATAGGGCCGGCGTGCGGTATTCGCATTCCGGCCCCACGAATTGTTTGACATGGCCGGCAGAGCCGTATAATCTGTTATCGATATCAAGAATAATTCAGGAGATATTTTGTCCTTCATACGCATACTGACGGGCGTACTGGCCTGTCTGCAACTGTCGCTGGCCACTGCCCAGGTGCAGGTCCATCCTTTCCCCAATCCGGTCCGCTACAGCCACCATAACGACGACTTTACCGTGCGCGTGCGCGTGCCCGGCGGCGCCTGGCAAGACCTGTATGAATACAAGGTGAAGGTCGACCTCGATAAACCGCAGGAAGCGTCGATGGTGTACTTCAATTTCGACGGCACGGTCGAACTGGCGGTGCAGAAGAATAACGGCATGTTTTCCAAGGTGGCGGTGCGCCCGGACGCCAAAGGCCTGAAACCGGTGGTCAGGGACGGCATCGCCTACATCACGCTGCATCGCCCGGAAAACCTGAGCATCGAATTTGACGACGATCGCCTGCACAACCTGCATGTGTTCACGCATGCCATCCGCAAGGACATGCCGGCCACCCCGGCCAGTTTGTCGTCGAATGACATCGAGAAGGGCAAGCTGCCGGACTTTACGCAGAAGGTGGTGTTCTTCGGCCCGGGCGTCCACACCGGTGAATTCCGCCTGCGCTCGCACAGCACGGTGTATATTCACGGTTCCGCAATTCTGAAGAATCCGCTGGTGCTGGACGGTGTGGAGGACGTCAAGGTAATCAGCGATGGCCTGTTTGACGGTGTCGACATGACCACTATCCGCAATTCCCGCAATATCGAGATCGATGGTCCTATCTTCATCAACCAGCCGCATGGCACCATGCGCTGCATTACTTCGCAGGATCTGGTGGAGCGCAATATCCGCAGCATCGGTGCGGGACAGTGGTCGGACGGGCTGGGGCACTTTGCCTGCGAGCGCGTGACCATCAGCGACAGCTTTATCCGCACCTCCGATGACTGCCTGACCTTCTACAACCACCGCTGGGACATCTGGGGCAATACCCGCGACGTCAAGGTCAGCAAGACCACGCTGTGGGCGGACGTGGCGCATGCCATCATGATCGGCATCCACGGCAACACGCCGACGCCCGAGCATCCGCAGCCAGAGGTGCTGGAGCGCCTGCGCTTCTCCGACATCGACATCCTCGATCATGACGAGGACGAGCCGGAATACGAAGGCGCGCTTGGCATCATGGCCGGCGACGACAACCTGGTGCGCGACGTGGTGTTTGAGGATATCCGCGTCGAGCGCATCGAGGAGGGCAAGCTGTTCAACCTGAAGATAGCGTACACCGCCAAGTACAACACCAGCCCCGGCCTCGGCATCGAGAACGTCACGCTGCGCAATATCCGCTATTCCGGGCGCGGCTCGCCCAGCGCCGCACGAATCACCGGACATGACAGCAGCCGCAAGGTAAAAAATGTCATACTGGAGAACGTTACCATGGGCGGCAAAAAAATCACCAGGCCGGAGCCCGGCGTGCTGGAGGTGAACGAATTTGTCGATGACATCCAGTTCCGTTGAAAAGGGTAGATGTGAGCATACAAAAGATCATGACAGCCATGCTGGCGGCCGCGCTTGCCGCGCCGGCGCTGGCGGCACAGCCGGCGCGCGCCGAATGGGAACAGCCCGAAGTCGTTGCGGTGAACCGCGAGCCGATGCGGGCCACCTTCTTTAATTTCGAGTCGCGCGAGAAGGCGCTGGCCGGCGAGCGTTCCGCCTCCGCCAATTTCCTTTCGCTGGACGGCACTTGGGCGTTTGCCTATTCCGCCACGCCGGAAGCGCGGCCGAAGAACTTCTACCAGCCGGGCTACGATGTCAGCAAGTGGGGCAGCATCCAGGTGCCCGGCATGCTGCAAACGCAGGGCTACGGCAAGCCGATTTTCACCAATATCGATTATCCTTTCCCGGCCAATGAGCCCTTGATCCCGCATGCGCTTAACGAGGTCGGCTCCTACCGCCGCGACTTCAACCTGCCGGCCAACTGGAAGGAACGCGACGTGTTCCTGCAGATTGGTGCGGCCGGCGCGGCCTACTATGTGTGGGTGAATGGGCAGAAGGTCGGGTACTCGGAAGACTCCAAGCTGCCGTCGGAATTCAACCTCACGCCGTACGTGCGTGCGGGCCGCAACACCATTGCGATTGAGATTTACCGCTGGGCCGATGGCTCCTATCTGGAAGACCAGGACTTCTGGCGCGTCAACGGCATCGAGCGCAGCGTGTTCGTGTACGCCGAGCCAAAGACGCGGCTGCGCGACTACACGGTGACGGCGTCGCACGACGGCCGCTTCGCGCTGGCGGCGGAGATGGCCGGCAAGCCTGCCGAGGTCACGGTGACGGCGCGCGTGCTGGATGGCGACAAGGAGCTGCTGCAGGCCAGCGCCGCGCCGGGTGCCGACCGCAAGGCCGTGCTGCGCGGGACGGTCGCCAACGTCAAGCCATGGTCGGCCGAGACGCCCAATCTCTATACGCTGCTGATCGAAGTGAAGGACGCGCGTGGCCAGCTGGTGTCCGCCACCGCGCGCAAGATCGGTTTCCGCACCGTGGAAATCGCCAGCGGCGAGGTGCGCGTCAACGGCAAGCGCATCATGATCAAGGGCGTCAACCGCCACGAGCATGATCCGCACACCTATCGCGTGATGTCGATGGACAGCATGCGCAAGGATATCGAGTTGATGAAGCGTGCCCACGTCAATGCCGTGCGCACTTCGCATTACCCGAACGATCCGCGCTGGTACGATCTGGCCGACGAATATGGCCTGTACATCATGGACGAGGCGAATATCGAATCGCACGGCTATATGCAGCTGGGTGATCGCGCGCCAACGCCGGAGGCGCGGGCCGCCATCCAGCTCGGCTACAAGCCGCACTGGCGGGCCGCCCACCTTGACCGCGTCTCGCGCATGGTGGAGCGCGACAAGAACTCGCCGTCCATCATCTTCTGGTCGCTGGGAAACGAGGCCGGCACCGGCCCGAACTTCGAGCAGGCCGCCGCCTGGATACGCAAGGCCGATCCGACGCGCCTGATCAGCTATCTTGGCCATGGCACGATCGGCGAGGAGCATCTGCCCAACGCATACGTCGACATCTATGCGCCGATGTATGACGATATCGAGAAAATGGCCGATTACGCGCAGGACCCGGCCTACCAGCAGCCCATGATCCAGTGCGAGTACGCCCACGCCATGGGCAACTCGCTCGGCAACCTGGAAGACTACTGGCAGGTGATCCGCGCCCACCGCAAGCTGCAGGGCGGCTTTGTGTGGGACTGGGTCGACCAGAGCGTGATCGCCAAGGATGAAAAAGGCCGCACCTACTGGGCCTCGGGATTTGACCTCAATCCTAAGCGCGGCGACAACAGCGTGGTGGGCGACGGCGTGCTGCGTTCCGACCGCACGCCGGACCCGGAATACTACGAACTGCAGAAGGTGTATTCGCCGGTGGTGTTTGAGGGCGATGCGCGCAGCGGCAAGATCGAGGTGGTGAACCGCTATGATTTCCGCGATCTGTCGCACCTGTCGCTGGCCTGGAAGCTGGAGCGCAACGGCGTGCAGATCGCGGCCGGCACGCTGGCCTCGGCCAATGCGCCGGCCGGCGGCCGCCAGCAGCTGGCGCTGCCTTCCGCGGTGGCGGATGCGGTCGATCAGGCCGGAGCGGGGGAGCTGGTGCTGACGGTCAGTGCGTCCGGAACGGAAGGGCAGGCTGGCTGGTCGCAGTTTGTGCTGGCCGCACCGACGGCAGCCGCTTCCAGGGCGGCATGGGTGGCGCCGCAGGGGAATGCGCTGCGCGCCGGCAAAGCCGTGCTGTCGCTGGATCCGGCCACCGGCCTGGTGAATTACAGCGTGGACGGCAAGCTGCTGCTGAAAGGCGGCAGTCCGAATTTCTGGCGCGGCCTGACCGATAACGACGAAGGCGCCGGTGTCGACAAGACGCACAAGGTCTGGCAGACCTTTACCGCGCAGCGCAAGGTGCGCTCGGTAACGGCGGAGGGCGATAGCATCAAGGTGCTGTTCAGCTTTGGTGCCGGCGCCGCGCACTGGGAGAATGTGTTCCGCATGCGCGCCGACGGCACGCTCGACGTGCAGGCCAGCTTTGTCCCGCTGCGGGATGATCTGCCCGATCCGCTGCGCCTTGGCCTGCGCTTCGATATGCCGGCCAGCCTGAGCCAGCTGCAATGGTACGGCCGCGGGCCGCACGAGTCGTATGTCGACCGCAAGACCGGCGCGGCCCTGGGCCTGTATGCCGGCGCGCTGGCGGACCAGTACCACAGCTACATCCGGCCGCAGGAAAGCGGCAACAAGACCGATGTGCGCTGGCTGGCGTTGTCCGGCGCGCTGAAGATCAGTTCCGATGTGCCGTTTGCCTTCAACGCGCTGCCGTTCCCGTATGAGGATGTGTACCTGCGTGCGCGCGGCCAGTGGAAGAGCTCGGAGATCGCGCCGCATGGCGACGGCAGCCTGCTGATCGACATGGCGCAGGCCGGCGTGGGCGGCGATACCGGCTGGAGCCTGAATGGCCGTCCGCACGTCAAGTACCGCATTCCATTGCGGGAGGCCAGCTACCGTTTCAGCATCACGCCGTAAGGCCAGTTGTTGTATTCCGACACAAGCGGATTTCAGCGAAGAAGTGATTGACCCTGCTGGTCCGCTTGTTTATCATGTTTACTAAAGTTATCGATAACTTTTTATGTCTGGTCTTGATTTGTTATCGATAACTAACACACCAAGCTTTCATTATTAGAAAAAAAGAGGAGATCAAGTCATGCGTAAGGCCCTGTTCAACACTGTCCAACTCACCGCCATGGCGCTGGCTGTCAGCCAGGCTTTTGCCCAGGCCCCAACCCAGGATGCCGGCACCACTGTGGTGGTGAGCGGTATCCGCGCCAGCGCCAGTTCGGCGGTGGCTGTCAAACGCGACACGATGGAGGTGGTGGATTCGATTTCCGCTGAAGACATCGGCAAGCTGCCCGACATGAACGTCGCGGAGACCCTGACCCGGGTGCCGGGCGTGCAAGGCTACCGCTACGGCGGCGAAGGCGCGTCGCCGGTTGGCCAGGGCTCGGGCCTGACCATCCGAGGCCTCTCCGGGCAGACTGCGTCGCAAGTGAACGGCCGTGCCTACTTCACCGCCGGTGCGCGCGAATACAACATCGAAGGCGCGATTCCGGGCATGGTGGCCGGCATTGACGTGTACAAGAATCCGTCGGCCGAGCATATCGAAGGTGCGATCGGCGGCCTGGTCAACATCCGCACCCGCAAGCCGAGCGACTTCAAGGAACTGACCGCTACGCTGAGCGTGAACGCGCGCCAGAACGACATGGCCAAAAAGACCGACCCCGAGCTGTTTGGCCTGATCGCCAACAAGTTCGATCTGGGCGGCGGCTCGCGCATCGGTGTGATGGCGGCCGGCGTGTACCAGAAGAGCACCGGCCGTTCGGACAACAATCCGGCCAACGGCGGCGCCAACTTCAAGCGCGCCATCCGCGCTGACAGCGCCGAGTATGCCGCGCTGGCGGCGGCCAACACCGCCAACAGCCCGTCGCAGCCGATGGCGGCCTACGTCGGCCGCAGCGACGTCTCCTACCTGAGCAGCGTGCCGACCGTGGCCACCGGCGGCGCCAACACGCCCAACCTGAGCGGCCTGACCGCCGCGCAGGCCAGCAATGTGATGGTGGCGCCTGGCCTGACCAGCAACGTATTCCAGGAAACCATCTACCGTACCCGCAAGGGCCTGAGTCTGGCGGCCGACTACCGCCACAGCAACACGCTGCGCTTCTACACCGAAGGCGAGTACACCTATTACCAGTACTATCAGAATTACCGCGGCCTGAATTCCATCGACGGCGGCAATGTGCAGAACCTGCAAACCTCGCCGTTCGCCTTCACCGAAGGCCTGGCCAACCGCAACCTGAACGGCGGCAGCGACGATGTGCTGGTCAATCAGCGCCTGCGCGGCGGCACCTTCCTCAACTCGGCGATCAACACGCTGGGCGGCGAGGAACATCGTCCCTATACCACCTGGATCGCGGCCGGTGGTGTCGAGTGGAGTCCGACCGCGGCATGGTCGCTCAAGGCCGACCTGAATTACATCAAGGCCGACCAGACCCAGGATAACCGCTCGGTCAACCTCGATTCGGCCAGTGGCCTGTACTGGAACACCACCCGCGTGGCTGACGGCGCGCCGCACCAGCTGACCTTCAGCGGTCCGAGCCTGTCCGATCCGAACAACTTCGTGTTCCGCGACTATAGCAACGGCACCTACCAGAAGTGGGATGATAATGGCTACGCGGCCAAGCTGGATGCGGCGTATTCGCCGGACGGCGGCTTCCTCACCAAGATCAAGTTCGGCGCGCGCGCGGCGCACCAGAAGAGCCTTTACACCAACTTCAGCTTCAGCGGCAAGCCGCTCACCAGCGATGGCAAGGCACTGGCGGCCAACCGCGCCAACGGCATCAACGCCGGCACCATGACCGGCCTGCTGGAAACCGCACCGACCAACTTCATGAACGGCGACGCCGGTTATGCGGGCGGCTTCCTGGTGGTGGCGCCAACTGCGCTGGACGGCAACCGCATCATGACCGCCTTCCCGAATGCCGGCATCCCGGCCGAGGGCAGCTATCCGGAAAATGCGCTGGCGCGCCGCGTGTTCAGCGAGCATACGCTGGCCGGCTATCTGGTCGGCGAGTTCGCCACTGAAGACGAACGCCTGCGCGGCAATGTCGGCGTGCGCCTGGTGCGCACCAATACCGACCTCACCGCGCGCGTGGCCAACGTGACCGGCGGCACCACCGTGATTGCCGATAACTTCAAGTCGACTTCCTACACCAACGCGCTGCCGACGTTTAACCTGACCTACAACATCCAGAAGGACTTCCTGGCGCGCTTCGGCTACGGCCGCGGCATGACCCGTCCGGACATCAGCGCGCTGAATCCATCGATCGTGGTCAACACGGTGAATGGCACCGGGTCGGTCGGCAATCCTGACCTGCGGCCGCAACTGGCCAACAGCTTCGACTTGTCGCTGGAACGATACTTCAGCGCCACCAACTACGTCTCGGCGGGCGTGTTCGACAAGCAGATCAAGGGCTTCCTGAGCGGCATCGTGGAATGCCAGACGGTGGCGCTGGCGCCGGCCTACAATGGCAGCATCGCCAACAGCTGCCCGGCGGGCCAGTACCAGATCACCAAGTCGGTGAACTCGCAGGATGGTTATGCACGCGGTGTGGAAGTGGCGGGGCAGTACTTCTTCGACAAGGACGCCGGCTGGCTGCAGAATTTCGGCGGCTCGGCTTCCTACACTTACGTCGACACCTCGAACCCGATCAACATCGGCAGCCTGACCGCGCCGCGCATCATCGACAGCCAGCAGCCGATGGTGTCGAAAAACAGCTACACCGTGGCTGGCATGTATGAGGCCAAAGGCTTCTCGGCGCGCCTGGTCTACACCTGGCGCTCGGACCAGGTGCTGTTTGGGGTGTCGCCCAACCCGATCGACGGCCGCTACATCCGTTCCTACGGCATCATGGACGCCTCGCTCAATTACGACATCATGAGCAACCTGACCCTGAGCGTGAACCTGTCCAATCTCACCAACAAGGGCCTGGACCGCTACGTGGGCGAGCCGGGCGCGTATGGCACCGGCATCGAGCGTCAGCACTATCTGAACGGCCGCACCTTCAGCGTGGGCCTGCGCTACAAGTTCGGCAAGTAAGATTTGCCGCCGCAACCGCAATCCTGGCACGCCGCCGGGGTCGCGGTTTTTTTATGAGTGAAAGAAAAAATGAAATTACGCTTCCTTGGCATAGACGAAGGCTTGCAGCGACTGCACCTGATTGACACCGCCACCCCGGACTTCATCTGGACGCTGGATCTGAAAGACTATCCGTTGGCGCGCGACCTGCAGCGGCTGGACGACGAGCGCGTACTGGTCGGTTACGATCATGGCTTTTTCGAACTGGAATGGCGAACCGGGCGCGTGCTGGCGGATTGCCGGCAGTGGCGGGACGTGACGGCCGTGCATCGCCGTGCCGACGGCAGCACGCTGGTCACCGGCATGAACCTCGATGGCCGCAATGGCGTCAACGTGCTGACGCTGGACGCGCAAGGACAACTGCTGCACGCCGCCTTCCGCGAAGGCGACTACGTGCGCCTGATGCGCGTAACGCCACAGGGCACCTATCTGCTGTGCACCAATGATCACATCAAGGAAACCACACCGGAACTGGTGGAACTGCGCCGTTTCAGCGCGCCGGGCTTCGAGCACGCATGGAAGGCCGAGCGTCTGGCCGATGGCAAGACCATCGTGTCGGCCGGCTATGGCGCGTTCATGGCGGTGTTCGACAAGGAGGGTGGACTGGCGCATCGCTTTGGCGCCGCTGGCGAGCTGCCGCAGGCCGTGGCGCCATTCTTCTACGCGAGCCATGAGTTCCTGGCGGACGGTCAGCTGCTGGTGGCGAACTGGCAGGGCCACGGCCCGGATAACGGCCGCAAAGGCGCGCAACTGCTGCAGTTCGATCGCGATGGCCGGCTGGTGGACAGCTGGTCGGCCCCGCAGCGCATCTCATCGCTGCAAGGCCTGTTGTTGCTTCAATAGGGACCGGAACCGGGCGCCGTCAGATCGAAGTGCTCCACGTCCAGCCAGGAGCCGGCTTGTTTGCCGATGCTGAACAAGCCGACCTGTGCACCGACCCAGGTGCCGCGCGTGACCGGAAAGGGGCCGCTGGCCGGTTTGAAGGTCAGGCCATCCACGCTGTACGAAAAATTGACGAAGGCGCCTTCGTTCATGTGCGCACGCAGCGTCAGTTCATGCGGCGCATCGGCCAGCACTACGGTCGACTGCTCCTTGCAGCGCGGGCCGAATGGGCCGCACACCGTCATCACCAGCTGGTTGACCTTATCTTTGCGGCGCAGGCCCAGCCATGCATACTGCATGCCGTTGACGATCAGGCCCGCACGGTCGCCGTCGCGCGCCTGATCCAGCTTGATGCGGGTGGTGGCCAGGAAGCGCGAGGCCGGCGCCTTTTGCGTCAGGATCGCCGGTGAGGCGCGTACGTAGTCATCGGCGTCTTCCACTGCTTGTGTGTAGAGCCGCAGCGTGCCCGGCCTGGCCGACAGCGAATACCATTCCGGCCGCGCGTTCGCCCCCCATTGCCATTGCAGGCCCAGTTGCGCGGCGCTGAAATCGTCGCTGGTCGGCGGGGTTGCCAGCGGCTTGCCTTGCACCGGCTTGGCGTGCGTGATCAACGGCTCGCCGGTGCCCGGCTTGCGGCCTGCCTGTCCGATCAGCGGCCAGCCGTCTTTCCACTGCATCGGTTGCAGGTGCGTGACGCGGCCGTAGGCGCCTTTGTCCTGGAAGTGCAGGAACCAGTTGCTGCCATCGGGCGCGTCGACCCACGCGCCCTGGTGCGGACCGTTGACCGGCGTGTCGCCCTGGTCCATGACATTGCGCACCTCGTAAGGGCCGGCCAGCGTGCGCGAACGGAACACAGCCTGCCAGCCTTGCTCGACGCCGCCGGCCGGCGCAAACACGTAGTAGTAGCCGTTGGCCTTGTAGATCTTCGGTCCTTCGACCGTGTGATAGCCGGGATAGTCGGCGCCGTTGATGATGTCGCGGCCTTTCTCATCCAGCATCCTGGTGGCGCCGGCATCCATGCGGCGCAGCGTGATCACGTTGTTCTTGCCGGCGCGGCTGAAGGCCCAGGCGTGCAGCAGGTAAGCCTGGCCGTCGTCGTCCCACAGCGGTGCCGGGTCGATCAGGCCGCGGCCGGCCAGCAGCAGGCGCGGCGCGCTCCACGGGCCGCGGAACTGCTCGGCTTCGATCACGTAGATGCCGGAATCCGGGTCGGGATAGAAGATGTAGAAACGGCCGTTGTGGTAGCGCAGGCAGGGCGCCCATACGCCTTTGCCGTACTGCGGCGTGGCAAAGTTGGCTGCCGGCGTCAGCGCGGGCAGGGCGTGGCCCACCAGCGTCCAGTTGACCAGATCCGGCGATTCCAGCAGCGGCAGGCCGGGCGTGTTGGAAAAGCTGGATGCGGTCATGTAGAAGCGGTCGCCGACGCGGATCGCGTCCGGATCGGCGTAGTCGGCGTGCAGCACCGGGTTGCGATAACGGCCGTCGCCCAGATCGGCAATCCATGGCGCGTTGGCTGGCGGCGGGCTTTGCGCGTGGGCGGCGTGGCACAGCAGGGCCGCGGCCAGCGCGGCGGTCAGGGGCAGGCGTTTCACCAGTAAGGCTCCCAGATGCGGCTCAGGCGCGTCAACGCTTCCAGATAGAAGTAGTCGCCCCAGATGCAGGATTCATCGACGCCGATGCGGTTCGGCTTGTGGTACACGGCGTGGCGCAGCAGGCCGGCGCCGGCGGCGCCGTCGTGGTTGAAATAGTGCTCGGACAAGGTGAGAACCATGCCGGCGGCGGCGCGCTCATAATCCGCGCGCAGCGGATCGAGCAGCGGCAGGCGGCTGGCCAGTTCCAGCAGGCCGCAGGCGGCTACCGCCGCCGCCGAGCTGTCGCGTTCTTCCGGCCCGCCGGTAAAGATCAGGTCCCAGTAGCAGATGCCGTCCGGCGGCAGGCGGTTCAGGTAGTAATTGGCCACTACCTTGCCCAGTTCCAGCAGCCGCGTGTCGCCGTTATGGCGCGCCACCAGCGGGAAGCCCGTAATGCCCCAGGCCTGGCCGCGCGCCCAGCACGAATCGTCGCTGTAGCCCTGGTGCGTCTTGCCTTCACGCGGCTGGCCGTTGTCGGCGTCGAAGAAGAAGGTGTGGAAGGTGGAACCGTCGGCGCGCACGATGTGGCGTGCGGCCTGCTCGATGTGACGGTTGGCGGCGTCGCGGAAACGCAAGTCGCCGCTGGTGTCGCTGGCCCAGTACAGCAGCGGCAGATTCAGATTGCAGTCGATGATCATGCGGCCGCGCTGGGCCGGGTCATGCAGGTCGCCCCAGGCCTGGATGATGCCGGCGCCCGGATAGTAGCGCTCCAGCAGCAGCCCGGCCGCGCCCAGCGCTGCGCTGCGCGCCTGTTCGCTGCCGGTCAGCTTGTAGCCGGCCACGCAGGACAGGCTGTACAGGAAGCCTAGATCGTGGTGATTGGTGGCGATGCGTTCGCGCTGACGCCGGTCGAAGCTGGCGACGTGGGCTTCTGCCACAGTGCGGAACTCCGGCTTGCCGCTCAGCTCATAGGCCAGCCACAACATGCCGGTCCAGAAGCCGTTGGTCCACTCGGTGTTGTCCATGGCGGGATAGATGCCGCCAGTGCTGGACGGCGTCGGGAACCGCGTGCCGAAATGCGCGGTGTTGCGTTCCACTGCGGCCAAAGCCGCGCCGATGGCCTGGTCCAGCTGCGCACGCGCTGGCAGCTGGCGCCAGGCTTGCGGCAGGCGCGCGGTTTGCAATGGTTCCGGACGGGCCGGATGTAGTGCTGCTTGCATGAGTGATCCTTAATGGGTTGCCAGGGCGGCGTTCTTGCGGGTAGCGACTTCGGGCGGCGTAGGCGACAGCGCGAACGCCGACAGCACCAGGCACACCGCGCCAATCGCGGCCAGCAGCAGATAAGTGTGATTGAAGCCAAACAGGTCGTAGGCCTTGCCGACCAGCGGCGACAGCAGGGCCAGGCCCAGCGAGTGGCCGAAGCTGACGCCGACCATGTAGACGGTGGAGGCCAGGCGGTTGTCAAAGTGGCAGGCAATGTAGCGGAATACCGACACCACCAGGATCGGCAGCTCGATCGAATGCAGCATCTTCATGGCGGAGATCGACACCGGGCCGACCGCCAGGCCGGAACCGGCAATCCGGAAGATCATGATGGAACCGGCCAGCAGCAGGCCGTATTTGGCGCCGATGCGGCGCACCAGCAGCGGCGACACAAACAATCCCGCCGCCTCGACGAAGATCTGCAAGGAGTTCAGGTAGCCGAACATGGCGGCGCCGGTGGCCTTGTCCGGAAACTGCGAGGCAAAGTAGCTGGGGAACTGCTGGTCGTACACCAGATACAGGTTGGTCACGCTCAGGATGAACACCATGAAACGCCAGAACGCCTGGTCGCGCAGCAGGCTCAGTGCCTCGCTCAGGCGCAGCTTGGCGCCGGCGGCGGCCGCGCTTTCATGTTGCGGCAGGCGCCACAGCGCCAGCATCAGCACCAGCAGCAGGCCGGCCACGGAGGCCAGCATGAAGTTGATGTGCGGGTCGACGTTGTACAGGCGGCCGGTCATGAAGGCGGCGCTGGCAAAGCCCAGCGAACCCCACAGCCTGACGCGGCTGTACTCAAAGCCGTAAGCGCGGCCAATGCGGTCGACATATGATTCAATTGCATAGCTGCCGGCAATGAAGGTGATGCCGAGGTAGATGCCGCCCAGCGCGGCGCCGGCCAGGATGTGCGACTTGAGCAGGGGGCCGTAGACGTACACCAGAAACAGACCGGACAGCATGCACATGACGCCGACCGCCCACAGCACGTGCTTGCGCATGCCCACCTTGTCCGAGAGATAGCCGTACACCGGCTGCGAGCACATGGCGGCGATGAAGTTGGCGGAAAATACGATGCCCGTCTCGGTGCCGGACAGCTGTAAGGTATTGCGCAGCCACAGGGCCAGCAGCGACATGCTCATGGCCTGGGCAAAGAAATACACGTACACAAAGGTGCACAGGAAGCGGAAATGCGACTGCTTGCTAGTCATGACCGAGTTGTCTCCGGATTGTTCTTGTGTTTGTTATCGATAACCTATCGCGCCTGCGCCGGGCTGTCAAGTGGGCGCAGCCACAGGGCCTGGCCGCCCGACGCCGGCATGGCCAGCGTCAGCACGGTATTGGCGTCAACCGCCTGCCGCCGGATGCCGACCTTGGTGCGGGTGGGGGCCTGGGCGTCGTCGGCGTAGATGGTGGCTTCATAGCGCTGGCCGGCCGCAAGGAAATCGAGTTTCAGCGGCACCGTGCGCGCGTCGTTGTTGGTGATGGCGCCGACATACCATTCCTTGCCGCTGCGGCGGGCGATGGTGACGTTGCGGCCGGGCGCGCCATCCAGCACGCGGGTTTCATCCCAGACGGTCGGGACCCGGTCCCAGAACGCCAGTTCCGGTTCGTCCTGCGACATCTCCGGCTTGTCGTACCAGTACAGCGTTTGCAACGGGCTGTAATAGATCACGGCCAGCGCCAGCTGGTGGGCGTGGGTGGTCTTGATGCGCGGATCGTAGTAACAGATGGTGTAGTCGGCCGCGCCGGCCAGGTAGCGCACGAAGGGCAGCACGGTGTTGTGGGTGGCGTCCGGCATTTCCTCGTTGCCGCGAATGCCTTCGGAGGTCAGCAGATTGGGCCAGGTGCGCTGTTCGCCGGTCGGGCGCCAGTCGTCGTGGATGTTGACCATGATGCCGGCGGCGGCGGCCTGGCGGATGGCTTTCTCGACCCAGGTGGTCCAGCGGTGCGAGCCGACCTGCACGAAGCCGAACTTGACGCCCTTGACACCCCAGTCGCGGTAAGTCTGGAACAGGGTGTCGGACTGCGTCAGCAGCGCCTGCTGGTTCACGTACAGCCACACGCCGATGCCGCGCGCTTTGGCATAGGCGATGATGGCCGGCAGGTCGAAGTCGGGGATCGCGACTTTGGTGGCGTCCGAGTCGAACGAAAAGGCCGGACCGTACCACTTCCAGTCAAACAGAATGTACTCCAGCTTGTGGCGCGCGGCAAAGTCGATATTGGCTTTGGCGGCGGCGGTGGTCTGGGTCATCACGCGCATGATCTTGCCGGGCTTGATCCAGGCGGTATCGGCCAGTGGCGTGGCCTGGTTCAGGTTGAGGATGAAGTAGTTGTTCTCTACCAGTTGAGCGGGCGTGGCGGCGATCATGATGCCGCGCCACGGCGTGGCAAATGGCGAGATCAGGTCGGCCGCGTCATGCATGGCGGTGACCAGCGTGTCCGGCTTGTCGGCGCTGAGCTTGAACTTGGTACGGGCGTAGTCCACCATCTGCGCTTCCAGCAGGGCCACGTGCAGGCCGTTCGGCAGCTCCAGCGTCAGCGGGCGCTCGGACTGGTCGGGCCAGTCGCGCAGCGGCAGCAGTTGGTAAGGCGCCTGCGCCCAGCCGTGGAACCAGGCCCTGGTGCCGGCCGGCAGGGCGAATTCGGTGTCCTCCCCGATCACGCGGTAATAGCTGCCTTTTTCATTTTCCGGGAAGGCAAAGCGCAGCGCCACGCCTTGGTTGTAGACACGCGCTTCCAGCGACAGTTTGTAGACCGGATTGTCGTCCTTGACCAGATCGATGGCCATGGCCTGGTAGTGGTCGCGGATGCGGGCGGTTTCGCCGGTGACCGGCGTCCAGCTGCTGTCATGGCTGCTGCGGCGCACGCCGGTCACGGCCAGGTTCTCGAACCAGCGCGCGCGGCGGTCGACCGGCAGCGCCATGGCGCTTTCCGACAGGTGATTGTCAAGCCGCAGTTCCAGCAGCGATTCGCGGATCACGGTCTGGCCGCCGTAGTTGACGCTGTAATACAGGGCGCGCTTGCCGGCAGCGTCGGTTTTCTGCTGCACGGTCAGGACGATTTTGCCGTCCGGGGAGGCCAGGCGTTGTTCCAGGCCGGCGGCTGGCGCCAGGCCGCAGGCCAACAGCATGCATATTGCAATCAGGCGGCGCATGAGGGGCTTCCTTCCGCAAAGGTAGTGACGTGGACCGATGGCGCCAGCGCCTCGATCTGGTCAAGGGTAGGGGGGACGGCGCCAGTCTGCAGGCAGGCGGCGGCGCCGGCTGCGACGGCAAAGCGCAGATGGTGCATGCCGGTTGCCTGCGGATGGTGCATCAGGCTATACAGCAGCGCGCAGATGCAGGCGTCGCCGGCGCCGATGGTGTCGGCCACGGTGATGGCCGGCGGTTTGGCCCGCCAGGCTTGCCGTCCGGCGTGGAATTCCGCGCCCTGGGCGCCGCGTGTCAGCAAAATACTGGTCTCCGGGTTGAGGGCGCGCAGGCTGGCGCAGGCCTGGCGCACGTCGTCGGTGCGGAACAGGCCGACCAGGTCTTCGTCCGAGACCTTGATCACATCGGCCAGCGCCGCCATCTTGCGCAGCATGGGATCATAACGCTCATCCATCAGCTTGCGGAAATTGGGATCATAGCTGATCCTGACGCCGGCCGACTTCAGACTGCAGGCCAGCGACAGCAAACGGTCGGCCAGCGGCGGACGCGCCAGGCTGATGCCGCCAAAATGCACCCAGCGCACTTCGCGGTCCCAGCCGCTGGGCAGGTTCCATGGCGCGAACTGCTGGTCGGCGCTGTTTTCACCGATGAAGAAGTAGTCCGGCGGCGCGGTTTCGTGCACTACCGCCAGCAGCGGCGGGCGGTCGTTGAGCTGCAGGAAGCGCGGATCGAGGCCGGCTTCCTGGGCGCTGGCCTGCAATGCCAGGCCGAACACGTCGTTGGAGATGGCGCCGGCAAACGCGCTCGGCACCTCCAGCCGCGCCATGGCGCGCGCGACATTGAGGCCGGCGCCGCCGGTCATGCTGGTCCATTGATTGGGGCCGGTGCGGACCATGTCGGTCAGGGCTTCGCCGGCGGAGACAAACAGGGGCAGGGTGTTCATGCAGCGCTCCCCAGCGCGCGCAGCACTTCGTAACAGGCGCCCATGGTGTGGTAATCGGTCTTGCCGGCCGGGCTTTTCTCGTCGCTCAGCTGGCGGTTGTCCTGGCTCAGGATCCGATACCAGGCGCCGTGGCGGTGGTCCACCATGTGGGTCCAGCTATAGCGCCACAGGCGGTCGTACTCGTCCCAGAAGCGCGTTTCGCCGGTGCGTACCGCCAGCACGGCGGCGGCGGCCAGCGATTCGGCCTGCACCCAGAAGTATTTGTCGCCGTCGCAGACACTGTTATCCGGCGCGAAGCCGTACACCATGCCGCCGTGCTGCGCGTCCCAGGCGTGGTCGAGGGCGTCGTCGAACAGCCCGATCGCGCGCGGCAGCAGCCAGTCGGCCGGCAGATGGCGCTCCAGCAGCAGGAGCAGCTTGGCCCATTCGGTAAAGTGGCCCGGCTGGTAGCCCCATGGACGGAAGATGTTGGTCTTGTCGTCGCGATTGTAGTCCCAGTCGATCTGCCAGTTGGCGTCGTAGTGTTCCCAGATGCGGCCGCCGGCCAGCGCGGCCTGGCGTTGCGTGATGTTGCGCGCCACTAGTTCGGCGCGCAGCAGATAGTGGCGCTCGCCGCTGGCTTCATAGGCGGTGATCAGCGCTTCGCAGGCGTGCATATTGGCGTTCTGGCCGCGATAGGGCCGCACCTCGCTCCAGTCGGGCAGCGCCTGGTCGGCGTACAGGCCGTGCTGCTGTTCCCAGAAGTGCTGTTCCATCAACGCGTAGACTTCGGCCATCCATTGCCGCGCTTCCGCGATGCCGGCGGCCAGCGCCTGCGCATAGGCCAGCAGCACGAAGGCCAGGCCATAGCAGTGGTTCTCGCCGTCTTCCACGGTTTTCTGCCGGCCGTCCCAGCGCAACTGCCAGGCGTAGCCGCCGGTGGCCGGGTCGCGGTGCACCTCGCGCAGGAAGGCCACGCCGTGGCGTACCGCGTTCAGATATGCGTCGCTGGGAAAGTGGCGATGCGCCATCGCATAATTGAAAACGAAGCGGGTGCTGCTGACCAGGTGGCGCGTGGCGCGGTCGTAAACCGTGCCGTCATCCTTGAAGAAATGATAGAAGCCGCCGCTGGCGTCGATGCAGCGCGGGTGGTAGAAACGCATGGTTTCCTGGATGTGCTGTTGCAGCGCTGCGGGGGATCGGAATTGCGGCGTCATGTCGGGCTCCAGTCGTTGAAAGATGGCGCCAGGCGGGCTGGCAAGGCGCCGCTCCAGGCGGCAATGCGGTATTGGGTGCGCCACGGCTGGCCGGCTTGCAGGGTAATGCCGAGGCGGTCGGCCAGCGGGTGATGCCGCGGCGGGCGGGCAACGCGGCTGAGGTCGAACACGCTGTTGACCGGTTCCGCGCCAAGCGCCACGTGGCGCCCCTGCCACGGGAACTCCGGCCGGCCGCGGTTGCTCAGCCAGAGCATCAGATCGGGAAATTGACGGGTGTCCCACCACATGCCGACGTGGGCGTCGTAGTCGAGGTAGTTCAGGCTGAACGGCGCGGCGTTGTGGCTGGACTCCAGGGACCTTACTTGCAGCAGTTCTTCGCCGTCCTCACGCAGGGGCAGGTGGCTGAGGTCGAGCGGACCGTGAAGGCCGGCCAGGGCGTCGAGACGTTCCGAACGGGCATCGGGCAGCAGGCGGCTGATGGCGCCCGCGCTGCTGCTCGGGTAGCTGAAGATGCCGGCGTGCCGGCCCAGCTCCAGCTTGACCCGGCCGCTCGGATGCGGCAGCCGGAAGGTTGGGTGCAGGCCGGCCGGCAGGCGCAGGCTGCGCCGCGGAAGGATCAGCAGCTGCATATCCAGCGCAGGCGCGTCCGGAATCACCTGCAAGTGGCGCTCGATGCGGGCGATCGGCGAGTCCTGCGGATAGTCGATGGCCAGGCAAACCCGCTCGCTGCTGGCGTGTTCGCACTGCCAGCGGTGGTTGGCGCTGTAGCCGTGCGGCCAGCTGTCTTCCGGATTGACGGCGGTCCATTCCGGCGGCAGATCGGGCGGCTGGTCGGTACGGCCGAAAGGCACGCACGGCCATTCGCCGCGCATGCGGCGCAGCACCCCAGGCAGGTCGAGCGAGCTGGTGGTGCCGGCCCATGGCGCGACGTGCATCACCTGCAGGTCGCGTTCGGCGTCCAGGCGGAAATGCAGGGGACCGAGCATGGCGCCCAGCGCTTGCACCTCGGCGCTGCCGTGCGCCCATTCCAGCCGCCACATCTGGCGCAGGACGCTCATCGTGCCAGCCATCCGCCGTCTACCGGCAGCACCACGCCGTGCACATAATCGCTGGCGGCGCTGGCCAGGAATACCGCCGCGCCGGCCAGGTCGTCCGGCCGGCCCCAGCGTCCGGCCGGGATGCGCGCCAGGATTTGCGGTTCGCGTTCGCGGTCGGCGCGCAGAGCGGCCGTGTTATTGGTCGCAAAGTAACCAGGTGCGATGGCGTTGACGTTGACGCCGCGCGCCGCCCATTCATTGGCCAGCGCGTGCGTCAGGCCGGCCACGCCGCTTTTGCTGGCCGCGTAGGCCGGCACGCGGATGCCGCCCTGGAAGGACAGCAGCGACGCCACATTGATGATCTTGCCGCCGCCATTCGCCAGCATGTGGCGCGCCGCCGCCTGCGACAGGAAGAACAGCGACTTGAGGTTGGTGTCGACGACATCGTCCCAGTCCTGTTCGGTCACGTCGATGGCGTCCGCACGGCGGATGATGCCGGCGTTATTTACCAGGATATCAAGCCGGCCAAAGGCGGCCAGCGCCTGATCCACCACGCCGGCCAGTTGCGCCTGCCGCGACAGGTCGGCCGCCACGGCATGGAAGCGGCGGCCTGCAGCATGCACACGGGCGGCGGTTGCGGACGAATCGCTGCGGCCGGCCGCCGCGATATCGGCGCCGGCTGCGGCCAGCGCGATGGCGATGGCCTGGCCCAGCCCCGTATTGGCGCCGGTGACGAGCGCGACGCGCCCGCTCAGGTCAAACAGATTGTGCATGGTGGTCTCTTATTTGAGCTGGCAGATGTCCAGCACCGTCATGTCGGTGTAGTCGAGGTTTTCGCCGCCCATGGCCCAGATGAAAGCATAGTTGGCGGTGCCGGAGCCCATGTGAATCGACCATGGCGGCGACAGCACGGCTTCCTCGTTATCGATAACTAAATGGCGCGCAGCATCGGGCTGCCCCATGAAATGGAAGATGCGCTGGTCCTTGGCCAGGTTGAAATAGAAATAGACTTCGGAGCGGCGCTGGTGCACGTGCGGCGGCATGGTGTTCCAGACGCTGCCGGTTTTCAGTTCGGTCAGGCCAAGCAGCAGCTGGGCCGAGCGGCACACCCCGGGGATGACGTACTGGTAAATGGTGCGGGCGTTGGAGGCTTCCAGGCTGCCGCGCTCCAGCGGCACGGCGGTGGCGTGGCTAATTTTCTTCAGTTCGTAGCGGGCGTGGGCAGGCGTCGAGGCCAGGTAGAAGCGGGCCGGATTGCCTGCATCGTCCGAACTGAATTCCACGCTAGCGCTGCCCATGGGGACATACAGGCCGTCGCGCGGCGCCAGTTCAGTAATGACGCCGTCGACCGTCACGCGGCCGGCGCCTGCGCCGACGTTGATAATGCCCAGTTCCCGGCGCGCGAGGAAGGGCACTGCGCCGCCGCCCGGCGTGGCCGGCTGCGGCGGCAGGGCCAGCGTTTGTTGCAGGGGCAGGGCGCCGCCGATGATGAAACGCTCATCGTGGCTGTAATTGAGGGAAATGCGTTCGGGGTGGAACAGGCCGGTGACGAGGTAACGCTCGCGCAGATCGTCGTTGCTGGCCTGCGCCATCATGTCGGGATGCGTGGCGTAGTAGGTTTTGTCAAACATGGAAGCGTCTCCGTGATTTGTTATCGATCACATTCTAACAGAACTTATTCGCGAAAAGCAAAGCGCTTTGTGTTGCGTGCCCTTTAGGTAAAGATGTAGGAAAACTTCACGTTTTTTTGCCGAGTGGCGCCATCTAGGGTAGGATGGCAAAAAATTTAATCGATAACATGGCGTGTTTCGCGCAGAGCACAGCCATTGGAGAGCTTAACAATGCCACGAGTTCCGAACAACAAGAGCGCGCCGGAGGAGCCACTGCGGCCGGCCTCCAGCGTCACCCTGTACGATGTTGCCGAGCGCGCCAAGGTGTCGGGGATGACGGTGTCGCGCGTCATCAACGGCAACGCCCACGTCAGCGACAAGACGCGCGAAAAAGTGATGCGCGCGATTGATGAATTGGGCTACAAGGTCAACGTCGCCGCCCGCGCCGCCCGCGTTGGCACGCTGCGGGTTGGTCTGTTGTACAGCAACCCGAGCGCGGCCTTCCTGAGTGCCTTTCTGGTTGGCGCCATGGGCCAATGCAACCGCAGCGGCGCGGAACTGATACTGGAACATTGCGTCGATCTGAAATCCCAGCGCAAGGCGATCGAGCGTCTGATCAGCGTGGGTGCGGACGGCATCCTGGTGCCGCCGCCGTTATGCGACTCGCGCTCCGCGCTCAAACACCTGAAAGAAATCGGCATGCCGACGGTGGCGGTGGCGACTGCGAAACCTTCACCGCAGGCTTCGGCCGTGCGCATCGACGACTATGACGGTGCGCGCGCGATGACGAAGTACCTGCTGTCGGAAGGGCACACCGACATCGCCTTCATCAAGGGCGACCCTGAGCACACCCCGGCGCAATTGCGCTACCAGGCCTTCATCGACACCATGCGCGAAGCGGGCCTGCAAGTGCCGGCCGAGCGCATTGCCCAGGGCATGTTCACCTATCGATCCGGCCTGCTGGCGGCGCGCGAGCTGCTGGGCCAGAAAACCCGCCCGAGCGCCATCTTCGCCAGCAATGACGACATGGCCGCCGCCGCCATCGCCGTCGCCCATGGCCTGCACTTGCAGGTGCCGGAAGATGTGGCCATCGCCGGCTTCGACGATACGCCGGTGGCCGTCACGGTCTGGCCGGAGCTGACCACCATCCACCAGCCGATTGCCGAGATGGGCCGGGCGGCGGTGGAACTGGTGATCGATCACGTCAAGGAGCGCCGCGCCGGCCACGACGTCCCGCCCAAGCATCAGCTGATGCCGTACCGCCTGGAAGTACGCGAATCCACTGCGGCCACCGAGTAGGCCAGGGATTGCAGTGTTGACATTGAAAATCGCTGTGCTAGAATTGACTTAGTTATCGATAACAATGCGATTTTTCCAGTGGCGCATGTGGTGTCGGTAACAGTCTCCCGTATGGAGTTCCTCATTCCATGTGGTTAAGCCGAGGCGGCCGACGGGCCACTCGGCATTTTTTTAGTCCACGCCAGTGGTGGCGAAACGTTCGCGGTACAGCCTGGGCGTGATGCCCAGTTTTTTCATGAAGACGCGGCGCATATGGACTTCATCGCTGAAGCCGGCGCGGGCGGCCACGGTTTTCAGTGGCAGCGCCAGATCGGCCAGCAGGGCGGTGCCGCGTTCGAAACGGCATTGTTCAATGAATTCCTGCGTACTCAGGCCCACTTCCTGCTGAAACACGCGGGTGAAGTGGCGCTCGCTCATCATGGCTTTTTGCGCCAGTTGCGCCACCGTCAGGCGCTGATGCAGGTTATCCAGTATCCAGTTTTGCAGCGCGCGGATGTTGGGGCGGGTGGTGCGTTCGCTCAGCAGATGGGCGCTGAATTGCGACTGGCCGCCGGGCCGCTTGAGGAATACCACCATCTCGGTTGCCACTTCCAGCGCCAGCTCGCGGCCATAGTCTTCTTCCACCAGTGCCAGCGCCAGGTCGATGCCGGCGGTGACGCCAGCCGAGGTCCAGACATTCTCGCAGCGGACGAAAATGGCGTCCGCATCGACCTCGATCGCGGGGTATTCAGCCTGCAGGCGTGCGGCCACGCTCCAGTGGGTGGCGGCGCGCTTGCCATCGAGGACGCCGGCGGCGGCCAGGAAGAAGGCGCCGGAACACAGCGCGGTCAGGCGTGCGATGCGCGCCGCCACCGCGGCAACCCAGTCGGTGATGGCGGCGCTTTCGATCAACGCTGCCTGGATGTGGCGCGCGCCAACGATGATAGCGTTGTCGGGCAGGGACAAGGTGCTCAGGGCCTTGGTGGCGTCCAGCGACATCAGGGTATCGGACTGCACCGGCCCGGTCTTGTGCGAGGCGATGCGCACGTCGTAGCCGCTGCCTTTGCCGCGCCGCTGCAAGTGCAGATTGGCGTATTCAAACACCGACATCGGGCCGACCGCTTCCATCGCTTTGAATCCGGGATAGACCACGATATCGACTGTTTTCATGAGGTGTGCGGGCAGGGCAGGGAAAAATCCGGCCATTATTGTATCAATTCCAGCCATTCTCTGCCGGCTGTGGCCACGCGGCGCGCGCGCGTGGCCACAATGGCGGCTTTCATTGCTACCGGAATCTGACACCATGAAAACCAAAGCCGCAGTTGCATGGCGCGCCGGCGCGCCGCTGACCATCGAGGAAGTTGACCTGCAAGGCCCGCGCGCGGGCGAGGTGCTGGTCGAACTGAAGGCCACCGGCATCTGCCACACCGATTACTACACCCTGTCCGGCGCCGATCCGGAAGGTTTGTTCCCGGCGATTCTGGGCCATGAAGGCGCTGGCGTGGTGGTCGACGTCGGCCCCGGCGTCACCACGCTGAGGAAAGACGACCACGTGATTCCGCTGTACACGCCGGAATGCCGCCAGTGCAAATTCTGCCTGTCGCGCAAGACCAATCTGTGCCAGGCGATACGCGCCACCCAGGGCAAAGGCCTGATGCCGGACGCCACCAGCCGCTTCTCGCTCGACGGCAAACCGCTGTTCCATTACATGGGCACGTCGACCTTCTCGAACTATATTGTGGTGCCCGAAATCGCGCTGGCCAGGATCCGTCCGGACGCGCCGTTCGATAAAGTTTGCTACATCGGTTGCGGCGTGACCACCGGCGTCGGCGCGGTGCTGTTCTCGGCCAAGGTGGAAGCGGGCGCCAACGTGGTGGTGTTCGGCCTGGGCGGCATAGGCCTGAACGTCATCCAGGCGGCCAGAATGGTGGGCGCCGACAAGATCATCGGCATCGACATCAACCCGGCGCGCCAGGAAATCGGCCGCAAATTCGGCATGACCCATTTCATCAACCCGAACGAGGTCGAGAACGTGGTGGACGCGATCGTGCAGCTGACCGACGGCGGCGCCGACTACAGCTTCGAGTGCGTCGGCAACACCACCCTGATGCGCCAGGCGCTGGAGTGCACGCACAAGGGCTGGGGCCAGTCCTTCATCATCGGCGTGGCGGCGGCCGGCCAGGAAATCTCGACCCGTCCGTTCCAGCTGGTGACGGGACGCGAGTGGAAGGGGTCGGCGTTCGGCGGTGCCCGCGGACGCACTGACGTACCCAAAATCGTCGACTGGTACATGGAAGGCAAGTTGAATATCGACGACCTGATCACGCACCGCCTCAAGCTGGAAGACATCAATGAAGGCTTCGACCTGATGAAGCGCGGCGAGTCGATCCGCTCGGTGGTGCTGTACTAAGCTGCGCGGCTCAGACCAGCCAGGCTGGCAGTTGCCCCAGATGGTTGGCGACCGCGCTGCGGCGCTTGCCGTCTGGCCCGAGGCCAAAGCAGTCGATCGCGTTCTGGTAGAACAACCGGTCCAGCCCCATGCCGGCCAGCGCATGGGCGACTTGCTCCGGATAGCGCTGCCACTGGCCGTCGACCACGTTCATGAACCAGTCGGAACCGTACATGATGCGTTGGTTGAAGGCAGCGGCATCGCCAAAGCGCGCAGCCGCTTGCGCCAGCCGGACCACCGGTTTGCAGGCGTCGAGGTCCTGGCCGCACTTGCGCAGACCATCCCATTTGCCAACATCGCCATAGATCACGTATAGCCTGCTTCACAATCTCGACTACTTCGCCGTCTGACTTGATGTCCGCCAGCGGATTGTAAGCGACCAGCGACAGCAGGGAGCCGTTCGACAGCTGCGAGATGCGGCGGTGTACCGCCACCTGATCCCGCAACGTCGAACGGGTTGCATCATAGGGGATATTGAAATCGACCATGGCGTCAAACACGGCGTTCACGCCGGGCATGCCTTGCTGGTAGGTCTTGAGGTTCACCCAGCGGTCATTGTGCCTGCAGGCGATAAAACTCAGCAGGCGTGCCCCCAGGCTGATGCGCTTGCCATCGTTTTCTTGCAGGTTCCGCAGTGCGCTGTCGGCCTGCTGGCGGGTGTACTATCGAGCGGTGCCAGATTGGCGCTGATTTGCTCCAGTTCTTTCAGTTCGTCGCCAGCGGTCAATGTCTTATTGCTGATGCTGCGTATCGCCGGCTTCAACAGCCTCAGCAGATTAGCGACGGGGCCGACCTCGTGGCCGATGGAGTCTCGGCGGGCGGAAAAATGCGTACTTTGTCACCGCGGCGCAAACATTGCGAGTTGGGCGGACAGGGCATACAATTGCGGCCGTCGGGTTTTTTACGCCCCTATCGAACAAGGAAAATAATGAGTCTGCCGCAATACATCACGATCAATGGAACCGCTTATGCATCGGAAAACCTGAGCGCAGCCGCCAAAGAACAGGCGTTGAATGTGCAAGTGGTGGATGCGGAACTGGCGCGCCTGCAGCAGCGGATCGCGATCGCCCAGACCGCGCGCAACGCCTACTCGGCGGCGTTGATCGAAGCCGTAAAAGGCAAGGACAAGACCGCCGCGGCGGACAAGCCGAAGAAGGCACGCGCGCCGCGCAAGCCCAAGGCCGCCGCCGCTGCCGCTTAAGCAGCCGGCTGCTGCTGGAGCCGGGAAATGCGCTGCGCCTGCTCAAACACGGCGCGCGCTGTCAGGTTGAAGCCGGACACCGGCATCCCGGCCGCCCGCAACGCTCCCACCACCCAGGAATTGCAGTTGTTGAACAGACTGTAGCTGCCGGTCGCCTGATAAAAGCGGTCCGGATTGTCGGGCTGCTGGCTCAGGTTGATGGGCTTGCCGTCCGGCGCGGCAGCGATGCTGCGGTCGATGTATTCAATCAGTTGCTGATACCCGCGCTCCGTCAGGGCAAGCGCGACGACGTCGTTCGCCTGGGCGCCCAGCGGCGGATTGGTGTCGCGCGCCCCCAGCTGCAGCGCCGGGAAGTCGGACGCCACCAGCGCCTTGACCGCCTTGGACAGGGGCGGATGGTCCATCACAAAATACTCGCCGTCGCCCCAGCCCACCAGCACGTATTTGTGGCCGCGAAAATCCGCGCCCAGCTTGCTGCTGCGTGCCAGCATGGACGGGCCGTCAAACAGCAAGGCCGTATGCCAGCCGTATTGCACCACATAGAGCGTATGCGGCGTGGCTTGCGTCGGCAGGTCGGCGCGGGACGGCAGGCCGGCACAGCCGCTCAGAAGAACGGCTGACAGGAAAATGGCAAGCTGCTGGATGACCGATCGCATTGGATGTGGTGGCGGGCTCAGGTGGCAAAGTCCGCGATTTTACAATGCCGACCAGTTGAAGCGCACGCCATCGCTGCCGTCCGGAATCGGGCCGGGGCTGTCGGCGATCAGGGCGCCGCTTTGCGGATGGACGCGCAGGTAGAAATTGGTTTGCAGCGACATCAGCAGCAGCTCGCCGGTGGGCGTTTCCATCCATTGGAAGGCCTGGGCCAGGCCTGGACGGACGGTCTGAAGCGAAGCGCTACCATCTGCGCCGATGCTGAGGTAGCTGTCGCCCGCCTGCAGCGCCACCCGGCCCAGGCTGAGATCGCGCACCGTGAAGTTCAGCGGCTGTGCGGCCGCGCGGCCGGCGGCAGCTTTCAACTGGATCGCGCGCTCGTACGGGATGGGCCGCATCAGGCCGCGCGGGTAGGGCTGGTTGATGTCGATGCTGTCGAAATCGGCGGCGCCGCCATTCTGCTTGCCGGTGTTGTAGTTGAACAGGGCGTAGCGCACGCCCTGGAAGGTGGTCAGCTGGAAGATCATGGTGAACTCGGCGCCGATCGGCTGGAAGTTCTGGCCATCGATGGAATAGCTGAAGCGCGCCTTCTCTTTCAGGAAGTCGCACTCGGCGCGCAGCCACAGCCGGGTGGCGGTAATCGGAATGCGCACGGTCTGGTTGCGTGCCTGGTCGAACAAGGCCAGCGACAGCTTGCTGTCCTTGCGCTCCACACCCAGCGTGGCGTAGGGCAGGTTAAGCAGGGCCAGGCCGGCGACGTCGTTGTCCAGCAGGCCCGCCACGTCCAGCGCCACCGTCGGCGTCGAGAGCGGACCGATGGCGCGCTGGGTCAGCGTGTTGCGCGCGTCCCAGAACGAGGTGGCCGGCATGGCGCGCAGGCGCAGGAAGCCGGGCCGCTCGTTGAGCGACCAGCGGTCCTCCACCGGCACGTGGTTCCATTGCCAGATCGGCTTGAGCGCCGCGTCGGAGAAGTCGTCGCTGCGTTCAAACGGCACTTTGATCGGCTGCCGCTCGGCGGTGCGCGGCTTGACCCAGGTACGTGGATTGCGTCCCAGGTTGCCGGGCAGGCCGAAATACGGCCAGCCATCTTTCCACGTCACCGGCGCCAGGCTGAGCAGACGGCCTACCGAGTTATAGTCCATCATCGAAAAACCCCACCATTCGCCCGCCTCGGTCAGCACAATGCCGCCTTGATGCATGGCGGTGCCGTCGCGCGAAGCCGGATTGGGCGGACTGACTTCAAACGGGTACTGCTTGTTCTGCAGGCGGTAACCGCGCACCAGGCCAAAGCCTTCATCCTTGCTGATCGCCTGATTGACTTCATACGGGCCATACACATGGTCGGCGCGCGCGGCCGGCATGCGGAAGCCGCCCGCATAGTTGGCGCTCAGGATGTAGTACTTGCCGGCGATCTTGTAGAAGTGCGCGCCTTCACCCATGCCGTCGGTCTTGGCGAACAGGACTTTCTCGGTGCCGGGCACGATGTCAAGCAGGTCGTCGGTCAGCTGGGCGATATGCATGTCCTGGTGGCCCCAGACCGCGTATGCCTTGCCGTCGTCGTCAAACAGCACCGACAGGTCGTGCAGGCTGCGCTTCATTTCCCAGTGCGTCCACGGCCCGCGCGGGTTGATGGCGGAATAGATCTGCGTGGCGCGGCCATTCACATTGGTGAAGATGTAGAACACGCCGTTGCGGTAGCGCAGGCTGGGCGCCCAGATGCCCTGGCCATAAATGTTCTTGCCGCCTTCCAGCCGGTAGGCCGGGCCAAGGTCGAGCCGCTCCGCGGCGTAGCTGAGGAGCTCCCAGTTGACCAGGTCTTTCGAGCGCAGCACCGGCAGGCCGGGCATGGCGTGCATGGTGGTGCCGGTCAGGTAGAACCAGTCGTTGACGCGGATGATGTCCGGGTCGGAGAACTCGTCATAGAACAAGGGATTGGTGAAAGTGCCGTTGCCGTTGTCCGGGGTCCAGGTGGTGGGCTTCTGGGCCTGGGCGGGCGCGGACAGCAGGGCTGCAAGCAGGGCGAAGTAAACGGCTGGTTTCATCGGATCTCCGTGGTTTTTTGATTCGCGCCACCATAAAAAAGAAAAAATTATTTATCCAATAATTTTTTTGTCGCTGCTGATATTCAAACGGTTATCGGCAGAGTGACGGAATGTTTCCTAGCGTATCTGGAATGACTTCATTTGGGCTGTTTTTTGTAGCGACACCGCAACGAAACAATGTTTGCGCAACCAAAAGCGACAAAAAGCATGTGTTTTTATAACAACGGTGACGGTTGACATGTTTTTTTAGTGAGCACACCATGAAATGGTTGCGCTAGTCATTTTGAAGTTCCCATACCAAAAAGCGGCACATGAGGCCGCAAAACAGGAGACAACTATGAGTAGAAATACAACCGGCGCCGTGGCTTGCCGCCTCGGCTCCAGCAACGCTATTTTCATCACCACCATCCTGGCCGGCTCCATCATCAGCGCCTTTGCCCATGCGGCCGAGCCGCCGGCGCCGGAAAACGCCGGCGAGCAGCAGACCGTGGTGCCGGTGGTCACCGTGGCCGGCTACCGCAGTTCGCTGGCTTTGTCAGCCAATGAGAAGCGCGAGAACATTGGTCTGAGCGATACCGTGTTTTCCGAAGACATGGGCAAATTCCCCGATCCGAACATTGCCGATGCACTGGCGCGGGTGCCCGGCGTGACCGTGCGCCGCGCCGAGATCGACGGCGAGGGCCTCAACATCTCCATCCGCGGCATGGGACCGGCCTTCACGCGCGTGCTGCTGAACGGCGCGCCGATGGCGTCGGCGTCGGCCGGCAGCTGGGGCGGCTCGATCAGTGCCAACCGCGAAGTGGACATGGACTTCCTGCCGTCGGAACTGTTCCGCAGCGCCAGCGTGTACAAGAGCCAGCAGGCCAGCCTGATCGAAGGCGGCATTGCCGGCACGGTGAACATGCGCAGCGTGCGGCCGTTCGACAAGAACGGCTTCCGCACCGCGTTCACCCTGAGCGGCAACTACCGCGAGCAGAACGGCAAGACCGGCACCACCGGCTCGGGCCTGATCAGCAATACCTGGAACAGCAGCACCTGGGGCAGGTTCGGCATCCTGGGCGGGGTGGCGTTCGGCCACACCAAGTACAAGACCGACGGCTTCCAGTCGGTCGATATGCGCAACTTCCAGCTGAAGCCCTTCCAGGTCAACAGCAGCGACAAGGCCAACGCCACCGGCGGCGGCTCGCAGTCGACCCCGGACACCGTGCCTTCCGGCCTGGCGCTGGCCAACTTGCCGGAATACGCGCGCTCCATCCTGGTGCCCGGCAAGCAGATTGACCGCGCCATGCTGCTGGCGCTGAATCCTGGCGCCACCATCCAGCAGATCGACAACGCGCTGATGGCGCGCCTGGGCCGCCACCTGGTCTATGAAGGCGAACGCAAACGCGCCGGTGAAGTCATCAGCATGCAGTGGCAGCCGAACGACAAGTGGGATCTGTACCTGGACCTGGTGGCGGCGCAAAAGAACAATGAGATGATTTATCAGGCCATGAATGCGGGCACGCGCGCCAACACCGTGATCCCGATCGGCATGGAGTTCGACCGCAGCGATTGCACCATCGGCTGCGTGCTGACCAAGGCCACGTTCGCGAACACCTTCTGGTCGCTGGAGTTCCGGCCGATGGAGGAGAAAACCAAATTCCACAGCGTGAATCCGGGTTTTGAATTCCGCCCGAGCGACAAGTGGACCATCGACGGCCATTTCAACGCCACCCGCAGTACCTTCTACCGCGACATGCCAACCGTGCTGCTGGCCACCATGTCGCCCAATTCGGTCATCTCGTACGAGAACAAGACCGCCGGGCAGTCGCCGGTGTACAGCGCCAACCTGGATATCAACGATCCAAAGAACTTCGGCTGGTATCAGGCCGGGCAGGGCTTGTCCGGCCTGCGCATGGATCTGTACGAGCGCACCAACACCACCAAGGGAACGCGCCTGAACGTCAACTGGGGCGACACCGATTTCAGCATCAAGGCCGGCGGCGCCTACGACGACATCGAACGCCGCTACCGCAGTTACGGCGTGGCCGACGCCTGGATGAACGTCGCTTGCGGGAACAACGTCAACGTGCGCTTCTTTGCGCCCAATCCGCAAATCCGTTCACCGAACTGCGATGGCCGCAGTGTGCCGGGACCGGTAACCGATGCCGCCACCGCCTACCCGGGCTATGGCACCGGGGCCACCGCCGGCGCCACCACGCCGCTGGCCTATCTCGGCTCGGTGGTGCCCAATGCAGCAGTGCCGGATTACGCGCACGCCTCCGGCCAGGGTTTCATCACGGTGGACTGGCCGAAGTTCGCGCAGGCCACGGACTATCAGTACTTCCGCGACAACATCTACAAAGGCTTCAACAACGGCAGCGGCGGATATATCCGCGAGAAGGTGACCGGCTTGTACACCGAGGTGAACGGCCGCACCAAGCTGTTCGGCGGCACCTTCCGCTACAACGCCGGCATCCGTTATGCGCGCACCCGGCAGACCATCGGTGCATTGAGCTCCGTGGCCGATCCGCGCAACGCCTCGCTGGGTGCGGGCGGCCTGTATGACAACCTTGGCGTGTGGGCTTATGAAACCACGACCTACAGCAACACGCTGCCATCGGCCACGCTGGCGTACAACATCACGCCGTCGCTGATTGCGCGCGCATCGGGCTCCAAGTCGCTGACGCGGGCCAACCCGGCCGATCTGCGCCAGACCATGCTGACCCTGGGCGACCAGGGCGCGCGCCAGGGCAATGTGACCAATCCGAAGCTGAAGCCTTTCGAGGCCAACAACCTCGATCTGGGTCTGGAGTACTACCTGACGCGTGAGGCCTACATCTCGGCCAGCGCCTTCGCCAAGGACATCATCAGCCGCCCGGGCCAGCGCATCACCACCTACACGCTGGCGCAGCTGGATGGGATGTTTGGCACCATCGGGCTGACGCCGGCGCAGCAGGAGTCGGTCAACGCCAGCGGTGGCCGCGACAAGCACCTGGTCGAGATCACCGAGCCATTCAATATCGACACCAAGCTGAAAGTGCGCGGGCTGGAACTGACCTGGCAGCAGCCGCTGGACATGCTGCCGGTGAAAGGCTTCGGCTTTGCCGCCAACTTCACCTATGCCAAGCAGACCGACGACGCGCCCAACGCACCGCCGGTGGCCGGCGTCCCGCCGCGCACCAACAACCTGACGCTGTACTATGAGCGCAATGGTCTCAACGTGCGGGTGGCGCGCCAGTACACGGCCGGCCACGTAGTCAACACCAGCACCGGCCTGAATGTGCCGGGCGGCGCCTACGCCTACACCACGGCGCGCTCACAGGTCGATCTGTCGGTGGGGATGAACCTCAAGCAGATGTTCAACTTCGCCTACAACACCGACCTCACGCTCAGCGTGTGGAACGCCAACAAGGCGATCAGCCAGACCTATACGCAGTTCAGCAACGCGGTGTTTGACGAGTACAAGCCGGGCGCCAGCTACACGCTGTCGCTCCGGACTTCGTTCTAACGGCCTTGCAGCGTCACGGTGGCGGGCCGCAGTCCTTCAGCGGTGGCCCGCACCGTGATCGCGCCGCGTTGTCCCGGCCTGGCGCGCACGATGGCCAGGCACAGGCCATTGAAGGCGGCGCGCTCCGGCGATTTGAACGACTCCAGGTTGGCCGGATCGCCGTTGTCGGTCGCCACCAGCTCACCCGGACCTTCCACCGTGAAGCGGATGCGCTGGTCGGCGCGCGGCGCGGTGACGCCGTTGGCGTCCGTCACGCGCACGGTGATGAAGGACAGGTCGCGGCCGTCGGCGGTGATGGTGCTGCGGTCGGCGCTGGCCTGCAACGCGGCTGGCGCCTGCGCCGTTTTCACCGAGGAGCGCGCCCATTCCTTGCCGTCCTTGTAGGCGATCACGCTGATTTCGCCCGGTTCGTAAACCACGTAATCCCAGCGCAGGCGGTATTCGTAGGGCGCCTTCTTGCGGCGGCCTTGCGATTTGCCGTTGACGAACAGCTCCGCTTCATCGCCGGAGGTGAACAGGTGCACCGGCGTGACTTCGCCCACGCGCTCCGGCCAGGTCCAATGCGGCAGCAGATGCGCCAGCGGCAGGTCGGGACGCCAGCGCGACTGGTACAGGTAGTAGCGGTCTTTCGGGAAGCCGGCCAGGTCGATGATGCCCGAGTAGGAACTGCGCGCGCCGTAGTAAGGTGTCGGCTCGCCCAGGTAATCCCAGCCGGTCCAGACAAATTCTCCGGCCACGTAAGGGTTCTGGTCCTGCGCCGCCCACGAGCGATCGGCCGAGCTGCCGAAATCGGCGGCAAACAATTCGTAGGCGCTGACTTGCTGGCGTTTCGGATCGCCGCCGACGCCCGGACGCACCGGCGCGCTGTTCACGCCCGGCACCGGGAACTGGTACTCGCCGCGGCTGCTCAAGGCGGACGCGCTTTCGCTCGACAGGATCATCTTGTCGGGGAATTTCTGGTGGAAGCCCGGGAACTGGCCAGGCAGGCTGCGGATGCCCGCACCCTGGTAATTCAGGCTGATGACGTCCACCGTGGCCGGCAAGGCCATGTCCGGCTTGGCGTAGTTCATGGCGCCGGTGATAGGGCGGGTCGGATCTTCCTCGCGCGCGATGTTCACCAGTCTGGTGCCGATCGCGGCGCCGGCTTCGCCGGTGTATTGTTCGCCCACCTCGTTCCCCACGCTCCACATGATGATGGATGGGTGGTTGCGGTCGCGCCGCAGCATGGCGCGCAGGTCCTGCTCGTGCCAGTCCGGGAAGATCAGGTGGAAGTCGAGCGGGGTTTTCTTGCGTTCCCACGAGTCGAACACTTCGTCCATCACCAGAATGCCCATGCGGTCGGTCAGTTCCAGCAGTTCCGGCGCCGGCGGGTTGTGGCTCATGCGGACCGCGTTGGCGCCCATTTCCTGCAGCATCTGCAACTGGCGTTCGGCGGCGCGCACGTTGAAGGCCGCGCCCAGCGCGCCCAGGTCGTGGTGGTTATTGACGCCATTGATCATGATCTTCTCGCCGTTGACGAACAGGCCATGGTCGGGATCGAAGCGCAGCGAGCGGATGCCGAACGGCGTTTCGTAGGTGTCCACCACCTTGCCATTGCGGCTGACGGTGGTCACGGCCACGTAGCGGTGCGGGCGCTGTTGCGGCGGCGGTCCCCACAGGCGCGGTTGCGCGATGCGCGCGCTGGCGTTGATGGTGGCGTTGCCGCGCGCAGCCACACTGACGCGTTGCGCCGGCAAGGTGGCGACGGCGGCGCCGGTGCGCTTGCCGTCTTCACCCAGCAGGTACAGCTGCGTGCCGACTTCCAGGGCTGCGGCGTCCTTGCCGTCGTTATCGACGGTGACCGCCAACTCCACCGTGGCCGCTTCACGCGAGACTTCCGGCGTGCGCACCACCGTGCCCCAGTGCGCCACATGCACCGGGTCGTTCACGCTCAGCCACACATTGCGGTACAAGCCGGCGCCGGGATACCAGCGCGCCGATTCGGCCGGATTATCGAGGCGGATCGCCAACTGGTTGCTGCCGCCCGGCGTCAGGTAAGGCGTGAGATCGAGGCGGAAACCGTTGTAGCCATAAGGCCAGCCGCCCACCAGCCGCCCGTTGAGCCACACGCTGGCGTGCGACATGGCGCCGTCGATGTCGAGGAAGACGGACTTGCCTTTGTCGCGCGCCGGAATGTCCAGCTTTTTGCGGTACCATACCGGCCCCCAGGTGGTCAGGCGCCCCATGCCGCCATACGGACCGGTGGCAAGGAAAGGACCTTCGATGGCCCAGTCGTGCGGCAGGGTGACGCTGCGCCACGAGCGGTCATCAAAGTCCGCGCGCAGCAGCGGCGGCGAAACGGCCGGCTCGGCGGCGGGGCGTTGCGCGCGCCTGGCCGGATCGGCCACGAAGGCATTGCCGCTCGGGAGTATCCAGGGCTTGAGCAGGCCCTCGGCGGGGCGTTGAACCTTTTCCGCCTCGTCAGGCCGGGCGTCGGCTACCTTGCCGTCGGCGCTTTGCCTGATTTCCGGACGCACGTCATATTGCAGCAGCGGGCCATAGCCCTCCGGATCGCCGCGCTGGAAGCGCCAGCCGTCGTTGAGGGACTGGCGTTCGGCCAGCGCAGAGAGGGGAAGCAGGGCAAGGCCCAGCAGGCCGGCGCCAATCAAGCGGTGCATAAAGTCTCCTTTTAATTCCAATAATGATAGCGCAACCATTTTGGTTTGTCAGTTAGAATGATTTCGCTATCAATATCACGAGAGAAAAGATGCCAGCTACCCCCGTCACACTGATCGATGTCGCCAAGTCGGCCGGCGTTTCCCCGATTACCGTGTCGCGTGCCTTGAACGAGCCGCACCTGGTGCGCCCGGCAACCCTGGCCAAGGTGCAGGAAGCGGTGAAACGGACCGGTTACGTCAAGAACATGCTGGCCGGCGGCCTCGCTTCCAGCCGCAGCAAGCTGGTGGCGCTGGTGCTGCCGACCATTTCCACCCAAACCTTTGCCGACATGGTGCAGGGCGCAACCGATCGCCTCACCGCGGCCGGCTATCAGCTGCTGCTGGGTATTGTGGGGTATGAGACCTGGCGTGAAGAGATGCTGGTGGAGACGGTGCTGAGCCGGCGGCCGGACGGCGTGATCCTCACCGGCTCGCTGCACACCGACAGCACGCGTCAGCGCCTGCTGCAGATCGGCACGCCGGTGGTGGAGACCTGGGACATGACCCCGCATCCGATCGACATGGTGATCGGCTTCTCGCACGAGGAAGTGGGCCACTCCTGCGCCGCGCATCTGCTGGAGCAGGGCTACCGGAATTTCGGCATGCTGACCGCGAACGATCCGCGCGCCGGCCAGCGTAACCAGGGCTTCCAGGTGGCGCTGGCGCGGCAGGGCATCAACGTGGTGGCCTCGCATACGGTGCAGGCGCCGGGCGGCCTGCCGCAAGGGCGGCTGGGCGCGGTGGCGCTGCTGGATCAGCATCCGCAGCTGGACGCCATCTTCTGCAGCTCGGATACGCTGGCGCACGGCGCGCTGATTGAAGCGCAAAGCCGCGGCCTGCGCGTGCCGGAGGACCTGGCGATCATGGGCTTTGGCGACCTGAATTTTTCCGCTTACACCAATCCGCCGCTGTCCACCGTCAAGGTGGATGGCGCCAAGATCGGCGCCATGGCGGCGCAGGCCTTGCTGGACCGCTTGAATGGCGACGAAGCGGCCGAGCGCATCGTCAACACCGGTTTTGAGCTGATCCAGCGCGGCAGCACTTAAAGCTCCGCCAGCCGGTGGCGCAGGTCGGCGGCGCGTTCGCGCAGCGCAGTCAGGGCGCCATCGTCCATACGGCGCAACTGCTGATACACCACGCCGAGGCGCTGGTTGCCGGCCAGCCGGTCGCGATTGCGGTCGAAGAAATCCCAGTACAGGGCGTTATACGGGCAGGCGCGCTGGCCCACACGGGCCTTTTTATCGTAGTGGCAGCCCTTGCAGTAATCGCTCATGCGGTCGATATAGGCGGCGCTGGAGACATAAGGCTTGGTGGCCAGCAGGCCGCCGTCCGCGAACTGGCTCATGCCCAGCGTGTTGGGCAGCTCGACCCACTCGAAGGCGTCGATGTAAATGCCGAGATACCAGTGATGCAGCTCCTGTGGCGACAGCCCCGCCAGCAGCGCGAAATTCCCGATTACCATCAGCCGGTTGATATGGTGGCTGTGCGCATGCTGCAGGGACTGGCCGATGGCCGCAGCCACGCAGCGCATGCGGGTCTGTCCATCCCAGAACCATGGCGGCAATGGCGCGTGATGGTCGAAGGCGTTCAGCTTGTCATAGCCCGGCATGCGGTGCCAGTAGACGCCGCGTACATATTCGCGCCAGCCCAGGATCTGCCGGATGTAACCTTCGGCAGATGCCAGCGGCACGGCACCGTCGCGATATGCGGCCTCCACGCGCTCCACCACCGTGCGCGGCGACAGCATCTTGACGTTCATCGCAAACGACAGCAGGGAGTGGAACAGCCGCCAGGCCTTGGCGCTCATTGCATCCTGGAAGCGGCCGAAGTGGGGCAGCGCCTGTTCCACGAAGCGCTCCAGTTGCTGCAAGGCTTCCTGCTGGTTGAGCGGCCAGCCGAATTGCGCCGCATTCGGCTCGCCAAAACTGTTGGCGCCGGAAGCCTGGATGGTTTGCCACAGCGCGCTGTGATCGTGGCGGCCGCGCAGGTCGGCCGGCTCCCACGGGATGCCGTTCCATGCCTCGCGGTTGTCGTGATCGAAGTTCCACTGCCCGCCGGCCGGCTTGCCGGTGTCGGACATCAGCACGCCGTGGCGCGTGCGCATGCGCCGGTAGAACTGTTCCATCAGCCAGTGCTCGCGCCCGGAGAAGAGTTGGGCCGCCTCGTCGCGCGCGGTGTAGAAATGCTCGGTGTCCTCCATCCCGGATGGCATGGGGAGGGCGGCCGCGTAGGCGGCCAGTTGCTGGTCCAGCCGCCACTCATCCGGCGCCTGCCAGGCGAATTCGCAGGCGCCGTGATGGGCCAGCAGGAAATCGAGATTGCCGGGCACCGTCTGGCGGTTGTCCGGATCGTCAATGGCGAGATAGTGCACGCGGTGGCCAGCTGCGCCCAGGTGCCGCGCGAATTCGCGCATGGCCGCGAAGATGGCGATGATCTTTTGCGCGTGGTGCAGCACATAGTCGGTCTCCTGGCGCACTTCCATCATGACGTAGACCACGTCATCGTGCGGCCGGGAGAACCAGCTGTGCTGCGGATTTAATTGGTCCCCGAGTATTAGTCTAAGCTTCATCGGGGCGAGTGTACTACGGATCAGAATTCGGTGGTGGCGGTCAGCCCGAAGGTACGCGGCGCGCCCGGCACCAGGTAGCCGGCGCCTTGCGCGCCGCCCGCCGAAGCCCAGTAACTCCGGTTGGCCAGGTTGTCGACACGGGCGCGCAGGATCACGCTGTGATCAGCCACTTTGATATCGTAGCGCAGGCTGGCATCGAGACGGTTCCACGCTGGCAGGCTTTGCGTATTGGCGGCGTTCACCGCTTGCGCGGCCGTGTACAGCGCCCGCGCCGACAGGCTCAAACCGCGCACGCCAGGCACGTCCCAGTCCACGCCGAGATTGGCTTGCGTGTCTGGCACACCGATGACGTCCTTGCCGTCCGTCAGGCCGCCGGCGGTGCGCTGCTGAGTGGCGTCCAGCAGCGTGAAACCGCCCAATACGCGCAGGCCGCGCAGCGGTTCGCCGTAGGTCGAGACTTCCAGCCCGCGGTTGCGCTGTTCGCCGTCGATGCCAAACACCTTGGTCGCGGGATTGAGCACGCCCAGCGGCTGGCTGGTGGTGAACAGGGCGGCGCTGGCGCCGTAACGGCCGCCGTCATATTTCACGCCTGCCTCCTTCTGCACCGATTTGTATGGCGCAAAAATCTGGCCGACATTGACGGCGGTCGACCCGGCAACCGCGCCTTGCTGCAGGTTTTCAACACGGTTGGCGTACAGCGAGACCTGCGGCGTCAGTTTGTAGACCATGGCGGCGATCGGCGTGTTGGCGCTTTCGCTGTAATACGCGCTTTGCTTGTTGGTGTTGTAGGCGTAGCCGATCTGTTTGATGTTCTGATGGCGCACGCCCACCGTCAGCAAGACGGTGTCGTTGAGGAAGCCCATGCTGTCAACCGCCGCCTGGCTCACCAGCGTCACGTTGTTGGTGGTGCGCGGGTCGGCCAGGTTGTTGCCGAAGGTGGTCAGGACCGGCAAGGCCAGCGCCGTCGGCTGGTACAGCGTGGTGTTCTGGTAAGCGGAAGTGGCGTAGGCGTTGCGTGAATCGAGGTCGAAGCCAGTGGTGGTCAGGGCCAGCTTGTGGCTCACCGGGCCTGTGCGCAGCGCGGCGCGCAGTCCGAGTTCGCCGGTCTTGATGTGATCTTCGCGCGCGTTGTCGAAGCGGCGGATCTGGCCTGCGCCGCTGGCGCTGGACAGGTTCAATGTGCTGGCCAGACGGTTCAGCTCATGCCCGCGACGGCCGCCGAACGAGGCCCATGCCACCACGTCCTTGCTGATGTCCCATTCGCCGCGCAAGGTGCCGAAGACATCGCGCTCACTGGAGTAGTCCCATGGCTGGCCGTAGTTGGCCGCGGCGTCCGGCGCCGCCGGGACAGCCAGGCCGACGGCCACGTTGACGGCCGGGCGCGCGCCACGCAGCTTGCTGTCCTGCCAACCCAGATCAGCCGAGAGACGGAAGCCGCGCCCGCGATAATCCGCGCCGACGGCCGCCAGTTGGACTTCGCGCTGTTCGTTGTCGATGCCGGTGCCGCCCTTGCGCTGCGCGGCGTTGATGCGGATGCCGATGCGGTTTTCAGCGCCGAAGCGGCGCGCGATGTCGGTGGCCAGGTAGGTTTGCCTGCCAGTTTGCAGGCCGGCCGAGACCTCGGTCAGATCCTGGTTCGGCGCGCGTTTCGGCAGCAGGTTGATGGCGCCGCCGGTGCCCGCGCCGGACGGCGAGGCGCCATTCAGGAAGGTGTTCGCGCCGCGGAATACTTCCACCCGTTCCAGCAGTTCGGCCGCGATGTACTGGCGCGGCAGCACGCCGTTCAAGCCGTTGTAGGCCAAATCGTCGGAGTTGAGCGGGAAGCCGCGTATCACATACAGCTCCTGATAGTTGCCGAAGCCGCGCGCCACGCGCACGCCCGGATCGCTTTGCAGCACGTCCGCCACGCTGCGCGCCTGCTGATCCTGAATGAATTGCTGGGTGAAATTGGTGCTGTTGAATGGCGTGTCCATGACGTCCATGGTGCCCAGCAGGCCGACGCGGCCGCCCTTGGCAACCTGGCCGCCGGCATAGGTTTTCGACAGGCCGGCCGCCGAGGCGTCGGCGCTGGCGCTGACGACCACGGTCTGCACCGCGGTGTCAGTGGTTTGCGCGAAAGCGGGCAGGGAGTAAAGCGAGGACAGGACGAGAACAGGAAGACGGCGCATAGATCAATATAGAGATGAGAATGATTGCTATTATCATCTATATTGAGGCCGCTGGGCTCTGCCTAAAGTAAGGGAGCGGTCACGCCGCGCACGCCCACCAGTCCGAGCAGGGTCAACATGACGTTCTGCGGCGCGGTGTGCGCATTCTGTGCCGACCACCACTCCAGCTTTTCGGAATGATAGCCGCCCGAACTGCCGCCGCCGGACATGGTGATGGCCGGGATGCCAAGGCTCATCGGCAGGTTGGCGTCGGTGGAGTGTGCGCTGTCCAGCAGCGCTGGCCGGCCTTGCACCGTGGCCGCCGCCAGCGCGGTCTTGACGATCAGCGCGTCCCTGGCCATCTGGCCCGCCGGGCGGTCTCCGATCAGCGCCACCTCGGCGGTGATGGCCTTGCTGTTCCAGCGCTGGTTGGTCTCGGTCACGGCCTGCTGGATGGCGTCCTTGATCTGCTGTTCCACCTTGGCCAGCAGCGGCGCGTCGGCCGAGCGGATATCGATCAGCATCGACGCTTCCGCCGAAATGCTGTTCACCGATTGCCCGCCTTGCACCACGCCGACGTTGAAGGTCACTTTGGGCTGCGCCGGCACGCGGATCTCGTCGATGCGCGCGATGGCGCGGCCGGCCGCATGAATGGCCGACGGCAGGCCAAAACCCTCGTAACTATGGCCGCCCGGTCCGCGCATGGTGACCTTGAAGCGCCGGCTGCCGGTGCCGATGTAGGTAACCGGATCGCCGGCCGTGCCCAGCGCCGGCTCCAGGCCGATGAAAGCCTTGATGTCCTTGCGCTGGCTGAACAAATACTTCACGCCTTTCAGGTCGCCCAGGCCTTCTTCTCCAACGTTGGCGACAAACAGCACATCGCCTTCGGTTTGCACACGCGCGTCGCGCAGCGCCGCCGCGATGGTCAGCATGGCGGCCAGCGAGCGGCCGTTATCGGCAATGCCAGGCGCGTAGTAGCGCCCGTCCTTCTCGCGCACCGTGAGATCGGTAGCGGCCGGGTAGACCGTATCGAGGTGCGCGGCCAGCACCACGGTTGGACCCTTGCCGCTGCCCTTGTAGCTTCCCAGCACATTGCCGGCACCGTCGATGTGCACATCCGCCAGGCCGGCCGCCTTCAGGCGCTCGGCATAATCGCGGGCGCGCGTGGCTTCGGCAAAGGTTGGCGCCGGGATGGCGTTGATGGCCAGCGTGTTGGCAGTGGTGGTGGCTTCGTTCTTCTCGATGTAAGCCAGCGCCTGTTTTACCGGGGCCTGCGCCGCAAGGCGGGCGATTTCCTGTTCCTGGGCGTGTGCGGGCAAGGCGGCCGCGATGGCAAGGCAGACTGACAAATGCTTCATGGTGCTCCATTGGTTGAGGGGAGTCCGGCGATCAGCGCCGTCAGCGCATCCACGTTCACCGGCTTGACAAAGTAATGATCGAAGCCGGCGGCGCGGGCCTGCTCGCGGTCTTCGCGCCGGCCATAGCCGGTAACCGCCACCAGTGTGGCGCGTTCGGTTTGCGGCAGGGCGCGCAGCCCGCGCGCCAGATCGTAGCCGTTGATGTCGGGCAGGCCGATATCGAGCAGGCAAAGCTCAGGCGACTGCGACTGCGCCAGTTCCAGCGCCTTCAGCGCGCTGTGGGCCACGCAGACATGGTGGCCGCCGGCCTCCAGCAGCAGTTGCAGCGTTTGCGCGGCATCGACGTTGTCGTCCACCACCAGCACCTGCATCTTGCGTGCTGGCTTCGCCGCGGCGGCCGGGCGCGCATTGGATACCGGCTGATGCTGCGGGGCGGCGGGCAGGGTGATGGTGAAGGTGCTGCCTTTTTGCTCGCCTTCGCTTTCCACGGCCACGGCGCCGCCGTGCAGTTCGACCAGCGACTTGACCAGCGCCAGACCGAGTCCCAGCCCGCCTTGCGAACGATCCGAGTTGCGGTCGGCCTGCGCAAACAGCTCAAACACATGGCTGCGCAGCTCCGGCGACATGCCGATGCCGTTGTCGCTGACGATCAGCTTGACGTTGCTGCCCTCGGCGCGCGCGCTCAGTTTGATGGCGCCGCCGGCCGGCGTGTACTTGGCGGCGTTGTTCAGCACATTCACCAGCACTTGCACCAGCCGTTTGTGGTCGCCGGTCACGACCAGCGGGAACGGTGGCAGCTCCACATCGAAACGATGCTCGCGCGACTTCAGCAGTGGCTCGGCCTGTTCCACCGCGTCCGCCACGATGCGCGCCACGTCCAGCGGCACCCGCGTCAGCGTTACCAGCCCGCGCGTGACGCGGGAAACGTCCAGCAGGTCGTCCACCAGCCGAGTCATGTGATGCACCTGGCGCACGATGATGCCGGCGGTGCGCTGCACGGCCGCTTCGGTGGCGTGCCCGCTTTGCAGCAGCTGCGCGCCGGCGCTGATCGGGGCCAACGGGTTGCGCAGCTCGTGCGCCAGCATGGCCAGGAATTCGTCCTTGCGGCGGTCGGCCTCGCGCAACTGCCTTTCGGCTTTCAGGTGCTGCAGTTCTTTTTCCTGCAGTGCCTCGGCCATGGCATCCAGCGCACGCGCCAGTTCGCTGATTTCCTCCTTGCCGTAGACGATGCCGCTGCGCGCCTCCAGCGTGCCCGAGGCGATGCTGTTGGCGGTATTGGCCAGCCGCTTTACGCGGCGCAGCACCAGTACGTCGCCCACGAACCATGCGGCCAGCAGGGCCAGGCCGATGGTCGCGGCCAGCGCCAGCAGGTCGAGCGTCTGGTCATGGCGGGCGTTGGCCGTGATTTCACTGAGCGGGATGCCGATGGTAACGGTGTAGTCGGACAAACCGTTATTGCCCACGCGGGCGAAGCGGTGCAGGCGCTCCACGCCGTCCGGCCCCACCAGCATCACAGGCTTCCCCGGTTCGGCCGCCATGGCGTTGCGCATTTCCGGCGACACTTGTTTGCCAAACCACTGTTCCGGATTGGGCTTGCGCGAAATGATCTTGCCCTCGGAGTCGGCGGTCAGCAGCAGCGAGCCGGGCGAGAGCTGGATGTCGGCGACAAAGCGATCAAGCCTGGTCAGGTCGAGCGCCGCAAACACCACGGCCTTGACGCGCTGGTCCTCGTCCAGCACCGGGTAGGTGAGGTTGACGGTATGCTTCTGGATCACGCGGCCGAAGATGTAGCCGCCGGCGACAAAGCGGCGCAGATGCACGGCGCGGCGAAAGTGCGAGCGGTCGGCCAGGTTGACCGGGGTCTTGGACGGCACGGCGCTGCAGGTGACGTCGCCGTTCAGCTGGATCAGCCCGAAGTTGACGTAGTCCGGGTTCAGACGCTGGATGTTGGCCAGCAGGCGGCTGCAGTGTGCCTGATCGCCCATCAGGTCGGGGATGCTGGCGAGGTCGCGCAGGATCTGGCGCGCGCCGGCCAGCGACTGCGCCTCGTTGGCCGCGGCCAGGTTGGTCAGGCGCTGCAGGTTATCCTCCGCCACTTCCACCGCGTGCGCCCGTTCGCGCGCGCCATTGATGAAGGTCATGATCGCGATCGGCGCGATCGCCAGCATGACCAGCAGCAGCAGGCGGCTGCGCAGGGTATTCAGCTGGAAAAGCAGAAAGGCCATGCGCGCGGTCAGGCCGTTTGACCGTAGTGGTTGCCGAAGCTGATCAGCGCCTGCACCCCGCGGCGCAGCGTTGCCACGTCGTCGCAGATGTAGCCGATGCGGATGTGGCCCGGCACGCCGAGCGCCTCGCCCGGCATCAGCGCCACCCCGCAACGGCTCAGCAGCTGCTCGCTGAAGCGGATGCTGTCCATGGTCAGCCGGGAGATGTCGCCCCACAGGTAAGGGCCGGATGCCGGGCGGCGCATGGTCAGCCAGGGCAGGCCGGCCACCAGATCCAGCACCAGGTCGCGCCGTTCACGGTACTCGTCCAGCATGGCCGCCGGCTCGCCGCTTTCCAGCGCGGCCGCCAGCGCCAGCTGGGACAGCATCGGCGCCGCGGCGGTGATCGGACCTTGCAGCGTTTCCATTGCCGTCACCAGCGGCGCCGGCGCCACCGCAAAGCCGGCGCGCCAGCCCATCATGGCGTGGCTTTGCGAGACCGAATACAGGGTGACGATGCCGAGTTCCTGCCAGTCGCCGCGCGCGGCCAGGCTGGTGTGGCGGCCTTCGAAGATCAACTGGTCATAGCTTTCGTCGACAATCGCGCGGGTGCCGGTGCGCCGCAGCCAGGCGGCAATGCGCTCCACCTCGGCCGCGCTCAGCACCGCGCCGGTCGGGTTGTGCGGATTGTTGATGATGAGGATGCGCGCCGGCGGCAGGCTGTCGAGCACCTGGTCGGTGATCTCGGCCGGCAGATCCACCAGCACCGGCTGCAGCTCCAGCAGCTTGCAAGTGGCCACATAGGCCGGCCAGTGCGGCTTGAAAATCAACACGGCGTCGCCCGGATCGGCCATGGCATACAGCGCCTGGTACAAGGCCTGCTTGGCGCCGTTGGTGACCAGGATCTCGTCCGGCGTGGCGGGAATGCGGTTTCTGGCGGCTACGTAATTGGCCAGGCGCGCGCGGATGCGGGCGTCGCCGCCGACAGCGGTGTAGGGCAGGGTAGTTTGCTGCAAGCCCTGGCGCACCGCCTCCAGCGCCGCCGGCGGCGCCGGAAAATGCGAGATCGCGATGGAGAAATCAATCACTGCTTCGCCGCGCGCTTTCATGGCGTCCACCCTGCCGTGCATGGCGGTGGTGGCCAAGGGCTGGGAGCGGGCAATGCGACGCGAGATGTTCATGCTGATTCTCTCCGGGAAAGATTTATTCTACTTCAATTGGCGAAGCTGGGAGAGGCCGGCCGGGCAATCGTGCGATGCCTCTGGTATCCTATTGCTCTTGACTAACGAGGGTTTTATGCAGTTCGCAACAAAAACAGTCTGCCGCGCGTTAGCGCTGGCCTTTATCGGCGCTGCGGGCGCCGCCACCGCGCAAGCGGAAGACATCATCAAGATCGGCCACGTGGCCGCCACCTCCGGCCCGATCGCCCACCTGGGCAAGGATAATGAAAACGGCGCGCGCATGGCGGTGGAGGAATTGAATGCCAAGGGTGTGCTGATCGGCGGCAAGAAATACAAGATTGTGCTGCTGGCCGAGGACGATGCCGGCGATCCGAAGCAGGCCACCACGGTGGCGCAAAAGCTGGTGGACGCCAAGGTGCAGGGCGTGATCGGCCACGAGACCTCGGGCACCACGATTCCCGCCTCGCGCATGTATTACGATGCCGGCATTCCGCAGATTACGCCGTCGGCCAGCTCGCCGCAGTACACGCGCCAGCGCTACAACACCACCTTCCGCAACATCGCCAACGATGAGCAGCTCGGCCCGGCGCTGGCGCGTTACGCCATGCAGAACATGCAGGCCAAGCGCATAGCCGTGGTGGACGACCGCACGGCTTATGGCAAAGGGTTGGCCGATGAGTTCAGCAAGACCGTCAAGCGCAGCGGCGCCGCCGCTGGCGCCGCCATCGTCTCGACCCAGTACACCAACGACAAGGCCACCGACATGACCGCCATCCTGACCGCCATCAAGGCTACCAGGCCGGATATGGTGTTCTTCGGCGGCATGGACGCGGTGGCGGCGCCGATGCTGCGCCAGATGAAGCAGCTGGGTTTCCCGGTCAAGTTCATGGGCGGCGACGGCATGTGCTCGGACTCGGTGCCGCGCCTGGCTGGTGACGGCATGAGCGACGGCCAGGTGATCTGCGCCGAGGCGGGCGGCGTCGAGCCGTCGCAGGAAAAAGGCATGGCCGATTTCCGCGCGGCGTACAAGAAGAAGTACGGCATCGAGGTGCAGACCTATGCGCCGTACACCTACGATGCGCTGATGACCATGGTGGCGGCGATGCAGAGGGCCGGTTCGCCGGATCCGGCCAAATACCTGCCGGTGCTGGCCAAGATCCAGTACAAGGGCGTGACCGGCAATATCGCGTTTGACGCGCGCGGTGACGTCAAGGACGGCGTGCTGACCATCTTCACCTTCAAGGGCGGCAAGCGCCAGAAGCTGACCGTGATGAAGTAATCAAAAACGCCCGATGACAGATCGGGCGTTTTGTTTTGATCAGACGCCGGGCGGCGGGCCGCCTGCGCCAGGGCCGCCTGGCCCGCCCGGGCCGCCGGGACGCGGGCCCCAGCCGCCGCCTTCCTCCTTGTCGCCGGACGAGCTGGCACCGCCAAAGCGGTATGACAGGCCGAGATAAAACACCCGGCCGTCAAAGCGGCGGGTGCTGGTCTCGCGCAGCGTGGCGCTGTTGATGACCGTCTCCATCTTGTTGGTGTTGAACAGGTCGGTCACGTTGGCCACCATGGTCAGTTGCGGCGTCACCGTATGGCGCCAGCTCAGGTTGACCGTGTGATTGGGGGAGCGATAGCCCTGGCCGGACAGGGTCTTGCCCATCATTTGCAGCGCCAGCTGGATCTGGTTGGCGGCATCATATTGATAATTCAGGCGCGCGCGGCCGCTCAGGGAGTTGGCGGTGCGCGTCACCAGCACGCCGGTGTCGTCATAGAAGCTTTGCTGCGCGCGTGCCAGGTTGCCGCTGGTGTTGAGCGTCAGCGCTGGCGTCAGTTTGCCGCTGACGGTGAATTCCAGGCCGCTGGCATGGCTGCCTTCGCCGTTGGCCTTGGTGGTCAGCAGCACGTTGGGCGCGATGAAGTAGCGGTAGTCGACGATGGCGTCGGTGTCGCGGCGGTAGTAGCCGCGCAGATTGGTTTCCAGGCCGCCGAACTTGGTCTCGTAGCCGATTTCAAACGAGTCGGTCTTGGTCGGCTTCAGGTTCGGGTTGCCCGAGGAGACGTTGAATTCGTCACGGTAGGTGATGTAGGGATTCAGGTCGTTGGCGTTCGGGCGGCGGATCCGGCGCGCGTAGGCGAAGCGGATGTTGGCGGTGTCGGTTGCCTTGTAGGTGGCGAAGAAGCTCGGAATGTAATTGATGTAGTGATTGTCGGCCTTGACGCCGCCGGTGATCTGGTCGATGTCCATGTCGGTGTACTCGGCGCGCAGACCGGCCAGCGCGCCCCAGCGCTCGTTCAGGCGCATCTGGTAGGTGCTGTACAGGGCGTACACGGTTTCGTCCAGCTCGTAGGCATTGGTGCGGCCGTTGTTGACGGTGGCCGTGCCGGTCACCGGATCGATGTCGGTGTACAGCGTATCAAAGCTGGTCTTGTTGGTGGCCACCTTGTAACCGGCCTTGGCGGTGCCGCCCCACAGCGGACGCTCGTAGTCGCCGGTGAAGTCAACGATGCGGGTGCTGTTCTGGTTGTGCTGGTTGGCGCGCGTGTCGGGCGTCAGCGGCAGGGTGTAATCGTTGTTGTAGACGCTGACGTTGTCGTTTTCCGAGGCCGACACGCGCAGGTCGATCTTCAGCGTCTCGCCCGGCAGTTCGCCCTTGTGGTCGTAGCGGCCGCCCCAGGCGAAGTTCTTGCTGTCGCCGGTGCGCACGGTGCTGCGCACATAGTCGCTGGCCGGCGTCAGGCTGGTGGCGCCGTTGATGTAATGGTCGCTGCCGCGCTGGTCGTTGGTGCGGCTGTTGTAATTGGCGCTGGCGGTCAGGGTGTCGGTCTGGTTGAGGTTGTAGCTGACCTGGCCGTTCACGGCCGCCATGTCGTTCAGGCCGCGGCCGGACGATTGCTGGCTGCTGTGCACGAACTGGCCGCTGGCGGGATCGAGGCGGTCGCGGGTGACCTCGGCCACCGAGTTGCGGCCGTCATGGCGCACGTTGGCGCTGCCCTGGAAGCCCCATGGGCCCTCGTTGTAGGTGCCGTTGACCGCGCTGTTGTAGCGGCCGGCAGTGCCGGCGTTGCCGTTGACAGTGGCGAAGCCGCCCGGCTTGCGGTTGCGGCGCATCACCAGGTTCAGGATCGGGCCGCCGCCGGCTTCGTTGCCGAACTGCGCGCCGGGGTTGTTGATCACTTCCACCGATTCAATATCGTCGGCGGCCATGGCTTGCAGGGCCGGGCCGCGGTTTTCCCCTTGCAGCATGGCGGACGGCTTGCCGTCCACCATGATCTGGACATTGCTGCTGCCGCGCAGGGTGACGGTGCCGTCGGGGTCGACGTTGACCGACGGGACATTGTTGAGCGCATCGGCGGCGGTGCCGTTGGTGCTGGACACATCGGACTTCACATCGTAGACCTGGCGGTCGATGCGGTTGGTGGGACGCTCTGCGGAAACAGTTACCTCTGGAACGACCGGGACGGCTTCCTTGGCCTTGGTGGTCGTGGCTGGCTTGGCGGCTGGCTTTTCGGGAGTGGTGGTTTGGGCGTAAGCGGGCAGAATAGCGCTGCCGGTCAGGCAGCAGGTAAGCAGTATCTTTTGCATGGTTTCGACGGCACACCGTCATGGTACGGTAGAGTTGCCATTATATCAGTGCGTTTCAGGGCAGATCAGCGCATTTACGCTTCTTTACTTAAGCTTTACATAGGGAGAAACACAGCATGGCACGTGGCAGCGCGCACATTGGACGCGACACTTACAGCACCCGCATCGAGGTCGGCGGCCACGCCCTGACCGGCGATGAACCGGCCCGCAACGGCGGCCGCAACACCGGCCCGGCGCCGTATGACTACCTGCTGGCTGGGCTGGGCGCCTGCACCGCCATCACGCTGCGCATGTACGCCGATCGCAAGCAATGGCCGGTGGAGGCGGTGGATGTCGACCTGCACCTGAGCCATGGCGACGACGGCGCCATGCTGATTCGCCGCTCCCTGGCGATCAGCGGCGCGCTGGATGACGCACAGAAGTCCCGCATGGCGGAAATCGCCGAGAAAACCCCCGTCACGCTCACCCTGAAAGCCGGCCTGCGCATCGCCACCACGCTGGTTTGAGCTGGATCAATGCGTCGGCTGCTCAGCGGCAGAACATGATCTCGCGCGTCCCATGCGGCGGGAAGTCATGTGCAATCCTTTACCGAAGCCATTTTCAGGCTGATTGACGATCTTGAAGCAGGATAGGGCAACGCAGTTGGAGCGAGACCAAGCATCGCCGCTGACGATTTGGCTGCCAAGTCCGGTGGATGTGGCGATTTCCAGGCTCGGCCGGTTATCGACGGTCGATGTTGCGGATATTTTGGTATTGCTGGAGGATCCCGCTGCTTCATGGAATGAGTTTGAGCGGTTGGCAACCGAGGCTTCGCAATACTATGTCGGCAGAGACTTGGCTGGCACGATCGCTTACGTGAAACTCCAATGGCAAAGGCGGAGGGAAGCTGTCGCCAGCTGACGAAATGTTGAGTGAGATCGCGCAGCAGGGTCTGCACGGTGTCGATCGCGAATATATTATTTATCTTGCGAAAGCGATCTGGTACTACGATTTGCGCCCCGGTCTGGGCGAGCTTGAAGGGCCGTTTCGTAATGATGTCGGCTATTTTGCCGACTCATTGGGGCATTTCAGCGTGCTCTCGCGCCAACAAAAGCATGCACTGCGCGATCCGTTGCAGGCACACAAGCCGGCGGCGCCTTGCAATGACCGGGACCTCAACGATCCGCTTGCGCGGGAGTGGCATTCCAGTTGCGACATCATGCCGTTTCTTGCGGACATTCTTCAGTTTCAGACACGTCATTACCAAGCCGGCTGGCCGCGCTAGATTTTTATCTTCTTCAGGGAACTTCGTTTCGGCGGCGTGGGTCTAACCACAGCAAGTTGAGCCGTGTGACGCTACCCTTGGGGGGATGATATGAACCTGATCAAACGCCTGGCAGGACTGCTTGCAGTCGCCGCCAGCTGCTCTGCCGTTGCCGCGCCTTTGTTGTCGGAAGGCTTTAATGATGTTGCCGCGCTGCCTGCCGATGGCTGGGCGTTCATCAACAACAGCTCGCCGCCCGGCAGCACCGGCTGGTTTCAGGGGAATCCGGCATTCTTTGCCGCCGCCGACGGGCCGGCCGGTTCCTACGTCGCCGCCAACTTCAACAATGCCGCGTTTGGCGGCGCCGTCAGCAACTGGCTGCTGACGCCGGAACTGCTGCTGGTCAATGGCGAGTCGCTGAACTTCTCCCTGCGCCTGCTGGGCGAGGGCTTGCTCGACCGGGTGGAAGTGTATGTCAGCAGCGCCGGCGCCAGCACCAATGTCGGCGCCGACTTCTCGCTGCTGGCCGCGTTTGAATCGCCCGCTGGCACCGGCTGGCTGGACCGCCGCCTGGCGCTCAGCGGCCTGGCTGCGCCCGCCAGCGGCCGTTACGCCTTCCGTTACGTGGTCGATGACACCAGCCTCAACGGCAATTACGTCGGCATCGACAGCGTCAGCGTCAACGCCATTCCGGAACCCGGCACCGTGGCGCTGGTGTTCCTGGGCGCACTGGCACTGGTGGCGCCACGCCGTCTGCGCCAGTCGCGCGGGCTGTGGCTGTTGGCCGGCGGACTGGCGGCCGGCACTGCGGCGGCGCAGGCGGGGCCAGATGGCCTGATGCGCTTTCCGCACGTGCAGGTGGTCAGCCAGCCGGCAGCGCCGGCGGCCCCGGGGCCGGGCGGCTTCATGGCGTACAAGGATCCGGTGACCGGCCAGCTGACCGGCCCCAATCCCGAGCAGGCCGCGCTGCTGACCGCCGCCGCCCGCGCGCCGACGCCGCTGCTGCGGCAGACGCCTCCGGCGCCGCGTCCGGCTCATGGCGGCATCAGTCTGATGCTGGACGAGCGGCAGGCACGCTACGCCGTGGTGCGCAAGGCGCCCGACGGCAGCGTTCATGAGAGCTGCGAACCGGCGCCGGGAGGCCTGAAATGAAAATCCTGCTGACCGCCATCGCCGCCATGCTGATATCATCCGTCAGCTGGGCAGCCGCCACCATCACCATCGTCAACGGCGACCCGCCGGGCATGGGCTTCAACGACCCCACGCCGGTCGCGCCGGTCGGCGGCAACACCGGCACCACGCTCGGCGCGCAGCGCCTGAACGCGTTCCAGGCTGCCGCCAGCAAGTGGGGCGAGACGCTGGACAGCCAAGTGCCGATCCGCGTGCTGGCCACCTGGGACGCCTTGCCCTGCACTGAAACAGCGGCCGTGCTGGGCAGCGCCGGCGCGCTGGAAGTGTTTGCCGATTTCCCGCAAGCGCCGCAGCGCCACGCCTGGTTCAGCAAGGCCGAGAGCAACAAGCTGCTGGGCTTTGACGCCGACCCCGCCACGCCAGACATCCGCGCCCGCTTCAACGTCAATCTGGGCCAGCCCGGCTGCTTCACCGGCTCGCCGTTCTATCTGGGGCTGGACAACAACCACGGCCCGAATACCGACCTGGTCACCGTGCTGCTGCATGAATTTGCGCACGGTCTCGGCTTTCAGACCTATACCGACGACCAGACCGGCGAGCTGCTGGCCGGCATCCCCAGCATCTGGGACTACTTCCTGCTCGATACCAGCACCGGCAAGGTGTGGAAAGACATGAGCAATGCCGAGCGCGCGGCGTCGGCAGTCAAGTCGGGCAAGCTGGTGTGGAACGGCGTGCAGGTCACCAATGCCGCGCAGGTCGTGCTGCAGGCCGGCACACCCATCCTCACCATCCTGGCGCCGCCCGAGGTGGCCGGCGTGCTCCAGGTCGGCACCGCCGCGTTTGGCCCGCCACTGGCCACGCCGGGCCTGACTGGCGAGGTGATGCCTGTGGTGGATACGCCGCCCGACCTGGGCCTGGCTTGCGTGCCGCTGTCTGCCGTCAACGCGCTGGCGGTCAAGGGCAAGATCGCGCTGGTGGACCGCGGCCTGTGCACCTTTGTCATCAAGGTCCACAACCTGCAGGATGCCGGCGCCATCGGCGTGATCGTGATGGACAATGTGGACGGCGCGCCGCCGCCGGGCCTGGGCGGGGCCGACCCCGGCATTCACATCCCGGCGGTGCGCATCACGCTGGAGGACGGGCTGGCGCTCAAGCGCGCGCTGGCGCGGCGCACGCGCAGCCATTCCGGCTTGTTTGCCAACCTGGGCGTCAACCTGGCGGTGCGCGCCGGCACCGATGCGCTGGGCCGGGTGCTGATGTATGCGCCGCGGCCCAACCAGCCCGGCTCCTCGGTCTCGCACTACGACACCAGCGCCACGCCCAACCAGTTGATGGAGCCGGCCATCAATGCCGACCTGAAGCACGAAGTCAAGCCGCCTTACGACCTGACTTTTCCGCTGTTGAAGGATATCGGCTGGTAGCCGGGGCGGCGCCGGCTCAGGCCGGCGCCGTGGTGACGTATTCGAAAATGCGCTCGGCCACTTCGTCCGAGATGGTCAGGAAGCGCGCGCCGTTGCGGTAGCGGCCGTGCGTGCCGATGGCGGCGCTGTGCACCACGGTCAGCGTGATGTCGTTGCGCAGGGCGCTGCCGGGGAAGCTGAAATGCAGCACGAACTGGGCGCCGGTGGGCATGGGACGGTCACTGACAAAGGCCACGCCCATGCGCGCGATATCGATGATCTGCACGGGAAGGGCGTTTTGTCCATGGTTGTCAGTGATGTAGGCGTCGACCTGCAGCAGGCGCCGTACATGCTCTCGTCTCGGGTCGATCATTATTGGGGATGGCCGCTGAAAGCGTTAGTATGACAGATTCGCCAGTCAAGCCGCTAGGGCCGTGCGCTGCCGTACATACCGCTGTTGTGTTGTTTGCTACGTTGGCGGCATGACTACCTCACCTCATAAACAAATCGACCGCCTGCTGCGCAAGGTGTTCGGCATCGAATCGCTGCGCGATGGCCAGCGGCGTGTGATCGACAGCGTGCTGGGCGGCCGCGACACCCTGGCCGTGATGCCCACCGGCAGCGGCAAATCGCTGTGCTACCAGTTGCCGGCGCGCCTGCTCAAGGGCTTGACCGTGGTGGTCTCGCCCCTGATTTCGCTGATGAAGGACCAGGCCGAAAAGCTGGAGGAGGCCGGCATCGCCAGCGCCGCCCAGGTCAACAGCAGCCTGTCGCGCAGCGACGAGCAGGAAGCCCTGCAGGCGATTGAAAACGCTGGCAAGGACATTGTGTTCTGCACCCCCGAACGGCTGGCCACAGCCGAATTCCAGCTATTGCTGCAGCAAACCGGAGTGGCCTTGCTGGTGATCGATGAGGCCCATTGCATCTCGCAATGGGGGCACGACTTCCGGCCGGCCTACCTGGAAATCGGCGCCGCGCTGGCTGCCCTGGGCCAGCCGCAGGTGCTGGCCCTGACCGCCACCGCCACCGATGACGTGATCGACGATATCCGCGCCCAGTTGGGGCGTCCCGCCATGCGGGTGGTCAACACCGGCATCTACCGGCCCAACCTGCAATACCGCGTGCGCCAGGTGACTAACCCGGACGAAAAAAACGCCACGCTGCTGGAACTGGTGCGCAACACGCCAGGCGTGGGCATCGTCTACGCCGCCACCGTCAAGGCGGCCAAGGAGGCTTACCAGATGCTGCTGGAGGCCGGCGAAAGCGTCACCCTCTATCACGGCCGCCTGAAGGCCGCCGAACGCAGCGAAAACCAGGAGTTGTTCATGAGCGGCGAGCGCCGCGTGATGGTGGCCACCAACGCCTTTGGCATGGGCATCGACAAGAGCGATACGCGCTTTGTCATCCACCTGCAGGTGCCGGGCAATCTGGAAGCCTACTACCAGGAATCCGGGCGCGCCGGCCGCGATGGCGAAGACGCCGAATGCACGCTGCTGTACTACCACGACGACACGCGCCTGCAGAAGTTCTTCCTCATGAAAAGCAAGGCGCCCGACGAAAAGCATGAACTCGACCGCGAAAAACTGGAGCGCATGATCGCCTACGCCCAGAGCGGCTTTTGCCGCTGGAAGCTGCTGCTGGACTACTTTGGCGATCCGGTGCCGGGCTTTGAGCGCTGCTGCCGCTGCGACAATTGCCTGTCGCCGCCGGTCATCTCAGGGGAGGACGTCGAACAGCAGCAGCTGGGTGACTTGCGTCTTGCTGAAGTTGTCGTCGGAGATCAGCACCAGGCTGGCGTGGCCGTTGGCTAGGCGCGGGCCGAAAGCCATGCCTTCCAGGTTGTCGACGATCGGCAGCTTCAGGTCGCCGATATCCAGCACCAGCCGCTTCTTCACCAGCTGATAGCCGGCGCCTTTCAGCGTGGCCAGATGCTGCACATCGCTGGCGCCCGCAGTGTCAATTTCGTAGATGCGCACATAGTCCTTGTACGAGCCGTCGTCCGCCTGCACGCCGGAACGTTCCATCACCAGCATGCGCGTTTCGCTCAGCGACAGGATTTCCGAGATGCCGTTGTCGGCGTACTTGCCCTTGCCGGGCGCGGCCGGAATCGCCTCCAGCGGATAGGCGTACTGGCCCAGCACCTTGCCGTCGCGGGCAAAGTGGGTGATGCGGTTGACCGCACCCTGGGTCGGCGTCGGCTCCGGCCCATCCTGGTACATCGGGCCCTCCAGCGCCACCCACAGGGTGCGGCCATCCGGCGTGAAGCTGAAGCCCTCGAAACTCTGGTTATTGCGCGGGCCGGACGTGTGCTCCTTCGATACCGTGAACAGCGGCGGCAGCGGCAGGGTGTATTGATAGCGGCCGTCCGGCGCGGCGCGGCGGATAAACGGGTCCAGCGACAGCGCCACATCGCCCTCGCTGCCGTACCAGATGCTGCCGTCGTGCGGGTCGACCCGCAGCGTTTCCAGGTCCGGCACCACGCCGTTGCTGCGCTTGGATTCCTCGCGCGAAGGATAGGGCGTGCCGTCCGGCTGCAGGAAGGTGCTGACGCCGGTCAGCTGCACCGATTGGAACGACTGCGCATCGTAGGCCAGCCTGGCGCGATAGTAGCGCGCCGGATTGAACTGCGAACGGTCGTCGCTGATCATCACCCATTCATCCCTGGCGGCGTCGTAGTCGATGCCCGACAGGCCGCCGACCATGGTGCCGTTGAACTGCAGGCGCCATGGCAGGCGCTGTTCACCGATGAAGCGCAGGCCGGATACCGTCAGGTCCGGGTTGGCCGCTTGCTGCGGCGTGAATGGGGCGCAGGCGGCAACGGCCAGCGCGCAGGCGAGGGTGATGAGCGTCTTTTTCATGGACGCGCATCATACCATCAGTTGCTGCTGCATTTCGGACAAGTGCCCTTGATGAGAAAGTCGATTTCCTGCGTATGAAAGCCTTCCGGCAGCTTGATCTTGCGCGGCAGCGAAACGTCGGTAAAGCAGGTCACCTGTTCGCACTTGGTGCATTGGAAGTGCGCGTGCTCGTGGGCGTGGTGGCCGGCGCCCGCGCTGAAGCGCCATACCTGGTCGGCGCCGGGGATGCGGTGGATCAGTTCATGCTCGGTCAGCCATTCCAGCACGCGGTACAGCGTGACCGGGTCCAGCTCCGCGTGCGCCTGCTGGGCGAGATGGGACTGGATCTCGTGATGAGTCAGCGATTTGTCCTGCGTGAGCAAAAAATCAAGCACCATCACGCGCTGGCGGGTCACGCGCGCGCCGGTCGAGCGGATTTGAGATTCGGCGATAGAGGTTTGCATCCCGCCATCTTATCACGCTAGAATACCGGCCATGATTCGCCGCCTGCCCATCGTTCATGTGTTGCTCGCGCTTCTGCTGCTCCTGACGCAGCAGATCGGGGTGACGCACGCCTATACCCACTGGAGCGGCGCCGAGCAGCAAAATGTCCAGCTGACTGACGAGGACCAGGCCGAGCACCGCAAGCGTGTGGCGGTCCACAAGGTCTGCTCGGAGTGCGTGTCGGTGGCGCAGATGGGCGCCGCCATCACCAGCTCTCCGCTCACGCTGGCCATCTCCACCCTCAGCACCGGCCCGGTCACCATCCAGGCCACGCTGGCCGCCTGCCAGCGCACCACCTGCGTCTTCCAGTCCCGCGCTCCCCCTCTGGCCTGACACCCAAAATCCGTTCCCAGTTTTGAGTTTTTCGCTGCAGTGCGCCGCAAGGGCGCGCTGCGCGAGCTGTCATCTATTTTGCTAGAGGTTTTACATGAATATTCAACGCACGCTGCTGGCCAGCGCGATCCTGTCCGCTTATTCGCTCGCTTTCGCCCAAACGGCCGTGGTGCCGCAAGTGGTGGTGACGGCCAACCCGTTCGGCAATACCGCCAACGACCAGATCCTGACCCCGGCCAAGGTGCTGGCCGGCGATGAGCTGCGCGACAAATCCGGCAGCTCGCTGGGCGAGACGCTGTCGCAGGAACTGGGCGTGTCGGCATCGGCGTTTGGCGCCGGTGCTTCGCGCCCCATCATCCGCGGCCTGGAAGGCGCGCGCGTCAAGATGCTGGAAAACGGCATGGCAGTCTCCGACGTCTCCGGCCTGTCCAACGACCACGCGGTGGCGGCGGAAGGGGCGACCGCGCAGCAGATCGAGATCCTGCGCGGCCCGGCCGCGCTGCTGTATGGCTCGGGCGCGATCGGTGGCCTGGTCAACGTGGTGAATGAGCGCATCCCGACGGCGCTGGAGCCCAGGCTCACCGGCCAGATGGAAGCGCGCGGCAGCACGGTCGACAGCGGCCGTAACGTCTCCGGCACGCTGGACGGCGCGGTCGACAAGCTGGCCTGGCACATCGACGGCAACCTGCGCAACGCCGACGACTACAACACGCCAGTCGGCCGCCTGGCGCATTCGGACACGCGCTCGCGCACCGGCGGCATCGGCGGCTCTTACATTGATAACTGGGGCTTCGTTGGCGTATCGGCCTCGCGTCTGTCGAATGTGTATGGCATTCCCAGCGCAGAAGGCTCAAAGATCGACCAGAAGCAGAACCGTTTCGATATCGACAGCCTGGTGAAGTCGCCGTTCGAGGGCTTCGAAACCTTCAAGTTCAAGGCCGGCTACACCGACTACAAGCACGCTGAAATTGGCGAAGACGGCGCACCGGAAGTGCTGTTCAAGAACCACTCGCTGGAAACCCGCTTCGAACTGACCCACAAGCCGGTGGCGGGCTGGCACGGCACCTTTGGCGTGCAGACCGAGAACACCAACTTCTCCGCACTGAGCGCGCAGGGCGGCCCGGACACCGTGCCGGTCACGCATTCCACCTCCAACGCCGTCTTCCTGGTGGAGGAAACCGAGTTTGGCCCGGTCAAGTTCAACGCCGGCGGTCGCGTGGAGCGCGTCAAGCGCGAACCGGTGACTGGCATGAACCGCTCGTTCAACCTGCAGTCGGCATCGGTGGGCGGCCAGTGGCCGTTCGTGCAGGGCTATGCGCTGGGCGCGACTTTCTCGTACGCGCAACGTGCGCCGTCGACGGAGGAGCTGTATTCCAGCGGCCCGCACGACGCCACTGTCACCTTCGACATCGGCAATGCCGATTTCAAGAAGGAGACCTCACGCAATATCGAGATCAACCTTCAGAAGACCACCGGGCTGGTACGCTGGAAGGCCAACGTGTTCCGCAACAAGGTCAGTGATTTCATCTATGGTCACATCACCGGCAACCTGCTGGATGAAGAGGGCAATCCGGGTGACGAGCTGCGCGAACGTATTTTCGAACAGGCCGACGCCACCATCCAGGGCGCGGAAGCGGAACTGGAATACAACCCGACCGGCGCCGGATGGTCGGGCCGCGTGTTTGCCGACACCTCGCACGGCAAACTGGAACGCGGCGGCAATCTGCCGCTGCAACCGGCCACCCGCGTCGGCGTCAGCACGGCGTACAAGATGGGCAACTGGCGCGCTGGTTTGTCGCTGGTGCACGCGCAGTCTCAGGATCGTCTGGCTTCGTTTGAGACCACCGACACCCCGGGCTACAACCAGCTGAACGCCAACCTGTCTTACACGCAGAAAGTGGGCGATTACGATCTGACCTGGTTCCTGCTGGCGAAGAACCTCACCAACGAAGAGATTCGCGTATCGACCTCGGTATTGAAGGATATCGCGCCGCTGCCAGGCCGTAACGTGGTGTTTGGCGTGCGCGCCAAGTTCTAAACGTGCAGGCTGTCGAGGATGGCGGCCTTTAACTGGGCCGCCTCCACGTCGCCGCGCTTGCGCGGTGCCGGACCGGGATGGAACTCGGTCAGGCCGCCATCCAGCAGGACGATGCGGTCGCTCAGATAGAGCGCTTCGTCGATATCGTGCGTGACCAGCAGCACAGTGAGCTTGTGCTGAAAGGCGACCTTCAGCAACAGGTCCTGCAGCTTCATGCGGGTGAAAGCATCGACCGCGGAGAAAGGTTCGTCGAGCAGCAGCACGCGTGGCTGCGTGAACAGGCCGCGCGCGATGGCGGCCCGTTGCGCCTGTCCGCCGGAGAGCTGTTTGGGCAGCGCGTTTGCATGCTCTTGCAGGCCGACTTCGGCCAGCAGGCGCATGACCAGTCTTTGCGAAGCCAGCGCGTTGTCGCTGTCGAAGGCGACGTTTTCCGCCACCGTCAGCCATGGAAACAGGCGCGGCTCCTGGAAGATGAAGCCGATGTCGCTGCTTACGCCTTTCAGTGGCGCGCCGTCGAGTTTTATCTGTCCCTTGAAGCTGCGATCCAGGCCCGAGGCGATGGACAGCAGGCTGCTTTTGCCGCAGCCGCTGGCGCCGATCAGGCTGACCATCTCACCTTCCTGCAGCTGCAGGCTGACATCGCGCAGGACAGTGCGGGCGCCGTAGCGTTTTTCTTCAACGTGAATATCGAGTGCAATGCTCATGCGTAGCTGTCGCGCCATGCGAGGCTGCGTTTTTCAATGACGGCCATCAGCGTGTCGCTGATCTTGCCGAGGATGGCCAGCAGGAAGATGGCCGCCAGCACGATGTCGGCGCGGCTGGTTTCGCGGCCGTCCGATAAAAGATAACCGAGGCCCTTGCTGGCGGCGATCAGTTCTGCCGCCACCATGAACATCCAGGCGAGGCTGAGGCCATTGCGCAAGCCAGTCAGGATGGCCGGCAGGGCGGCAGGCAGCAGCACACGCTTTGTCAGGGCGATATTGGACAGGCGATAGAGCCGTGCGACTTCAATCAGTTTGCGGTCGACACCGCGGATGCCGGAGGCCACGCCCATGTAGATGGGGAAGAAGGCGCCAATGGCGATCAGGACGATTTTTGGCGCCTCGTCGATGCCGAGCCAGAGCAGCAACAGCGGCACCCAGGCCAGTGAAGGGATGGCGCGCAGGGCCTGGAAAGTGGGATCGAGGATGGCTTCAGCGTGACGGCTCAAGCCGACCGTGGCGCCAAGCAGGATGGCCAGCAGCGCGCCGCCCGCAAAGCCGGCCGCCACGCGCACGGTGCTGGCGCCGATGTGGCTGAGCAGACCCCGCGTGCCGAGATCGCGCAGCGTGTCGAGTATTTGCGTCGGCGCGGGCAGCAGGTTGGAAGGAAGCAGCCCGCCGCGCACAGAGAATTCGATCGCCAGCAACGCCGCCACCGGCAGCAGCAACGCAAGCAAAGCACCCCGCGCTCGCTCGCCAGCAGCCCTGCGCACGGCAGCCGCGATTCTGACCTGCGCCGCCTGCGCGGCCGACGCCAGCTCCGCCGCATCCGCAGCCGACGGTGCATCCAGCTGCACATCATCGCGCCGGGGCGCGCCTTCGCGTCGGCGCTCTGGCAGAGTGGCGGGCGGCTGGACCGCCAGTTGGCTGCGCATGGCGATCGTTCCTACGCGCGGGCGATGTAGGGTTGGGCGAAGCGGGTATCGACCAGCTCCGCGATGGCGCGGTGCAGATCCGCGTCGGCCTTCACCAGCGACTCATCTTTCAGAATCGGCGCGGCCACCTGCAGGGCCTTCACATGCTCGCTGCCCGGCTGTGGATTGCTGAAATCACTGCGCAACTTCACCTGCAGCAGCGCCACCGGCAATGACACCTTGGCCTCCTCAGACAGAATCCTGGCGGCCTCGCCAGGATTCGCCCGTATCCAGGCCCGCGCTCTCTCGTACGCCTTGATCACACGCGCCACTTCCGCCGGCCGCGCGGCCAGGAAGTCTTCGCGCACATTCAGGAAGCCATACGTATTGAATGCCACATTCCGGTATATCAGCTTCGAGCCGGATTCCAGCTCACTTGCGGCCATGTGCGGATCGAGGCCCGCCCACGCATCCACCTTGCCTTGCTCCAGCGCTGCGCGTCCATCCGCATGCTGCAAACTTACATGCTCGATGTCGCTGCGCTTCAGGCCAGCCGTCTGCAAAGAGCGCAGCAGGAACAGATAGGGATCGGTACCCTTGGTGGCCGCCACCTTCTTGCCCTTCAAATCTGCCACGGTGCGGATATTTGAATCCTTGCGCACGACAAGCGCCGTCCATTCGGGGCGCGAAAAAATATACGGCGTCTTGATCGGATTGCCGTTCGCCTTGGCCAGCAAGGCGGCCAGGCCGGCGGAAGAACCGATATCGATGCTGTTCGCGTTCAGATACTCCAGCGCGCGATTGCTGCCGGCACTGAGCACCCAGCGCACCTGCACGCCGTCAGCCTTGAATTCTTCTTCCAGCCATCCGAAGCGCTTCAGCACCAGACTGGCGGGCGAATAATAAGCGTAGTCGAGCCGCAGCTCCTTCAATGGTGCGGCGACGGCCAGCGAGACAGGCGAAAAGCCGGCAACGGCGGCACTGCCGGCCGCCAGTTTCAACAGAGTTCTGCGCTTCATGTTTTCCTTGAGTGATGCGTGGATGCTTCAAGTATTGCATCCACGCCCACCCGAGTACACGAAGAAATCCAGCTTTACATAGTTGAAAATCGCATCAAGCCAAAGCTTCGGCAGGACCGAAGAACTCATAGTAAGTCTGCGACTGCGGCACGCCCAATTCCGCCAGATGCGACTTGATGGCCTTCATGAACGGCGTAGGACCCAGGAAGTAGGCCTCCAGATCGCGCGTCACTGGCAACCACTTGGCCAGATGTTGCGGATTCAGATAGCCGGTGGCGTCAGGCTGCGGCGCCTCCACATCGGCGGTCTCGTAGCAGTAGAAGCGTTGCAGCTGCGGGTGCTTGGCCGCCAGCGCATCGATATGATCGCGGAAGGCGTGCACACCGGCGTGGCGCGCCGCGTGAATAAAGTGCACCGGGCGATTGCTGGTCAGCGCCGCCGTCAGCATCGCCAGCGTTGGCGTGATGCCCACGCCGCCGCTGATCAGCACCAGCGGCTTGTCGCTGTCGGACAGCACAAAGTCGCCAGCCGGCGGGAACACATCGATACTGTCGCCCACATTCACCTGATCGTGCAGGTAGTTCGACACCAGGCCGCCATCTTCGCGCTTGACGCTGATGCGATAGTTGACGCCATTGGCCGCTGCGGACAGCGAATACTGACGGCGCTGTTCGTTGCCGTTCACCTTCACGCTCAGGCCTATGTACTGGCCAGGCTTGTGCGCAACAACCTTGCCGCCATCGGCCGGCTCCAGCACGAAGGAGGTAATCTCGTCGCTTTCCACCGTCTTCGAAACCACGTTGAAGGTGCGGGCGCCGCGCCAGCCGCCTTCGGCCTGTTCGTTCTGTTTATAGATGCCTTCTTCCGCGCCGATCAGAATATCGGCCAACTGACCGTAAGCCGCGGCCCAGGCTTCAATCACTGCGTCAGTCGCCACTTCTTCGCCCAGCACCTCGCGGATCGCTTTCAGCAGCGAAGCGCCGACGATAGGGTAGTGCTCCGGCTGGATTTGCAGCGAGACGTGCTTGTTGATGATGGTGTTGACCAGCGGGCCGAGATTTTCCAGCTTCTCGATATTCTTCGCATACATCAGCACCGCGTTGGCCAGCGCGCGTTGCTGCGTGCCTTCGGTCTGATTCGCCTGATTGAACAGCGACTTCACCTCCGGATAGTCGCGGAACATGGTCTGGTAGAAGTGGCGCGTCAGGGCTTCGCCGCCTTGTTCAAGAATAGGAACAGTGGCAGTGATGATGGCTTTGTGTTCGGTGCTCAGCATGATGTTCTCTCGGTCTCTATGAAGTTTCGACGTAAAGAAGTATATCATATGAATGTTAAAAATGCGCAGAGCGCCGCCAGAATGTTTGGCGGCGCCTGGATTACAGGTCGAACTTCAGCTCAGCGACGTAGGTGCGTTGCGGGTATGGGTGGAAATTCCAATATTGGTAGTTATTCAGGTTATCCACGCCCAGCGCCAGGCTCCATTGCCGATTGATGCGATAGTGCAGTCGGGCATCCGCCGTGAAGTATTTGCTGGAGCCTTGGTAGGCAAAGCCGTTGATGTCTGAGTTATCCAAAGTCGAATACTGCTTGCCGCTGTAGCGCGCCGCCAGCGTAAGGGAGAGCTTGTCGTCGAAGGCGTAGCTGGCGACACCGGTGGCACGCCATTCCGGGATGCGCGGCTGCCATTTGCCGACGCTGCCCGGGGCCTTGTCATTGCGGATGATCTTTGAATCGGTCCACGTTACACTGGAACTCAGGTCCAGTCCCAACACTTTGGCTGCGTAGGAGACTTCCAGACCCTTGGTGCGGATCAGATTCACGTTCTGGATATTGGTCACCATCGGCAGCACCAGCACGTTGGTTTGCGAATACAGCGCGTCCGTGGTGCGTTCGCCAAAGGCAGTCAGGCGCAGATAGCCGTCGGCCAGCTTGCGCTCACCGGTCAGCTCCGTGGTCCACGATTTTTCCGGCTTCAGATTGGGATCATTGTTGCTCAGCTGCCCGGCTGCATTGACCCCACCCTGATACAGCTCGGACACCGTCGGCATGCGCACCGCGCGGCCCAGCGACGCTTTCAGCATCCAGTCTTCGCTGGCCTGGTAGGCCAATGCAGCCTTGGGCGAAATGTAGTTCTCGCTGCGTTCCGCGTGCCGTGCGACGGCTGTGGCGTTGGCAGTCACGCCATCGTGCGCATGCCAGTGCTCAAGGCGTGCACCCAGCACCGTCTTCCATTTCGGCGCGAACTTCCAGGTGTTCTGCGCATACAGGCTGTTGATCTCGGTCTTGCCGGCGAAGCGCGAAGTCGGATTGCCGACCGCCGCACTGTCGATCCAGTTATCAGTCGGGGTCTCCGTGTTGCTTAACTTGTAGGCTTCGCGCTGATAGCCGAATTCCGCGAGGTGTGCGGCAGTTGGGCGCCACACGCCTTTGGCGGCAAACGTACTCCAACCGGTGCCGCCCTGATTCACCAGCCGTCCGTTGCCGCCATTGAGTGCCGCCGGCAGCGCGATGGTAGCGGCGCGCAGTTGATCCTTGTCGTAGTCATACAAGCTGGCAGCGACTTCCCAATCGAATACACCCCTGGTGTTGGTCTTTACGGTCAAGCCGTGCATGAAGTGCTGCAGGTCTTCGTTGGACAGATTGAAATCGGTCTGGCCCAGCGTATAGCTGCGGCCATTGATATTGATTGCGCCGCTGTAGACCGGCTTGCCGTTCGCATCGCGCAGATAAGAATTCGGGCGGCCCTCAGAATCATTGCGCCACAGGCCAAAGGTATAAGTGGCGCGCATGGTCGGTGAGAAGTCGTAGGCCAGCTTGGCCTTCAGCTGATCCTGCACCGTGTGGTACTGCGTGGCCGCGCCCAGCAGATACCACGGATTGTTGGTGCGGTCGACGTCAGCCACGGCGCCGGTCACCGGTGTGCCGGCGGCGCCCACAGCGCCAGCGCTGACCAGGCGCGTAGGGAAGGTCAGCGGCTGACCCTCGCTGTCGGTGCGGCTCATATCGATGAACCAGGACCAGGCGCCATTGCGGTCGCCCAGCGCGAAGTTGCCTTGCCGGCCGTCGTACTTGTCGCTGCTGCCATAGAGCTTGAACGGCTGATGCGTGAGCGTCAGCTTGGCGTGCGCTTCAAACGCGGCCGGCATGCGTGTGACGTAATCGACCACCGCGCCAACCGAATTGCCGCCATACGCCGCGGAGAAGGGGCCATACAGCACATCAACGCGCTCGATTTCCTCCGGGCTGACCATGCCCCAGCGCGGCGCAAAGGTCGCGCCGTTGCCGAGATAATTGGACAGCAGGATGCCGTCCGCATACACCATCGAACGCGCGCTGTTGCCGGTGCCAGATGCGCGCGTGGACAGCACGGCGTGATTGTAGTCGCCGATATAGCGCTTGCGCACCAGGAGGCTGGGCAGGTATTTGAGCGCATCCTCGGCATCGGTGGCATTGATATCACGTTCGATGTCTTCGCGGGAGATGCTTTCGATCGTGGTTGGAATCTGGATCGGCAGCGAAGTAGGGCGGGTGCCTACGATGTTGACGGTGTGAGGTGCTTCTTCAGCATAGGCGGTGGCAAAGACGGCCAGCAGCGCCAATGCCAGTGGAGACATAGTGGTTTTCATTGTATTCCTGATGATGCATATGGATGGCCGCAGCCCACGCACATGCGGACTGCGGAATAAAGCGAACGATCAGGAAAGGGCGGGAGGCCCGCGCGGACTGGCGGCGCTCCAGGTATGAAGCGGTTGCGGTGCCGTGTAAAACAGCGGCGGATAGAAATCGTGGCCACCGATGACGGCAAAGCCGGTCAGGGCGGGCGGCTCCAGTGCGGGGGCACCGCCGGAGGTGGCGCAATAGGGGCAATGCTCCATGCCGTGCATGGTGTTGGTCGGCGCCTTCTTGCCAGGGCCGTCGACCGAGCACATTTCCGCCAGCACGCTGGAAGTGGACGCGGCCAGCGCATGCGATACCGTCGGCGCGAGCGCGGCAAACAGGACGGCCAGCATGGCAATCCATAAATGCAGGGTCTGGCGTCGAAGCGTCTTAAGCATTCGTCAATTATAGACCATGCCGGAGATCCGTTGGAAATTGCGAATGAGAAGTGTTATCATTCGCAACATTTCAAATACTCATCGTTCTTCACATGCCTGAATTCAAACTGACTGCATTGGCTGCAGCTGTATCCGTCTTGCTGGCTCCGGCCGCGCAAGCCCAACAAACCGACGAACCGCCGATGGAAACCATCCAGGTGTCGGGCAGCTGGCTGGGGTCAGGCCTGCAAAACAGCGTGAAGAATTTTGCCGGCGCGCGCACCGTGGTGGACAAGGAAAGCATTGCCGAGAGCGGCGCTGCCAACATTGGCGACGTATTGCGGCGCATTCCGGGCGTACAGGCCAGCGACAATTCCGGCACGGCCGGCAGCGCCATCTCCCTGAACATCGGTGTGCGCGGCCTGACCGGGCGGTATTCGCCGCGCTCGACCGTGCTGCTGGACGGCATTCCGCTGGCGGTGGCGCCATACGGCCAGCCGCAGCTGTCGTTTGCGCCGGTCAGCCTGAACAATATCGAATCGATCGACGTGGTGCGCGGTGGCGGCGCGGTGCGCTACGGCCCGCAAAACGTCGGCGGCATCATCAACTTCCGCAGCCGTGACATTCCCCAAGGCGAGGGGCTGAGCGGCGACGCCACCGTCCGCTACAACGACTTTGGCCAGGGCGGCAGCAACCGCCAGTACAGCGCCTTCGTCGGCGGCACCGCCAGCAACGGTTTCGGCCTGGCGCTGATGTATTCGGGCATGGAAGGCACCGAATGGCGCGCCGGCAGCGACGAGCGCGTTAACGACGTCGCCGTGAAATTCCGCTATCCGCTCAATGCCAGCAGCGAGGTGTACGGCAAAGTCTCGTACTACGACGTGCTGTCGCGCACGCCGGGCGGCCTGACCGTGGCGCAATACAACGCCGATCCATTCCAGAACACCCGCCCGACCGACTTCTGGAGCGGCGACCGCAAAGGCGTGGACGTGGGCTACCTGAACACCATTTCGGCCACGCAGGAATTTGAAATCAAGGCCTACTACAACGAAAGCTTCCGCCAGAGTTCCCTGATCAACGCCGCCAGGACCCAGCTCACCTGGCAGCCGCGCAACTACCAGGTGACCGGCATCGAGCCGCGCTACACCCAGCGTTTCAACGCTGGCGGCATGACGCACGACGTCACAGTGGGCTACCGCTACCTTCGCGAGCGCGGCGACGACAACAGCTTCGTCCAGAATGTCGCTACGGGCGTGAACGGCGCCACCACCACCTTCATCAACAGCACCGATGCGCACGCGGCGTATGTCGACGACCGCATCGCGCTGGGTGCCTGGCGCATCACACCGGGCGTGCGCTACGAGAGAATCTCCTCGACGCGCGACGATGTCGCGGCCAAGTCCAACTTCGAGTCCGACAACAACAAAGCCCTGCCATCGCTGAACGTGGCCTACCTGGTCAACCGTGCGCTGACCGTGTTTGCCAACTACACCACCTCGTTTGGCGCGGTGCAAAACACCCAGTTGAACTCGCAAACACCGTCCAATCCGCTCAAACCGGAACTGGCCAAGACCGCCGAAGTGGGTGCGCGCTGGAAAACCGCCGCGCTGAGCGCGGAAGTGACCGCCTTCAAACTGAAGTTCGACAACCAGATCGCGCAAGTGCCTGGCATCGTGCCGGCGACATTCCAGAACATCGGCGCGACCAGGCATGACGGCATCGAAACTGCGGTCGACTACAGCTTTGACGAAGCCAGCGCGCTGGCGGGCCTGAACGTCTTTGCCAACTACACCTACACCAAAGCCATTCAGGAATCGGGCGCCACGGCCGGGCTGGACGTGCCGTTCTACTCGCGCAATACCGACACCGTTGGCGCGCGCTACCGCGTCGGCGCCTGGACTGCCAACCTGTCCACCACGCACCAGACCAGGCAATACTCCGACACCGCCAACACGGTAGTGGAAGCGGCCAATGGCGGCGTCGGTGTGATTCCTGGTTTCCGCGTCTGGAACGCCCAACTGTCCTGGAAACAGCGGGCTTACGAAGTGGCGGCCGGCATCAACAACCTGTCGGACAAGCGCTACTACACCCGCAACGTCGACGGCAACGCTGGCCGCATGACCGCCGCCCCGCGCACCGCCTACCTCCAGCTCCGCCTCACCTATTAAACTCCGGGGTCAGGTCCGCCATTTCTACACGAGCCCAGCTTTAGCTGCTGTATTTTCTGGCGGCTCGGCTGGCTGTTGCAAGTGACACACCAAAATGGCGGGCGATTTCGGTGAGTGTATAGGCGTTGGTGCGGTAGGCTTCTGCTATTGCGACGTCCCGGTCGGGGAACTTTTCTTGGTAGGCAAGCAGGGGAAGTGCCAGGGCGCTGCGTTGCGTCCGCGTTGTCCCGTCGCTGCTGGTTGATCGCGTCGGCGCTTGAAAGTGCTGAATGTACTGCTCGCTTCCCAAGATTAGCTGGCGGTAAGTGTTTTCCAAAGGACTGTTCCCGCCAATGCCTGCCAGGACGAAGCGGCGGTAGGCCTCTTGGGCGGTATGGGCTTCATTGCCGAATTTCGACAGCAGCCAGCTCACTTCCAGCCAGGCTGGAAGAGAAATGGCTGTCGATGTCAGATTAAAACTGCTCCAATGCCACTGACCAGGATGGTCGACCATACCGGCCCGGATGGGATTCAAGACAATGTAGCGCGCCACTTCCAGCAAATAGCTCTCCTTGTCCACGAGTATGGCTTTGTAGCGCCCTTGGAATACGTGACCCACTAACGCATGGCGGCGATTGAAATACTGAGAATACACGCCGTTTAGCTGGCGCATGGATTGTGTCCCCAGGTGTGGTGTATGAGATGTGATTCTCAAGGGGCTGGGTCCCCGATCAGTTAATCACGGCGGAGAGCCGTGCGGTCTGATTGTCGCTCAAGCTCTGCAATCCTTCAAGCTGCATG